>NZ_CP029190.1:2080000-2680000 GCF_008642295.1 Streptomyces venezuelae | reverse complement strand
GGATGAAGCCGGCGAAGGAGCCGACGCGGGGGAGGCCCGCCGGTGAGCTCCAGGCTTCCCGACGTCGAGCGCTCGCGCGCGGTACTGGTCGGCCTCTCCCGGTACGACCACCACCCGGCCCTGGAATCGGTGGACGGGAACCTCCGGGCGCTGCACCGCATCCTGCTCAGCCCCGACCACCTCGGCCTGCCGCCCGAGCACTGCCAGGTGGTACGCGACCCGGGCAACGCCGACGAGGCGATGGCCGCCCTGGAATCGGCCGCCGACCGGGCCACCGACACGCTGATCTTCTACTACGCCGGCCACGGCTTCGCCGACGAGGACGGCCTCTACCTCGGCCTCACCGGCACCCGGCACCGCCCCGGCTCCGAGCGGTACAACGCCGTCCACTACGAGTGGGTGCGCCGTGCCGTCCTGATGGGCCAGGCCCAGGCCGCCCAGCGGATCATCATCCTCGACTGCTGCTACAGCGGGCGCGCCGCCAGCGAGGCCACGGCGAGCGTGATGGGATCGGTCAACACCGACGTGCAGGGGACGGTGGTGTGGGCCGCCACCAGCCCGAGCCGGCCCCTCGCGAAGGCACCGGCGGACGCCGACTACACCGCGTTCACCGGGGAACTCATCCGCACCCTGGAGACGGGAGTCGAGGGCGCCGCCGGGGTGCTCGACATGGACACGATCTTCCACCGGGTCAGCCGCGACCTGGTCGCCAAGGGCTTCCCCCTGCCCGACCGGCACAACCACGCGCTGGGCGGCCAGCTGGCCCTCGTACGCAACCGGGCCGGCGCGGTCGCTCCCGCCCCGGTGCCCACCACGCCGGCCGGTACCGCCGCAGCGGTGCCGGCGCCCGGGGCGAGCGCCTCCTGGGAACCGTTCACCTGGGGCCCGATGCGGACCGATCTGCTCATCGTGGAAGGGGACGGGGAGAGCACCATCCCCGAGACCTCGCTGCACGTCAGGGCCGTGGACGAGGGCGTGGAGCTGCCGGAGGAGCTCGCCGAGTGGCGCGACGAGATCGCGGCGGAACAGGACGGCCTGAAGGCGGCGGGCAAGCCGTACTTCTGGAACGGCCTCAACTACGCCGTCGAACGGATCACGATCGGGCGGGTCGCCGAGACCGAATCCCCGGAGATCTACATTCAGTTCCAGAACTCCGACTACTACACCTTCCTTGCCACCCAGCAGCTCGACCGGCAGTTCCGGGACGGCAGCACGCCCAAGAGCCGGTACATCGACCCGTACGAGGACCCGCTCGACGTCGAGCCGTTCATGAGTTCGTCGTTCGGTACGAACGTCGCGGTGATCACGCGCGACGAGAAGCTGATCGTGTCGCGGCGCAGCCAGATGGTGGGATCGCACCCGGGGACGTGGAACTCCTCGGCCAACGAGGCGCTGTCCCGGGTGGTCGACAACTCCGCCCGCCAGGCGCCCAACATCTTCAACGTGGCGCGTCGCGGGCTCAGCGAGGAGCTGGCGCTGAGCACGGACGAGTACCGGCTGAGCATGCTGGCGCTGACCATCGACAAGAGCACCCACCAGTGGGGCGCGCTGTTCCTGGCCCGGCTGCGCCGGGTGACCTCGCGCGAGTTCGTGGAACGGCGCTCGCGCGGGGTCTCCGACAAGTGGGAGCACGACCGGCACGAGCTCGTGGACTTCGAGATCGAGCCGGTGATCCGCTTCATCTTCGACCCCGAGCGGGCGGGCCTGTGGTCGCCGACCGCGCCGGGGCTGTTCTACCTCGCCCTGGTCAACAAATACGGGCGGGTCGCGGTGGAACGGGAGAGCAAGCGGCTGCTGGGTGACGGCGTCACAGGGCCTTGACGAAGGCCGTCCACGCGGCGGCGGGGATGAGGAGGGCGGGCCCGTGCGGGTTCTTGGAGTCCCGGACGGGCACGGCGGCGGTGTGGCCGTCCCGGACCTCGACGCAGCTGCCGGATTCACTGTTGCTGTAGGAGGACTTGCGCCAGCCGGTCAGCGATGCGGCGTCCATGACGGTGTGCTCATTCATGCTGCTCGTATTCCTTCGCGATCGTCCTCATGAGGGCCAAGGACTCCCTCTGCGGGAGCGCATCGCCCAGGGCCAGAGCGTATCTGGCCTGCAACTGCCGGACCAGGTGCGGAGAATCGTGCACCCTGCCGATGGACACCCCCTCGCTGTACGCGGCAGGCGGCTGGTCCTCGAACCACATGAGCGACAGCATGCCGTCAAGAAGCGGGTACCCGCCGAGGCCGAGCGGCATCACATGCGTTCGGATCCGCCCGTTCTCGGTCAGCGCCAGGATGTGCCCGATCTGACTGGCCATGACCTCAGGTCCGCCGAACGGGCGCCGCAGCACCGCCTCATCCAGCAGCGCCCACACGACGGGCGTCACTGGATCGTCAAGGATTTTGGACCGCTCAAGCCGCGTGACGACGTGCCGGTCACGCTCCTCGTCACTCTTTGGGGGATACCCCCCACCGATCACCGCACGTGCGTAGCTCTCCGTCTGGAGGATGCCGGGTACGTACGACAGCGCGAACTCGTGGATCTCGATGGCCTGCTGCTCCAGCTGGCGGGCGGGCTCGAAGTAGTTCGCGACCGTGTCGTCGTCCTGCGGAAGGAAACTGCTCAGCACGTTTCCCGTGTTCAGGGCCTGGTCCAGGCGCCTGGCGTCCTCCTGAGACGGGACTCTGCGTCCGCCCTCGATGTGGGCGATGTGCGTCCGCGTCATGATCGCCGCGTCCGCCAGGTCCTGCTGCGTCAGGCCCGCCGCCTTCCGCTGGGTCCTCAGCCAGTCGCCGTAGATGCTGCCCATGCGTCAACTCCCCTGTGACGGAAGTGTGGTCACGCCCTGCCCCCTGGCGAGCCTACTCCGGCCCGTCTCACTGTGTGAGCGGATCGCTACACACGGAGAAGTGGAGCCGGAGCATGGACGGAATCGGCAGGCTGTTGCCCTGGGTCGGGACGGACGGGAAGCCCTGCTATCTCGTCGGGGACGGGGCCGGGTTCCTCTCCCGGTACGCCGACAAGATCGAGCTCGTACAGCTCGGCATGGCCGCGAGCCTCATCGAGCACGCCGAGGACATGCTCACCGACCAGCGCATCACCCGCGACCAACTCCACTTCCTGGCCGGACGGATGGCCGAGGCGCTGCGCGACGTGCACCGGATCGCGGTGAGCCGGGCCGACCGCGTGAACGGGCCATTCGGGTGAATCAACGGCTCCGGCACGCTTCGCGTGGGTAGGCCCGGCGCGAGACACCCGTGCATCGTGCAACGGGGTCGATCGTCCTGGACGCCCCTGGAGGGCCCATGTTCCGTACAAGCCGCACCCGCAGGTTCCTCACCACGACCGCCGCCGCCCTGCTCCTCACCCTCGCCGGCGGCGGCCTCGCCGCCCCGGCGAACGGCGCCGCCGCTCCGAACGCAGCGCACGCGGTCCTCGCGCCCGCGTTCAACGCGAGCGGGGAGTGGTACGTCTACCAGTCCAACGCGACCGTGCGCGTGAACTTCCGTCAGGACGCCAACGGGAACCTCTTCGGCTCCGTCTCCTCCGGCAACACGGTGGGGACCCTGCGGGAAGGCAACGTGAACGGCAACGACATCTACTTCATCGTGGAATGGAACCACGGCCCCGTCGGCCGGTACACCGGCGTCCGCGGCCCCGACCGGCGGCTCTCCGGCACCACCTTCGATCTGAACAACCCCTCCAGCCAGGCCACCTGGCGTACCGAGCGGACGTTCTGAGCTACTGACGCAGGGCGAACCACAGCTCCATCCGGACGTCCGGGTCGTCCAGGTCCCGGCCCAGCAGGACGGCGCAGCGTGCCACGCGCTGGCGGACGGTGTTGCGGTGGATTCCGAGGGCGGTCGCGGTCCGGTCCCAGCTGCCGTGATGGGCCAGCCAGGCCCGCAGCGTGTCGGCCTGCGCCGGGCTGAGCGGGGCCAGCAGGGCGCGGGCGTGGGCCGCGGCCTCCGCGGGCGGGACCAGGGAGGCCAGACCCCCTTCCTGGTGGCGGACCAGCGGGGCCCGGGCCGCCTCGGCCCTGCGCAGCGCGCCGGCGGCCTGGGCGTCCGCCGAGACCAGCCCGTCGGCGCCGGCGGGCGCGCTGACCCCGAGCCGCCAGCCCGGCTGCGGGGCCGGGTCCCGGGCGGTGATCAGGCGTACGGGGCCGGGCGCGCCGGGGGTTCCGGGCGCGCCCGGCGCCGCGAGCCCGGTCCCGAGGGCCGCGGCGAGCGCCGCCGGGTCGCCCGTACCGGTGGCGTGGACAACGGTCCAGGGGCCCGGCCCGGGCAGCGCGCCGGCTCCCGCCCCCGGGTCGCCGAGCAGCACCCGCGTCAGGGCGGCGGCCTCCGGTCCGGGCGTGGCGGGCCGCTCGGCGGTGAGCAGGCTGAGCAGTACGGCGGCGACGGACGCGATGGTGTGGTCCCCGGCCCCGCGCGCCCCGGGCACCGCCACCCCCAGTACGGCGGCGGTGGGCGGTTCCGGTCCTTCCGGGCGGCGGGTGAGCGCGTACGCGGAGAGGTGCCAGCCCGCCGTGGTGTCCGTGGCCGTCGCCGGGCCCGCGCCGCCCACCCGTGCGGCGAGCGCCGCCAGGGCCGTACGGACCTCCGGCGGCGGCATCCGCTCCGACGAGCCCACCGGGCGGGCCCCGCCCGGCAGGAGTTCGACGTGGCCGTCCAGGGCCGCCGCCAGCCGGGTCAGTACCGCCGGGACCGGGTCCGGGCGGGACGCGGCGGCGGCCAGGGACTGCTGGGCGGTGGTCACCCGGCGCAGTTCGCGGGTACGGGACTCCGCCATCAGCCGCCACACCGTGCGGGCGACCGCCGTGAACGGAGTACCCGGCTCCACCTCCACCAGGGGCAGCGCGGCCTTCGCGCAGGCGGTGAGCAGCGCCTCCGGGACCCGCTCGTGCACCGGGGTCACGCCGAAGCCGAGGGCTGCGACCCCGGACCCGGCGAGCCGGGCCACGTACGCGGCCGGGTCCCCGGTCCAGGCGCCCGCCGTCAGTAGCAGTTCGCCGCCCAGCAGGTACGGGGTCGGGTCGGCCATCTCGGAGGCGTGTACGCCGTGCACCGCGGCCTCCGGCGGCCCGGCGACCAGCCGCAGCCCCAGCTCCCGCTCGCCGAGCAGCGCGGCCAGCCCCACGGCGGGCGTCGGCGGTGCGGCCGGGGCTGCCGCTCCGTGAGAGCCGGGAGAGGTCTGCATGGATGCTCCGCACATATCAGGGCTGCGCCATGGATAAAACCTACACTTCGCGCCCGGCTGCGCGCCGCTTACGCTCGAAGCACCGCACCACCGCAGCACCGTCAGGAAGGCACCCCATGAGCACGCAGCCGCGCGGCCCCGTCGATTCCTCCCGCATCCCGCGGTACGCCGGGCCGGCCACCTTCGCCCGGCTGCCCCGACTGGACGAGGTCGGCTCCGCCGACGTCGCCGTCGTCGGCGTGCCCTTCGACTCCGGCGTCTCCTACCGCCCCGGCGCCCGCTTCGGCGGCAACGCCATCCGCGAGGCCTCCCGTCTGCTGCGCCCGTACAACCCGGCCCAGGACGCCTCCCCCTTCGCCCTCGCGCAGGTCGCGGACGCCGGCGACATCGCCGTGAACCCCTTCAACATCAACGAGGCGGTCGAGACGGTCGAGGCCGCCGCCGACGACCTGCTGAACGCCGGCTCCCGCCTGATGACCCTCGGCGGCGACCACACCATCGCGCTGCCCCTGCTCCGCTCGGTCGCGAAGAAGCACGGCCCGGTGGCCCTGCTGCACTTCGACGCGCACCTGGACACCTGGGACACCTACTTCGGCGCCGAGTACACCCACGGCACCCCGTTCCGCCGCGCCGTGGAGGAGGGCATCCTCGACACCGAGGCGCTGTCCCACGTCGGCACCCGCGGCCCGCTGTACGGCAAGCAGGACCTCGACGACGACGCCAAGATGGGCTTCGGCATCGTGACCTCCGCGGACGTCTACCGCCGTGGCGCCGACGAGGTCGCCGACCAGCTGCGCCAGCGCATCGGCGACCGTCCGCTGTACATCTCCATCGACATCGACGTGCTCGACCCGGCCCACGCGCCCGGCACCGGCACGCCGGAGGCGGGCGGCATGACCTCCCGCGAGCTGCTGGAGATCATCCGCGGTCTTTCCTCCTGCAACCTGGTCTCCGCGGACGTGGTCGAGGTCGCCCCGGCGTACGATCACGCCGAGATCACCTCGGTCGCGGCCTCCCACACCGCGTACGAGCTGACGACGATCATGTCGCGGCAGATCGCGGCGGCGAAGGCGAACCCGAAGGGCGAGTAAGCGCACGTGACGCACGACCACGACCTGGTACTCCGTCCCACCGAGGCCCAGCGGGCGGCAGCGCTCGCGCCGCCGCCCGGCCGGACCGGCGGAGACCTGGTCGTGGAAACGCTGCGCGGCCTGGGCACGACCACCGCGTTCGGCATCCCCGGGCAGCATGCGCTCGCCCTCTTCGACGCCGTCGGCCGCTCCGACCTGCGCCTGATCACCCTGCGGGTGGAGAACAACGCCGCCTTCGCGGCCGATGCATACGGGCGGCTGACCGGCGAGGCGACCCCGCTGCTGCTGTCCACCGGGCCGGGCGCACTGACCGCCCTGCCGGCCCTGGCGGAGGCGGCTGCCGCCTCCGCGCCCGTACTGGCCATCTCCTCCCAGGTGCCGGTGGCGGGCCTGGGCGGCGGCCGGCGCGGCCATCTGCACGAGCTGCGGGACCAGTCGGCCTCCTTCCGCGAGGTGGTGAAATCGGTCCACATCGCCCGGACCCAGTCCCAGATCCCGTCGGTGATCGCCGAGGCCTGGGAGTCCGCGCTCACCGCCCCGCACGGTCCGGTCTGGGTGGAGATCCCCGAGGACGTGCTCCGCGCGGAGACGGTGCTCCCACAGGTCACGGTCGGGGACGCGACCCCGCACGAGCTCGCCCCGCGGCCCGAGCTGACCGCGCTGGCCGCGCACTGGCTGGAGACGGCGGCCCGGCCGGTGATCATCGCGGGCGGCGGGGTCATCCGCTCCGACGCGGCGGGCAAGCTGAAACAGCTCGCGGAGCGTCTCAGCGCCCCGGTGGTGACCACCTTCGGCGGCAAGGGCGCCTTCCCGTGGACCCACCCGCTGTCTCTCCAGTCCTGGCTGGAGGACCGCCATATGACGGACTTCCTGGAGGACGCGGACGTCCTGCTGGTGGTCGGCTCGGGCCTGGGCGAACTGTCCTCGAACTACCACACCTTCTTCCCCGGCGGCCGGGTGATCCAGATCGAGGCGGACCTCGGCAAGCTGGAGTCCAACCATCCCGCGCTGGGCATCCACGCCGATGCGCGGCTCGCCCTGCAGGCGCTGCTGGAGACGGCCGGGGAGCGCGAGGACCCGTACGCGCCGGAGCGGGTCCGGCTGGTCCTCGCCGAGATCGCGGCCCGGCTGGCCTCCCAGGGCCTCGGCCAGGAGCAGGGCCTGGAGCAGCAGCTCCTGACCTCGATCCGGTCGGCGCTGCCGCCCCGCTCCCCGTCCTTCTGGGACATGACGATCCTGTCGTACTGGGCCTGGTCGGCCTTCGACGCGCGGCACCCCAACACCATGCACTCGGCGCAGGGCGCGGGCGGGCTGGGCTACGCCTTCCCGGCGGCGCTGGGCGCCTGCGTGGCCGAACCGGGGACCCCGGTACTGGCGGTCTCCGGGGACGGCGGCGCGATGTACTCCCTCGCCGAACTGGCCACCGCGAAGCAGCACGAGCTGGACGTGACCTGGCTGATCGTGGACGACGGCGGCTACGGCATCCTGCGCGAGTACATGACCGACGCGTACGGCCGGCCCACCGCGACCGAGCTCACCCGCCCGGACTTCGTCGCCCTGGCGGCCTCCTTCGGTATCCCGGCGGCGACCACCACCCCGGAATCCCTGGCGGACGACCTGAAACGCTCCCTCGCCACCCCGGGCCCCTCGGTCCTGGTCCTCCCGACCACCCTCCGCATGTTCGCCCCGACCCACCTGTGAGCAGGCTCAGGCCGCCTCGTCCGCAACGGCGGTGAACGCCACCCGTGAGGTTTCGCCGACCAGCGTGAGGTTCAGCTCGGACTCCATGGCCCGGGCGAGCCGGGCGAGCAACGGCACGGTCGGCACGGTCCCGCCGAGCTCCAGCTTCGAAACCTGCGGCTGGGTCATCCCGGCCCGCCGGGCCAGCTCGGTCTGCGAAATCCCGAGCTCGGCCCGCCGGTCGTAAACGGCCTGCCCAAGTTCGAACGCGAGCCGGATCTCCTCGCGGCGCCTGGTCACCTCGGGGCTTTCGGTAAGCCCCTCGGCGATCTTCCTGTCACGGGTGAGCTTCCACTGAGCGTGGCTGACCATTACAGCGCTCCGTCCTTCGTGTCACGGATGTAGACGTCAGTTGCGTGACCGTGCTCGGCCTTGCAGTGTTCCTTGGCCAGTTTCGCGCGTGCCACCTGGGCCTCCTCGCGCTGCTTCGTTTTACGGAAGACCGTCAGAAGGACGATCCGTCGTCCCGGGGCAAGCCAGTACGAGATGCGTACGGCCTCGCGGTCGTGCCCCAGATCGAACCGCAGTTCGCGGACCCCGTTCCCCAGATGTCGCGCATACGGCTCTCCCAGAGTGGTGGGACTGTCCAGCAGTAGCCCGACCACATGCTCGGCCACCAGGTAGTCCGCGTCCGAAAGGTTCATCAGCCACAGCCGGACCTCCGGCTCGATCTCGATGTCGAATGGCTCGTCCATGCAGCGGAACGTATAGCTACTCCAGTGTATGGCTGGGCCGAATGGGCGGAAAGCCCCCGAAGGGGTGACGGCAGGTTGCGGGTGGCGACATCCTCTCCCTGTGGAACCCGACGACGACGCGCTGGCCGAGACCGAGACCGAGGCTGCGTTGCGGGCGCTTGAGGAGCTCGCCGCCATGGGCGAGCGCGGCGATTTCGATGTGCTCCTCGACAAGGCGAACTATCGGCGGTGAGCGCGGTCACCTGTACTCGGCCCGCTCGGCAGCTGTGCCGCCGGCCCCCGGCGCCGGACGGCGCCGCCGCGCGGGCGAGCACCGCAGTGTCGGCGCGGTGGCGCCGCCCGGCGCCGCGTGAGCCGCCGCCTGACCCCCCGCACCCCCCGAACGCACGAGCCCCGCTCGCCTCCCGCTCCGTCAGCGCGTTCGATTGTTGCGGCGGGATGAAAACCGGCCCCGCCCGTGTTGGCGATTCCGGCAGGACCGGACGGACGGGGAGACGGGGAGGCATCACGTGACGGCGGCAGACACAGCCGGGACAGGGCAGGGCTGGGGGAGGCGGCTGGCCGCCTATGCCTGGCGGTACAAGGCGAACGTGCTGCTCGCGCTCGGCTCCTCGCTCGCCGGAATGGCCGTCATGGCCCTGGTGCCCCTGGTCACCAAGGTGATCATCGACGATGTCATCGGGGACCACACCAAGCCCATGGGCCCCTGGGCCGGCATGCTCATAGCCGCCGCGATAGCCGTGTACGTGCTGACGTACATCCGCCGCTACTACGGCGGCCGGCTCGCCCTCGACGTGCAGCACGACCTCCGCACCGAGATGTACGGCACCCTCACCAAGCTCGACGGGCGGCGCCAGGACGAGCTGTCCACCGGACAGGTCGTCGGCCGGGCCACCAGTGACCTCCAGCTGATCCAGGGTCTGCTCTTCATGCTGCCGATGACCATCGGCAACTTCCTGCTCTTCGGGATCTCCCTCGGGATCATGCTGTGGCTCTCGCCGCTGCTGACCCTCATCGCCCTCCTGATGGCCCCCGCCCTCTGGTTCATCGCCAAGCGCAGCCGCAAGAAGCTCTTCCCCGCCACCTGGTACGCCCAGGGCCAGGCCGCCCAGGTCGCCACCGTGGTGGACGGCGCCGTCACCGGCGTCCGCGTGGTCAAGGGCTTCGGCCAGGAGGAGCAGGAGACCGGCAAGCTCCGCGAGGCCGGCCGCCGGCTGTTCGCCGGCCGGCTGCGGACCATCCGGCTCAACTCCCGCTACACCCCCGCCCTCCAGGCCGTACCCGCCCTCGCCCAGGTCGCCATGCTGGCCCTCGGCGGCTGGATGGCCGCCCGCGGCCAGGTCACCCTCGGCACCTTCGTCGCCTTCTCCACCTACCTCGCCCAGCTCGTCGGCCCGGTCCGGATGCTCGCCATGGTCCTCACCGTCGGCCAGCAGGCCCGGGCCGGCGTCGAACGCGTCCTGGAGCTCATCGACACCGAGCCGACCCTCCAGGACGGCACCCTCGAACTCCCCGCCGACGCTCCCGCCACCGTCGAATTCGACGAGGTCTCCTTCGGGTACGACCCCGACCGGCCCGTGCTCGACGGCTTCTCCCTGCGCATCGCACCCGGCGAGACCGTCGCCGTCGTCGGTGCCTCCGGCAGCGGCAAGTCCACCGTCTCCCTGCTGCTGCCCCGGTTCTACGACGCCACCCACGGCACCGTCCGGGTCGGCGGCCACGACGTCCGCGAGCTCACCCACGCCTCCCTGCGGGCCGCCATCGGGCTGGTCCCCGAGGACTCCTTCCTGTTCTCCGACTCCGTCCGCGCCAACATCGCCTACGGGCACCCGGAGGCCACCGAGGAGCAGATCCGCGCCGCCGCCCGCGCCGCCCAGGCCGAGGGGTTCATCGAAGCCCTGCCGGCCGGCTACGACACCACCGTCGGCGAGCACGGACTCACCCTGTCCGGCGGCCAGCGCCAGCGGATCGCACTGGCCCGCGCCATCCTGACCGACCCCCGGCTGCTGCTCCTGGACGACGCCACCTCCGCCGTCGACGCCCGTATCGAACACGAGATCCACGAGGCCCTGCGCTCGGTCATGGCGGGCCGCACCACCCTCCTCATCGCCCACCGCCGCTCCACCCTGGCCCTCGCCGACCGGATCGCCGTACTGGACCGGGGCCGGCTCGCCGCCCTCGGTACGTACGAGGAGCTCGAACGGGACTCCGCGCTGTTCCGCCGGCTGCTCACCGACCCCGATGCGCTCGCCGCCGGCTCCCCGCGCACCCCCGAGACCGAGGCGGCCGTCCTCGCCGGTCTGGAGCGCGAGCTCCTCGAACGCGATCTGGAGATCGAGGCGGAGATCGACTCCGAGCCGGTCAGCGCCAAGCGCCGGCTGGTGGACGGGGTCACCCCCGAACTGTGGCGGCGCCAGGAGCCGGACCCCGTGAGCAGAGGGGACGGCCAGGACAGCGCCCCCTCCGCCGGCATCGCGCCCGGACCTGGTCACACCATGGCCGGGGCGGTCTCCGGCATGCCGGCCACCCCCGAGCTGCTCGCCCAGGTCGCCGCGCTGCCGCCGGCCGACGACACCCCCGAGGTCGACGAACAGCGGGCGGTCGCCCCGGAGCAGAGCTACGGCCTGCGCCGGCTGCTGCGCGGCTTCTGGGCCCCGCTCGCCGTCAGCCTCGGCCTGGTCGCCGTCGATGCCGGCGCCGGCCTGCTGCTGCCCATCCTGATCCGGAACGGCATCGACGACGGTGTGGAGAAGGCAGCCCTCGGCGCGGTCTGGGCCGCGTCCGCCCTCGCGCTGATCGTGGTCCTCTCCCAGTGGGCGGCCCAGTTCGCCGAGACCCGGATGACCGGCCGGACCGGCGAGCGCGTCCTCTACGCCCTCCGCGTCAAGATCTTCGCCCAGCTCCAGCGCCTCGGCCTCGACTACTACGAGCGCGAACTCACCGGCAAGATCATGACCCGGATGACCACCGATGTGGACGCCCTGTCGACCTTCCTCCAGACCGGGCTGGTCACCGCCGTGGTCTCGGTCTTCACCTTCTTCGGCATCCTGGTCGCCCTGCTCGTCCTCGACGTCGAGCTCGCCCTGATCGTCTTCGCCACCCTGCCCCTGCTCGTCGTCGGCACGATCGTGTTCCGCCGGAAATCGGTCAAGGCCTACGAACTGGCCCGCGACCGGGTCAGCGTGGTCAACGCCGACCTCCAGGAGTCCGTCTCCGGGCTGCGGATCGTCCAGGCCTTCGGGCGCGAGCGGTCCGGCGCCGCCCGGTTCGCCGAGCGCAGCGACTCCTACCGGCAGGCCCGGGTCCGCGGCCAGTGGCTGATATCGGTCTACTTCCCCTTCGTCCAGCTGCTGTCCTCGGTGGCCGCCGCGGCCGTGCTGATCGTCGGCGCGGGCCGGGTCGAGGCGGGCACCCTGACCACCGGCGCGCTGGTCGCCTACCTCCTCTACATCGACCTGTTCTTCGCCCCGGTCCAGCAGCTCTCCCAGGTCTTCGACGGATACCAGCAGGCCAGCGTCTCGCTGGGCCGTATCCAGGGCCTGCTGCAGGAGCCCACCAGCACCCCGCTGCCCGCTGCGCCCCGCGAGCTCACCGAGCTCCGCGGGGAGATCGCCTTCGAGGACGTCCGGTTCCGGTACGGGACCGCCGACGAGCGCGGGGAGAAGGGCGAGGCGCTGGGCGGCATCGACCTGCGGATTCCCGCCGGGCAGACCGTCGCCTTCGTCGGGGAGACCGGAGCCGGCAAGTCCACGCTGGTCAAGCTGGTCGCCCGGTTCTACGACCCGACCTCGGGCCGGGTCACCGCCGACGGCACCGACCTGCGCGAGCTCGATCTGACGGCGTACCGGCACCGGCTGGGTGTGGTCCCCCAGGAGTCGTACCTCTTCCCGGGGACCGTCCGGGACGCCATCGCGTACGGCCGGCCCGATGCGAGCGATGCCGAGGTGGAGGCCGCCGCCCGTGCGGTCGGGGCCCACGACATGATCGCCACCCTGGACGGCGGCTACCTCCACACCGTCACCGAGCGGGGCAGGAACCTTTCGGCCGGCCAGCGCCAGCTGATCGCCCTGGCCCGGGCCGAACTCGTGGACCCGGACGTGCTGCTGCTCGACGAGGCCACCGCGGCCCTGGACCTGGCCACCGAGGCCCTGGTCAACCAGGCCACCGACCGGCTGGCCGGCAAGCGGACCACCCTGGTGGTGGCCCACCGGCTCACCACGGCCGCCCGCGCCGACCGGGTCGTGGTGATGGACCGCGGCCGGGTGGTCGAGGACGGCACGCACGCCGAACTCCTGGCCCTCGGCGGGCAGTACGCCGGTCTGTGGCGCACTTTCGTCGGTGAGGACGAGCACGCCGCGGCCTGATGCAACCATCCCGCCGGGCCGCGCGTCGTACGTGAGTACGCACTTGGGTTGTACGTACGACCGACCGACGGGGGTAAGCGTGTTCCAAGGGTGGGGCAGGACGGGCCGGCTGACCAGGGCCCTGGGAGTGTGCGCGGCGGGCGTGGGCCTGGCCGCCGTCGGGCTGTTCACCGCGCCCCCCGCGCAGGCCGCCACCGGCGGCTGCGCCGGACGGCTCGTCAAAACGCTGCCGTTCTCGACCGGCGAGGTGCGGGTCTACAAGACCCGCACCCACGCGTGCGCCGTCACCGTCCCCCACCGCAGCGGGGTCCGCCAGTACATGTCGGTCTCCGTTCAGCCCCGCGGCGGGGTCCCGGTCAAGGACGGCGGCCGGTTCACCCGGTTCGCCGGCCCGGTGTCCGTGTATGCGCTGAGCCGCTGCGTGTACGTTCGCGGCGAGGTCGGGTCCGGCTCGGTCTCCTCTGGCTGGATTCTCTGCTGAACCCGCCCCCAGGGGCCAACCGGGTCTGTTCACCGGCCCGTTGACCCCGTAGGTTCACGGCGACCGCAGTGAACTCAAGGGGAGGGTGAATGCGCAAGGCGCTCAGATGGCTGTTGTCGCTCGTGATGCTGATCGGCACCGCGGGCGCGGCCGGCTTCACGGCCTCGGCGGCCACCGCCGCCGGGCCCGCGGACGGCCCGGACATCAAGGACCAGATCCTCGCGATACCGGGGATGAGCCTGATCGAGGAGAAGCCGTACCCCGGCTACCGCTTCTTCGTACTGAACTACGAGCAGCCGGTCGACCACCGGAAGCCCTCGCAGGGCACCTTCAAGCAGCGGATCACCCTGCTGCACAAGGACACCAACCGCCCGACGGTCTTCTTCACCTCCGGCTACAACGTCAGCACCAGCCCCCGCCGCAGTGAGCCGACGACCATCGTCGACGGCAACCAGGTGTCGATGGAGTACCGCTTCTTCACGCCGTCCCGGCCCGCCGAACCGGCCGACTGGGGCAAGCTGGACATCTGGCAGGCCGCCAGCGACCAGCACCGCATCTTCGGCGCCCTGAAGAAGATCTACTCGAAGAAGTGGCTCTCCACCGGCGGCAGCAAGGGCGGTATGACCGCCACGTACTACGAGCGCTTCTACCCGCGCGACATGGACGGGGTCGTCGCGTACGTCGCACCCAACGACGTGGTCAACAACGAGGACTCGGCGTACGACCGGTTCTTCCGGAAGGTCGGCACCAAGGAGTGCCGCGACAAGCTGAACAACGTCCAGCGCGAGGCCCTGGTGCGCCGTGAGCCGCTGGAGGCCAAGTACGCCGCCGCCGCGGCCGAGAACGGCTGGACCTTCACCACCGTCGGGAACCTCGACAAGGCCTACGAGGCCGTGGTCCTCGACTACGTGTGGGCCTTCTGGCAGTACAGCCTGGTCTCCGACTGCGGCTCCATCCCGGTCGCGGCCACCGCCACCGATCAGGAGATCTGGGACAGCATCGATGCCATCTCCGGCTTCTCCGCCTACTCCGACCAGGGCCTGAACACCTACACCCCGTACTACTTCCAGGCCGGCACCCAGCTCGGCTCGCCCGACATCAAGCAGCCCCACCTGGGCAACCTGAGCCGTTACGGCTACCAGCCGCCGCGGAACTTCGTGCCCCGCGACATCCCGATGACCTTCCAGCCGGGCGCGATGCGCGATGTGGACACCTGGGTGCAGAACAACGCCCACCGGATGCTCTTCGTCTACGGGCAGAACGACCCGTGGGGTGCCGAACCGTTCCGGCTCGGCTACGGCGCGAAGGACAGCTATGTGATGACCGCCCCCGGTGCCAACCACGGGGCCAACGTCTCCAAGCTCATGGAGGGTGAGAAGGCCCTCGCCACCGCGAAGATCCTGGAGTGGGCCGGGGTCGCCCCCGCCGCGGTCCAGGCCGACGCCCGCAAGGCGCAGCCGCTGGCCAAGGCGGACGCGCAGCTCGACCGGAGCGACGAGCTGGAGCGCGAGGCGCAGCTGCGCCCGTAATCCGCTCCCGCTAGGCAGGATCTGGGCCGCGGTCTCCATAGCCGAGACCGTGGCCCAGTGCGTAGCGGCCGGGCACCGGGACCGGGAGCCGGCCGGCCGGGCGTACCGCCCCGGCCAGGACCCGGGCGGCGGCCCGCAGTTCCACATCGGTCCAGGAGTACGTGGCCACGCTCGCCGCGCACTCCGGCAGCCGGGCCACGTCGTACGGGTTCCGGATCGCCACCCCCACCACCGGAACGCCGGTCGCGATCAGCTCCGTCACCAGCGTGCGCTGCGGACTCTCGCCCTCCGGCACATTGAGGGTGCAGACCAGCAGGGCGTCGTGGCCGGGGGCCGCGGCCCGCGCCCGGTCCGCCGGGACCGCCGTGGCGGTGAACCCCAGGGCGGTCAGCTCGCGGGCCAGGACGGCCGTCGGCGGGCCGGTGGTCCCGCTGGGGGAGGCCGGGTCGGCGCCGGTGACCAGCAGCCGGGGCCGGGTGCCCGGGTCGAGCGGCAGCAGCGCCCGCGGATTGGCCAGCAGTGTGGTCGTACCGGCGGCGATCTCGTCGGCGGCTGCCAGGTGCTCCGCGGTGCCGACGGTGGCCGTCACCCGCTCGGGCGAGGTGTACGGATCGGTGAACAGGCCCCGCCGGGCCTTGAGTTCCAGAATCCGGAGGACCGATTCATCGATCCGCCGCTCGGTCAGCTCGCCCGACTCGACCGCGGCCAGCACGCTGCGGTAGGCGAGGGGAAGGTCCGGCGGGTTGAGCAGCTGGTCGCAGCCGGCCTTCAGGGCCAGCACCGGGACCCGGTCGTCACCGTACTTCTGGCGTACGCCGGCCATGTCGAGGGCGTCCGTGACCACCACCCCGCGGAAACCGAGGCGTTCGCGGAGGATGCCGGTCAGGATGGGCCGGGAGAGGGTGGCCGGGTCCCCGGAAGGATCCAGGGCCGGTACGACGATATGCGCGGTCATGATCACGTCCACGCCCGCCCGTACCGCCGCCCGGAACGGCGGCTCGTCCAGCTCCTCCCACTGCGCCCGGGTGTGGTGCATCACCGGCAGGCCGACATGGCTGTCGGTGGCGGTGTCCCCGTGCCCCGGGAAGTGCTTGGCGGTGGCCGCGATGCCGGCCCCCTGGTAGCCGCGCACCTGGGCGGCGGCCAGCTCCGCGACCGCGCGCGGGTCCGAGCCGAAGGACCGTACGCCGATGACCGGGTTGGCCGGGTTGACATTGACATCGGCCACCGGGGCGTAGTCCTGGCGGATGCCGAGGGCCGCCAGTTCGGTGCCGGCGATCCGGGCGGCGCGGCGGGCGGCGGCCGTGGAACCCCCGGCACCGAGGGCCATCGCGCCGGGCAGCAGGGTGGCCGGCTTGCCGATCCGGGCGATGATCCCGTGCTCCTGGTCGGTCGAGATCAGCAGCGGGATGCGGGCGGGGCCGGCCAGTGCGGCGCGCTGCAGGCCGTTGGAGAGGCCGGCGATCTGCGGCGGGGTGCGGGTGTTGTGGGCCCAGGCGAAGTAGATGACCCCGCCGAGGTGGTACCGGGCGACGAGCTCGGCGGCGGTGCGGACCCCGAAGTGCGTCAGATTGGCCTCGGCGTCGGCCGGCTCCGGGTCGGTCGCCGAATGCCCGTACGCCCGGCTGACGAACAGCTGGCCGACCTTCTCGGCCAGGCTCATCCGGGCCAGCAACTGCTGCGGGCGGTGCGCGGGGCCCGCGTTCCGGCCGTCGTCCGGGGGCGGTTCCCCGGCCGCGCGGCGGGGGACGGCCGCTGCCGCCCCGGCAGCCAGGGCGGCGGCAGCGGCGAGCAGACTGCGACGCGACGCACGTTTCGGCGCAAGATTCGGCACCCGGGCACGCTACCGCCGTGGGCGTCGGCGGGGCGGTATTGCGCGGTGATACCGGCCCGCGCGGCGTTCGAGCGCACCTCCGGTTTCGGGAAGGGGCGGGGGGCCGGGTCAGCAGCCCGGCGGGGGCCAGTGGGCCTGGAGCGCGCGGACCGTCTCGGTGATCGCGGGCCGCCGGGCGGCCCCGCTCCGCCACAACGCGTACACCCTCCGCACCGGCGCCGGCTCCAGCGGTACGGACACCGCGCCGCTCGGCAGCGGCCCGGTCCCCAGCCGCGGTACCACCGCCACTCCCAGCCCCGCCGCCACCAGCGCGATCAGCGTGTGGTTCTCCTCCGCCACATGCACCAGATCCGGCTCGAACCCGGCCGACCGCAGCGTCCGTACCAGCCAGTCGTGGCAGACCCGCCCGGGCGGCTGGCAGACCCACCGCTGTCCGCCGAGCTCCTCCCGGCGGACCTCGGCCCGCCCGGCGAAGGCGTGCCCCTCCGGCACGATCAGATCGCACCGCTCCGCCCCGATGAAGGCCTGCTTCACCCCGTCCGGGGCCGGCAGCGGGGCGATGTCCCAGTCGTGCGCGACCGCCAGATCCGTGACCCCCCGGGCCACCAGGTCCACCGACAGATGCGGATCCACCTCGGTCAGGCGGATGTCCAGCGCGGGGTGCCGGACCGCGAGTCCGGCCAGCACACCCGGCAGCAGGCCGCGCGCGGCGGAGGCGAACGCGGCCACCCGCAGCAGGCCGCCCGGCTGCCCCCGCCGCTCCTCCAGCGTGGTTTCGGCCCGCTCCATGATGGCCAGCAGCTGCTGTGCGGTGTCCGCCAGATGCTGCGCCTCCTCGGTGAGCGCGATCCCGCGCCCGCGCCGCTCCAGCAGCGTGGTCCGGGTCTCGCGTTCCAGCTTGGCGATCTGCTGGGAGACGGCGGACGGGGTGTAGCCGAGGGCCGCCGCCGCGCCCGCGACCGAACCGTGCAGGGCGACGGCGTGCAGGGCGCGCAGCCGGGCGAGATCGAGCATGCGGCCAGGGTAGGCGCCCAGCGCAGGATTCGTAAGCACTGCTACATCCAACAGCGAAGGAACTCGCGCTGGTGCTACATGATGTGCGCACCGATGCTCGGTACATGCGCCCCGTACACACCGCCCTCGCCGTGCTCGTCGCCGCCGTCTGGGGGTTCAACTTCGTCGTCATCGAGATCGGACTCGACCACTTCCCGCCCCTGTTGCTGTCCGCCCTCCGGTTCCTGGTCGCCGCCCTCCCCGCGGTGTTCTTCGTCGGCCGCCCCAAGGTGGCCTGGAGGTGGGTGCTGGGTGTCGGCCTGGCCCTGGGGATCGCCAAGTTCGGGCTGCTCTTCACCGGTATGGACGCCGGGATGCCGGCCGGCCTGTCCTCCCTGGTGCTCCAGGTCCAGGCGGTGTTCACGGCCGTGTTCGCCGCGGTGGTGCTCGGCGAACGGCCCGGCCGGGTGCGGCTGCTCGGGATGGCGGTGGCGCTGGCCGGGATCGGGGTGGCCGCCGTGGACGAGGGCGCCTCCGGTCCCGTACTGGGCTTCACCCTGGTGGTCGGCGCCGCCCTCTGCTGGGGCGTGTCGAACGTGCTCACCCGCAAGGCCGCCCCGCCCGACGCGCTCAACTTCATGGTGTGGGTGTGCACCGTGCCGGTGCTGCCGCTGCTCGCGCTCTCGCTGCTGCTGGAGGGGCCGGACCGGGACCTGGCCGCGCTGCGCGCCCTGGACTGGTCCGGGGTGGGGGTCATCGCCTACGTCGCCTGGATCTCCACCGTGGTCGGCTTCGGCGCCTGGGGGTACCTGCTGCGCCGCTACCCGGCCACCTCGGTGGCACCGTTCTCGCTGCTGGTGCCGGTCTTCGGGATGTCCTCGGCGGCCCTGGTGCTGGGCGAGGGGGTGTCCGGGCTGCGCTGGGCGGCGGCGGTGCTGCTGGTCGGCGGGGTCGCGCTGACCTCGTTCGGGGGCAGCGCCCCGGCGCGGCCGGCCGGGGTCCCGGCACCGGACTCCGCGGTCCCGGCACCGCCCGCCGGGGTCAGCGCGGGGAGCTCTCCTGGAGCGGCAGCCGCCAGTCCTGGCCGGTCAGGGTCACCCCGTACGAGCGGTGCTCCTTCTCGGCGATGAGGGTGAACCCGGCGCGCTCGTAGAGGGAACGGGCCGAGGCCAGCACGTCGTTGGTCCAGAGCACCAGCTCGCGGTAGCCGACCGAACGGGCGAACTCCACCACCGTGTCCACCAGCAGGGCGCCGATGCCGTGGCCGCGGGCCTCCGGCTCCACCAGCAGCAGGCGCAGCCGCGCCGTGCCGGGCGCCCCGTCCTCCCGTACGCACATCACCGAGCCGGCCGGGCGTCCGTCCAGCTCGGCGATCCACACCCGCTCCAGATGCGGGTCGTGGTCCTGGGCGAAGTCGGCGACGATTCTCGCGACCAGGCCCTCGAAGTCGGTGTTCCAGCCGTACTCGGCGGCGTACAGCGCGCCGTGCCGCTGGACGATCCAGCCCAGGTCGCCGGGCTCCGGGTCGCGGAGGCGCACCTTCTCAGCCATGGGGACAACTGTAGGCGGCCGGGCACCGGCGGGCCCCGGTAGCCGGCTACTTCTTGCCGCCGAGGACGGTGCCCAGCAGGTCGCCGAGGTCGGACTCGACGGAAGGGCCCTTGCCGGCCGCGCGTTTGGCGAAGACGGCCAGCATCACCGGGATCAGCATCTCGATCACCTTGCCGACGACGGGTACCGGGAGACCGGTCTTCTTCGCGACGGCGTTGGCGACCGGCTTGGCGGCCTTGGCGAGCACCCCGGCCATGATGCCGCCGCCGAGCAGGCCGCCGCCGAGGGTGGCCACGCCCTGGGGGCGGGGTTCGGAGACCTCCGCGAGGGCGGCCCGGACCTCCCGGCCGTCGTCGTCGTCCGCGTCGGCCGTCCGGCGGAGGTCCCCGGTCATGGTGTCGACGGTGGTGGCGACGGCCTCCCGGGCCCCGACGGCGTCGGTGCCGAGCAGGGTCGCGATCTCGGTGAGCCGGTCGTCGCCGAGCTCGTGGAGTACGTCGTCCTGGAGTGAGGGTTCGCTCATGCCGGAAACGCTACGGCTGCGTGCTTTTGACGGCACCTTGGGTCACGGAAAAATAAATCTCCGATTCGGCGTGCAACCGTCTGCCCGGATCGAGGGTCATACGTTGCGTCGGTACTTCCGGGGGAGGATCCGGGGGGATCGGGAAGTCCGGCACGGGAGGGGTAACCGTGAGGGGGTCCGGCCATCAGGCCGGGCCCCCTTGGTGTTGCTCCCGGGGTTGTCCACAGGCCCGACGGGCTGTCGGCCCACGGCGGTAACGTCGTGCCATGTCCAACATGGCAGTGCTCGAAGGGGTGCTCGAGCGGATCACGTACGCCAACGAGGAGAGCGGCTACACCGTCGCCCGGGTCGACACCGGCCGCGGTGGCGCGGACCTCCTCACGGTGGTCGGTGCGCTGCTCGGCGCGCAGCCCGGCGAATCGCTGCGGATGGAGGGCCGCTGGGGCTCCCACCCGCAGTACGGCAGGCAGTTCACCGTGGAGAACTACCGCACCGTGCTGCCGGCCACCGTCCAGGGCATCCGCCGCTACCTCGGCTCCGGCCTGATCAAGGGCATCGGCCCGAAGATCGCCGACCGGATCGTCGAACACTTCGGCACCGAGACCCTGAACGTCATCGAGACGGAGCCGAAACGGCTGATCGAGGTGCCGGGTCTGGGGCCCAAGCGGACGAAGCTGATCGGCGCCGCCTGGGAGGAGCAGAAGGCCATCAAGGAGGTCATGGTCTTCCTCCAGGGCGTCGGCGTCTCCACCTCCATCGCGGTCCGCATCTACAAGAAGTACGGGGACGCCTCCATCTCGGTGGTGAAGAACCAGCCCTACCGGCTCGCCGCCGACGTCTGGGGCATCGGCTTCCTCACCGCGGACCGGATCGCCCAGGCCGTCGGCATTCCGCACGACAGCCCCGAGCGGGTCAAGGCCGGCCTGCAGTACGCCCTCTCCCAGTCCGCCGACCAGGGCCACTGCTTCCTGCCCGAGGAGCGGCTCATCGCCGACGGGGTGAAGCTGCTCCAGGTGGACACCGGACTCGTCATCGAATGCCTGGCCGAACTCGCCGCGGACGAGGAGGGGGTGGTCCGGGAGCCGGTGCCGGATCCGGAGGGCGGTCCGCCGCTCACCGCGGTGTACCTGGTGCCCTTCCACCGGGCCGAGCTGTCGCTGACCGGGCAGCTGCGCCGCCTGCTGTACGCCGAGGAGGACCGGATGCCGGCCTTCCGCGAGGTGGACTGGGACAAGGCGCTGGGCTGGCTCGCCGGGCGGACCGGGGCCCAGCTGGCGGCCGAGCAGCGGGAGGCGGTGAAGCTGGCGCTGACCCGCCGGGTGGCGGTGCTCACCGGCGGGCCGGGCTGCGGGAAGTCCTTCACCGTCCGCTCGATCGTGGAGCTGGCGCGGGCCAAGAAGGCCAAGGTGGTGCTCGCCGCCCCCACGGGGAGGGCCGCCAAACGGCTGTCGGAGCTGACCGGGGCGGAGGCCTCCACGGTGCACCGGCTGCTGGAGCTCAAACCGGGCGGCGATGCGGCGTACGACCGGGACCGTCCGCTGGACGCGGACCTGGTGGTGGTCGACGAGGCCTCCATGCTGGACCTGCTGCTGGCCAACAAGCTGGTCAAGGCGGTGGCACCGGGTGCCCATCTGCTGCTCGTGGGGGATGTGGACCAGCTGCCCTCGGTGGGGGCCGGGGAGGTGCTCCGGGACCTGCTGGCCGAGGGCGGGCCGGTGCCGGCCGTGCGGCTCACCCGGATCTTCCGGCAGGCCCAGCAGTCCGGGGTGGTGACCAATGCCCACCGCATCAACACCGGGCTGCCGCCCCTGACCGATGGGCTGCCGGACTTCTTCCTGTTCGCCGAGGAGGACACCGAGGAGGCCGGGCGGCTCACGGTGGATGTCGCCGCCCGCCGGATTCCCGCCCGATTCGGCCTGGACCCGCGCCGGGACATTCAGGTCCTGGCGCCCATGCACCGGGGACCGGCCGGCGCCGGCACCCTCAACGGCCTGCTCCAGCAGGCCATCACCCCGGCGCGGCCAGAGCTGCCGGAGAAGCGGTTCGGCGGGCGGGTCTTCCGGGTGGGGGACAAGGTCACGCAGATCCGCAACAACTACGAGAAGGGAGCCAACGGCGTCTTCAACGGCACCGTGGGCGTGGTCATCGGGCTCGACCCGGACGAGCAGAAGCTGACCGTGCGCACCGACGAGGACGAGGAAGTGGAATACGAGTTCACCGAGCTGGACGAGCTCGCCCACGCCTATGCCGTCACCATCCACCGTTCCCAGGGGAGTGAATATCCCGCAGTGGTGATACCGGTCACCACCGGGGCTTGGATGATGCTCCAGCGGAACCTGCTGTACACGGCGGTGACCAGGGCGAAGAAACTCGTCGTCCTCGTCGGGTCCCGTAAGGCCCTCGGCCAGGCTGTGCGTACGGTTTCCGCAGGCAGGAGGTACACGGCGGTGGCTCACCGACTGTCCGGCCGGATACCGGTGGGAAACATCACCTAGATGATCGATCATCTAGGGTTTCGACAGTGGCGCGGACGGGGCAGGATGGGCGGGTTGGCGGCACTCAGTGCCGTCAGAAGCACCAAAAGCCGACCCCGAGTGCACTCTCCTGCGCCAAATGGGGGAAGGTAGAGGCAGTCAGGGCACCTCGAAGAAGAGGCACTACGTCGGTGAGGGATGACGTGAGCGACAACTCTGTAGTACTGCGGTACGCGGACGGTGAATACACCTACCCGGTGGTCGAGAGCACCGTCGGTGACAAGGGCTTCGACATCTCGAAGCTCCGGGCTCAGACCGGGCTGGTCACCCTGGACAGCGGCTACGGAAACACCGCCGCCTATAAATCCGCGATCACCTACCTCGACGGCGAGCAGGGCATCCTGCGCTACCGCGGTTACCCGATCGAGCAGCTGGCGGAGCGGTCGACCTTCATCGAGGTCGCCTACCTGCTGATCAACGGGGAGCTGCCGACCGTCGACCAGCTCGCGTCGTTCCGCAACGAGATCACCCAGCACACGCTGCTGCACGAGGACGTCAAGCGGTTCTACGACGGCTTCCCGCGCGACGCGCACCCGATGGCGATGCTGTCCTCCGTGGTCAGCGCGCTGTCCACGTTCTACCAGGACAGCCACAACCCGTTCGACGAGAAGCAGCGCCACCTCTCGACGATCCGGCTGCTGGCCAAGCTCCCGACGATCGCCGCGTACGCGTACAAGAAGTCGGTCGGCCACCCGGTGGTCTACCCGCGCAACGACCTCGGCTACGTCGAGAACTTCCTGCGCATGACCTTCTCCGTGCCGGCCCAGGAGTACGAGCTCGACCCGGTCGTGGTCAACGCGCTCGACAAGCTCCTCATCCTGCACGCGGACCACGAGCAGAACTGCTCCACCTCCACGGTCCGCCTGGTCGGCTCCTCGCAGGCGAACATGTTCGCCTCGATCTCGGCCGGCATCAGCGCGCTGTGGGGCCCGCTCCACGGTGGCGCCAACCAGTCGGTGCTGGAGATGCTGGAGGGCATCCAGGCCTCCGGCGGCGACGTCGACAGCTTCATCCGCAAGGTGAAGAACAAGGAAGACGGCGTCCGCCTGATGGGCTTCGGGCACCGCGTCTACAAGAGCTTCGACCCCCGGGCGAAGATCATCAAGGCGGCGGCGCACGATGTCCTCTCGGCCCTCGGCAAGTCCGACGAGCTGCTCGACATCGCGCTCAAGCTGGAGGAGCACGCGCTGGCCGACGAGTACTTCGTCGAGCGCAACCTCTACCCGAACGTGGACTTCTACACCGGTCTGATCTACCGGGCCATGGGCTTCCCGACCGAGATGTTCACCGTGCTCTTCGCGCTCGGCCGGCTGCCCGGCTGGATCGCCCAGTGGCACGAGATGATCAAGGAGCCGGGTTCCCGCATCGGCCGCCCGCGCCAGATCTACACCGGCGAGGTCCTGCGCGACTTCGTCCCGGTCGAGGCCCGCTAAGGCCTCACCTTCCGCGGGCCACGGCCCACGGCTCTCTCCGCACAGAGAAAAGCGCCCCGCCGCCGATCCCCCCACGGGTCGACGAGCGGGGCGCTTTCCGTTCCCCGGAACGGATTCCCCCCACGGGACCCGAGCCGAGGCGCTCAGTGGTCTGCCGGGACCCGTACGGGTCAGGAGGGCCGCTCAAAGCTCCCCGTGGGCACGCGCCCCGGCCGGCTGATGCCCGGATGTCCCCCAAGACCTCCGCAAAACGTCCCCCAAAGACGTTCCTTGCATCGTCCCATTAGACCCACGAAGACCCCGAATGGTTACGTTGGTATCAATGTGATCTGCGTCTCCCGTGAAGGACTTGTGTGCAACCCGGGGAGGCGACCTTAGCGGAACGAGCGCAGCCGCAGGCTGTTGGTCACCACGAAAACCGAGGAGAAGGCCATCGCGGCCCCGGCGATCATCGGGTTGAGCAGGCCGGCGGCGGCGAGCGGCAGGGCGGCCACGTTGTAGCCGAAGGCCCAGAACAGGTTGCCTTTGATGGTGGCCAGGGTCCGTCGGGAGAGCCGGATCGCGTCGGCGGCCACCCGCAGGTCCCCGCGGACCAGGGTCAGGT
This sequence comes from Streptomyces venezuelae, assembly GCF_008642295.1. Taxonomy (GTDB): domain Bacteria; phylum Actinomycetota; class Actinomycetes; order Streptomycetales; family Streptomycetaceae; genus Streptomyces; species Streptomyces venezuelae_C. Next base: position 2,655,440 of record NZ_CP029190.1, on the reverse strand, counting down.
CGGCGGCCTCGATGGCGGCGTCGGTGCCGGTGCCCATGGCCAGGCCCAGATCGGCGCGGGCCAGGGCGGCGGCGTCGTTGACCCCGTCGCCGACCATGGCGACCGTACGGCCCTCCTTCTGCAACCGCTCGACCACGGCCGCCTTGTCCCGCGGCAGCACCTCGGCGATGACCTCGTCGATCCCCACCGAGCGGGCCACGCTGTCGGCGACGGCCTGGTTGTCGCCGGTCAGCAGGACCGGGGTGAGGCCGAGGGCGCGCAGTCGTACGACCGCCTCGGCGCTGGTCTCCTTGACCGCGTCGGCCACGGTCAGCACGCCCCGGGCGATGCCGTCCCAGGCCACCAGGACGGCGGTGGCGCCGGCGGCTTCCGCCGCCTGCCGGGCCGTCAGGAGCTCCGGCGGGAGGGAGACGCCCCGCTCGGCGAACAGCCGCTCCTGCCCGGCCAGCACCGCGTGGCCCTCGACCCGGCCTGCCACGCCCAGGCCGGGGAGGCTGGTGAAGTCCTCCGTGGCGGGCAGCGTTCCGGTCCGGGCGGCGGCACCCGCGGCGATGGCCCGTGCGACCGGGTGTTCGGAGGCGTGTTCCAGGGCGCCCGCCAGCCGCAGCAGCTCCTGCTCCGTCACTCCGTCGGCGGGGTGGGCGGCGAGCAGGGTCATCCGGCCGGTGGTGACGGTGCCGGTCTTGTCCAGGACGACGGTGTCCACGGTGCGGGTGGATTCCAGTACTTCGGGGCCCTTGATCAGGATGCCGAGCTGGGCTCCGCGGCCGGTGCCGACCAGCAGGGCGGTCGGGGTGGCCAGGCCCAGGGCACAGGGGCAGGCGATGATCAGGACGGCCACGGCGGCGGTGAACGCGGCGGCCGGGTCGTCGGTGGCGAGCAGCCAGCCCACCCAGGTGCCGAGGGCGATCAGCAGCACCACGGGGACGAAGACGGCGGAGATCCGGTCGGCCAGCCGTTGCACCTCGGCCTTGCCGTTCTGGGCCTCTTCCACCAGGCGGGCCATCCGGGCGAGCTGGGTGTCGGCACCGACCCGGGTGGCCTCGACGACCAGCCGGCCGGAGGCGTTGACGGTGGCGCCGGTGACCGGGTCGCCGGCCGTGACCTCGGCGGGCACCGACTCGCCGGTGAGCAGGGAGACGTCCACGGCGGAGGAGCCCTCGACCACGGTGCCGTCGGTGGCGATCTTCTCGCCGGGGCGGACCACGAAGCGGTCGCCGACCGCGAGGGCGGTCACGGGTATCCGTACCTCGGTGCCGTCGCGCAGCACCGCCACGTCCTTGGCGCCCAGTTCCAGCAGGGCCCGGATGGCCGCGCCGGCCTTCCGCTTGGAGCGGGCCTCCAGATGGCGGCCGAGCAGGATGAAGACCACGACCCCGGCCGCGACCTCCAGGTAGATGGTGCCGGCGCCGTCCGTCCGGGTGGCCGTGACATCGAAGCCGTGCCGCATGCCGGGGGTTCCGGCGTGGCCGAGGAACAGGGCCCACAGGGACCAGGCGAAGGCGGCGAGGGTACCGAGGGAGACCAGGGTGTCCATGGTGGCGGCGCCGTGCCGGGCATTGGTCCAGGCGGCCCGGTGGAAGGGCAGCCCGCCCCAGACCACCACGGGGGCGGCCAGGGTGAGGGAGAGCCACTGCCAGTTGTCGAACTGCAGGGCCGGCACCATCGCGAGCAGGACGACGGGGGCGGCGAGGACCGCGGAGACGAGCAGCCGCTGTCGCAGCGCGGCAGCCGCGGCGGTCCCGTCGGACGTGTCAGACCCGTCGGCGCGGCCGTCCGCGGCCGGGGCGGGCAGGGCGGGCGGCGGGGGCTGTTCGGCCGTGTAGCCGGTCTTCACCACGGTGGCGATCAGATCGGCGACCTGTACGTCGCCCGTACAGGAGACCTTCGCCTTCTCGGTGGCGTAGTTCACCGAGGCGGTGACGCCTTCCATCCGGTTGAGCTTCTTCTCGATGCGGGCCGCGCAGGAGGCGCAGGTCATCCCGCCGATCGTCAGCTCCACCTCGAGGGTGCTGCTCATGGTCCGGCTCCAGAGGGTGGGCCGGGCGGTACGGGGCCGATGCAGACCGGCCCCGTACGGTCCGGCGGGGTGCTGCGGAAGAGGCCTTGCGGGCGGGGGGCAGGGGGCTCAGACCGTGCCGGCCAGCTCGTAGCCCGCCTCGTCCACGGCAGCGCGCACCTCGTCCTCGGTGAGCGGCGCGGCGGAGACCACGGTGACCTCGCCGGTGGCGGCCACGGCCTTGACCGAGGTGACGCCGGGGAGGGCGGAGATCTCGGCGGTCACGGCGCCCTCGCAGTGCCCGCAGGTCATGCCGGTCACCCGGTAGACGGTGGTGGTCTGGGTGTCCGTCTCGGCGGTCATGTCGTTCTCCTCTTCGGGGCTCTGTCGTAGGCCGGCAGGACCGGGTGTCAGTCCACGGTCCTCCCTTCACCCTCAGAGTATACCCCTAGGGGGTATTAATGCGGGATCTCCGCCCTCGGTTCCCGCTCGAATTCGGTCACGGTGAACATCGGGTCCAGGTAGCGCAGCAGGACGGTCTTCAGCTCGGCGATGTAGGCGGCGCGCTCGTCGCCCTCGGTGGCGAGGATCAGGTCCAGCGAGGACTTGAAGATGCCGAGGATCATGTTGGCGGTGAGGTTCAGCTCCGCCTCCGTCGCCTCCGGACAGAAGGTCCGCAGGACCCCCAGGATCCGGGTCGTCAGGTTCGCGTGCAGGGCCTCGTGGCCGTGGGCGATGCCGGGGACACCGGAGCCGTGCATCAGGGCCCAGAAGGCCGGGTTCTCGCAGTTGAAGGCGATCACCGGGTCGAGGACGGCATCCAGCAGCTCGGGCAGCGGCTTCCGGAGGTTCTCCGGCAGGAAGGCCTGGCCGTGCATCTCGTGCGCCCGCTGGAGCAGCTGGCCGCCCAGCTCCACGGCGATGGCCTCCTTGTTCGGGAAGAACTGGTACAGCGTGCCGGGGGAGACCCCGGCCTCCTTGGCGATCGAGTTCGTGCTGGCGGCGGCGTAGCCGTTTCTGCAGAACACCCCGGCTGCGGCGTCCAGGAGCTGGGCGATCCGGCGCTCCCCGCGGGCCTGCCGGCGCGGCGTGGCGGACTTGCTGGCGGCCGGCTTCTCCTGGCGCACGGCACACCCCTTCCTACTCAAGGGTGATTGACAAACGCGAGACATCGCTCGCATTCTTGAAAAACGCGAGCGACCGCTCGTGTTTGCCAGTGTATTTCGGCTGGCAATCACGGTGAAGGGGACACCGAGTCATGCCTGAAGTCAAGAAGACGCCGCGGGGGTTGGGGGAGGGCGCCTTCACCCGGCTCGTCACCGCCCGGCCGCGCCTGTCACTGCTGCTCGCCCTGCTGGTCACGGCCCTGGCCGTGGTGGCGGGCAGCGGGGTGGCCGACCGGATGGGGAGCGGCGGCTGGGAGGATCCGGACGCCCGGTCCGGCTATGCGGCCAGGGCGCTGGAGCGCGAGTTCCCGGCTTCCCAGCCGAACCTGCTGCTGCTGGTCCAGGCCCGGCCGGAGGTCGGTGGAGCCGGGGTCGACGACCCGGCCGTCACCGCCGAGGCGGACCGGCTGACCGCACGGCTCGCCGCCGAGGGGCAGATCACCGGAGTCGGTTCGTACTGGCAGACCAAACTGCCGGCGCTGCGGTCCGAGGACGGACGGCAGGCGCTGATCTCCGCCCGGGTGCTGGGCGACGAGAAGGCCGCCACCGAGGTCCTCGACCGGATCGCCCCGCAGTTCGAGGGGGTGCACGGACCGGTGGAGGTCTCCCTGGGCGGACCGGTGGCTGTCCAGCGCGAGATCACCACCACCATCCAGGAGGACCTGCTGCGCGCCGAGCTGATCGCCCTGCCGGTGACCCTGGTGCTGCTGGTCCTGGTCTTCGGCAGCGCCGTCGCCGCCCTGCTGCCGCTCGGCGTCGGCATCATCGCGATCCTGGGCACCAACGCGGTCCTGCGCGGGCTCACCGAGTTCACCGAGGTCTCGGTCTTCGCCATGAACCTCACCACGGCGCTCGGCCTCGGCCTGGCCATCGACTACGCCCTGTTCATCGTGCGCAGGTTCCGGGAGGAGCTGGCCGCCGGCCGGGACCCGGTGGCGGCGGTGGGGGCCACCCTGCGGACGGCCGGGCGGACGGTGCTGTTCTCCTCGCTGACCGTCGCGGTCGCCCTCTCGGCGATGCTCCTCTTCCCGATGTACTTCCTGCGCTCCTTCGCCTACGCGGGCATCGCGGTCGTCCTGATCGCGGCTGCCGCCGCGCTGGTCCTGCTGCCGGCCGCGCTGGTCCTGCTGGGGGACCGGGTCAACTCCCTGGACCTGCGGCGGCTGTGGCGGCGCGGCCGGCCCGCCGGGGCGGCGGCCGGCGGCGAGGGGCGGGGCTGGGCCCGGTCCGCCACGCTGGTGATGCGCCGGGCACCGCTGTTCGCCCTGGCCACCACCATCGGGCTGCTGCTGCTCGGACTGCCCTTCCTCGGGGTGAAGTTCGGCACCGTCGACGACCGTCAGCTGCCCAGGACCGCCGCCTCGCACCTGGTGCAGGAGGAGATCCGGGACGGATTCCCCGGCAGCCCCGGGGCCGGACTGGTGGTCCTGGCGGAGGGGCGGGCCAGCGCCTCGGAGTACGAGGGGTACCGGGCCAGGCTGGCGGACCTGCCGGGCGCCGTCCGGGCCGAGGGGCCGGTGACCTCCGGGAACTACGCCTACTTCACCGTCCTCGGCGAGGGCGAGGCCGTCGGACAGCAGACCCAGGACCTGGTGGCCGAAGTCCGCGGGGTGGAGGCGCCCTTCGACACCGCGGTGACCGGACAGGCCGCCGTCCTGGTCGACGCCCAGGACGCCATCGCCGAGAAACTGCCCTGGGCGCTCGCCCTGATCGTGGCGGCCACCCTGCTGCTGGTCTTCCTGCTCACCGGGAGCGTGCTCATCCCCCTCCAGGCGGTGCTGCTGAACGCACTCAGCCTGACGGCGATGTTCGGCGCGGTGGTGTGGGTGTTCCAGGAGGGCAACCTCTCCGGATTCCTCTCCTTCACCGCCACCGGGGACATCGAGACCACCCTGCCGGTGCTGATGTTCTGCATCGCCTTCGGACTCTCCATGGACTACGGGGTGTTCCTCATATCCCGCATCAAGGAGGAGTACGACCGGACCGGCGACCACGAAGGGGCGGTCCGTGCCGGACTGGCCCGGACGGGCGGGCTGATCACCGCTGCCGCCGTGATCCTGGCGGTGGTGATGGTCGCCATCGGCACCTCGCGGGTGACCAACACCAAGATGCTGGGTCTCGGGATCGCGCTGGCCGTGCTGATGGACGCGATGGTGGTGCGGAGCCTGCTGGTGCCGGCCGTGATGAAGCTGACGGGGAGGGCCACCTGGTGGGCGCCGGGACCGCTGCGCCGGCTGCACGAGCGCTTCGGACTGAGCGAGGGCGAACCGGCGGCGGCGCCGGCGGAACCGGCGAAGGTCCCGGCCGGGATCGGGTGAGGGAGGCGGAGCCGGCGGGACCGGCGGGCCTGGCGGGACCCGGGCCGGCCGGGCCCGCCTCGGCCGGCCCGGCCGGCTCAGTCCTCGCGGCGGCCCCGGTTTCCGGGCCGCTGGGCCACCCAGGCGCGGATCGTTTCGGCGTACCAGTAGGGCTTGGCGCCCTCCACATGGTCGGGCGGGGGGAGCAGCCCGTGCTTCCGGTAGGAGCGCACGCTGTCGGGCTGGACCCGGATGTGGGCGGCGATCTCCTTGTACGACCACAGTTTCCGGTCGGTCATGGCACACCTCCTGGTCCACGCCCCGGGGGCGGCCGGGAGGCCGTCGGGGGAGCCGGAGCGCGGACGCTGACGATCACTCGCGTTGTGCCCGGAGAACGGTTCTCGGTGAAGGCGGAGGAGGGGTTGTCGAATGCCTGTGACGGAAGACCCGCGTGATGCGGACATGTGTGACCAATTCTCGACCCCTGTGACGGAAGCGGCACAGGGGGCGAACGGGGCATCAGGGGTATCGGCGGGATCAGCGGTACAGCGGAGGCCGTTCGGCGAGGTCGACCGCGGTCCGGGTGCCGGTGCGGCGGGCGGTCAGCCCTGCCTCCGACACGGCCGCCGCCGCGTAGCCGTCCCAGGCGTCCGGGCCCGCCACCCGGCCGCGGGAGGCCGCGGCCACCCACCGCCGCAGCTGCCGGTCGTAGGCGTCGGCGAACCGCTCGGTGAAGTCGTGCACGATCTCCCCGTAGCGGCGGCCCGCGGACTGCACCACCATCGCGTGCCCGTCACCGATCCGGGCGCTGCCGGACTCGCCGACCGCCTCGCACTGCACCTGGTAGCCGAAGCCGCAGTTGACGAAGATCTCCACGTCGACGATCGCGCCGCCCGCGGTCTCCAGCAGCACCAGCTGCGGATCGGCCAGCCCCTCCGGGGCGGCGGCGGACGGGGCCGGGGACAGCACGGACACCGCCGTGATCTCCTGCCCGAGAAGCCAGCGCGCGGCGTCCACCTCGTGCACCACCGAATCGCTGATCAGCATGTCGCTGGTGAAGAACGAGGGGGAGGAGGCGTTCCGGTGCCGGCAGTGCAGGAACAGCGGCCGGCCGATCCCGCCCGCGTCCAGCAGTTCCTTCAGCCGCTCGTACTCGGCGTCGAACCGGCGCATGAACCCCACCTGGATCCGCCGCCGGCCGAGCCGCTGCTCCGCTTCCACCACCCGCAGGGCACCTGCCGGGTCGGGGGTCAGCGGCTTCTCGCACAGCACCGGAAGGTCCCGCTCCAGGGCCGCGAGCAGGAGTTCCTCATGGGCCGGGCCCGGAGCGGCGATCAGCACCGCCTCCACCCCGGGGACGGCCAGCGCGGCCATCGGGTCGGTGTGCGCGCTCGCCCCCTCCAGGCCGGCGGCGACCTCCTTGACCCGGTCGCCGTCCGGGTCGGCCACCGCAACCACCCGGGCACCGCCGACCGAATGCCCGATCCGCCGGACGTGGTCGGCGCCCATCCGCCCCGTACCGATGACCGCTATGCCGAGCGTGCTGCTCACGACCGGATCCTCCTCAACGGGCGCCACAGGAGCGCAGATAGGCCCGGGTGCGCCGGGCGATGGGCAGGGGCCGGTCCGGCGGGCAGGGGTACATGTCCTGCTCCACGATCGCGAACAGCTCGGTTCCGAGCTTCTGGGCGGCGGCCAGCACCGGCTCCAGCGCGGGCACTCCGGCCGGCGGTTCGCACATCACCCCGCGCGCCACCGCCGGACCGAAGGGCACCTCCTCCGCCACCACCTCGGCGAGGATGCGCGGATCCACCTGCTTGAGGTGCAGATAGCCGATCCGCTCCCCGAAGGTCTCGATCAGCTCCACGCTGTCCCCGCCGCAGTACGCGTAGTGGCCGGTGTCCAGGCACAGTGCGACCGCGTCCGGGTCGGTGGCGTCCAGGAACCGGCTGACGTTGTCCGGGGTGTCGATATGGGTGTCGGCGTGCGGATGCACCACGATCCGCAGTCCGTACCGGTCCCGCACCTCACGGCCCAGCCGCTCGGTCTGCCGGGTCAGGTCCCGCCACTGGTCCACGGTCAGCTTGCGGTCCTCCAGCAGCGCACCGGTCTTGTCGTCCCGCCAGAAGGAGGGGATCACCACCAGGTGCTCCGCGCCCACCGCCCGGGTGAGCGCCGCCACCCGCGACACGTGCTCCCAGGTCTGCTCCCAGACCCCGGGTCCGTGATGGAGTCCGGTGAAGACGGTGCCCGCCGAGACCTTCAGCCCGCGCTTCGCCGTCTCCTCCGCCAGCAGGTCGGGGTCGGTGGGGAGATATCCGTACGGGCCGAGCTCGATCCACTCGTACCCTGCGTCGGCGACCTCGTCGAGGAAGCGCTGCCAGCCGGTCTGCTGTGGGTCGTCGGGGAACCACACCCCCCAGGAGTCCGGTGCCGAACCGACACGGATACGGGTCAACGCGGGCGGGGAGGACGTCATAACGGCCACCTTAGGCTGCATCGCTCGTGGAGACTGGAGGACTTTGACAGTGACGACCGATCCGACCGATCCGCTGCATCCGGGCGACCGCTTCGACCTGATCACCATGGGCCGCATCGGGGTGGATCTCTACCCGCTCCGGACCGGAGTACCACTCGCCGAGGTGGACACCTTCGGCCGGTTCCTCGGCGGATCCGCGGCCAATGTGGCGGTCGCGGCGGCCCGCCTGGGCCGGCGCACCGCGCTGATCACCCGGACCGGCGCGGATCCCTTCGGCGCCTACCTGCGGGCGGAGCTGCGGGCCTTCGGCGTCGACGACCGCTGGGTCGCCGAGGTCGCCGCCTACCCCACCCCGCTGACCTTCTGCGAGATCTTCCCGCCGGACCGCTTCCCGATCCACTTCCGCCGCGAGCCCAAGGCCCCCGACCTGGAGATCCTTCCCGGGGAGCTGGACCTCGCGGCGGTCCGCGCCGCCCGGGTGTTCTGGATGACCGGAACCGGGCTGAGCGCGGAACCCAGCCGGGCGGCGACCCTGGCCGCCCTGGAAGCGCGGGCCGGGGCCGGGGCGGGGGCCGGGACGGGGGCCGGGACGGGGCGTGGGATTACCGTTTTCGATCTGGACTGGCGGCCGGTGCTTTGGTCGGGGGACCCGGCCGGGGCGTATGCGCAGGCCCTGGCCCTGGCCACGGTCGCCGTCGGCAACACGGAGGAGTGCGAGATCGCCACCGGCGAGCGCGAGCCCTGGGCGGCGGCCCGCGCACTGCTGGCGGCCGGAGTGGAGCTGGCGGTGGTGAAACGGGGCCCCGAGGGGGTGCTCGCCGTCCACCGGGACGGCACGGTGGCGGAGGTCCCGCCGGTGAAGGTCGAGGTGGTCAACGGGCTGGGCGCGGGGGACGCGTTCGGCGGCGCGCTCTGCCACGGCCTGCTGGCGGGCTGGCAGCTGGAACGCGTGATGCAGTACGCGAACGCGGCGGGGGCGATCGTGGCCTCGCGGCTGGCATGCTCCAGTGCGATGCCGTATCCCGCCGAGGTCGAGGAGGTGCTGGGCTGATGCCGGTCACCGCCGAGCACGGCATGGCTCTGACCCGGCTGCGGGTGCTGGAGCTCGCGCCGGCCGAGACGTATGCGTTCGACTGCGGGGATGCGGAGTGGATCGTACTGCCGCTGACCGGCGGCTGCGAGGTCCGCTGCGCCGAGCCGCCGCCGCCCGGGGCGCCGGCCGGGGCATCGACCGAGGAGCAGTGGCAGGTGTTCGAACTGCGGGGGCGGGGCAGTGTGTTCGGGGATGTCACCGACTTCGCCTACCTGCCGCGGGATGCCCGGGCCGAGATCCGCTCCGCCGCCGGCGGCCGGTTCGCGCTCGCCGGGGCGCGCTGCGAACGGCGGCTGCCCGCACGGTACGGGGCCGCCGCGGAGGTTCCCGTCGAGCTGCGCGGCCGGGGCAACTGCTCGCGCCAGGTCAACAACTTCGCCGCCGCCGACACCTTCGAGTGCGACCGGCTGATCGCCGTGGAAGTGCTCACCCCCGGCGGGAACTGGTCCTCGTACCCGCCGCACAAGCACGACGAGCACCACCCGGGAGAGGAGTCCGAACTGGAGGAGATCTACTACTACGAGATCGCCCCGCACGGGGACACCCCCGGCCTCGGTTACCAGCGGGTCTCCCCCTCCCCGGCCGGGAAGACCGACATCCTCACCGAGGTGCGGACCGGTGATGCCGTCCTGATCCCCGACGGCTGGCACGGCCCGTCCATCGCAGCCCCCGGCCACGACATGTACTACCTGAACGTGATGGCCGGACCGGGCCGGACCCGCGCATGGCTGATCCGGGACCATCCCGAGCACGCCTGGATCCGCGGCACCTGGCCGGGGCAGCCGGTCGACCCCAGGCTGCCTTTCCAGCGGCCCCGAGCGGAGGACCCGGCCCGATGACGCTGACCCCGACACGGAAACTGACCACCGCACAGGCCCTGATCGGATTCCTCGCCCGGCAGTTCACCGAGCGGGACGGCCACCGGCAGCGGCTGATCGCCGCCACCTGGGGGATCTTCGGACACGGGAACGTCGCCGGCATCGGCCAGGCCCTGCTGGAGCCGGCCGGCAAGGACATGCCCTTCCTCCAGGGGCGCAACGAGCAGGCGATGGTCCACGCGGCCGTCGGCTACGCCCGGCAGTCCGGCCGGCTGTCCGCCCACGCCGTGACCACCTCCATCGGGCCCGGCGCCACCAACCTGGTCACCGGCGCCGCCCTCGCCACGGTCAACCGGCTGCCCGTGCTCCTGCTGCCCGGCGACACCTTCGCCACCCGGCCCGCCGACCCGGTGCTCCAGCAGCTCGAAGTCCCGTACGCGGGCGATGTGTCCGTCAACGACACCCTGCGCCCGGTGTCCCGGTACTTCGACCGGATCACCCGCCCCGAGGCGCTGATCCCCGCCGCCCTCCAGGCCATGCGGGTGCTCGCCGACCCGGTGCAGACCGGTGCCGTCACCCTGGCCCTGCCGCAGGACGTGCAGGCCGAGGCGTACGACTGGCCGGAGGAGTTCTTCGCCGAACGGGTCTGGACGGTGCGCCGGCCCCGCCCCGACCGCGCGGAACTCGAGGCGGCGGCCCGCGCGGTCCGGTCGGCCGCCCGGCCGCTGATCATCGCCGGCGGCGGCATCCGGCACAGCCGGGCCGGGCGCGCCCTGCAGGAGTTCGCCGAGGCCACCGGGATTCCGGTGGCCACCACCCAGGCCGGCAAGGGCGTCCTGCCCCCCGACCACCCCGCCGAGGTCGGCGGTATCGGCCACACCGGGACCGCCGCCGCCGACGGGCTGGCCCGCGCGGCCGACCTGGTGATCGCCGCCGGCACCCGGCTGACGGATTTCACCACCGCCTCCGCGACCCTGTTCCGGGACCCGGACGTCCGGTTCATCGGCCTCAACCTGGACCCGTACGACGCCCACAAGCTGGCCGCCCGGCCCCTGGTCGGCGATGCGCGGGAAGGGCTCACCGCACTCCGGGAGGCGGTGGCCGGGTACCGGGTCGACCCGGCGTACGAGGCCGGGTACGCCGACGCGAAAGCCGCCTGGGAGACCCGTACCGGCCAGGCGTTCGCCACCCCCGACGAGGACGCCCGGCCCACCCAGACCCAGGTCCTCGGGCTGCTCGACGCCCTCGTCGACGAGTCGGACATCCTGATCAACGCGGCCGGCTCGCTCCCCGGCGACCTGCACAAGCTGTGGCGGGCCCGCTCGGCCGACCAGTACCACGTGGAATACGGGTACTCCTGCATGGGCTACGAGATCCCCGCCGCGATCGGCACCGCACTGGCCGCGCCCGGCCGGCCGGTGTGGGCGCTGGTCGGCGACGGCACCTATCTGATGAACCCCACCGAGCTGGCCACCGCCGCCCAGGAGGGCATCCCACTCAAACTGGTCATCGTGGACAATGGGGGGTACGCCTCCATCGGCGGCCTGTCGCAGGCGGTGGGCGGTGAGCGGCTCGGCACCGCGTTCCGCCACCGACACCCGGCCGAGGTGGACCTCGCGGCCAACGCGGCCTCCCTCGGCATGGCCGTCATCCGCGCCCACACCGTCCGTGACCTGCGGGAAGCCCTCGCCGAAGCGCGTGCGGCGGACCGTCCCACATGTGTCTACACACAGACCCGAACGCCCGACACTGTGTCGGGCCCGCCCCCCGCACAGGCGTGGTGGGATGTTCCTGTGGCCGAGACCGCGACCCGTACGTCGGCGATCGAGGCCCGCGAAGAGTACGACCGGCAAGCCGCTGATCGACGTCGCCACCTGTGAAGGCAGAAGGCCGAAGGCCGAAGGAGAAGCAATGAAGACCGTCAACCACTGGATCGGTGGCAAGACCGTCGAGGGCGCGTCGGGCAACTACGGCCCGGTCACCGACCCGGCGACCGGCGAGGTCACCACCCAGGTCGCGCTCGCCTCCGCCGCCGAGGTCGACGCGGCCGTGCAGGTCGCCAAGGAGGCGTACCAGACCTGGGGCCAGTCCTCGCTGGCCGCCCGCACCAAGGTGCTCTTCGCCTACCGCGCCCTGCTGGACGCCAACCGCGACGCCATCGCCGAGCTGATCACCGCCGAGCACGGCAAGGTGCACTCGGACGCGCTGGGCGAGGTCGCCCGCGGCCTGGAGATCGTCGAGCTGGCCTGTGGCATCACCACCCAGCTCAAGGGTGAGCTGTCGACCTCGGTGTCCAACCGCGTCGACGTCTCCGCGATCCGCCAGCCGCTCGGTGTGGTCGCCGGCATCACCCCCTTCAACTTCCCGGCGATGGTCCCGATGTGGATGTTCCCGCTGGCCGTGGCCTGCGGAAACACCTTCATCCTCAAGCCCAGCGAGAAGGACCCGTCGGCCGCGAACAAGCTGGCCGAGCTGGCGAGCGAGGCCGGTCTGCCGGCCGGTGTGCTGAACGTGGTGCACGGTGACAAGGTCGCCGTGGACGCGCTGCTGTCCCACCCCGACATCGCCGCCGTCTCCTTCGTGGGCTCCACCCCGATCGCCCGCCACATCCACACCACCGCCTCCGCCAACGGCAAGCGGGTCCAGGCCCTGGGCGGCGCCAAGAACCACATGCTGGTCCTCCCCGATGCGGACCTCGACGCCGCCGCCGATGCCGCGGTCTCCGCCGCGTACGGCAGCGCCGGCGAGCGCTGCATGGCCATCTCGGCCGTCGTCGCGGTCGGCTCCATCGCCGACGAGCTGGTCGAGAAGATCCGCGAGCGCGCCGAGAAGATCAAGATCGGCCCCGGCAACGACCCGACCTCCGAGATGGGCCCGCTGATCACGGCCGCCCACCGCGACAAGGTCGCCTCGTACGTCAAGGGCGCGGCGGACCAGGGCGCGGACGTGATCCTGGACGGCACCGGTTACACCGTTGGCGGCTTCGAGAACGGCCACTGGATCGGCCTGTCCCTCCTCGACAACGTCAAGACCGACTCCGACGCCTACCGCGACGAGATCTTCGGCCCGGTCCTGTGCGTGCTGCGCGCCGAGACCTATGAGGAGGGCGTGGCCCTGATCAACGCCTCGCCGTTCGGCAACGGCACGGCGATCTTCACCCGGGACGGCGGCGCGGCCCGCCGCTTCCAGCTGGAGATCGAGGCGGGCATGGTCGGCGTGAACGTGCCGATCCCGGTGCCGGTGGGCTACCACTCCTTCGGTGGCTGGAAGGACTCCCTCTTCGGCGACCACCACATCTACGGCAACGACGGCATCCACTTCTACACCCGCGGCAAGGTCGTCACCACCCGCTGGCCCGACCCGTCCGAGGGCCACATCGGCGTCGACCTGGGCTTCCCCCGCAACCACTGACGCCTGACCGGCACCGAGAACCGCAGAACCCCCGGCCAACCCTCACCGGCCGGGGGTTTCTGCTGTCGGCGGGGTGCTCAGGCGGCGGGCACCGTTGCCGGTTCGGGCTTGCGGGCCCATTGCACCGCGGGGCCGATCGCGGCGGTGCCGGCGAGGAAGATCAGGCACATGGCGAGCCAGCCGGAAGAGCCGTGGTGGATCACCAGGAAGGACACCACGGCCGGGCCGACGGTGGCCTGGGCGACCATGTGGAGGTGGAATGCCCCCAGGTATTCACCCCTCGCAGACTCGGGGGCGAGCCCGAACCCGAGGCCGAACACGCTGGACGACTGCCACAGCTCGGCAAAGGTGAAGAGGAGAACCGCCGCCAGCGCGAAGAAGCCTGCGACCCATGCCGTGGTGATGTTGCAGACCACCAGGACGACACAGCCTGCCGCACTGATCAGACCCGCCTTGCGCGCGGCACTGACCGAGCCGTCCAGGGTCTCGGAGCCCTTGGCGTACTTCACCTGGAGGAGCACGACCAGGACGGTGTTCAGCACGAAGACCACGGGAACGAAGCTGCGCGGAAGCTTGTCACTGGTCACCAGCCACAGCGGAATTCCGACCATGAAGACCGCGCTGTGCAGAGCCAGCAGGCTCGATGCGCCGATCACGCTGAGGAAGGGCGTGTCCTTCAGGGCACGGAACCGGGACACCCGGTCCGTCGTGGACGGTGCAGCAGGGCCGGCCGGCAGCCGCAGTACGAGTCCTGCCGCCAGCAGGAAGGAGAGGGCGTTGCCCAGCGGAAGCGCCTGCATCACGGAGCCTCCGACTGCGATGAGTGCAGCAGCCGCCAGAGCGCCGAGCGAGAAGCCGATGTTGAACACCGAGCGCAGGGCCGCCCGTGCGCTGACCCGCTCGCCTTCCGGCACCACCTCCATGATCAAGGTGTGGAACAGCGGGCCACTGCCCCACTCGAGCGCTCCGACCAGGCCCACCACGGCGAAGAACGCCGGCAGCGAACCGACCGCAGGGTAGAGGCAGTAGGCGCCGGCTATCGCCAGCATGCTGATGAACAGCAGGCGCCGGGCGCCGATCCGGTCGGCGGCCATACCCATCAGCACACTGGACACGAAGCCGGAAAGCCCCGCGAGGGAGAGTCCGAGCCCGACCTGGGCGGCCGGAAGCCCGGCGACCGCGATGAAATAGACAGCCGAACCGGCGGTGAAAATACCGCCGCCCACGCTGTCGATGAAGTGCAGCGTGGCGAGCGTCCTGGCCGGACCGTTCAGCGAACCGTAGTTGTTGCGCACGAACGAGAGCCAGGGCTTCACGGGAGCCTCGGGAAGTCGGCGTCCGGGAAGGCGACGCCCTCGGTCGTGCCGTCGTCCTCGACGAGGGGCACACCGGTGTCGCGCTGCCGGGGGTCGAAGCGGGTTTCGGCGTCCATGTAGACCACCACATGGGCGATCCGCGGGTCGTCGGTGAGGTTCGGAGAGGCGGTGTGGGCGGTGAGCGAGTGGTGGAAGGTGCAGTCGCCGGCCCGGAGGGGCACGGTGACCCGCGGTTCCCAGAGGAGCTCCGGAGCAGCCTTCATCAGGTTGTCGGCGTCGCGCAGGTCCTGGGAGTGCAGGCCCTGGTAGCGGTGTGAGCCGGGAATGAAGCTCATGCAGCCGCGCGTCGCGGGTACGTCGACGAGGGCGACCCAGGCGGACAGGGAGTGCCGGGAGCCCAGGTGCGGCCAGTACGGCTGATCCTGGTGGAACTCGGTGGCGGCACCGTTGTGCGGTTCCTTGATCAGGAGATGGTCGTGGTACAGCCGCAGCGGGATGCCGGCCAGAGCGGTGGCCGCGGCGGCCAGGACGGGGCTGAGGGTGAGCTCGCGGAGGGTCTCGTCCTGCTGCCAGAGCTGCATCACATGGGTGAAGGTCGGATCAGCCGGAGCAGCACGGGGCCGGTCCCGGGCGGCCAGTGCAGCCTTCGCATAACGGGCGGCATCGGCCTTGTCGATGATGTTGGGGATACGGACGAAACCGTCGCGGCGATAGGCGGCGACCTGCTCTTCGGTCACGGAGGTGTTCATGCGTTCTTCCCTGCTGGAATGGCATCAGGACAGCATCAGGACAACAGCGCCGCTTCCACGACTTCGAGGGCGTCAAGCCTCTTGCGGTCCCAGTCGTCGAGACGGTCGGTGGCGAAATGTGCTTCCAGGGCCGCCGCGGCGCCCTCGGGGAGCCCGTGCTTCCACTGCTTCAACAGAACGGAATGCCGTCTGTCCCGGAAGTTCAGGGCCTTCGCGATCTCCAGCGCACTGCTCGCCTCTTCGGCGGAGAGGTCGCCTTCCCGCACCCGTTCCGCCAGCAGCCAGCGGACGTTCACCAGCGGAATGGTGACGGGGGTGAAGTCCTCCGGGTCGTACAGCAGCGCCACATCGCCATCGGAGTCGATCGAGCCGTTCAGGTACTGCGAGTAGACCCAGCCGCTGCCGGTCATCCCGATCGTCCGGCATTCCACGGCCCGCAGCGCGCCCATCGAGGACGCGCCGGACAGCGGCTGCCCGGCGAACAGCAGGGCCCGCACCTCGGTCACGCTCACCGCGAGACTCTGGCCGAACTCCCCGTCCAGCATGATGACTTTACGAGGGGACTCCGCGCCGATGAGGGCCAGCAGATCGTGCCGGCGGACCGGGGGCCGCAGATCGAGCGTCCGGTTCCGTTCCCGGGCGAGGCCTTGGAGCCGGGTGAGGTCCGCCGGGCGCAGCGAGGGGCCGGTGAACACCGTGATGGTGGGGCTGATCGTCATGACAGGGCCTTTGTGAGTCCGGCTCGCACCATCTCGCGGTGCAGGCGTGTTCCCAGCCGCGCGGGATCGTTGTGGTAGACCTCGAGTCCGGGCACGATCACCTTGGTGACCGAGAACGGAAGGTCGTCGGGGGCCAGTTCCGTGGCGAAGACCAGCGGGAGCCCGGCGCGTTCCAGTCCGGCCAGGACCACCTCGAGGTCGCCGTCCGTCGTGCCGGTGCTCGAGCTCTGGACCACGTCGAAATCCGCCGTGGGCCGCCCGCTGCTCCACACCTCGTACATCTCGCGGAGGGCTTCGTAGGAGGAGTGGCGGCGGTAGGCCTGGCCCGCGAAGTCCTCCCGTGCGCCCGCGATCACCGCGAGCCTCGACTGGGCCGCCTCCGTCAGCGCGCGGGTCACCGCGACGACCGGATCGAGATGGCAGCCCGCGCCGCCGTTGAAGAGCATCCCGTCGCCGGCCTGGGTGTCGTCGGTGGTCGCGAAGAACGTCGGTACTCCGATGTCGTTGACATAGGCGAAGACCTGGACGTTGACCCCCATCTGCCCGAACCGGCCGACCAGTTCCCGGGCGGCGTCCGGCAGCGAGGACAGCCGGATGTTCCAGCCGCTCTTGAGGGTCTCGCCGAATGCCGTGCAGTCGTGCTCGATGGTCTCGAGCAGTCCGTGCAGCAGGGCCTCCTGGGGGCTGTTGCCCACGGCGAGGCCGATGGTGTTCGACCGGAACATCCCGCACTCGTTCGGGAAGGGCACGAACACCGCGAGAGCGGGAATGAGCACCTCGGTGTTCGAGGCCAGTTCCCGTACGGGCCACCAGGCGATGGACGCGTCCTCGGTCCAGGTGTGGCCCCGCTTGAGGATCAGGCGCCGGGGGTCGAGCGCGGGGACGCCCGAGGCGCACAGCTCGGCGTACGAAGCCCGCAGCGGGGGCTCACCCGCCCGCTGTTCGCACCAGGTCCGCTCGATCGCCTCCATCATGGCCGAGACCCGGGCTGCCGCCGCGGTCATGCCCTTTCCGCTGGTCACCGTATTGAGCCCGGGTGCCGCGGCGGGCCGGAAGCTGTTGAAGACCGGGATGCCGAGGACATCGAGCTCGGTGACATCGGCGACCCGGGTGATTCCGCACCGGGTGAAGCTGGCCCGGGCCAGCGCCTCCGTCTCTTCCAGCGTGCGGGTCCGCAGGGAGGTGCCGCAGGCGGTGGCGGGCGCGTCGGCCGCGGGCGGGAACCAGTGGGTCCGGTCGAGGCTCGCAGGGACACGCGTATGAACGATCGTCATCTGACGCTGAATTCCTTTCTGGCCGACCGCTTGCCGAGCCTCTCGCGACATGCCTGGGCGACCCACCGGTGCCAGGCGGCGGCGTTCGCGGGTCTGAGGATGCTGTGCCGCTCGTCCGGGACGAGCATGAGTTCGACGTCCACGCCCAGGGTGTCCAGCGCCCGGTACACGGCGCGCGATTCACCGACCGGCACATGGCTGTCCTCACATCCGTGGGACAGGAGCACCTTGGTCCGCGGCGAGATGGCCTCGAGCGAGAGGCTCTCCGAGCGGTAGGCCGGCGAGGCATCCACCGGGCCGTACTCGCGCAGCCAGTGCCAGTGCAGATCGCAGGCCCGGGCCACCGCGGGGAAATCGGCCCAGCCGCAGTGGCTGACGATCAGGCGCGGTTCGGGCAGGAGGGTTCCCAGTGCCAGCGAGAGGAAGCCGCCGAAGCTCGCTCCCATCACCGCCACCCGCTCGGCGTCGAGACGGGGATCGAGCAGTGCGTCCCCGATCTGCTCGGCGGCCACGGCGGCCACCTCGGAGGTCCATTTCCCCCACCCGCGCTCGATGGCGTCCTGGCCGTACCCGACCGACAGGGGAGGGTCGGGCATCAGGACCGCGTACCCGTCGGCGACGAACGGCCAGGGGTTCCACCGCCAGGACCAGTCGGTCCAGCTGAGCATCGGCCCGCCGTGGCACCAGACGAGGACGGGAAGCCCGCCGCCGGCATCCCCGTCGAAGTCCTCGGGCAGGCAGAGCCAGCTGCTCCACCTGGCTCCGTCGGGTGCCTCGTAGGTGAGACGCTCCATCCTGCCCCGGGGGATGGCCGCGGCGGCCGGGGCGAAGACCTCCGTGCGGGTGGCCTCCGGTGTGGCGAGCGAGAGGGCCACGACCGAGGGGGGCGACCCGATGGAGGAGCGGACGACCAGGGCCTCGCTCCCGCGGGCCGTCACGGAGAGCACCGAGCCGCCGGCGTCCAACCGTGTGATGACGTCCGTGTCGACGGCGATCCGCCAGAGGTGGCGCCGCCCGTCCTCCTCGCCGGTGCACAGCAGCGTCGTGGAGTCCTGCCAGCAGCGGGGCTGAAGCCAGTCGCGGTGGGCCTGAGCGACCTTGCGGACGTCGAGTCCGTCGCTCGACACCAGGGCCGCCTCCTGACGGGGCGCCATACCGGGGACCGCGATCCGTTCCGCGGTGCAGGCGAACCAGGCGCCGTCGGGGGACGCGACCGCGTCGCTCAGGTCGTCCTCGGCCCAGACCTGCCGGGCCTCATCCGGCAGGTCCGGGGAGAAGCCCGGGGAGAACAGGAGTAGCCCGTAGCGA
Organism: Streptomyces venezuelae; assembly: GCF_008642295.1. Taxonomy (GTDB): domain Bacteria; phylum Actinomycetota; class Actinomycetes; order Streptomycetales; family Streptomycetaceae; genus Streptomyces; species Streptomyces venezuelae_C. The sequence continues at coordinate 2,636,811 of NZ_CP029190.1, read as the reverse complement.
CGGTGCCCGCCGGGCAGGAAGCGGACCAGCCCGGCGGCGCAGCGGCGGCCGTCGGGGGTCAGGGCGACCTGCCCGGACAGCCGGGTGTCCCGGTCGAGGGGAAGTTCCAGCAGGACCGGCTCGGCCGTATCCCCGGCCTCCCCGGCATCGCCGGCATTCTCGGCCAGGGACAGGACGACCAGCTTGAGTACCTCGGTGCCGAACTGCTGGCTGGAGCGCGGCCAGAGGTCGCCCTCGACGGTCACCGCGGTCAGGCCCTCCCGGGCCTCCTGCTCCCGGAGAGCCCGGTCCGCTGCGAAGGAGTCCGCCTTGGCGTGCACCCAGACGGCCGCGACGGCCGTCCGGCCGGCGGCGGCGTAGCAGACCACGTCGCGGGCGGTGCCGAGCAGTGCCTGCGGTTCCCGCCCCTCGCGGTGCCGCCAGAGCGACCGGCCGCCCACCGAGCCCAGAGAGTTTTCCGCCGGCGGGCGCCGGTCCGAGAGGAAGAGGTAGTCCTCGTCACCGAGGACGGTCACCGACGAGGCGCCCGCGTGTGCGTGCAGCAGGGTCGGCCCGTCGCCGTGGTCGGGGGAGTAGCCCAGCACGAAGGGAACGAGGTCGGGACGGTTCTCCCGCTCGATCTGGGATTCGACGAGAAGACGGCTGCCCAGGCGGTGCGCCCTCGTCAGCCGCTGCTGTGTCCGCAGGAGTTCGAACAGAGCGGTCCCGGCGCTGCCTTCGGTGGTGGGTCCGGGCACGGTGCTACGCCCTGCCTTCGCGCTGCCGGAGCCGTACGGCCTGTGCTGCCAGCGCTCCGTGGTCCTGGCCGGCGAGATGGGCGTGCAGCTCGCTCCGGAGCCAGGCGACCTTCTCCTCCACGGACAGGAAGTGATGCGTTCCGGCCACCCCTGCCGCGGCGGAGCCCTTGAGGAACACGGCCAGGGCCAGCTCGGCGAGATCCCGGGCGGTGGGCTGCTGGAGCGAGATCACCAGGTGCAGGGCATCGGTGCCGGCCGGGGCTCCCCGGCGCACCCGCCCGGCCGGGACGTAGAGGACGTCGCCGGCTTCGAGCACGGTCTCGGTGGCCTGCCCGCCCTCGCCCACGATCCAGCGCATACGGCCTTCGAGCTGCACGGTGAGGGTGTGGGCGCCGTCCGCATGGGCGGGTACGCCATCGGATCCGGCGGCGCAGAAGTACGCGTCGGCACCGGCCTGGGCACGGCATTCGGTTCGGAGCGCGTCGACGAGTGCGCCGATCGGGCCCTTCCAGTCTTCCAGTTGGCTCAGCACGAAGACGTGGCCGGAGGCGACCAGCTCGCGCACCGCGGCCGGCTTCGCGTACCCGGGCCGGGGCTTCGTCTGGACGATCCGGGTCTCGGCGACGCCCGAGACCGTGGGGTCGGTGCCCTCCCTGAGGATGCCGAAGTAGGGGGCGACCAGCGAGCCGCAGTCCAGCTCGTTCCAGACGTCCGCCGTGGAGAGCAGCGTCTTCGCCGGCTCGCAGCTGAACGTGGCCGTACGGATTCCCCATACCTCGCCGAGGAAGGTCTCGGCGTCACCGACGAGGTCGGCGAGGTGCTCGGGTGCCCGCGTGGTCTCTTCCGTCCGCGCGGAAACGTCGATGGTCATCGGTTCAGGCCCTCCGGTTCCGCATGCGCGCCACGGTCTTGTCCACGAGTGCGTCCGGGTCCACCTGGTCCAGGTAGCCGAGCAACGCACGGGTCACCGCCTCGGCCTTGGCCTCGGTGGAGATGCCGGAGGTGGTGGATTCCAGGCGGTCCGCTTCCTCGCCGAAGCCCTGCATCAGGGACTCGACGAGCTCCAGCGGGGCCGGCTCGGTGAGGGTCAGGGTCAGGTGGAGCGAGGTGCCCGTCCGGGCCGTGGCGACATGGGGGACGCCGTGCGGCAGGTAGAGGACATCCCCGGGCTCCATGACGAAGGAGCGCGAGTGGCTGTCCGCATCCAGCTCGGGCAGGAGTCCGCCACGGGAGTCGACCTTGTCCGGAGCGTCGTAGATGCGCCATTCCTTGGCGCCGGCGATCTGCACGGCGAGCACATGGGACGGGTCCCGGTGCGGAAGCATGCCGGTGTTGTCGCACGGGGTGTAGAAGACATAGGCCTTGAGCTCGGCGGGGAGCCTGCTCTCGATCTCGTCCATGAGCTGCCGCGTCGGCCGGTGCCAGTCCTCGAGCTGGCTCAGCTTCATGGTGGCGCCGCCGGCCAGGTGCTTCCGGACCTTCTCGGCGTCGGCGAAGTCGCTCACGCTCTGGCCGCGGACGTTCCTGGTGCGGGTGAAGTCCGAGATCGCCGGCTGGATCCCCTCCTTCAGGAGCATGAAGTACGGCCAGCGGAGCAGGCCGACGTCGAGCACTTCCTGAATGGCCGTCTCATCCAGCATTCCCGCCACCGGAGAGGCATTCTTGAACAACCCGTGCCTCTTGTTCCAGAAGGCGCCCATGAGGTCGACTTCGTCAATGAGGCGAGTCAGTGGATGTACGGTTTCCACGAGAATCCTTATCACTAAATCGAAACCGATCGGGGGCGGCCCGAAGGCCGCCCCCGAATCACGCTTTAGGCCTCGTTGATGACACCGATGACCATCGGGCGCTCGTGGTCGGAGAGCTCCGCGACCTCAGCGTCGGCGGCAGCGATGATGGTCTCCTCGTTGGTGGCGGAGAGCTTGTCGTTGATGGACATTCGAATACCCCTTTTTCTTTTCCGGCGGTGAATCGATTTCCCGTTGTTTTCAACGGGTTGGTGAAACAATTAGAACGGTAATGCGGATCTCTCGTCAAGAGGAAAGGAAAGAAGAAATCTTCCGGCGCATTCCGGCCGGGCCCAGGCCATGCGCAATGGCATGCTGGCGCGGCGAGCCGTAGTTCCGCAGTTCTTCTTTCGAGACCCCGAGAGCGAGGATTCTGTGCGGCCGGTCCACAAGGGCGCCGGCGATTTCGGCGGTCGATGTTCCCGCGAGATAGGGCTCGACGAGGACGACCGAGGCCACCGCCTGCTCACCTACCACCGCACGCAGTCCGGCGGTGTCGAAGGGGCGGATGGTGGCGCCGTAGAGGACGGTGACGTCCAGGTGTTCGGTGGCCTCCAGCACGGCGTCGGCCAGGGGCCCCACCGCGATGACGGTGGCCTGTGTTCCGCGGCGCAGGACCCGGAACCCGTGCCCGGAGTCCAGGCCGTACGGCTCGGCGTTCGACTGGTTGGACAGCCGGACGTAGACGAGTCCGTCGCCGGTCGCGGCCTCGCGCAGGTGCGCCTCGGCCTCGTCCGGGTGGCCCGGAACATGGATGGTCCAGTCGGGCAGTGTCGACAGCAGTGCGACATCTCCGGGCGACTGGTGGGACCGGCCGCTGCTCGCCATGTCGTACGAGGCGCCGGCGCTGACCAGGACCGCGCCCGCGTCCTGATGGTTCAGATCGAGCTTGATCTGCTCGAAGGGCCGCTCGATGAGGAAGGGTGCGAAGCTGTGGGCGATCGGCCGCATTCCTGCCAGCGACATCCCGCCCGCGACGCTGACCAGCAACTGTTCCCTGATCCCCAGGTTGACGACCCGGTCGGGGTGGCTCTCCTTGGCCGCGCGGAACAGCCCCGCGGTGAGGTCGGCGGTCACCAGTGCAAGGTTCTCGTGGACGCCTAGCAGCTCTGTCGTGACATCGACGAAGCGCTCGCGCATGATGCCTGCCAAGGGCACTCCTCTGAGTAGTTCCGGTGTCCGGGCGTCAGCGGTCGGCCGGAGCGCCCACATCGGCGACGACCAGACCGGGCCGGCCCGGATGCGGGGTGGTGAAGGCCTTCTCCAGCGCCTCGTGGTCGCGGCCGTCGACCCGCAGGGTCGCCCAGCCCTCGGCCGCGAACCGGGTCTCCAGACCGCCGGGCCAGCCCTGGGTCGCCGAGTGGTTGTCGATCACCACGGCGTTCAGCCGGTCCAGGCCGGCCCGGGCGGCGTAGGCGACGGCTTCGTGATTGGAGCCCTCGTCGAATTCGCCGTCGCCGAGCAGGACCCAGAGCCGGGAGTCGGTCAGTCCGCGCGCCCGCAGACCCAGCGCCGTCCCCACCGCCAGCGGCAGCCCGTGTCCCAGCGACCCGCTGGATATCTCGACACCGGGGATGAGCGCACGGTCGGGGTGGTAGCCGAGCGGCGAATTGAATGCGCCGAACATGTCGAAAAGCTCGGGCTCGAAGAATCCCTTGGCGCACAGTACTGCGTAGTAGGCCTGTGGGCCGTGGCCCTTTGAAAGATAGAAGCGGTCGCGGTCCTCGCGCAGGGTGGGATCGACCTGGAGGACCCGGTCGTAGAGCACCCAGAGTGCGTCCATGGTCGAGGTGGCGGCTTCGGAATGCTTTTCGTCCCCGGTCATCCGGGACATCAGTCCTGCGAGGTCTTCGAACCCGTATGAGTCCGACTTTGCATCGCGTTCCCTGGTCAGGATTTCGTGCATGATCATCCCCTCGAAAGCCCAGCGGGAACGACACTAGTTCCGATCGGGGGCCTTCCGGTTCGACCGCCCGAAGACCTTGTCAGGTTGCGGTGTTGGACGGCCGGGGCTGTGCGTACACTCCCGACCCATGAAGTATCGAACCCTAGGACGCAGCGGGCTGAAAATAAGCGAGATCTCCTATGGAAGCTGGATCAGCTATACGGAGGGATCCGCTGAACGAATCGCCCGCGAGGCGCTCGAGCAGGGCATTACGACCTTCGACACCGCCGATGTCTACGGTGGCACCCGGGCGGAAGCCGTACTCGGTCGCGCCCTGGAGAACGTACGCCGGGAATCCGTGGAGATCTCGACCAAGGTCTTCGCCCCGATCGGGCCGGGGCCGAACGACCGGGGCCTGTCCCGCAAGCACATCATGGAGGCGGCGCACGGCTCGCTGCGCCGGCTCAAGACCGACTACATCGACCTCTACCAGGCGCACCGCTTCGACCCGCAGACCCCGCTCGCCGAGACCCTGCGCGCCTTCGACGACCTGGTCCGGCAGGGGAAGGTCCTCTACGTGGGGGTCTCGGAATGGACCGCGGACCAGATCTCCGAGGCCCTGGCGCTCGCCGACCGGATGGGCTTCGACCGGATCATCTCCAACCAGCCGCAGTACAACATGGTGTGGCGGGTCATCGAGGAGGAGATCGTCCCGCTGTGCGAGCGCGAGGGGATCGGGCAGCTCGTCTGGTCACCGCTGGCCCAGGGCCTGCTGGCCGGTAAGTACCAGCCCGGCCAGCCGCCCCCCGCCGGATCGCGCGCCGCAGGGGTGGCCGCCTCCCAGTTCGCCTCGGGAGCGCTGACCGACGACGTGCTCAAGCGCGTCGCCGCGCTCGGCGAGGTCGCCGCCGACCTCGGCCTGTCCATGCCCCAGCTGGCCATCGCCTGGGTGCTGCGCAACCCGAACGTCGCGACGGCGATCGTCGGCGCCACCAAGCCCGAGCAGATCGCCCAGAACGTCACGGCCTCCGGGATCGAGCTGGACGACGAGACCGTCGAGCGGATCGACCGCATCCTCGGGCCGGTCATCGAGCGCGACCCGCGCAAGACGCCCTCGGAACCGACCGACTACCGCAGCTGACAGGACAGCAGAACACCCGTGAACTCCACGTCGATCCGCCTGATCGAGGCCTCCGACGCACGCGCACTCGCCGGCCTGCTCTCCCGGGACAGGCCGGCGTACGCGCGCTGGCTGCCCGAGAGGCCCGACGGGTTCTACACGCCCGACGGGCAGGCCGCGGCCATCGAATCCCTGCTGGCCTCCCATGACAAGGGGCTCGCCTGGCCCGGCGTCGTGGTCTCCGACGGCACCGTCATCGGGCAGGTCACCATCGGCTCGATCCTGCGCGGCCCGTTCCAGAAGGGATTCCTCGGGTACTGGGTCTCCGCCCGCCACCAGGGACTCGGGCACACGAGCCGTGCCGTCGGCCTCGTGCTGCGGATCGCCGAGGAGGAGCTGAACCTGCACCGGCTGGAGGCCCACACCCAACTGGAGAACCTCGCGTCCCAGGCGATCCTCCGCAAGGCGGGATTCCGCTCCTGGGGCATCGCCCATGAGCACTTCTACGCCGACGGCGCATGGCGCGACGAAATCTTCTGGGAAAGGAAACTGGCCGGCGGGCCCCCCGCCTGACCGGCACCGGCACCGGTGCCGGTACCGCGGCGGCGCCGCCGGGCCCAGAGGGCCAGAGCCGCGCCGGAGAGGAGCAGCAGGGCGCCCGCCGCCGGCCAGGGGACCGCCGTGAAGGCCGTACCGCCCTCCGCCGACAGGACCGGGTGGTCCACCGCCCCGGCGGTCAGCGTCACTTCGACCCGGTCCAGCTGCGGGGAGTCCGGCCACGGCTCGGTCAGCTCGATCCGCTGCCCGGGCAGCAGCACCAGCTTCAGGTCCCGCGCCGGACGGTTCAGCACCGTACGCCCGAACAGGCCCTCGGCGCGCACCGACACGGTCGGGGCCAGCACCACATTGCCCCGGTTGACCAGCGCGTACGACACGGTCACCGGCGCCTTGCCGGTCCACGGCAGCAGCGGTGCGCTCCGGGAGATCCGTACGTTCTCCACGCTCAGCCCGGGAGCCACCGGGCCGGGCACCCGGAAGTAGATCCGCGCCCCGACCGAGCGCCGGACCCCGACCTTCACCTTGTCCTCGCCCTCCGTGCCCTCGATCGCCGTGCCCAGGGCGACGATGCCGCCCACGTGGTCACCGGGGGCGGCGTCCTCCGGCACCGTGATGGTGAACGGGATGTCCTTGCGGCCCTTGGCCGGGACGGTGACCGTTCCGGAGGCCTCCGGCCCCAGTCCGATCCAGGTGCCGAGGTCCTTGGGCCGGGTCTCCACCGGCAGCAGGGCGAACGCTCCGCCCACCGGGGTGTTCACGGCGTCGGTGGCGAAGACCCGGAAGGTCAGCTCCCGGTCGGAGGCGTTGTGCACGGTCACGCTGTCGCGGACGGTGCTGCCGGCCGCCCCCTGGTGGAAGAAGTACGCCCGGTCGGGCATCTGCGCGCCCGCGGGCGGGGTCGGGAAGACGCCCCAGCTGCCGTTGTCCGCGGCCCGGGCCGCGGTGGCCGGTATGAGGCCCGCGGAGAGCAGGCCGAGGAGCAGCAGCAGCCTGAGGAGGGCGAGCGGGGAGCGGCGGATGGTGCGGGTGGCGGCCATGGGCGCGTTCTCCAGACAGGGAAGGGTGGTGCGGGGCCGTAGCCCCGCACCACCCGGGATCGGGCCGGACTGACCGGTCAGGCGACCGAGAAGGTCACCACCGACTGGTAGGTGTCGGCGAACATGAACGACGGGAGCTGGATCATCCCGGCGCCGCCGACCGAGAACTCGCCACCGGTCAGCTGGTCACCGCCGGCGGCCTGGGAGGCCACCTTCATCGGGGTGTCCGTGATCGCCCCGGGCGCACCGGCGGTGCAGGTGCTCGGGCTGTCCGGGTTGGTGACGGTGCAGCTCGGCTGGATGCCGATCTGCGCATTCGCCATCGAGTGGCCGGTGGCCTCGTTCAGGAACGGCGTACGGGTCGCGGTGACGTCCCAGCCGAGGCTGCCGCCGCGGAAGTCCTGCACGGTGGCGGCGTTGAACTGGCCGATGACCGACTGCGGCTTTCCGTTGATGGTGACCTTGCCCCACTCGGAGGCCGGGAAGCCGTCCTTCGGACCGATGCCCAGCGGGCCGGGCAGCACCTCGACGTCGACCGGGTTCTTCACTCCGGCCTGTTCCTCGATGAAGACGAAGGACTTGGCCGCGCCGGTCGAACCGTCGATCCTGATCGCATCGGCCTTCTTGGTGACCGTCAGGGTGCAGGCGGCGGCCCCGGAGGCGTCCGCGCTGCCGGTCCCGGTGTCACCGGTGGCCGTGCCGCCGAGCGTCGCGGAACAGGTGACCGGTCCGGCCGGGAAGTTGGCGCCGGAGACGGCCACGGAGGTGCCCGCCTTGCCGCTGTTCGGCGTCAGCTTGGTGGTGACCGGGTCCTTCGGCAGGGCCTCGACCGCGATCGAGCCGAGCGAGGCGCTCGGGCGCGGGGCCGGCGTACAGGTCGTGGTGAAGACGGAGGCGCCGAGCTTGGCGTCCGTCACGATCAGGTCGAGCTTGACGTCGACGGTGGTGCCCTCGCTGCCGTCCGGCACCTTGATGGTCTTGGTGACGGGCTTGGGGTCGAGCGGCACGCCGGGGGTGACGGTGACCGTCTCCGGGTCGCCGATGATGGTCTGCTTGGCGCTGCCGACCACCAGGGTGATCTTGGTGGTGTTCTCGGTGGTCACCGCGAACTGCGGCAGCAGGGGGCTCGGGCCCGGGTCCACCGTGATGGGCACGGTGTCACCGGCCTTGGCCGTGTCGGGCAGGGTGACCGTGAAGGTCTGGTTGCCCGAGCCGTCCGGCTGGGGATCCGGAGCGTCGCACTGCACGAAGACGGTGGTGGTCTTGGTCGCCGCCTGTGCCGTTCCCGCCAGGCCCGCCACGCCACCCGTCAGGGCCAGGGAGAGGGCTCCCGCCCCGGCCAGCACTCTTCGTCGAAAGGTTCCGGTACTCACTGGGTCGCGACTCCTTCGTCATGACGAACCCTCCCCCGACCCGCTGTGCGGGGGAGACCGAGCCGGTGCGGTGGCCGACATTGACGCTTTGCCGCCATGAGAAGTCAATGGCTTGCTTTCGCCCGAAGCACACAGAAATTGATGTCCCATCAGGACGAGTCGTTGGGCCGGGGTGCTACTGGGGGAAGGCCGGCAGGGTCGCGTGCTCCGCCGGGACCTGGAGCAGCCGGTTCGCGGTACCGGCCGGCAGTCCGCCGATCCGGTCCGGCACCGAGGACCGTACGAGCTCCGCCGCGACCTGCGCCACAGTGGCCGCGGGCTGCCGGGCCAGGACCAGCGCGGCGGCCCCCGCCGCCTGCGGGGCGGCCATGGAGGTGCCGGACATGGTGCGGACCGTCTCCCGGCCGCCGGACCATGCCGAGGTGATGCCCACCCCTGGCGCGAACACGTCCACGCAGGAGCCGTGGTTGGAGAACCCGGCCCGCCGGTCGCCGGAGTCCGTGGCGCCGACCGTCAGCGCCTCGGGGACCGAGCCGGGGGAGGAGGTGCAGGCGTCCAGGCCCTCGTTGCCCGCGGCGGCCGTGAAGGTGATGCCCCGGGCCACGGCCCGGCGTACGGCGCTGTCCATGCCGAAGCTCCGGCCGCCGCCCATGCTCATATTGGCCACTGCGGGGCCGGCCGGGCGGGCGGCGGCATGGTGGCGCACCATCCAGTCGATGCCCGAGAGGATCCCGGAGAGGCTGCCGTAGCCCTTGCAGTCGGCCACCTTCACCGACACCAGGCGTACGCCCTTGGCCACCCCGTACGTGGCACCGCCCGCGGTCGCCGCGACGTGCGAGCCGTGGCCGTTGCAGTCCTCGGGCCCCTCCTCGCGCACCGCGTTGGCGCCGTGTACGGCCCGGCCCCCGAACTCCCGGTGGTCGGTGTTGATCCCGGTGTCCAGGACGTACACCGTCACGCCCGCGCCCGTGGTGCCGTACGTGTACGAGCCGTCGAGCGGGAGATCGGGCTGGTCGACCCGGTCCAGTTGCCAGGGGGCCGCCTGCTGGGTGTCGCTGATCCGGAACCGGATGTCGGGCTCGACCCGTTCCACGCGGGGGTCGGCGGCGTAGGCGGCGGCCCGGGCCGGGGTGGTGCGTACGGCGAAACCGTGCAGTGCGGCGCCGAAGACCGGGCCGACCTCGTCGCCGGCCTCGGCCGCCTCGGCGGCCAGGGAGCGGGTGAGGGCGCGCGGGGCGGCGTCCTTGAGGACGACCACGTACGGGGCGGCCGGTGCGTCGGGTGCGGTGGCGGGAACCGGGGCGGGAGCCGATGCGGGACCGGGGGCGGGAGCCGTGCCGGCGGGCGGCGGGGCGGGCAGGGCCACGGCCGTCAACAGGGCTGCGGCCGGGAGCAGTACGGAAAGTGCGGTCATGCGGCGATGCTGGACGAGGGCCGCCCGGGGCGCACCGAGGGTGCGCCGAGTGGCCGCACGACACGCCCTCCCGGTGGGCGCGCTACCGGTGTTCCGGGCCGGCGGGTCCGGCCGGGCCGCCGGGGCCGGCTGCGGTCACGGCGGTCACGGCCAGGGCCGCCGCGTAGCCGGCGGGGGCCGGCAGGTCGGTCAGCGTCCAGCCGGCGACCGCGGCCGGCACCGGGCCCGAGCCGACGTAGGGTTCGGCCAGCCCGGCGGTCAGGCCCGCGCCGGTGGCCTTGAGGCAGGCCTCCTTGCGGGACCAGATCCGGGCGAGGGCGGCCGGCCGGTCCGGTTCGGGCAGGGCCGACAGCTCCGCGGTCTCCCACGGGTGCAGGGCGTTCAGGACGTCGGCCACGGCGGTGGGCGTCGGCATGGACTCCACGTCGACGCCGACCGGTACCCCCGAGAAGGCGAGGTAGGCGGCGTCCGCGCTGTGCGAGAGGGAGAAGTGCACGCCGCCTCCGGCGACCACCGGGCGGCCGTGCGGGTCGCCGCAGCCGTGGCAGGCCTCCCGGGCCAGCGGGACCTCCTCCGGCGGCAGGTCCAGATAGCGGCCCAGCAGGATGCGCAGGCCGAGGTGCGAGGCCAGGTAGCGCTGCCGGTGGCCCGGCCGGACCAGCCGGCCGGCCCGCTCGCGCTCGGCCGCGTCCAGTACGGCCGCGGCCTCGTCCACCGGGTGCCCGCCCACCACGGGGAGCGTGGTGTCCAGGGACCACACGGCCACGGCGGTGCCGGTGGGGCGCGCGCCGGTCGCGGGGCGGGCCCCGCCAAGTGGGTTCACGTACGCGGTCACCCGATGAGAGTACGAGAGGCCGGCGCCCGGGCGGCATCCGCAGCCGGTCTCGTGGCTGGTGCCGATGGCCGCGGTCCGGCCGCGGTCCGGCTGGGTCCGGCCGTCGTCCGGCCGTTGTCCGGCTGCGCTCCGGCCGTCGCCCGGGGCGGGCTGGGGTGCCGAACCGGGCCCGCCGCCCGGGGTGGCGCGATGGCCGCGGTCCGGCCGTGGTCCGGCCGTGGTCCGGCCGTGGTCCGGCCGTGGTCCGGCCGTGGTCCGGCCGTGGTCCGGCTGCGCCCCGGCCGGCGCACGGGGCGGGCCGGGGTGCCGAACCGGGCCCGCCGCCCGGGGTGGCGCGATGGCCGCGGTCCGGCCGCCGACCGCGGTCCGGCCGTCGTCCGGCCGGCGCCTGGGGCAGCCCGTGGCGGCCCGGGGCCGGGGTGCCGAACGGTCGCGCGCCCTGCGCGGTGCGATGGCCGGCGCCCGGCCGATGCCCCGCCGGGCCCCCGGCGGGCCGGGGGGGGCGCGGGCCTCGGGCCGGTTCCGGATGCGCGGCCCGCGCGATGGCGCCGCGTGGACCTGCCGCCGGGCGGCCGGGGCGTCGGGGAGCCGGACCTCCGGAGCCGGGCCGGTGTGGCCCGCCCACACAATTCCGCTCTGCCGGACCCCCGACGACCGGCTCCTTCACCGGGTGGTGGTGACGACGTCACCACCCCTCGGGTGAGGGTGTGTGACCGGCGGCCCTCGTGCACAAGGGGTCCGGAAGCCAAGCTGGAAGTGACCTGGCGGACGAGGGAAGAGGCGGGGGCATGGGCAGCTCGCGACTGGCGGAGCGACGCACACGGCCGCACGGTGCGGGGGCGGGAGCGGTGGACGCGGTCGGTCACCTGTGCGCCGCGGTCTTCGACACGCTGCCGCGCGCCGACCAGCGGCGCAAGGCCGAACTGTACGTCCGGGGCCTGCTGACCGCGCCCGGCCGGAAGTCCATGCGCAGCATCGCCGCGCACGCCGGCATGGCGGCCGGGGAGCAGAGCCTGCACCACTTCATCAGCTGCTCGACCTGGGACTGGCAGTCGGTACGGGAGGCGCTGGCCGTCTACCTGGACCGGACGGCCGGACTCCGGGCCTGGGTGGTCAAGCCGATGGTGATCCCCAAGTCGGGGGCGCACACGGTCGGGGTGGAGCGCCGGTTCGACGCCCGGCTGGGCCAGATGGTCAACGGGCAGCAGGCGTTCGGCGCCTGGGCCGTCGGCGACGAGGTCACCGCGCCGGTCGGCTGGTCGCTGCACCTGCCCGCCGAGAGCACCCTCGCCGACTGCGCGGCCCGGTCCGTACTGGACCTCGCCGGTCCGGGGACGCTGCGCCGGCTGCCCGTGGTGCTGGACGCGGTGCAGGGCGGGGCCGAGGAGCTCCCGCAGCAGTTCGCGGCGGCCGGGCTGCCGTTCGTGATGCGGATCGGCGGGAGCACCCCGGTGACCGTGATCGACCCGCACCTGCCGGGCATCGGCCGCACCCGGAACCGGGCCGGCACGGTGATGGAAGCGGCCCGGATGCTGCGCCGCCCGGTCCGCTACCCCGACGGGGTCGACGGCTCGGTGCGGACGGCCTTCACGGCGGCGGTGCGGGTGGAGACGGCCACCCGCGCGGGCGGCGCGGCGCGGCCCCTGATGCTGCTTGCGGAATGGAGCGATCCGCGTCGCCGCCCCGACCGGATCCTGCTGACCGACCTGGTCTCGGCGCCGCCGGCCGGGCTGCTGCGGCTGGCCGAGCTGTCCCGCCGGGTGGACCGGGACTTCGCCGGGATCTCCGAGCGGGTCGGCATGCGGGACTTCGAGGGACGGTCCTTCCCCGGCTGGCACCGGCACGTCACCCTGGCCTCGGCCGCCCACGCGGTGTGCGCCCTCGCCGGGGAGACGCACGCCGCGGCGGCCCGTGCTGCGGCCGGTGTCCGGGCCGGTGTCCCGGCGACAGGACACACCAGGGTGGCCGCACCACCGGTGGCAGGCCTTCCGATGGTGGGCTACGGCGCACCCAGACGGTCCGCGTGAGCGTTCTCGCCCGTCACCGGGGCCGGCCCGTCCGGCCGGAGGGTGTCACGGGTGCGGTGCAGCCGGAGTGCGAGCTGCACCTCCAGGGCGCGGGCCGGCTCCTGCCAGTCCTCGCCCAGCAGGGCGGTGATCCGCTCCAGCCGCCGGGAGACCGTGTTGGGGTGGACGTGCAGGGTCTCGGCGGCATGGGTGGGGCTGCTGCCGGACTCGAAATAGGCCTCCAGGGTCTGCACCAGGTTGGTGAACCGGTGACTGTCGTAGTCGATGACCGGACCGATGGTGTCGGCGATATAGCCGCCGACGCTGTGGTTGTCTCCGAGCAGCAGCCCGAGGAAGCCGAGTTCGTTGGCGGCGGCCGTGGTGCCGGTGCTGCCCAGTGCGGTGAGTGCGCCCAGACAGCGGAGCGCCTCGGCGTGCGCGGGTTCGACGTCCGCCAGACCCGTGGTGGGCCCGGCCGCACCCACCGTCACCGGGTGGCCGAGCAGCGGGGACAGCTCGTCGGACACCTGGCGGGCGGTCGCCCCCGGGTTGTCGGAGGGCAGCAGCAGGGTGAGGCAGCCGCCCCGTACGGTGGAGAGGCCGCCGGCCCGCAGTGCGTAGGACGAGGCCCACACCACCGCCCGGCCCTGCGAGCCGCCCTCGGGGCGGATGACCGCCACGGCGTACGGGCGTTCCACGTCGAGGCCGAGCCGGCGGGCCCGGTCGCGGAGCTGGGCCGGCGGCCGGCCGGGTACCGTCAGCAGGTCCTCGAAGAACTCCTCGCGCACCTGGCTTTCGGCCACCGCCGTATTGCGGTGCATCAGCATCAGCACACCGGTGGTGCCCGCGGTCAGGCGCAGCAGCCGCAGCCCGCTGTCGGAGAGCGGATCGGCGGTGTGCAGCAGGACGCAGCCCAGGCATTCGGTACCGGCGGCGACCGGGGCGAGCCACAGGTCCGGGGCGAACTGCACCGGCCGGCAGGCCACATGGGTTTCCAGGACGGCCTTGGCAGTCTCCTCCGGGCCGGGCAGCGTGGGGGGAAGCGGCCCGGTCGCGGACAGCACCCGGCCGTCGGGGTCGAGTGCGGCGGCGGTGCCGCCCAGGGTTTCGGCGGCCACTGCGAGCAGCTGGCCGAGATCGCCGCCGGCCAGCAGCAGGTCCGTCATCCGCGTGTGCGCGTCGTTGGCCCGGCGCTCCGAGACCAGGTCGGACTTGGCCTGGGAGGTGTAGCGCTCCAGGTCGGCGATGTCGGCCCGGGCCCGGCTGAGCACCCGGGTCTTCTCGATGGCCACCGAGGCGAGGTCGCCCAGCGAGGCCATCAGGGCGATCTCGTCGGGGGTGAAGTGCCGGATGGTGCGGTCGGCGGCGTAGAGCACGCCCAGTGCGGAGCCGCGATGCCGCAGCGGTACGGCGACGATGGCGCGCAGCCCTTCGGCGCGGACCACGTCGTCGATCACGGAATGGTGCGAGACGCGCTCGTCGGCCAGGTAGTCCGGGCTCCAGAAGGGGGCGCTGCTGTGGCGGACCGCACTGCCCAGACCCGAGCCGCCGGGTACCCGGAAGCCCACGGTCAGCGCGGTGGCATGGCCGTCCGCGGTCCGGACGTAGCTGTCGCCCGTCTCCTCGTCGTGGAAGCTGATGTACGCCATGTCCAGGTTGAGCAGCAGTCGCGCTCGGCGGGCGATCACCCGGAGCAGGGCGTCCAGGTCGTAGGGCAGGGTGAGGTCGTGGGCGGTGTCCACCAGGGCGGAGAGCACGGCCTCCCGCTGCTGCCGGCGGCCCAGTTGTTCGCGTACGTCGGCGGCGAGCCGCAGCGCCCGGTCGAGCTCTTCGTGCCGGGCGCGGCTCGCGTCGGAGTGGCCCGCCGTGCCGAGGAGGCCCTCGAAGGCCCGGGCCGGTGCCTCGCGGGCGAGTAGTTCCAGAACAGTCAGGATGCCGGTCTGCGTCGGCTGCGCATCTAATGCCATGGGGTTGTTTCCTCACGTGTGGGGGGTGCACAACCTCGCTGGCTGGAAATCTAGGTGACCTCACTCTCCATGGTCAATTGTCAATACGCCGTGGTTAAAGAGGAGTTGAAGATTCCGTCTGCATGGTCTTTTGTAAGCCATTGATCCGATTCTGCGGAGGGGGCAGTGGCCGGAACACCACCCCGGGGCCCATGTTGTGTGGAGGGCTCACCTTCTGCATCGGCTCGTGCCCGCAGCAGACTTCCTGGCACGCCTACTCGACCAGTTCTCGAGTGACATTCCAGGAGGGGGAACCATGTCCCAGGCCACTGTCGCTTCCGACGCCACCGCGCTCGCCCACGCCTACCCCACCCATGAGGTACGCGACTACCAGCGTTCGCTGGCGCGCAGTGTCGAGTCCCGCACCCGTGCCGACCGGCCGAGCCAGTTCGAGCTCCGGGGCCGTACCTGGGACCTCCTGGACGAGGTCTTCGCCCCCGTCTACTCGCCCAGCACCTCCATCGCCCTGGACTTCCTCGGCTGGACCGACACCGTCGAGACCCCCCGCTCCGGCTCCATGCTGGAGATCGGCTGCGGCACCGGTGTGATCTCGGTGATGGGCGCCCTGGCCGGCTGCCGGCGGGTGGTCGCGGCGGACATCAACCCGCACGCCGTGGACAACGCCCGGCTGAACGCCCACCGCCACGGGGTCACCGCCCGGGTCCAGGCCGTCCACAGCGACCTGTTCTCGGGGCTCGACCGGCAGGAACGTTTCGACCTGATCTTCTTCAGCTCCAACTACGTTCTTGCGCCGGCCGGCCACCGCTACGCCTCCGAGCACGACAAGGCCTATGTGGACCCCGGCTACTCCGTGCACCGCCGCTACCTCGCCGAGGTCTGCGAGTGGCTGACCCCCAACGGCTCGGCCCTGCTGCACTTCAGCTCCCGCGGCGACATGGAACTCCTTCGGCAGCTCGCTGCCGAGACCGGCCGCAAGCTGCTCACCCTGGTCACCCGCCAGGTGAGGGAGAACGACCTCCCGGTGGACCACATCCTCATGGCGATCGTGCCCGCCCGGTGACCCACCACCCCCCGCACCGCCCTCAGCTCTTACGCCCCTCTACATCCGCGAGGACTGCTGCCGTGCGCACCCTGCTCGTCGACAACTACGACAGCTTCACCTACAACCTCTTCCACCAGATCACCGAGGTCACCGGCACCGAACCGGTGGTCCTGCGCAACGACGAGACGACCTGGAGACCGGGTCTGCTCGACGGCTTCGACGCGGTCGTGCTCTCCCCGGGACCGGGGACCCCCGACCGGGCGGCCGACTTCGGCATCTGCCGCGACATCCTGGACCACTGCGATCTGCCGCTGCTCGGCGTCTGCCTGGGACACCAGGGCATGGCCCGGGCCCACGGCGGCCGGGTGGTCCGTGCCCCCGAGCCGCGCCACGGCCGGATCTCCCCGGTCATCCACGACGGCAGCGGCCTGTTCGCCGGACTGCCCTCCCCCTTCGACGTCGTGCGCTACCACTCGCTGGCCGTCGCCGACCTGCCCGCCGAGCTGGAGGCCACCGCCTGGAGCCCGGACGGCGTGGTGATGGGCCTGCGCCACCGCTCCCGGCCGCACTGGGGTCTGCAGTTCCACCCCGAGTCGGTCGCCACCACGTACGGGCACGAACTGATCGACAACTTCCGGCGGCTGGTGGTCGAGCACCACGCGGCGCACGGGCGGCACGTGCAGCATGTGCAGCACGGCGGTCGCCGGCCCGCGCCGCGCCCGGCCGCCCCGGTCCCGGCCGCCCCGGCAGGGGCTACGGCACCGGCGACGGCCGCCGAGGCCACTCCCGTCCGCCGGCTCCGGGTGCTCGCCGACATCCTGACCACCCGCTGGGACGACGAGGCCGTCTACGACCGGCTGTTCCGCTCCGGCCCGCACGGCTTCTGGCTCGACAGCAGCCGGGCCGACGGCCCCGACGGGCGGTTCTCCTTCCTCGGCAACGCGGCCGGCCCGCTCTCCCGCGTGGCCAAGGCCGATGTCACCAGCGGCACCGTCTCGGTCTACTCGGCCGGCGGGGTCCCCGAGCAGCTCGTCGCCGAGGACTTCCTCGACTGGATCGACCGCGACCTGCGCTCCTGCCGGACCGAAGTCCCGCAACTCCCCTTCGACTTCGCCCTCGGCTGGGTCGGCTACCTCGGCTACGAGCTCAAGGCCCAGTGCGGGGGCGAGGCCGTGCACCGGGCCGAGGACCCGGATGCCGTCATGGTCTTCGCCGACCGCGCCGTCGTTCTCGACCACCACACCGGCACCACCTACCTTCTCGCCCTTGCGGAGGGGGGCGAGGAGGAGGCTGCCCGTGACTGGCTGGTCCGGACCGCCCGCACACTGACCGGCGAGCCCGCGCCGCTGCCCCGGCCGGTCCGGCAGGAGCCGCTCACCGGACTGCGGCTGCGCCACGACCGGTCCGCCTACCTCGACCTCATCGAGGAGTGCCAGGCCGAGATCGCGGCCGGCGAGACGTACGAGGTGTGCCTGACCAACCTCGCCGAGGCGGACGGCAGCCCCGACGCCTGGGAGACCTACCGGGCCCTGCGCCGCAGTCACCCGGCCCCGTTCGCCGCGCTGCTCCAGTTCGGCCGGACCCAGGTGCTCAGCACCTCGCCCGAGCGGTTCCTGCGGGTGGACGCCGAGGGCGTCGCCGAGTCCCGCCCCATCAAGGGCACCCGGCCGCGCGGCCGGACCGCGGCCGAGGACCTGGAGATCCGCCGGGAGCTGGCCTCCTGCGAGAAGGACCGCGCCGAGAACCTGATGATCGTCGACCTGGTCCGCAACGACCTGGGCCGGTGTGCCGAGCCCGGCAGCGTCGAGGCCGGTGACATCTTCCGGATCGAGAGCTACGCCACCGTCCACCAGCTGGTGTCCACGGTCACCGCCCGGCTGCGGGCCGGCCTGAGCGCGGTGGACTGCGTCCGGTCGGCCTTCCCCGGCGGCTCCATGACGGGCGCCCCCAAGCTCCGTACGATGCAGATCATCGACCGGCTGGAGGCCGGGCCGCGGGGCATCTACGCCGGTGCCATCGGCTACTTCTCGCTCTCCGGCGCCTGTGACCTCTCCATCGTCATCCGCACCCTGGTGCTCACCCCCGGCCGGGTCCGGTACGGGATCGGCGGGGCGATCGTGGCCCTGTCCGACCCGGCCGCCGAGTTCGAGGAGACCGCGGTGAAGTCCGCCCCGCTGCTGGGGCTGACCGAGGAGGGATTCCCCGGCCGGGCCGAGCTGCCGGTGGGCTCCGGGCTCTCCGGCTGAGGCCGCCGCAGTACTGACGGGGGCTCCGACCCCGGCCGGGCACCTCCGGCCGGGGTCACCCGCCGTCAGGGTCCACCCGCCGTCAGGGGTCACCTGCCCTCCGGGCCGGCCAGTGCGCGGCCCACCGCGGCCACCAGCGCCCGCCACTCCCAGTACTGCCGGGGCGGTGCCGCCGCCTCCATGCTCCGCACCAACTCGGGCCAGCGAACGCCCAGTTCCTCGATCCGGTCCAGATCGTCCCGGGCGCTCAGATGGCGCCCGGAGAGGGTGTCGCCCTCCATCAGCAGGGTCGCCTCGGCCAGCCGCTCCAGGCCGTCCTCGGTCAGTACGTGCACCGTGCCGGCCGCCACCAGCCCGCCCACGGAGGCCGGTACCGAGGCCCCGTCGAGCGCCAGCGCCAGCCGCGGCGGCACGGCACCGGCCCGGGCCAGCCGGGGCCAGCGCGGATCCTCGAACAGCCGCTCGTGGACGGTGAAGGCCAGCCGGGCCACGGCGATACCGGCCTGCCGGCACACCGCCTGCGCGACCCCGTCCGGCCGGGTGCCGGCCGGCAGCGCCGCCAGTACCTCCGCATCCACCGCGCCCACCGGAACCCGGATCGCGGAGGAGAGGCCGTCCAGCGGGCGGCCCGCCGCGAGGGCCGCCTCCAGCCCGTCGAACCAGGCCGTCAGCACCTCCCGGTACCCGCGGTCCGTGAAGACCGGTCCGGCGGCGGCCCCGATGCCCTCCGCCAGGCAGCGGCTCAGGGCGGCCAGGCCCACCCGGTCGGCGGGGAACTGCACCAGCAGATTGGGGCGGTCCACGATCCAGTGCAGCCAGCGGGCCTCGGCCACCGCGGCGGCCGGATCCAGCGTCTGGCCGACCCCCGCGCACACCAGCCCCTCGGTGCCCCGGCCGGTCCGCCACACCGGGTCCAGGGCATCGCAGACCGCCCGCAGATCGTCGGCGGCGAGAACCCGGGCGGCCTCCTCCGGGCCGGCCCCGAAGGCCGCCAGATCGGCCAGCCGGTCCCGGTATGCGGAGCCGTGGACCGGGCCGGTGAGGCCGCCGAAGGAGAACGTGGCACCGGTGACGCCGAGCTCGCGGACCAGCCGGTCCAGGACGCCGGAGGACACCTGACGGCGGTTCACGCCGTCCAGCCAGAGGGACACCCCTTCGGCGGCGAGCTGTCTCGCGGGATTGCTGGTCATCCTCGTTCTCAGATCCATCGGGCCCCCTCTCGCAGAGCCGCGCCCTGTTGTATTGGTGGGAGGCGAATCTAACCGTGATCGTTGCCATGGGCATGCGGTGTGGGGGGTTTATGTCAGCTAGTTGCCAACTGAATTCGCCGAGGATTCCCGAACCCGCGAAACCCCCTGTGAGCTGCGGTGGTGCCCGCCCGCGGACGAGCTGACACATTCCCTGGGCCCCGGTGCTCCGAGGTGACAAAGTTCCCCGTGCGCAGGGGTCGGGCGGTTGTCCGCAGCAGCCTTCGGCTGGTTGTTTGGAGAGTGGAAAGGCAGCGCTCCGGCGCCGCCGTTCGAATTCGGATATCCCCGAGACCCGCGTGGAGAAGCGATCATGGCCAGTGCCGCCGCCGAGTCCTACTGGATCGTGGTGAACGACGAGGACCAGTATTCGATCTGGCCGGGTGACCAGCAGATTCCGGCGGGCTGGCAGTCGGTCGGCGACCCCGCCTCCAAGGAGGACTGCCTCGCCTGGATCGAGGAGAACTGGACCGACATGCGCCCGATGAGCCTGCGCCGGGCCCTGGACTCGGACCGGCCGGCCGGCGGTGTTGCGGGCGCGGCATGACAGGGAGCCACCTTCCATGATCCATTTAATGCACGATCGTCTCCAGGTGATCGCCCTGTGGAGCCCGCCGGGCTGCCGGGCCACCGGCTTCGAGCGGATGATGATCGACCGCGGCGACCTCACCGTGCTGCACGAGCCGTTCACCAAGCTCGCGCTCACCGGGAGGTACAGCCACGAGGGCCGCCTGTACGGCACCGCGACCGCGCTGCTCGAATCCGTACTGGAACGGGCCGAGCGGCCCGGTGCCCGGCCGGTCCTCTTCACCGACAGCACCGCCCTCCGCCACCCCGACCTGCTCATGGACACCCGCTTCACCTCGCGCATCCAGCACACCTTCCTCATCCGCGACCCGGCCGAGGTCATCGCCGCACACCGGGCCGGCGGACGGGAGAGCACCTCCGAAGCGATCGGCTTCGGCAACTGCTGGGAGATCTTCGAGCTGGCCCGGATGGCCTCCGGCGCCGTTCCGGTGGTGCTGGACGCCGCCGACCTGCCGGTGCGGCCCGCGGAGGTGGCCGCCTCGTACGCCATGCACACGGGGCTGCCGCCGGCCGCCGGACCCGGCCGGTGGACCATGGAGGAGGAGTGGCTGCCGGCCGGCACCGGCAGCCTCACCGAGCTGGTGCTCGGCGATCCGCACCTGGCCGAGCTGTACGCCGACCAACTGCCCTACCACGCGTGGCTGAGCGCCCACCGCCTCGAACTCGAACCGGTGGTGACCGGGTGACCCGGTGACAGGCCGCCCCGGGCAGCCGGTCACCCTGAAGACCGACGGCCCGGCCCCTCCGGCCGGGACCACCACGAGGAAGTAGGGAGCACCACAGATGTACGGCAGTCCGCCCGCGGGCCCAGCCGACTGGCTGAAGACCTCGTACGCCCCTCGCACCACCCGGGCCACCGCCCGCCGGAGGCTGCTGTGCCTGCCGCCGGCCGGCGGAGCCGCCCACCTGTACCGGGACTGGGCCGCCTCACTGCCCACCGGCACCGAGGTCCTCGCCGTCGAACTCCCGGGTCACGGGAGCCGCCTCACCGAGGAACCTCTGACCCGCATGGCGGAAGTGGTGGACGGGATCGTCACCGCCCTCGAAACCCTCCCGGACCCGGCCCTGCCGACCGTCGTCCTCGGCCACAGCATGGGCGCGGTGATCGGCTGGGAGCTGTGCCGCACGCTGCGCCACTACAGCGGACGGCCCGTCCGGGGCCTGGTGTCGGTGGCCTCACCCGCGCCCTCCCGGCCTGCTCCGGACCGCTGGAAGGCCGGCGCGGACAGCAGCGAGGAGGAACTGCTGACCCTGCTCGACCAGTCCGAGAGCCTGCCGCCGGAGCTCCGGCGCAATCCGGAGTTCCTGGACTTCTACCTGCCCGTGCTCCGCGCCGACATGGAGATACTCGCCCGGCACCGGCCGCGCCGGGAATCCCCGCTGCCGTGCGAACTGCGCGTCTACACGGGTGAGAAGGACCCGCTGGTCGGCGAGGCCGACGCCTGGCCCTGGGACGGCGAGGAGACCGTCGGCGGCCGGGAGCTGGTCCGCTTCCCCGGAGGGCACTTCTTCCTCCACGAGAACCCCGCTCCGTTCCTGGAGCGGCTGTCACGCGATATCGAGGCCATGACGGGCGTGCCCGCGTGGAGCGGCCGGTAGGCCGTCGCAGCACGACACCGTGACCGGTACCCGGCGGGGATCCCCCGCCGGGTACCGCTGTTTTTCGCCGGGTACCGCTGTCTTCCGGGCCGGCCCGCATCACACCGCCGCCCGCGACCGGAGCCGGGGAGGACGCGGGCCGGACCTGGTGGGGATCTCCCGCAGGGTCCGGACACCGCCGTCGCCGGCGTACCCGCAGAGCCCTCGGCGCGCCGGGTCATATCAGGGGTGCCCGGCCCGGCATGTCGCCGCCCGGCCAGTCCGCGAACTCCCGCCCGCCGTAGAGCAGGGGCGTCCCGGATTCCTGGGCCACCTCGACGAGCGTGCCCAGGACGAGGGTGTGGGAGCCGATCTCCAGCATCCCGGCCACCTCGCACTCGGCGGTCACGAACGCGTCCTCGACCAGCCACGGCAGACCGAGCCCGGGGGAGGGGCGCCAGTCCACCTCGGCGAACCGGTCGATGTTCGGGGTGGCGAACACCCCGGCCGCCCGGCGGCCCCCGGTGTGCAGCAGGTTCACGGCGAAGGAGCCGTGCTCGCGCAGGGCCTGCAGGGTCTCCCCGGCCGTGGTGAGGCAGACCGACACGGTCGGCGGTTCGGCGGTCACGCTCGCCAGGGACGAGGCCGTCAGCCCGCGCGGTATGCCCTCCCGGTCGTATGTGGTGATCACGGAGACGCCGGAGGGGAAGGCGCTCATCATCGAGCGGAACAGGGCGAGCGGGACTGGTCGGGTCGGGGTCAGGGTGGTCATGGTGACGGGCCTTTCGGGACGTGGGCCGGCTCCTGCCGGATGGTGGGCTCCTGGGTTGGGGCCGGGGCCCGCGCGGCCGGTGGTCGCGCGGCTCCCCCTCGGCCCGGGCGCTCAGAACGGCGGCCCCGCCGGCGAACGGGCCTGCGCGGTCCGGCCCGGCAGCGCCTGCTCCGTGGAGAGCACCCGTACCGGCTCCGCGGGCCGCCGGCCCGGCACCGGCCGGGTCCGGGCGATCAGGTCCGGGCCGCTGTGCAGCGTGGTCAGTACCGAACGGGCCCCGAGCACCGCCACCGCCCCGGCGTACTCCCCGCCCAGGGCGAGGTCGGCCAGCGCCGGCACCGGGCGTCCGGCGGCCTCCGGGCCGTGCCAGCGCACCAGGGCCGGCGGCTCGTCGGACCCGGAAAGCGTGAAGTCGGTCATCGGGGTGTTGAGCCCCTCGCCGGTCGCCTTCAGGACGGCTTCCTTGCGCGTCCAGTAGGTCAGTCCGGCCCGTGCCCGCTCCCGCTCGGGCAGCCGCTCGACGGCTGCCCGCTCGGCTGGTGTCAGCACCAGGTCGTACTCGGGTGGTAGTCCTGGGCCGCCCCAGTGCTCGAAGCGTTCGACATCGACTCCCAGCGGTCTGCCGCGGGCGATGGCCACCGCCACGATGTCCCCGGAGTGCGTGATGGACAGCTCCCACCCCGCCCCGGCCCCGACCGCCTGCGGCTTGCCGTGGGCCCCGCCGCATCCGGGGCACCGGGTACGGAAGCCGATCGCCTCCGGGCCGGTGCCCACCAGGCTGGCGAGGGCCGTCTTGGCCAGGGTCCGGCCGGTGACGAACCGGGCGAGGTCGAGCTCGTGGGCGAAGGACGCGGCGCGGGTGAGCTCCGCGCTGTCGAGGAGCCCGTACCAGGACTGCGGGCTGGACAGCGGGCGCAGGGACCAGATGTGGCACTCGGCGATGGCCTGCGGTGTGTCGGCGGCACCTTCTGCGGGAGCCAGCAAGGTGCCGGCTGCGTGGATGGGCGTCATTCCGGGTTTCACCTCCCGTACTGCTGCGGCAGTGCATCTGCCGCTGCCACAAGTCTTCGACTCGGCGGGGGTGACCGGGTAGCAGGAAATCCTCCGTCCCAGGGTGGGTTATCCCTCCCTCGATATCGCCGTTATCGCCGTTATCGAAGGCCGGTGCCGAAGCGATAACAGCCCGAAAGAGCGCCTCCGTAATTTTCTCGGCAGAAGGAAGAAGCCGCAGGTCAGAGACCACAGCGGCACACCGAGAAGGAGACGGACATGCTGAACGCCACCGTGAAGAACACCGCCAAGACCCTCACCGTCGCGCTGGCCGCGGGCGCCGCGATATTCGCCTCCTCCGGCTCGACCACCACCGAGGCGAACCAGGCTCCGTGGCCGGTGGCGCCGAAGTCCTCCGCCGGCGGCGAGGTCATCCTGGCCAACCTGGCTCCGTGGCCGGTCGCGCCGAAGCCCGCCGGTCCCTCCGCCTGACGCACCGTTCCACCACCCGCCGCCGGAATGTTCGAGGACTCGTCTCCGTTCCGGTTCAGGCAGCCCGTCGACCTCCCGAACGGGCACCCCCGAAGGTGACTTCCCGCCCCTGTTCCGGACCGGAACTTCCCTGCTGGTGACCTACATTGGGAGCCGCCGAACAACAGGGATCAATGGACGGGGGGCGAGGTGGGGGCACAGCTCAGCTTCAAGGTCTTGGGACCACTGGAAGTGACCGCGGGAGACCAGGACATATCGCTCGGTGGAGCACGCCAGCGCACCATCCTCGCGCTGCTGTTGCTCACTCCCGGCCGCGTCGTCTCCGTGGACACCATGGTCGAGACGGTCTGGAACATGAACCCGCCGACCACGGCACGGACCCAGGTCGCCATCTGCGTCGCGGCCCTTCGCAAAATCTTCAAAGCCGCGGGCGTCGCGGACGATGTCATCGTCACCGCCCATCCGGGCTATCTCCTCAAAACCGAGGGCCACCGCATCGATTCCCTGGAATTCGCCGGGCTCGTCCAGTCCGCCGAACAGCACACCAGGGACGGCCGGCTCCAGGAAGCGGCACACCACTACGCCCAGGCGCTCGCACTCTGGCGCGGCTCCGCTTTCGCCGGCGTGGGCGGACAGGTCATCGACGACGAGACCGACCGGCTGGAAGAGCACCGGCTCAACGCCTACGACGACTCCACCCTCGTCCACCTCGAGCTCGGCCAGCACCAGGAACTCATCCCCGAACTGGCCGCGATGGTCCGCGAACACCCCCTCCGCGAGCGCATCCGGCACCACCTGATGCTCGCCCAGTACCGGTCGGGCCGCCGCGCCGACGCCATGGAGTCCTTCCGTGACGCACGCCGGCACCTGATCGACGAACTCGGTATCGAGCCGGGCCCCGACCTCCAGGAACTGCACGACGCCATCCTGCGCGACGACCCCTCGCTCGCGGCGGTGGTGCAGGCCCCGGCCGAACGCCCCGCCGCCCCCGTGTACGCCGTCCCCTCCGAACTGCCGCCCGACATCCCCGGGTTCACCGGCCGCGAGACCGAACTGGCCGCGCTGGACAGCCTCGTTGCGGGCGGCAGCGATGACCGCAGCTCCACCATCGGACTGATCACCGGTGCCGCGGGCATCGGCAAGAGCGGCCTGGTGACCCGCTGGTCGTTCCGGGTCGCCGAGAACTTCCCGGACGGCCAGCTCTTCGTCGACCTGCGCGGATACGACGAGCAGCACGACCCCACCAAGACCCACGAGGTGCTCAGCCGCTTCCTGCGCTCCCTCGGCGTGCCCGCGGAGCAGGTCCCGACCGAGCTGGACGACCGGATCTCGCTCTACCGCAGCCTGCTCGCCGACCGGCGGGTGCTGATCGTCCTGGACAACGCGCGCAGCTACTCCCAGATCCGCCCGCTGCTGCCCGGCAGTGGGCGCTGCTGCGTCGTGGTCACCAGCCGCGACCAGATGGAGCAGCTGGTGGCCTGGCCGTCCCAGGCGCGCGTGCACCTGGGGGTGCTGTCCGAGGAGGAGGCCGTCCAGCTGCTCACGACCATCGTCGGCGAGCGCAGGATCGGCCCGGCCCGCACCGACGCCGTCCGGCTGGCCGAACTGTGTGAGCGGCTGCCGCTCGCCCTGCGGATCGCCGCGGCCCGGCTGGCCTCCAAGCCGCACTGGCCGGTGAAGTTCCTGGTCTCGCGGCTCAGCGACGAGCGCCGCCGGCTGGACGAGCTCAGCCAGGGCGAGTCGCAGATCCGGGCCAGCTTCGCGCTGAGCTACCGGTACCTGCCGCAGGAGTCCGCCCGGCTGTTCCGGCGGCTCGGGCTGCTCGACGTACCCGATTTCACCGCCTGGGTCGCCGCCGCCCTGCTCAACAACGAGGTCCTGGACGCCGAGCGGCTCCTCGAACACCTGGTGGACGCGCAGTTCCTCGAGGTGGTCACCATGGATGCCACCGGCCAGCTGCGCTACCGGTTCAACGGTCTGCTGCGGCTGTACGCGGCCGAACGCGCCCAGGAGGAGGAGCCGGAACACGACCGGACGGCGGCCTGCGTCCGGGTCCTGCGCACCTTCCTGACGATCGCCGAGGAGGCGTACCGGCACGAGGACCCCAACGCCCTGGACCTGCCGGCTCAGTTCCAGCGCCGGCGGCTCAACTCCGACCTGATGGAGGAGCTGCTCGCCGCGCACCTGGAGTGGTTCGAGGCCGAACGGCCGGCCGTGGTGGGCTCCGTCCGGCAGGCGGCCCGGATGGGGCTGTCGGACCTCGCCTGGGGACTGACCGCCGTGTCCGCCCCGTTCTTCGCCATGCGCAACTACCGGAGTGAGTACCGCACCTGCTGCACGGTTGCGCTGGAGGCCGCCCACGCCATCGGAGACCTGGTCGGCCAGGGCGCGATGCACTACAACCTCGGCACCCTGGAGATGATGGGCAGCATGGACGCCGCCGCCCCGCACTTCACGGCGGCGCTCCGGTACTACACGGAGGCCGACGACCCGAACGGCCGGGCGATGAGCCTGCGCTGCCTGGCCATGGTCGACCGCAACCGGGGGGACCTGGACCTCGCCATGACCCGCTACCTCGAGGCCCTGTCGCTCTTCCGGGAGCTCGGGGACCGGCTGGGCGAGGGGCACACCCTGCACAACATGGCCGACATCGAGGTCGACCGAGGGCGGCTGGACCAGGCGATGGAGTACGCAGAGGGCGCGGTCCGGATCGAGGAGAGCAGCACGACGGAGGTCACCCGCAACCTGGCTCAGGCCCTGCACCGGCTGGGCCGGGTGCAGCTGGCGCTGGAACAGCTGCCGGAGGCCGAGCAGTCCTTCCTGCGGACCGTGCGGATCGTGAAGGAGAAGTCCGACATGATCGGACTGGCCTATGCCCTGCTCGGTCTGGGTGAGACCCGGCTGGCCACGGGCGCCCTGGAACCGGCGGAGTCCACCCTCGCGGACGCCTGGGAGATCGCCGAGGAGAACAAGGGCCCGCTGGTGGCCGGCCGGATCGGGCTGGCGCTCGCCGAGGTGTGGCAGCGCCGCGGCGAACCGGTGAAGGCCCGCGGCCATCTGCTCACCGCCAAGGAGCGGTTCACCGCGGTCGGCGCCTCGGCGTGGCTGGAGCGGACCGAGGAGGCGCTCGGGGCGCTCGTCGACTGAACCGGGGACGCATCACGAAAGGTGCCCCCGGCCTGGGGATCCAGGCCGGGGGCACCTTTCGTCGTACAGGGGGGAGCGGGCTCAGCCGAAGAGCTCCGCCAGCGCCTCCATGTCGATCGGGACCGGCGGCAGCCGGAAGCCCGCCGGGGGCTCGGCGCCCAGCAGGTTGCGGACCAGGAAGTCCCAGCGGCGCTGGGTCACATAGTGCTCGTAGCCGAAGTAGATGTGGTCGGCGTCCGGCACGATCACCAGGTCGAAGTCCTTGCCGTGCTGCACCAGCCGCTCCGCGAGCCGGAGCGTCAGCTGCGGGGAGACCCGGTCGTCCAGGCCGCCGTGGATCAGCAGGAGCTTGCCGGCCAGGCGGTCCGCGAGCTCCGCGTTCGAGGTGGCCGTGTAGTCCGCCTCGCCGACCGGGCCGTGGTAGCCCTCGCCGAGGCCCGGCTCCAGCAGCCGGAAGTCGTGCATGCCGGACTCGGCGACTCCGGCCTTGAACAGCTCCGGGTACCGGAGCATCGCCCGGACCGCCGCGTAGCCGCCGGAGGACATACCGGTGACGCCCACCCGGTCCAGGTCCATCCAGGGCCGGGTCTCCGCCAGTTCGCGGATCGCCGCCACATGGTCCGGCAGGCCCGTGGCGTCGCCCAGGTTGCCGTACGAGGCGTCGTGGAACGCCTTGCTCCGGCCCGGCGAGCCCTGGCCGTCCACCGCGATCACGACGAAGCCCAGCGCGGCCAGCACCTCGGCGTCGTAGCCGTAGTAGCCCGGGTCGAAGGAGGGGCTCACCCGGGTCGCGGTCGGGAGGCCGTACGGGGTGTCGATGACCGGGTAGCGGCGCGCGGGGTCGAAGCCGTGCGGCTTGTAGAGCAGGCCGTGGATGTCGATGGTGCCGTCGGCCGAGGTGACCGTGAAGGGTTCGGGCGCGGTCCAGCCGGTCGCCTTCAGCCCGGTGATGTCGGCGCGCTCCAGCTCCACCAGGACCTCGCCCGACCAGTCCCGGACGGTGATCACCGGCGGGGTGTCGGAGGCCGAGGCCGAGTCCACGAAGCAGCCGGCGTCCGGTGCGACGGTGACCGCGTGGTCGAGATCGTCCTCGGTCAGCCGGGTGAAGCCGGTGCCGTCCAGGTTGGCCCGGCACACCGTGCGGCGGTACGGGTTCTCCTCCACCAGCCCGGAGGCGGTGAAGTACACGACCCGCTGCTCCTCGTCCACGCGCAGGATCTCCTGCACGCCCCAGGGGCCGGAGGTGATCTGCGCGAGCGGCTCCGCGGAGTCCGTCCCGTACAGGTAGAGGTGGCCCCAGCCGTCGCGCTGCGAGTACCAGATCACCTCGTTGCCGCCGGTCAGGACCCGGACCAGGGGCTGCTGGAGCTGCTGCTGCGCCGGCTCCACCCGGGTCTCGCCGGTCTCGGTGACCAGGGTGCGGACCTCGCCGGAGACCGGGTCGAGGCGGTGCAGGGCCAGGGTCCGGGCGTCGCGGGTCCGGGAGAGGTAGTAGACGGCCGAGCCGTCCTCCGCCCACCAGGCCCACTTCTGGAAGACCGGCGACATCATCGACATCGCGACCGGCTCGGCCTGCGCGACCGTGGAGGTGCCCGAGGCGATGTCGAACACGACGAACTCGGCGACCGGTATGTGCTCGTCCCCGGGGACCGCGAAGCGCGGGGAGAGCAGGCCGGGCGCGCTGCCGTCGGCGGGCGCCGCCTGCACCAGGTGGGTGCGCCGGACGCCGGCCTGGCCGGTGCGGTGGGTCAGCACCCGGGCCGAGTCGGGGGACCAGGCCACGGCGGGCGGCAGATGCGGCAGCCCGATCTTCCCCAGCAGGGTGGAGTACATGAGGTAGTCGGGGTTGGCGCCGTAGTCGTGGTCCTCGGTGCCGTCGGAGGTCAGGGCCCAGTCGCGGCTGCCGTCCAGCTCCTGCGCGCGCAGGTCGTGACCGGCCCGGTAGACGGCGTGCTTGCGGTCGGGGGCGGGGACGGCGAGCGGGTTGCCGGGGGCGCCGCCCTCGGCCTTCTCCACCGCGTAGTGGTCCAGGCGGCACCGCCAGTGCGCACCGAAGGCGTCGAACTCGACCGCGTCGGCGACCGGCTGGATGGCCGGGAACGGCAGCGCTGCCGCGTCCACTTCCTGGCCCGAGGCGGCGGCCAGGGCGGCGGCCAGGCGCTCGTGGTCGAAGGCGGGCGCCCTGGTGCCGGTCTCCGGATCGACGAGGACGAACCGCTTTCCCTCGGCCGTGCCGATCGTGTACCAGAAGCGGCTGCCGCCTTCAATCCACCGCGGAGTTACTTTGTCACCGCGGACGAGTTCCTTTCGGTTGTGCCGGAGAAGCCGCTCCGCCGTCTCATAGGCCCGGACGTCGAGTTCGGTCGAGTGCATCGGGTGTGTGCCCTTCCTTCGGAGTGGTTGAACGGATTCCGTCCGTGAATCGGAACGTGCGCGCGCGTGGCGCTGACTTTCGTTACCGGGGCAGCCCCATCATCGCCACCCCGTGCGGTCGTTGACCAGTTCGCGGCAGCCCGTGGCACCGGTTCCCTGTCCTGTCGACAGGACAGGCAAGAGGGCTGCCAAGCAGCCTGACAGGACATATATAGATGCTTCGTAGAACCGAATGTCACATTGGGTTGCGTACGTAAGCGGGCTTATGAACTGAGGTGTTGGCGTGGGTACGCGGAACCCCGAAAATGTCGTGATCGTGGGCGGTGGAGTCGCAGGCTGGATGACCGCTGCCTATCTCAAAGCCGCCTTCTCCGACCGGATTTCCGTCACCCTGATCGAATCGGGATCCGAGGCCGGCGCGGCGGGCCCGCTGTCCGGTGAAGAGACGACCTTCAGCGATATCGGGAGGTTCTTCGATTTCCTGGGCCTGGCCGAAGAGGAGTGGATGCCGGCCTGTAATGCCGCGTACAAACTCGCGGTCCGTGTCCAGGACTGGAACCGTCCGGGGCAGCACTTCTACCACCCGTTCGAGCAGACCCGGTCCGCAGGCGGATTCCCGCTGACCGAATGGTGGCTGCACAACGGGCCGAGCGGGCGCTTCGACCGGGACTGCTTTGTGGTGGCCTCGCTGTGCGACGCGGGCCGCAGCCCCCGGCACCTCGACGGCTCCCCGCCCCCGGGCCTGCGGGGCGAGGCCGTCGGCGGGCAGCTCCCGTACGCCTACCACCTGGACGCGGCCCTGCTCGCCGAGTACCTGCGCGGCCACGCCCTGGGCCGCGGGGTGCGGCACCTGGCCGGTGAGGTCACCGATGTACGGCTGGACGAGCGCGGCTGGATCGGCCATCTGGTCACCCGGGAGCACGGCGAGGTCCACGGCGACCTGTTCGTGGACTGCACCGGCTTCCAGGGCCTGCTGATCAACCGGGCGCTGCGCGTCCCCTTCGTCTCCTACCAGGGCGCACTGCCCAACGACAGCGTGGTCGCACTCCGTGTGCCTGCCGACATGCGGGCCCGCGGGATCGCCCCGTACACCACGGCCACGGCCCGGAGCGCGGGCTGGATCTGGACGATTCCGCTGGTCAGCCGGCTGGGTGTGGGCTACGTCTACGCCCGGGACTACTGCAGCCCCGAGGAGGCCGAGCGCACCCTGCGCGCCGCGGTCGGCCCGGAGGCGGCCGGGGTGGAGGCCGCCCACGGCACCCTGCGGGTCGGCCGCAGCCGGCAGGCGTGGAAGAACAACTGCGTGGCGGTCGGTGCCTCGGCCGGCTTCGTCGAGCCGCTGGCCTGTTCCGAGGCCTCCTTCGTGCACCACGCGGTCGCCGAGCTGGTGCGGAACTTCCCCGGTGCCGGCGGGCCGTCCGAGGGGGCCGCGGCCTTCAACGCCTCGGTGGCCCGGGTGATGGACGATGCCCGGGACTTCCTGGCCCTGCACTACCAGGGGGCCGCGCGGGAGGACTCGCAGTACTGGCGGGACACCAAGACCCAGACCCTGCCGCGGGCGCTCGCCGAGCGCATCGAGCGGTGGCGGGTGCGGATGCCGGACGCGGCCGGGGGCGCGGGCGGGGGTACGGACACGGGCGGGGGCGCGGGCGCGGCCGGCGGGCCCGCGGCCGGGCCCGGGCTGACCCCGGACTCGTACGCCTGCATCCTGCTGGGCACCGGGGCCATGCCGCTGCGGCCCTCGCCGGCCGTGTCCCTGGCCGACGACGAGGCGGCCCGCCGGCAGTTCGCCGAGGTCCGGGACACCGCCCGGGCGCTGGTCGACACGCTGCCGAGCCAGTACGAGTACTTCGCCCAGCTGGGCGTTCCGGCCTGAGCGCTCCCCCTCCGCCCCCTCACCCCCCCCGGGAGGGGGCGGAGGCTCAGTGCCGCAGGGCCGCCGGGCGGTGCAGGGCGGGGTCGGCGCTGAGGATGGCCTGGTGCACCTCGCGCAGCAGCGGCCCCGGCTCGAGGCCGAGATCCGTGGCGAGCCGCCGTCTGCTGCTGTCGTAGAGCGCCAGGGCCTCGGCCTGCCGGTCGCACCGGTAGAGCGCGGTCATCAGCTGGGCGCGGAAACGTTCATGCAGAGGGTGCCGGTCGATCAGCCGGGTCAGCTCCGGCAGCACCTGGAGGTGCATCCCGACCGCGAGGTCCGCCTCGATCCGGCTCGCCAGCGCGGAGATCCGGGCCTCCTCGATCGGCGGGCCCTCGGTGGCGGCCAGCTGCTCCGAGACATTGGCCAGGACCGGCCCGCGCCACAGCGCCAGCGCGGCGCGCAGCAGTCCGGCGGCCTCCGGGTAGCGCCCGGCGATCAGTTCCAGCTGGCCGCGCGTGGCCAGTTTCCGGAACTCCACGAGATCGAAAGAGGCGGCGCCGATCTCCATCAGATATCCGTTCGGACGGCGGCTGATGACCGCCCGCGGACCGAGGGTCCGGCGAATCCGGGAGACATAGGTGTAGATCTGCGCGTGGAGCGTCCGGGGCGGGCGTTCCCCCCACAGAAAGCGGCTCAGTTCCGAATCGGGCAGGAAAGAGCCCTCGGCGATGAGCAGGGCCGCCAGAACCGTTCGCTGCTTGGGCCCGTCCAGCGGAATGTCGACGCCGCCGTCCCGCACTTCCACGGGTCCCAGAATCCCGTACTCCATCGAAATACCCTCGCAGATCCGCATTGACTTCCCATGAGATAAGCCCGGGAATCCGCCGGTGTCCACGCGGCGGTCCGGGACCTCCCGGCGGCGTCTGTCCGGAACTGTCCTGTCGACGGGACGCCGAGTACCGGGCCGTGCGGGCGGAGCCGATATCGCTTGACTCGGATGGCGCGGACACATGAGGGTGTTGGGCGTCGTGAGGGAGCCGATTACCGGACGTGCACGACGACTTCGCGCCAGGGGGGAGCGTAAGGTTCATTCGGACAGCCTTGCTGTCGATCCATCAGATCACGGAATTCGATGACGCCCGTGCGCCGTGGTGAGACCCGCGCCGGTGTGCCGAACCGCCGTCTTCCCGTACAGAAACCTTCGCCGGAGCGAGGAGTAGCCAGCACATGCTGCCGTTGGAAAGCCAGGAACTGGTCCCCGAAACCCCCTACATCTGGCGTGCAAAGCGCCCGGAACCGACCCATCGGCTGATCTGTTTCCCGCATGCGGGCGCCGGTGCGGCTGCCTATGCCGAGTGGGTCGGGCTGCTCCCGCCGGAGATCGAGCTGGTTGCCGTTCAGCTGCCCGGCCGGCAGAACCGTATCGCCGAGGACCCCTTCACCGAGGTCGCTCCGCTCGTTGCGGTGCTCGGCCAGGCGCTGCGCCCGGTGTTCGACGGCCCGTTCTCCTTCTTCGGGCACTCCGGTGGCGCCTCGCTCGCCTATGAGCTCACCAAGGCCCTGCGGGCGCGCGGCAGCCGGGGACCGGAGCAGCTGTTCCTCTCCGCGCAGCCGGCACCGGGGGAGAGCGGCCTGCGGCAGCTGCACGACCTCTCCGACGAGGACCTCGCGGCCGAGATCGTCGCGCTCGGCGGGCTCGACCCCGAGATCGCCGAGGACGAGGACGTCATGGAGTCCCTCCTCTTCACCCTCCGCGCGGACTTCGCCCTCTGGGAGCGGCACGAGTCGGCCTCCGACACCCCGCTGGACATCCCGATCACCGCGCTCACCGGCAAGTCCGACCCGCGCGCGCCCCTGGAACACGTCGAGCGCTGGCGGGACTTCACCACAGCCCCCTTCGAGACGGAGCTCTACCCCGGCGGCCACTTCTACTTCCTGGAAGAGCCCTCCGAGGTGGTCTCGGTCATCAGCCGCAGGATTCTGAACCCCGCAACCTCCGGGAGGACCGCATGACCGCCCCCGACCTGCTCGGCGACGGCGCACTCGACGCCATCACGGTCGCGGCCAAGGAAGTTCCCGGAGTCTTCGACGCGGTCGCCGTCGCCCGCAAGGTGCGGGCCGCCGACCCGGCGGCGGCACAGCCGGCGACGGAGGCCGCGGCTCCGACAACCCCCGCCGCCCCCGCGGCCCCCGCCGCCCCCGCTGCCGCCGAGGTGCCCGTGGCGCCCGCGGCGGACGAGCCGGCCGGCCCGGCCTCCGACCTCTACGGCGGGGACCTCATCGTGCGCCCCGGTACGCCGGCCACCCTGCAGGAGGCCCTGCGCGCGGCGGCCGAGCAGGCCCCGGACAAGGGCACCGTCTACCTCCGGGCCGGCGAGGAGGACGTCTTCCAGACGTACGCCGAGCTGCTCGCCGCGGCCGAGCGGGTGCTCGCCGGCTTCCGTGCCGCGGGCCTGCAGCCGGGCGACGCCGCGCTCTTCGTCTTCGACGACAACCGCGGCTACCTGACCGCGTTCTGGGCCTGTGTGCTCGGCGGCTTCGTGCCGACCCCGGTCGCCGTGGCCACCTCCTACACCTCCGCGAACGAGGTCAACCGCAAGCTGCGGGGCGCCTGGAACCTGCTCGGCCGCCCGGTGCTGGTCACCGACTCGGCCACCGCGGGCGAGCTGGCCGGCGTACGCGAGCTGTGGGGCGAGCCGGACGTCCGCATCCTGACCGTCGAGGAGCTCGCCGCCCACGAGCCCGACCGCGACTGGTTCCCGGCCACCGCCGGATCCCCGGTGCTCAACCTGCTCACCTCGGGCAGCACCGGTGTCCCCAAGTGCGTCCAGCACACCCACGCCAGCGTGGTCGCCCGCGAGCTCGCCGTCATCCAGCACTGCGGCCTGACCGCCGACGACGTCAGCCTCATCTGGATGCCCTTCGACCACGTCACGGTCGCCTACTACAACGTCCGCGACGTGTTCCTCCAGTGCATGCACGTCAACGCGAAGATTCACCACTTCCTCGCCGACCCGATCCAGTGGCTCGACTGGATCGAGCGCTACCGGGCCACCAACGTCTGGGCCCCGAACTTCGCCTTCGCGCTGGTCAACGAGCGCGCCGAGGAGATCGCCGCCGGGTCCTGGGACCTCTCCAGCCTCCGCGAGATCGCCAATGCCGGCGAGCCGGTCGTCGCCGCCACCAGCCACCGCTTCCTGGAGCTGCTGGCCCCGCACGGGCTGCCCGCCGACGCGATGGTGCCCTGCTGGGGCATGTCCGAGACCTGCTCCGGCGTCACCTACACCCGGCAGAGCCGCGAGGACCGCGCCGCCGGCACGGTCGCCATCGACCCCGCCTCGCTCAGCGGCACCATCCGCCACCTCGACCCCGGACACGAGGACGCGGTCGTCCTGTCCCGGGTCGGTCGGCCGATCCCCGGTGTGCGGATCCGCGTGGTCGACGACAAGGGCGCGGTCCTGCCCGAGGGCCGGATGGGCGAGCTCGTCATCACCGGGCCCACGATCATGCGCGGCTACTTCGCCAACGACGAGGCCAACGCCGAGGCCTACGACGCCGAGGGCTGGTTCCACACCGGCGACCTGGCGTTCGTCCGGGACGGCGAGGTCGTCATCGCGGGCCGCAAGAAGGACCAGATCATCGTCCGCGGCATCAACTACATGGCGCACGAGCTGGAGAGCGTCGTCGAGCGGGTGGACGGGGTGCGGGTCACCTTCTCCGCGGCCGTCGGCGTCCGCGAGCCCGGCGCCGGCTCCGACGACCTGGCCGTTTTCTTCGTCCCGGCGGACTGGGACGCGGACGCCCTGGCCCGGACCTCCGAGCAGGTGCGCGCCGTCCTGGTGCGCGAGGCCGGCGTCTCGCCCGACCTGATCGTCCCGGTCACCGAGGAGGAGTTCCCCAAGACCGGCAGCGGCAAGGTCCAGCGGGCCGCCCTGGTCACCGCCCTGCGGGCGGGCGCCTTCGCCGACCGCACGGCCGGCCCCGGCCCGGAGGCCGTGGACGAGGACGAGGGCGAGGACACCTGGCTCTTCGGCCGCCAGTGGGTGCAGCTCCCCGAGCCCGCCGCGGCCCCCGCCGCCGAAGCCGCCGCTCCCGGGGTGACCATCGCGATCGCCGCCGACCAGGACCTGAAGTGGCTCGACCTCCAGGGCACGGTGGTCAGCGTCCGCCGCGGCGTGCAGTACACCGAGGACGGCCCGGACCGCTACCGGCTGCGGACCACCGACCGCACCGAACTGCGGCGCCTGCTCAGCGAGGCCACCGCCCGCCACGGCGAGCTCTCCACCGTGGTCCTCGCCCTGCCGATGCTGGGCCGCACCGGCGGCTCCGCCGCCCGGCTGGCCACCGCCACCGAGGAGTTCACCGCCCTGGTCTCGGTGCTCGCCGACGGCGAGTTCGGCCGCCCGCTGCTGCTCGTCGTCAGCCAGGGCGCCCTCTACGTCCAGCAGGGCGACACCCTCGACCTGGGCGCCGTCCACCTGCCCGGACTCGTCCGGACCGCGATCGCCGAGGCCGCCCCGCTGCCCGTCCGGCAGCTCGACCTCACCCCCTGCCCGATCGACTGGCCCGCCGCCGTGCGCGCCGAGCTCGCCGACCGGACCCGTACCGGGGTGATCGCCTCCCGCGACGGCAAGCGCTGGCAGCCGAAGCTCGTCCCCGTCGCCGAGGACGAGGCCGCGGTCACCGGCACGGGTGCCGCCCGGCAGCCCGTGACCCCGGGCGGGCTGTACCTGGTCACCGGCGGTCTCGGCGGTATCGCCCACGACATCGCCGGCTACCTCCTGGCCGCCTTCGGGATCCGCCTGCTCCTGGTGGGCCGCTCGGCCGCCGAGGGCGACAAGGCCGCCCGGCTCGCCGAACTGTCCGCCTTCGGGCAGGTCGCGTACGAGCAGCTCGACGTCGCCGACGAGGCCGCGCTGGAGGCCGCCATCGCCGCGGCCGAGGCCCGCTGGGGCCGCCCCCTCGACGGGGTGCTGCACCTCGCCGCCGCCGACCCGACCGGACAGTGGTCCGAGCTGGAGAAGCACACCCTCGCGAAGGAGACCCGCGAGACCTTCGACCTGCACTACGGCGCCAAGGTCGCCGGCACCCTGGCCATCGCCAAGGCGCTGGAATCCCGCCCGGACGCCTCCCTGGTGCTCTTCGGCTCCGTCAACGGCGAATTCGGCGGCCATTCGTTCGGCGCCTATTCCGCCGCAAACAGCTTCCTCACCGGATTCGCCGACCACTGGCGCCACGAGCGCGGGCGCACCGTGCACTGCCTGGCGTGGAGCATGTGGACCGGCGTCGGAATGAACAGGTCGCAGTCCGCCGCAGCCGCCGAACACCGCGGATTCCGTTCCATCGACCCGGAGACCGGTCTGCGGCTGTTCCTCAACGGAACGGCAGGCGATCACCACTACCTGGTGGTCGGGCTCGACCTGAAGAACCCGGCCATCGTCGAGGAACTCGTACCGCAGAAACTGCGGGTGAGCGAAATTGTCATCGCCTTCATTTCGGATGCTCCGGAACAGGCTTCCGTACGTGCCGCAATCGCGGAAAATGTGGGAAGCTTGGCCGTGCCGGTACGGGTCGTCGCAGTACCCCGCATCCCCCGGGACGCCTACGGCGCGGTGGACACCGCCCAGCTGCTGCACGACGTCGCACCGGACAAGCCGAGCCGCAACTACACCGAGCCCGCCACCGAGTTGGAGCGCAACCTCGCTCTGATCTGGTCCGACGCCCTCAACCGCCCGGAAGTCGGCAGGGACGATTCCTTCTTCGAACTCGGCGGGAATTCACTGCGGGCCACGCGCCTGCTGGCGCTCGTGGACAACAAGCTCGGATTCCGGGTTTCGACCCAAGAGCTGTACGAGCTGCCGACCGTGGCGGGAATGGCCGCGACCATCGAACGGCACACGACGAACTGACTGACCCTCAGCCGTCTTTAGTGGTGTCCTGCTGCCACATTGCCACGTCTGCGCAGGACGACTGATCGAGGAGTAGACGCTAAATGATCCCCTTGTCCTTCGCCCAGCGGCGCCTGTGGTTCATCGACCGGTTCGAGGGGCCGTCGGCGACCTACAACGTTCCGTTCCTGCTCCGCTTGAGCGGAACTCTCGATGAGGGCGCGCTGTCTGCCGCATTGCGCGACGTGGTCCTGAGGCACGAAAGCCTGCGCACCGTTTTCGTCGTCGACGAAAGCGGTGTGCCGGCCCAGCAGGTCCTTCCGGCCGAGAGCCTGGACCTGGACATTCCACTGATCGTGGCCGCTCCGGACGCCGTGGATGCGGTGGTCTCCGAGGAGGTCGTCCACCACTTCGACCTCGCCACCGACATCCCGGTGCGGGCCCGCCTGGTGCGCAGCGCACCGGACGAGCACGTGCTGATCCTCGTCATCCACCACATCGCCGCGGACGGCGAGTCGATGCTGCCGCTCTCCCGCGACCTGGCCGAGGCCTACACGGCACGGGTCCACGGCGAGGCCCCGGAGTGGGAGGAACTCCCCGTCCAGTACGGGGAGTACACCCTCTGGCAGCGCGAGATGCTCGGCGAGGAGAGCGACCCCGACAGCGTCATCTCCGCCCAGCTCGCCTACTGGCGCGAGGAACTGGCCGGTTCCCCCGAGCAGCTGCGGCTGCCGCTGGACCGGCCCCGCCCCGCCGTGATCAGCCACCGCGGCGACATGGTCGACTTCGCGATCGACGCCGAGCTGGTGGCCGCCGCCGAGCGGCTGGCCGCCGTACACGGCGCGAGCACCCCCATGGTCATGCAGGCGGCGCTCGCCGTCCTGCTGCACCACATGGGTGCCGGCGAGGACATCCCGCTCGGCGCCACCATCGCCGGCCGCGTCGACGAGGACCTGCTGGACCTGGTCGGCTTCTTCGTCAACACCTGGGTGCTGCGCACCGACCTCACCGGCAACCCCTCCTTCGACGAGGTGCTGGACCGGGTCCGGGACAAGGCCCTCGCCGCGTACGACAACCAGGACGCCCCCTTCGAGCGCCTGGTCGAGGTGCTCAACCCGGAGCGCTCCACCGCCTACAACCCGCTGTTCCAGGTGATGTTCACCTGGCAGAGCAACGACCGGCTGGTCCTGGACCTGCCCGGGGTGACCGGCGAGCTCGAGGCCGTCCCCACCCACACCGCCAAGTTCGACCTGGAGTTCAACTTCGCGGTCGACCCGGCGGACGACAGCATGCGCTGCGTCCTGGAGTATGCGACCGATCTTTTCAACCGCAGCACCGTGGAGAACATCGGCGCCCGCCTCCTCCAAG
The DNA here is from genome assembly GCF_008642295.1 of Streptomyces venezuelae. Taxonomy (GTDB): domain Bacteria; phylum Actinomycetota; class Actinomycetes; order Streptomycetales; family Streptomycetaceae; genus Streptomyces; species Streptomyces venezuelae_C. Next base: position 2,598,506 of record NZ_CP029190.1, on the reverse strand, counting down.
TGCTGCGCCACCTCCTCACCGACCCCGCCCGTCCGGTCGGCTCCGTCGATGTGCTGCTGCCCGGCGAGCGCGAGCGGCTGGCCGGCTTCGCCGACACCGCCGCCTCGACCCCCGCGGTCACCGTCCCCGAGCTGTTCGAGCAGCAGGTCGCCGTCGACCCGGACGCCGTTGCCGTCGTGTTCGGCGAGCAGACGCTGACCTACCGGGAGCTCGACGAGCGCGCCAACCGGCTGGCCCGCGCCCTGGCCGACCGGGGTGTGCAGCCGGAGACCCTGGTGGGCCTGGCGCTGCCGCGCTCGGCCGACCTGGTCGTCGCGATGCTCGGCATCATGAAGTCCGGCGCCGCCTACCTGCCGATCGACCCCCGCTTCCCCAGCAAGCGCCTGAGCCTGGTGCTCTCCCAGGCCCGCCCGGTGCTGCTGCTCACCGACCTCGCGACGGCGGGCGGACTGCCGGAGCACGACGCCCCCTGCCTGTTCCTGGAGGACCTGGACCTGGCGGGTGCCGAGGCCGCCGCGGTGGAGGTGCCGCTGCGTCCGGACAACCTGGCGTACGTCATGTACACCTCCGGCTCCACGGGCACCCCGAAGGGCGTCGCGATCACCCACCACGGTGTGGTCAACGGCGTGATGCGGCTGGCCTCGGTGGTCGGGATCGGCCCCGGCTCCAGGATGCTGGCCGGCACCTCCATCAACTTCGACGTCTCCGTCTTCGAGATCATCACCGCGCTCACCTCCGGCGGCAGCGTCGAGGTGGTCCGCGACGTGCTGGAGCTGGGCGAGCGCGAGGGCTGGTCCGGCAGTGTGATCAGTTCCGTCCCCTCGGTCTTCGCCGAGGTCCTCGACCAGATCGCGGGCAAGACCAGCGTGGACACCCTGGTGTTCGCCGGCGAGGCCCTGCCCGCCTCCCTGATCGCCCGGGCCCGGGAGGCCTTCCCCGGCGTCCGCGTGGTCAACAGCTACGGCCAGACCGAGTCCTTCTACGCCGGTACCTTCACCGTGGACGGCGCCCAGGAGTGGGACGCCAACGGCAGCGTGCCGATCGGTGACCCGCTGGGCAACATGCGCGCCCATGTGCTGGGCCCGGGCCTGACCCCGGTGCCCCCGGGCGTGGTGGGCGAACTCTATGTCTCCGGCGTGGTCGGCCGTGGCTACCACGGCCGCGCCGCCCTGACGGCGGAACGTTTCGTCGCCGACCCCTTCGGCCCGGCCGGCTCGCGCATGTACCGCACCGGCGACCTGGCCCGCTGGAACTCCGAGGGCAAGCTGGAGTACGCGGGCCGCGGCGACAGTCAGGTCAAGATCCGCGGCCTGCGGATCGAGCCCGGCGAGATCGAGGCGGCGCTGACCGCCCACCCCGGCGTCTCCCAGGCCGTGGTCACCGTCCACGAGCGGGCCGGCGCCAAGCAGCTCGTCGGCTATGTCGTCCCGGTCGGCGTCCTCGGCAGCGACCCCGGCGCCGCCGAGAGCATCGGCGACCTGCACGTCGACCTCACCGCCGGCGTCTCCACGGCCGAGCTCCGCACGTTCGTCTCCGCGCGCCTGCCGGAGTACATGGTCCCGTCCGCCTTCGTCATGCTCGACCGGCTGCCGCTGGCCCCCAACGGCAAGCTCGACCGGGCGGCCCTGCCCGCCCCGGTGTTCAAGGGTGAGGTCTACCGCGGCCCGTCGAACGAGGTCGAGGAGACCCTGGCCGCCGTCTTCGCCGAGGTCCTCGGCGTGGACCGGGTCGGCGTCGACGACGACTTCTTCGCCATCGGCGGCGACAGCATCCGCTCCATCCAGGTGGTCTCCCGGTCCCGCGCCCGCGGGGTCGAGGTCAGCCCCCGCGAGGTCTTCCAGTGCCGCACCGTGGCCGAACTCGCGATCGCCGCCGGCGGCCGGGCCGGCGCCACCGTGGTCCTGGAGGAGTTCGAGGGCGGCGGCGTCGGCTTTATGCCGCTGCTGCCGGTGGCCCGCTACCTCCTCGAACTCGGCGGCGGCTACCACCGGTTCACCATGTCCACGGTCGCCGACCTTCCCGCCGGCATCGACCGCGACGGCCTGGCCGCCACCCTGGCAGCCGTCTGGGACCGGCACGACCTGCTCCGCTCCCGGCTCGTCGACGACGGCATGGTCGTCACCGCGCCCGGCTCCGTCGACACCGCCTCCCTCATCCACCGGGTGGAGTGGGAGGGTGCCTGGGACGAGTCCTGGTACGAGCGCGCCACCGAGGAACTCGACGCGGCCACCGGCCGCCTGGACCCGGGCGCCGGAGTGATGGCGCAGTTCGTCTGGTTCGACGCCGGAGCCGGCGCCGGCCGCCTCCTCATCAGCCTCCACCACCTGGTGGTCGACGGCGTCTCCTGGCGCATCCTGCTCCCGGACCTCGCCGAGGCCTGGGGCAGGATCCGCGACGGCAGGACCCCCGAGCTCCCCGCGGTCGGCACCTCGGTGCGCCGCTGGACCCAGGCCCTGATCGACGCGGCGGAGAGCCCCGAGCGGCTCGCCGAACTGGAGCTGTGGAAGTCCGTGGTCGAAGGCCCGGACCCGCTCCTCGGCTCCCGCGACATCGACCCCGAGACCGACACCATCTCCGCCGTCGACTACGTCTGGCTGAAGGTGCCGGCCGCCGTCACCGGCGCGCTGCTCGCCGACGTCCCCGCCGCCTACCGCGGCGGTGTCAACGACGGCCTGCTCAGCGCCCTGGCCATCGCCGTGTCGAGCTGGCGCCGCAGCCGCGGCATCGACGAGTCCTCCCTGCTGGTCAAGCTGGAGGGCCACGGCCGCGAGGAAGGCGTCGTCCCCGGCGCCGACCTCTCCCGCACCGTCGGCTGGTTCACCAGCATGTTCCCCGTCCGCCTGGACCTCGGCACCGCCGACGTCGAAGAGGCCCTCGCGGGCGGCGCCGCCGCCGGGCAGGTCATCAAGGCCGTCAAGGAACAGCTGCTCCGCATCCCCGACAAGGGCCTCGGCTACGGCCTGCTCCGCTACCTCAACGACGACACCGCCGCCGTGCTCGCCGAGTACCCCACCGGCCAGATCGCCTTCAACTACCTGGGCGTCTTCAACTCGGCCGACATGCCCGAGGAGCTGCGCGGCCTGGGCTGGACCCAGGCCCCCGGCACCAACGAGCTGATCGCCGTCCCCGACGCCGACATGCCGGTGATGTCCACCCTGGAGATCAACGCGCTGGTCACCGACTCCGGGCAGCTGACCGCCCGGTTCGGCTTCCCGACCGGCGTCCTGGCCCGCGAGGACGTCGAACAGCTCGCCGAGCTGTGGCAGACCGCCCTGGAAGGCGTGGTCCGGCACGCCGCCCGCCCCGAGGCCGGCGGCCTGACCCCCTCCGACGTCCCGCTCGTCACGGTCCGCCAGAGCGAGCTGGAGGTCTGGGAGCGCCGCTACCCGTCCCTGACCGACGTATGGCCGCTCACCCCGCTCCAGAACGGGCTCCTCTTCGAGTCCATGCTGTCCGACGCCACCTACGACGCGTACCAGATGCAGTTCGCGTACCACCTGTCCGGCCCGGTGGACGCCGCCCGGATGCGCGCGGCCGGCCAGGCCCTCCTCGACCGGTACGCCAACCTGCGCACCGCATTCGTCTCCGACGACGCCGGAGACCTGGTCCAGCTCGTCCTCGACGAGGTCGAACTGCCCTGGCAGCACCTGGACATGACCGGCAAGGGCGAAGAGGAGTTCCAGCAGTTCCTGATCGAGGACCGCAACACGCGGTTCGACCCGGTCACCCCGCCGCTGCTGCGCATCACCCTGGTCACCCGCGGTCCCGGCCGCTCCGCCCTGGTCTTCACCGCCCACCACGTGCTGTTCGACGGCTGGTCGGTGCCCTGGCTGATGCAGGACCTGCTCCGGCTTTACGGTTCCGCCGGCGATGCCACCGCCCTGCCGCGGGTCCGCGGCTTCCGCGAGTTCCTGGTGTGGCTGGCCGAGCAGGACCGCGACGCCGCCGCCCGGGCCTGGTCCGAGGAGCTCGACGGCTTCGACGAGCCCACCCTGCTGGTGCCCGACAAGGGCGCCGACTCGCACAGCGACGACGTCGGCCTGGTCGAGGTGCCGCTCTCCGCCGAACTCGCCCACGGTCTGAACGCCACCGCCGCCGACCTCGGGGTCACCCTGAACACCCTGGTCCAGGGCGCCTGGGCGGTCCTGCTGGGCCAGCTGACCGGCCGCTCGGACGTGGTGTTCGGCGCCACCGTCTCGGGCCGCCCGCCGGCCGTGCCGGACGTCGAGTCCATGGTGGGCCTGTTCATCAACACCCTGCCCGTGCGGGTGCCGGCCGCCCCCGGCGACACCTTCGCCGAGCTGCTCGGCGCCCTCCAGAACCGGCAGGGGGCGCTGCTCGACCACCACCACTACGGCCTGACCGAGATCTACCAGGCCGCCGGGACCAACAACCTGTTCGACACCATCGTGGTGTTCGAGTCCTATCCCGTCGACCACGTCGGCCTGAGCGAGGCCAACGCCTCCTCCGGCGTTGCCATCACCGGCATCACCCCGTTCAGCGGCACCCACTACCCGCTGACCGTGATGGCGGACGCCGACCCCAACCTCCAGCTGTCCCTCCAGTACCAGCGCAACGTCCTGGCCCGGGCCGCGGTGGACACCCTCGCGGAGCGCTTCGAGCGGGTCCTGACCCAGCTGGTGGCCACCCCGCACATGCCGGTCGGCGCGGTGGACGTGCTCGCCCCCGCCGAGCGGGAGCAGATCCTGCGCGGCGCCGGCACGAGCACCGGCACGGTGCCGGTCACCGAGGACACCGTCCCCGGCCGGTTCGCCGAGCAGGCCGCGGCCACCCCGGACGCCATCGCGGTGGTGGCCGGCGGGCAGTCGCTCACCTACCGCGAGCTGGACGAGCGCGCGGACCGGGTGGCGGCCGGCCTGGCCGCCCGCGGCGTGGGCCGCGAGTCGGTCGTCGCCGTCGCACTGCCGCGCACCGCGGACCTGGTGGTCGCCCTCCTCGGCGTCCTCAAGTCCGGGGCCGGCTACGTGCCGATCGACCCCGAGTACCCGAGCCGCCGGCTCGAGTTCATCCTGGGCGACGCGGCACCCTCGCTGATCCTCACCGAGGCCGGAGCCCAGGGCGTGCTGCCGCCCGCCGACATCCCCCGGCTGTTCCTCGACGAGATCGAGACCGCCGCCGAGGGTGCGGGTGCCACGACCCCCGTGGTGGCCCCGCTCCCGGACAACGTGGCGTACGTGATGTACACCTCCGGCTCCACCGGCATCCCCAAGGGCGTGGCCATCACCCACCGGAACGTCACCAACGCCCTGCCGGGACTGGTCGACGCCCTCGGTGTGGAGCCGGGCGCGCGGGTCCTGGCCGGTGCGTCGATCAACTTCGACGTGTCGGTGTTCGAGATCTTCTCGGCGCTGACCACCGGCGGCAGCGTCGAGCTGGTCCGCGACGTCCTCGCCCTCGCCGAGCGCACGGACTGGTCCGCCGATGTGATCAGCTCGGTCCCCTCGGCCTTCGCCGAGCTGCTGGACGACCTGCCGGGCCGGATCAGCCCGCAGGCCCTGGTGTTCGCGGGCGAGGGCCTGCCGGCCTCGCTGGTGGCCCGGGCCCGGGAGGCCTTCCCCGGCGTCCGTGTGGTCAACGGCTACGGCCAGACCGAGTCCTTCTACGCCACCGCTTTCTCGCTGGCCGCCGCCGAGGAGTGGACCGGCGGCGCGAGCGCGCCGATCGGCGTGCCCCTGGGCAACGTCCGGGCGTACGTCCTGGGCGCCGGCCTGACCCCGGTGCCGCCCGGCGTGACGGGCGAGCTCTATGTGGCCGGCGCCTCCCTCGGGCGCGGCTACCGGGGCCGTGCCGCCCTCACGGCGGAACGTTTCGTCGCCGATCCCTTCGGCCCGGCCGGCTCGCGCATGTACCGCACGGGCGACCTGGCCCGCTGGACCGCCGAGGGCACCCTGGAGTACGTCGGCCGCGGCGACGGCCAGGTCAAGATCCGCGGCGTCCGCGTCGAGCCCGCCGAGGTCGAGGCCGTCCTGATCACCCACCCCGAGGTGGGCCAGGCCCTGGTCGTCGCCCGCGAGGGCCAGGGCAAGAGCACCTCCAAGTACCTCGCCGCCTATGTGGTCCCCACCGGCACCGAGGCACCTGAGAACCTCCGCGGCTACACCTCGGCGCGGCTCCCCGACCACCTGGTCCCCGCCGCGTTCGTCACCCTGGAGAAGTTCCCGCTGCTGCCCAACGGCAAGGTGGACCGGGCCGCGCTGCCCGAGCCGCAGTTCACCGGCGTGGCCTACCGGGCACCCCGCAACGCCAACGAGGAAGTGCTGTGCCGGCTGTTCGCCGAGGTCCTCGGCGTGGACCGGATCGGCATCGACGACGACTTCTTCGCCCGCAACGGCCACTCGCTGCTCGCCACCCGTCTGGTCAACCGGATCCGCGCCGCCCTCGGCGCGGAGGTCCGGGTCCGGCTGGTGTTCGACGCGCCCACCGTCGCCGAGCTGAGCCGCCACCTGACGGCCACCGGCCCGGCCCGGCCGCAGCTGCGCCGCGTCGAGACCCGCCCCGAGCGGGTGCCGCTCTCCTACGCCCAGACCCGGCTGTGGTTCGTGGACCGCTTCGAGGGCCCCTCGTCCACGTACAACCACTCCTTCGTGCTGCGCCTGGCCGGCCTGCTCAACGTCGAGGCGCTGCGCGCCGCCGTCCGCGACCTGGTGGCCCGCCACGAGACCCTGCGCACCCTGATGGTGGAGGACGCCGACGGCCACCCCTACCAGCAGGTCGTGCCCGCGGCCGAGGTGTCCCTGGACATCCCGCTCGTGGACGTGTCGGCCACCGGCGTGGCCGAGGCCGTGGCCGAGGTCCTCGAGGACCCGTTCCACATGGCGACGCAGATCCCGGTCCGGGCCGCCCTGGTGCGCTCCGGCGCCGAGGAGCACCGCCTGGTCCTGGTGATCCACCACATCGCCGTCGACGGCGAGTCGATGGCCCCGCTCGCCCGCGACCTGGGCGCCGCCTACGCGGCCCGGCTGGACGGCCACGCGCCGGCCTGGGAGGAACTGCCGGTCCAGTACGTCGACTACACGCTGTGGCAGCGCGAGCTGCTCGGCGAGGCCGACGACCCGGACAGCCTGCTCACCGCCCAGGCCTCGTACTGGCGGCAGGAGCTGGCCGGCGCCCCGCAGCCGCTGCCGCTGCCCGTGGACCGGCCCCGCCCGCCGGCCCCCAGCCACCGCGGAGACGTGGTGGAGTTCGGCCTCGACCCGCAGCTGTCGGCCGCGGTCGAAGAGCTGGCCCGTACGCACGGCGCGACCGCCTCGATGGTGCTCCAGTCGGCGCTGTCGGTGCTGCTCGGCCGGCTCGGCAGCGGTGACGACATCACCATGGGCTCCCCGATCGCCAACCGCACCGACGCGGAACTGGCCGAGCTGGTCGGCTTCTTCGTCAACACCTGGGTGCTGCGCGCCGACCTGTCCGGCAACCCCTCCTTCGAGGAGGTGCTGCGGCAGGTGCGGGGCAAGGCCCTCACCGCGTACGACAACCAGGAAGCCCCGTTCGAGCGGCTGGTGGAGATCCTCAACCCGGAGCGCTCCACCGCCTACCACCCGCTGTTCCAGGTGATGTTCGCCTGGCAGAACATCACCCGCGAGGACTTCGAGATGCGCGGGCTCCAGGTCACCTGGGAGCCCTCGTTCACCGACACCGCCAAGTTCGACCTGTTCTTCAACATGGGCGACATCCCGGGCACCGGCGTGATCGGCTACCTCGAGTACGCGACGGACCTCTTCAACCGAAGCACCATCGAGAAGCTCGCCGAGCGCTTCGTGCAGGTGGTCCGCCAGCTCGTCACCGAGCCGGCCCGGCGGATCGCCACGGTGGACGTGCTGGTCCCGGGGGAGCAGGAGCTGCTGGACGGCTTCTCCCGCCCCGCGGTCCCGGCCGGCGAGGCCACCCGCCCGGTGGCCACCACCGTCACCGGACTGTTCGAGGCGCAGGCCCAGGCCGCCCCCGACGCGGTGGCCGTGGTCTCCGGCGAGCAGACCCTGACGTACCGGGAGCTCGACGAGCGCGCCAACCGGCTCGCCCGCGCCCTGGCCGACCGGGGCGTGCAGCGGGAGTCCGTGGTGGGTCTGGCGCTCTCGCGTTCGGCCGACCTGGTCGTCGCGATGCTCGGCATCCTGAAGTCCGGTGCCGCCTACCTGCCGATCGACCCCCGCTTCCCGAGCGGGCGGCTGGGCCTGATGCTGGAACAGGCCGCCCCCGAGCTGCTCCTCCTCGACGAGGAGGCCGCCCGGGTGCTGCCGGAGCACGGGGTCGCGGAGCTCTTCCTCGGGAAGATCGACCTGACAGAGGGTGCGGCGGCTGCTGTACCGGCCGCGCCGTCCCCGGACAACCTGGCGTACGTGATGTACACCTCCGGTTCCACGGGCGTCCCCAAGGGCGTCGCCGTGACCCACGGCAACGTGACCAGTGCCCTGCCGGGCCTGGTGGCAGCCCTGGGTCTGGAGCCGGGTGCCCGGATCCTGGCCGGCACCTCGGTCAACTTCGACGTCTCGGTGTTCGAGATCATGACCGCGCTGACCACGGGCGGCAGTGTCGAGGTGGTCCGCGACGTGCTGGAGCTGGGCGAGCGGGAGAGCTGGTCGGGCAGTGTGATCAGTTCCGTCCCCTCGGTCTTCGCGGAGCTGCTGGACCAGATCGCGGGCAAGACCCGTGTGGACACCCTGGTGTTCGCGGGCGAGGCCCTGCCGGCCTCGCTGGTGGCCCGGGCCCGGGAGGCCTTCCCCGGCGTCCGTGTGGTCAACGGCTACGGCCAGACCGAGTCCTTCTACGCCACCGCCTTCTCGCTGGCCGCCGGCGAGGAGTGGGACGGTGCCGCCGGTGCGCCGATCGGCACCCCGCTGGAGAACGTCCGGGCGTACGTCCTGGGCACCGGCCTGACCCCGGTCCCGCCGGGCGTCCCGGGTGAGCTCTATGTGGCCGGCGCCTCCGTGGGCCGTGGCTACCGGGGCCGTGCCGCCCTGACGGCGGAACGTTTCGTCGCCGACCCCTTCGGCCCGCCCGGCTCCCGGATGTACCGCACCGGCGACCTGGCCCGCTGGACCGCCGAGGGCACCCTGGAGTACGTCGGCCGTGGCGATGCCCAGGTCAAGATCCGCGGCCTGCGGATCGAGCCGGGCGAGATCGAGGCCGCGCTCACCGCCCACCCGGGCGTCGAGCAGGCCGCCGTCCTGGTCCGCGCCGGCAAGGGCGATGCCAAGCAGCTCGTCGGCTATGTCGTCCCGGCCCGCACCGCGGACCAGGACGCCCCCGCCAAGAAGAACAGCATGGACCTCACCGCCGGTGTCTCCGCGCAGGAGCTCCGCCGGTTCGCCTCGGCCCGTCTGCCGGAGTACATGGTCCCGTCCGCCTTCGTCATGCTGGACCGGCTGCCGCTGGCCCCCAACGGCAAGCTCGACCGGGCGGCGCTGCCCGACCCCGTGTTCAAGGGCGAGGTCTACCGCGGCCCGTCGAACGAGGTCGAGGAGACCCTGGCCGTCGTCTTCGCCGAGGTCCTCGGCGTGGACCGGGTCGGCGTCGACGACGATTTCTTCGCCATCGGCGGCGACAGCATCCGCTCTATTCAGGTGGTCTCCCGGTCCCGTGCCCGCGGGGTCGAGGTCAGCCCCCGCGAGGTCTTCCAGTGCCGAACCGTGGCCGAACTCGCGCTGATCGCGGCCGAGCGGGTCGGCGCGGCGGTGGTCCTGGAGGAGTTCGAGGGCGGCGGCGTCGGCTTTATGCCGCTGCTGCCGGTGGCCCGCTACCTCCTCGAACTGGGCGGCGGATTCGACCGGTTCACCATGTCCACGGTCGCCGACCTGCCGGCCGGCATCGACCGGGACGGCCTGGTCGCCACCCTGGCCGCGGTGTGGGACCGGCACGACCTGCTCCGCTCCAAGCTGACCGCCGGCGGCATGATCGTCAGCGCGCCCGGCTCGGTCGACGTATCGGGCCTGGTGCACCGGATCGACTGGGACGGCGCCTGGGACGAGGCGTGGCTGGCCCGCGCCACCGAGGAACTCGACGCGGCCACCGGCCGCCTGGACCCGGCCGCCGGTGTGATGGCGCAGTTCGTCTGGTTCGACGCCGGAACCGGCGCCGGCCGGCTGCTGGTGATCCTGCACCACCTGGTCGTGGACGGTGTCTCCTGGCGCATCCTGCTGCCCGACCTCGCCGAGGCCTGGGGGCAGATCCGCGAGGGCAAGGCCCCCGAGCTCCCCGCGGTCGGCACCTCGGTGCGCCGCTGGACCCAGGCCCTGATCGACGAGGCCGCCTCCCCGAAGCGCGTCGCCGAACTCGGCCTGTGGCAGTCCGTGGTGGACGGCCCGGACCCGCTCCTCGGCTCCCGCGACATCGACCCCGCCGTGGACGTGGTCTCCACCGTCGAGCACGTCTGGCTGAAGGTGCCCGGCTGGGTCACCGAGGCCCTGCTCACCGAGGTCCCCGCCGCCTTCCGCGGCGGTGTCAACGACGGCCTGCTGACCGGCCTCGCCCTGGCCGTCGCCCAGTGGCGGCGGACCCGCGGGATCGAGGAGTCCTCCCTGCTGGTCAAGCTGGAGGGCCACGGCCGTGAGGAAGGCGTCGTCCCCGGCGCCGATCTCTCCCGTACCGTCGGCTGGTTCACCAGCATGTTCCCCGTCCGGCTCGACATCGGCGAAGCGGACCTCGACGAGGCCCTGGCCGGCGGCGCCGCCGCCGGACGCGTGGTCAAGGCCGTCAAGGAGCAGCTGCTCCGGATCCCCGACAAGGGCCTCGGCTACAGCCTGCTCCGCTACCTCAACGAGGACACCGCCGAGCAGCTCCGCGGCCACGGCACCGGCCAGATCGCGTTCAACTACCTCGGCCGGTTCTCCACCACGGACATGCCGGAGGAGCTCCGCGGGCTGGGCTGGACCCTCGCCCCCGGCAGCAGCGAACTGATCGCCGTCCCCGACGCCGACATGCCGGTGATGTCCACCCTGGAGATCAACGCGGCCGTCACCGACACCGCGGAGGGCCCGCAGCTGGGCGTCCGCTTCGGCTTCCCCGCCGGAGTCCTGGCCCGCACCGAGGTCGAGCAGCTCGCCGACCTCTGGCGGACCGCCCTGGAGGGCCTGGCCCGCCATGTCGCCCAGCCGGGCGCCGGCGGCCTGACCCCCTCCGACGTCCCGCTCGTCACGGTCCGCCAGAGCGAGCTGGAGGTCTGGGAACGCCGCTACCCGTCCCTGTCCGACGTATGGCCGCTCACCCCGCTCCAGTCCGGCCTGCTCTTCGAGTCGCTGATGGCCGACTCCACCTACGACGCCTACCACGTCCAGGTGGTGTACGACCTCTCCGGCGCCGTGGACCCCGACCGGATGCGGACCGCCGGACAGGCCCTCCTCGACCGGTACGCCAACCTGCGCACCGCGTTCGTCTCCGACGCCGCCGGCAACCAGGTGGCGCTGGTCCTGGACGAGGTCGAACTCCCCTGGGAGTTCACCGACCTCCGGGACCTGGACGCCGCCCGCCGTGACCGGGCACTGGAGCGCTTCCTGGCCGAGGACCAGGCCAACCGCTTCGACCCGACCCGCGCCCCGCTGCTCCGGCTCTCGCTGGCGCTCACCGGCGCGGACACGGCCGAACTGGTCCTCACCTCGCACCACGCCCTGCTCGACGGCTGGTCGCTGAGCGTGCTGATGCAGGAGCTGCTGCGCCTCTACGGCTCGGCCGGCGACGACTCGGTGCTGCCGCGGGCCCGCAAGTACCGGGACTTCCTCGGCTGGATGACCGAACAGGACGCAGGCGAGTCCGCCCGCGCCTGGGAGACCGAGCTCGCCGGGGTCGAGGAGCCCACGCTCATCGCGCCCGGCGCCGGATCCGAGGTGGACCCCGAGCGGGTCGGCCAGATCGAGATCCCGCTGTCGTCCGAGACCGCCCGCGAACTGGTGCGCAGCGCCGCCGACCTCGGCATCACGCTGAACACCCTGGTCCAGGGCACCTGGGCCATCGTCCTCGGTAGCCTGACCGGACGTCAGGACGTGGTCTTCGGCACCACCGTCTCGGGCCGCCCGCCGGCCGTGGCCGGGGTGGAGTCCATGGTGGGCCTGTTCATCAACACCCTCCCGGTACGGGCGGAGCTGTCCCCCTGGCACACCCTGCGCCAGGTGCTGACGGGCCTCCAGGACCGGCAGGGCCCGCTGATGGACCACCACCACATCGGACTGACGGAGATCACCCGGAGCACCGGCCTGGGCACCCTGTTCGACACCGTGGTCGTCTTCGAGTCCTTCCCGATGGACCGGGACGGTCTCGCCGACACCGGGGTCAACGGCGGCATCGCCATCACCGGCGTCAGCACCGGCAACGGCACCCACTACCCGCTGGGCATCGCGGCTGCGGCCGACGACTCCCTGCACGTGGTGATGGAGTACCAGGAGGACCTGTTCGAGGCGGAGGCCGCCGAGGGGATCGCCGCCCGGTTCGCCCGGGTGCTGAACCAGCTGGTGTCCGACCCGGACGTGGCGCTCGGCGCGGTGGACATGGTGCCGCCGACCGAGCGGGAGCGGCTGCTGGCCGGCTTCAACGCCACCGCCGCGGCCACCGCGGACGGGACCGTCCCGGACCTCTTCGAGCGGCAGGCCGCCGCCACCCCGGACGCGGTGGCGGTGCTCTTCGAAGAGGAGCGGCTGACCTACCGCGAGCTCGACGAGCGGGCGAACCGGCTGGCCCACGCCCTGGTGGCGCAGGGCGTCGGACCGGAGACGGTGGTGGCGGTCGCCACCCGCCGCTCCCCGGACCTGGTGGTGGCCCTGCTCGGCGTGTCCAAGGCGGGCGGCGCCTACCTGCCCGTCGACCACACCTACCCGGCCGAGCGCATCGCCTACATGGTCGAGGACTCGGGCGCCCGGCTGGCCGTGGTGGACGCGGTCGCGGCCGAGGTCATGGCCGGCCACGGCCTGCCGACCCTGCGGGTCGACGAGGCCGCCCGGGACGAGGCCGGATCGGGCGGGGCCCTCGCCCCGGTCCAGCGGTTCCAGACCCTCGACAGCGCCGCGTACGTCATCTACACCTCGGGTTCCACCGGCCGCCCCAAGGGCACCGTGGTCACCCACCGGGGCATCGCCAGCCTGGTCGCCGCCCACACGGAGAAGATGGCCGTCACCGCCGGCAGCCGGATGCTCCAGCTCGTCTCGCCCAGCTTCGACGTGTCGATCTGCGAGATGTTCACGGTCCTGCTGTCCGGAGCGGCCCTGGTGGTCGCCGACAAGGAGCAGCTGGCTCCGGGCCTGCCGCTGGCCGACACCGTCGACCGGCACCAGGTGACGCACATGATGCTGCCGCCCGCGATGCTGGCCGCGCTTCCCACGGACGCGCTGACCAGCGTGGTCTCCCTGCTGGTCGGTGGCGAATCGCCGGCCCCGGAGCTGGTCGCCGCCTGGGCGCCGGGCCGCCGGATGATGAACGTCTACGGCCCGACGGAGACCACGGTGTGCGCCACGATGGGCGCGCCGATGACCCCGGACGGCACGGTGTTCCCGATCGGTACGCCGATCCACAACACCCGGGTGTACGTGCTGGACGCGGCGCTCCAGCCGGTGCCCGTGGGCGTGGCCGGCGAGCTGTACATCGCCGGGCCCGGCGTGGCCCGCGGGTACCTCGGCAAGCCGACCGTGACCGCCGAGCGCTTCGTGGCCTCCCCGTTCGGGCGGCCCGGCGAGCGGATGTACCGGACCGGCGACGTGGTGTCCTGGAACGAGGCCGGCGAGCTGGTCTTCCGCGGCCGGGCCGACGACCAGGTCAAGATCCGCGGCTTCCGCATCGAGCTCGGCGAGATCGAGGCCGCCCTGGCCTCACACCCCGCCGTGGACCGGGCGGTGGTGGTGGTCGACGCCCAGCGCGGGGACAAGCGCCTGGTCGGCTATGTGGTGCCGGCCGGCGGGGAGTCCGAGACGTCCGAGACGTCCGGGGACCTGCTCGCCGAGGTGCGCGGACTGCTGCGGGACCGGCTGCCCGAGCACATGGTGCCCGCCGCGCTGGTGGCCATCGAGGAGGTGCCGCTGACCCTGAGCGGCAAGCTGGACAAGCGGGCGCTGCCCGCGCCGGACTACGCGGGGGAGTCGGCCGGCCGTGCGCCGCGGACCCCGCGCGAGGAGATCCTCTGCGGCCTGTTCGCGGAGGTGCTGGGGCTCGAGTCGGTCACCATCGACGACAGCTTCTTCGTCCGGGGCGGACACTCCCTGCTGGCCTCCCGCCTCATCACCCGCATCCGGATCGTGCTGGGCGTCAACCTCCCGCTGCGGGCGGTGTTCGACTCCCCGACGGTCGCCGAGCTGGTGGGCTACCTGGAGGCGGAGGGTTCGTCCGGCGGCGCCGGTGACCCCTTCGGTGCGGTCCTGTCCATCAAGGGCGGCGCCAATTCCCTGACAAATGACCGAACTCTGTGGTTCATCCACCCCGGTGGCGGCATATGCTGGCCCTACCTCGGATTCGCCGGTCGTCTTCCGCAGTACACGACGATCAACGGAATCCAGGCGAAGGGATTCGACGGCCGGACGAAACTGCCCGAGTCCATCGACGAGATGATCCTCGACTATGTCGGGGAGATCCTGGAGATCCAGCCGGAAGGCCCCTTCCACCTGGCCGGATATTCCATCGGCGGTACGTTCGCCCAGGCGATCGCCGCCGAACTGCAGCAGCGCGGGCACGAGGTGGCGCTGCTGGCGATGCTGGACAGCGTGCCCAGTACGTACCTGGTCACGCAGGCATCGCCCACCGCGGGCGCGCTCCGGGAGTACTTCCAGGAGCAGCTCACCGGCCTGGCCGGCTCGGAGGACCACGAGTCGTTCCTGGACAACGCGGTGCGCGTCATCCTCAACCACACGTCTCTGACACCCGGATTCAATTCGCCCGTGTTCCACGGAGACGCGCTCTTCTTCAATGCCGTGCCCAATCCGGACGCACGGTTCGGCGACCTGTGGAAGCCGTTCATCACGGGCACCGTCAAGCAGTACGACATCGAGACCACCCACCACGAAATGGTGCTGCCGGAACCTGCTGCCGAGATGTGCCGGATCGTCGGTCGAGAAGTTTCCGCAAAGCAGTCGGATGGAAATGGAGTTCAGGTATGAGTAGCAACCCGTTCGACGACGAGAGCGGCCAGTTCTACGTGCTGGTGAACGGCGAGGACCAGCACTCGCTGTGGCCCGCATTCGCCGAGGTTCCGGCCGGCTGGCGCATCGTGTTCGGCGCGGCGGCCCGGCCGGACTGCCTGACCTACGTCGAGGACAACTGGACGGACCTGCGGCCCAAGAGCCTGCAGGACGCCATGGCCGTATCCCAGTAGATCCGGATTTCCCAGAGTACGCAGAGAGGAAGCACCAGTGTCTGAGGTCATCGAGCGGTGGAACGTCCACCCCACCCGCCAGTGGCTGCGGGGAATCCGACCAGCCAACCCGATCGAGTTCGACGAGGAGATCGGCGCCTGGTGCGCCTACGGCTACGACGAGGTCGAGCAGATCCTCGGCGACCACGCCACGTTCTCGGCGGCGACGGCCAAGTACGCCGCGGTGCAGGTCGACCCGAAGTTCCAGGAAGGGGACATCTCGCAGATGGACCCGCCGGAGCAGAACAAGTACCGCAAGCTGATCGGCCACGCCTTCACCCCGCGGGTCATCAACGGCCTCGAGGACCGCATCCAGAAGATCACCGATGAGCTGATCGACGAGGTGCAGGAGAAGGGCAGCTTCGAGCTGGTGGCGGACCTCGCCTACCCGCTGCCCGTGATCGTGATCGCCGAGATGCTCGGCGTCCCGCTCAGCGACCGCGACCTGTTCAAGGGCGTCGCGTTCGACATCATCGAGAACATGGCCGGCCTGGACTTCGTGGCCGGCGGCGACGGCATCGAGGACCAGATCCACGCCGCCGAGGCCCGCCTGAAGCCCATGCTCGACTACATGGCCGACCAGGTGGCCCAGCGCCGCAAGCAGCCCCGCGAGGACCTGCTGACCTACCTCATCCAGGCGGAGCAGGACGGTGAGCGCCTCACCGACAACGAGGTCGTCAACATCGCCAACGTGCTGCTGATCACCGGTCACATCACCAGCACCATGATGGTCGGCAACACCATGGCCTGCCTGGACACCGAGCCCGCCGTGTTCGACCAGGTGCGCGCCGACCGCTCGCTGGTCCCGGGCGCCATCGAGGAGGCCCTGCGCCTGCTGCCGCCGGCCGCCACCCTGTCCCGGGTGACCACCCGCGAGGTCGAGATCGGCGGGGTCACCATCCCGGCCGAGCAGATGATCCTCCCGTGGGTGAGCGCGGCCAACCGCGACCCGCTCAAGTTCGACCGCCCCAACGTGTTCGACCCGGCCCGCACCCCGAACCCGAGCATCTCGTTCGGCTACGGCGTGCACTACTGCCTGGGCACCCGACTCGCCCGCCTCGAGGGCAAGATCGCGATCAACACGATCATGGACCGCTTCCCGAAGTTCGCCAGCAACCCGGAGAACCCGCCGACCTTCTTCCCGTCCACCGACATGGTCGGCGTCCGTTCCTTCGACGTCCTCTACAAGTAAATCCCTGCGCCACGCGGTCACGCGGCACCTCCTTGCGGGTGCCGCGTGACCGCTCGTGGCGGCGGGGGCCGCAAACTGTTCTACAGGGGAATCACCAATGACGACGACGACGGTATTGGCCGACCTGTGGGGGTTGGCAGAGCACCGCACCTGGCTGCGCGGGCAGCGTCCGGCGGAGCCGGTCTGGTACGACGAGAAGCTCGGTCTGTGGCAGGTCTGGGGCTACCGCGAGGTCTGCGAGGTCCTGAACGACCCAGCCAGGTATTCGACCGACAGCGCCCGGCTGTTCGAGGTCGACGAGGAATCGCGGAAGTACTTCGCCGGCGACATCGCCCAGATGGACGGCCCCGACCACATCCACATGCGCCGGCAGGTCGGCAAGCTGCTGACCCCCAAGCACCTGGGCGACCTGGAGGAGCGGGTCCGCGAGACGGCGGTCGAACTGCTGGACCGGCTGGGCGACCGGGACCGCTTCGACCTGATCCACGACTTCATCGACGAGGTGTCGGGGATCCTGTTCAGCAAGATCATCGGCACCCCGGTCGAGGGCCGCAAGCACCTGCTCAGGGTGAACGCGACCATGGACGTGGACGCGCACATGAGCACCTCCGGGCAGGAGGGCGAGGAGTACTTCAGCTCCATGCTCAACCCCCTTCAGCCGCTCCGCGACTTCCTCAGCGAGGTCATCGAGGAGCGGATGCGGGAGCCGCAGGAGGACCTGCTCAGCCTGATGCTCGACTTCCGGTACCTCGACGGCCGCAAGATGCCCCACCACGAGCTGGTGAACTTCGCGATCGCCGTGCTGGGCGCCGGCCATGTCACCAGCCCGATCCTGATCGGCAACACGATGCTCTGCCTGGACGCCTTCCCCGAGCAGGCGGCGAAGATCAAGGCCGACCCGTCCCTCATCCCCTCCATGTTCGAGGAGACGATGAGGTTCTTCAGCCCCGCCTCGACCTCGTACCGGGTCACCGAGGCCGACGTGGTCCTGGCCGGGAAGCAGATCCCCAAGGACAGCCTGGTCTGTGTGCAGCTCGGCGCCGCCAACCGCGACCCGCTCCAGTTCCCCGACCCGGAAACGTACGACGTGACCAGGTCGCCGAACCAGCACGTGGGCTACGGCCGCGGCCCGCACTACTGCATCGGCGTCCAGCTGGCCCGTGTCGAGGTCCGTACGGTCTTCAACGCCCTGATGGACCGTTACCCGAACCTCCGGCTGGACCCGGACCTGCCGCCCGTCTTCTACGGTTCCCCCGAGTTCACGGGTGTGCGCAGCCTGCCCGTCCGCACCAGCTGAGACCGGGCCGTTCGGGAACCTCCTGCTGGACCGGCTCCACCTGTTCCGACCTGCGAGAACTCCCCGTCCGGGCGCATGTGCCGGCGGGGATTTCCCGTATCCGGAGCCGGATACTCCGACGATAACGACCCGATAGGGCCGCTCTCTAACGTTGTATCCAGATCGAGGGAACGGGCCGACGAAAGGGAGTCAGCGATGAAGGCGGGTCGTGAGTCGCTCCTCCAGACCGTCCATGACGGACTGGAGGCCGAACTCGAAGCTCTTCTCGGGTGCTGCGGCGTAGTCGGCGTCGGCGTAGGAGTCGAGCCGGGCACGCAGCCTCGGGAACCGCGAAGCGATCTCCGTCGCCTGCGTCATGGCTTCCTGGACGAGGGCCTGGGCGTTCCCGCCCCCATGACTGAGCCGTCTGTTCACGGAGACCGAGGCCGACAGGCCGAGGGTGCTGCCGAGGACGAACATGAAGACCGCGGCCGTCGCCTGGTCGGCTTCCGCGCCGACGAAGCCGGCCTTCTCGTAGACCGCAAGACTGTGATCGTCATGACGCGCCTTGTTCGGCCCGAAGAGGGGCTGGGAGGCGAAGGCCATGACGAGCCATGGATGCCGGGCGATCATCGCGTAGAGGTCGGTGGCCATGGAAGTGGCCGCCGTCCGCCAGTCGACGGTGTCCAGGTCGGGTAGCCCGACCTCGTTCCACACCTCGTCACTGGCGAGTATGACGAGATTGTCCTTGTTCTTGACATGCCAATAGACCGCTGTGGCGGCGGAGCCGAGCCGCTTGCCCAGGCTGCGCATGTTCAAGCCTTCAAGACCCTCGGCATCCAGGAGCTCGACGGCGGTCCGAACGATCTGCTCCCGGGTCAATGTGTCACGCGGCATGCGCCAACAGTAGATCAAGATTTCGGATTGCACAAAGTTCAAGAAGCTACTTGCACAGCGTGCAAGTCGGCTCTATCGTCTGACTTGAACGGTGTACAAGCAGACTCTTCCGAGGAGGAATGTCATGACGGCCATTACGGCTACCGGTCTTCGCAAGGCCTATGGGGAGCACAAGGTCCTCGATGGTGTGGATCTGCACATCCCGGCGGGGTCGGTGTTCTCGCTGCTGGGTCCCAACGGTGCGGGCAAGACCACCACGGTGAAGATCCTTTCGACGCTGACCACGATGGACTCGGGCAGCGCGAATGTCCTGGGGCATGATCTGGCCTCGGACCCGGACGGGGTGCGTTCCAGCATCGGTGTCACGGGTCAGTTCTCCGCGGTGGACCCGTTCCTGAACGCGATGGAGAACCTGGAGCTGATGGGCCGGCTCTGGCACCTGGACCGCAAGACGGTCAAGCAGCGGTCCACCGACCTGATCGAGCAGTTCGACCTGGTCGAGGCCGCGAAGAAGCCGGTGATCACCTTCTCCGGCGGTATGAAGCGGCGTCTGGACCTGGCGATGACCCTGGTCGGCCGCCCGCAGGTGATCTTCCTGGACGAGCCCACCACCGGTCTCGACCCGCGGGTGCGCCGCTCGATGTGGGAGATGATCCGCGGCCTGGTCGCCGACGGCGTCACCATCTTCCTGACCACCCAGTACCTGGAGGAGGCCGACCAGCTCGCCGACCGCATCGCGGTCCTCGACGGCGGCCGGCTGGTCGCCCAGGGCACCCCCGAAGAGCTGAAGCGGAAGGTCCCCGGCGGCAGCATCGACCTGCAGTTCAGCACCGCCTACGCCCTCGACCTCGCGGCCCGGACCCTGACCGTCCCCTTCACCCGCAACGACGAGGACCTCAAGCTCCGGATCCCCTCCGACGGCAGCGCCCAGAACGTCCAGGCCGTCCTGAACCGCCTCGACACCACCACCATCCACGAGATGTCCCTGCACACCCCCGACCTCGACGACGTCTTCCTCGCCCTCACCGGCCAGACCAAGACCGAGACCGGAACCGAGACCGGAACCGAGACCACCACCGCCTCCGCCGACACCGACAAGAAGGTCCTGGTATGAGCACCGTCAACTTCGCCGTAGCCGACTCCGTCACCCTGCTGCGCCGCAACGTCAAGAACCAGCTCCGCTACCCGACGACCACCATCTCGATCATCGGTATCCCGGTCCTGTTCCTGCTCCTGTTCGTCTACGTCTTCGGCGGGGTCCTGGGCACCGGCGTCGGCCCATCCGGCGGACGGGCCGAATACGTCAACTACGTCCTGCCCGGCCTGATCATCATGACCGCCGCCACCGGAATGCTCGGCACCGCCGTCTCCACCAGCGTCGACATGACCGAAGGCATCATCGCCCGGTTCAAGACCATGGCGATCTTCCGCCCCTCCATCCTCATCGCCCGCGTCATCTCCTCCGTCGTCCAGACCCTGGCCTCCATGGCCTTCGTCTTCGCAGTCGCCTGGCTCATGGGCTTCGAGCCCTCCGCCTCCCCGGTCGAATGGCTTGCCGCCCTCGGCCTCCTGGCCGGCATCAGCTTCGCCCTGACCTGGCTCGGCGTCGCCTTCGGCCTCGCCGCCAAGACCCTCGACGCCGCCTCCAACGCCCCCTTCCCCCTGATCCTGCTGCCCTTCGTCGGCTCCGGCGTCGTCCCCACCGACACCATGCCCACCGGCCTGCGCTGGTTCGCCGAATACCAGCCCTTCACCCCCGTCATCGAAACCCTCCGCGGCCTCCTCATGGGCACCGAGATCGGCAACAGCGGCTGGATCGCCACCGCCTGGATCCTCGCCATCGCCATCCTCGGCTTCTTCTGGGCCATGGCCCACTTCAACAAGGACCGCACCCACTGATCACCCACTGATCCCGAACCCGGATCAGCGGACAGCAGCCGGCCCCGAGCGCACCGAACGCAGCACAGAGCAACCGCAGCCCGTGGCCGATCGTGCCGGCACGGGCTGCTTGCCTTAGGTCCAGCCCCGCTCCACCACCGCCCTTGTCCTTCCTGACATCCTTTCCGCCCATGCCGGAGCCGGGGACGGCGACCGCAGACCTCCAAGAGGCCCCCGCCATGCCGATATTCGTCACACCGCATCCGATCCGTGCCACCGTCGAACTCGACATCGGCAATGTGTGGATCATCGCGAGCGAGCGCACCGACACCATCGTCGACGTGCGGCCCTTCGACGCCTCGGACCCCCGGGACGTCGTGGCCGCCGACCAGACCCGCATCGACTACGCGACCGGCAAGCTCGTGGTGAGCGTCCCCAAGGGCCGCGACCGGGGCCGGGCGGGCGGAGCGGTCTCCCTGGTGGTCCACCTGCCGGCCGGATCCACCGTCTACGGGGACGGGGTGGCCGCCGACTTCCGCTGCGACGGACGGCTGGGGGAGTGCCGGCTCACCAACGACTGTGGCCACATCCGGCTCGCCCGGACCGGGGCCCTGCACGTGACCTCCGGCCTCGGCAACGTCACCGTGGACCGGGCCGCCGGAGCCGTGGAGGTGTCCGCGGACTGCGGCGACGTACGCATCCACACCATCGACGGCGAGGCCACCGTCCGGCGCAGCAAGGGCGACACCCTGCTCGGCGAGGTCATGGGCCCGCTGGGCGTGTTCGCGGAGAACGGCGACGTCCACATCGGCCGGGCGCACTCCTCGGTCGAGGCGCGGACCTCGCAGGGCGACGTACGGATCGACGAGACCCTCCGGGGGCCGCTCGTCCTGGAGACGGCCTCCGGGCAGCTCGAGGTGGGCATCGTCGGAGGCACGGCCACCCAGCTGGACCTCGATGCCCGTTCCGGGACGGTCTACCGGTCCCTGGACCTCTTCGACAACATGATCGGCAC
Organism: Streptomyces venezuelae; assembly: GCF_008642295.1. Classification (GTDB taxonomy): domain Bacteria; phylum Actinomycetota; class Actinomycetes; order Streptomycetales; family Streptomycetaceae; genus Streptomyces; species Streptomyces venezuelae_C. Next base: position 2,576,914 of record NZ_CP029190.1, on the reverse strand, counting down.
CCCCGAGGATGCCGTCCAGGTGCATGCCCGGACCGTCATCGGCGACATCGTGGTCCGCCGCTCGGCGGTCGATCTCCGCTCCGACGACTGGCCCTGAGCCGAGCCCCCGGTCAGGGGGCCCGGCGGGGGAGGGGCCGTCAGACGGTCAGCACCACCTTGCCGAACAGATCGCCGGTGGCGAGCTTCTCGAAGCCCTCGCGCGCCCGGTCCAGCGGCAGCACCTCGTCGATCACCGGGCGTACGCCGGTCGCGGCGCAGAACGACAGCAGGTCCTCCAGCTCGTCCTTCGAGCCCATGGTCGACCCCACCACCCTCAGCTCCAGGAAGAAGATCCGGGTCAGCTCGGCATGTGCCGGCCGGTCCCCGCTGGTCGCGCCCGAGATGACGAGCGTGCCCCCGGGCCGCAGCGACTTCACCGAGTGCGACCAGGTCGCGGCGCCCACGGTCTCGATCACCGCGTCCACCCGCTGCGGCAGCCGCGTCCCGGGCTCGAAGGCGTCCACGGCGCCGAGTTCCACGGCCCGCTTGCGCTTCGCCTCGTCCCGGCTGGTGGCGAACACCCGCAGTCCGGCCGCCTTGCCCAGGACGATCGCGGCGGTGGCCACGCCCCCGCCCGCGCCCTGGACCAGGACGGAATCGCCGGGGCGGACCCCCGCGTTGGTGAACAGCATCCGGTACGCCGTCAGCCATGCGGTCGGCAGGCAGGCCGCCTCCTCGAAGGACAGCCCGGCCGGCTTGCGCAGTACGTTCCAGGCGGGGACGGTCACCTGCTCGGCGAAGGTGCCCTGGTAGCGCTCGGTCAGGATCGAGCGCGGCTCGTCCGGCCCGACCCCGTGCCCGCTCTGCCCGATGACGGAGTGCAGAACGACCTCGTTGCCGTCCGGGTCGATCCCCGCGGCATCACATCCCAGGATCATCGGGAGCTTGTCCTCGCCGAGGCCCACCCCGCGCAACGACCACAGATCGTGGTGGTTGAGGGAGGCGGCCTTGACGTTTACGGTCACCCAGCCGGGGCGGGCCTCGGGAGCAGGGCGCTCGCCCAGCTCGAGGCCGTTCAGCGGCTGGTCACGGTCAATACGGGCGGCATAGGCAGCGAACATGCCCCCGGACGCTACTCCTCGGTAATAGCGGGTTTCCAGTCCCGCCGCCACCGGGCGGGTGAGTTCTTCGTCGCAGTTCCCGCAGGGCAGCCGGCCACGCCCTGACCGGCATACCGGGCATAACGGGTGTTCCGGCCCCGGTGCAATGGCATTCCGGTATGTCCCGTCGACCGGACACTTCGCCTTGCCCTTTTTCATTCCGAGTGCTGCGCGCGAAATCGGCTTCCGGCCGTCACCGTAAATTGTTGACGCCGAATTGAAATGCGCCGTAATTTTTCAGCTGTACCAGAGTTTTGGCCATTTGCTTTTTACGGGGATTGAAATGATGAATGACATTCACTCCGCGGAGGCGGAGAATCCGATTCCTCCGCTCGCGGAACTGCCCACGGAGCGGCCCGCCGGCTGCCCCTTCGACCCGCCCGCCGAATTCGCCCGGTTACGCGAAGAGCAGCCGCTCCGCCCGATGCTCTACCCCGGCCCCGACGGTCACGTGGGCTGGCTGGCCACCAGCCACGCCCTGGTCCGCGAGGTGCTGGCGGACCCCCGGTTCAGCACCCGGCCGGAGCTGGTGCACTGGCCGCTCCCGGGCCCGGCCGCCGAGTACCAGGCCCCGCCGGCCGAGCCCGGCATGTTCCTGCGCATGGACGCCCCGGAGCACACCCGCTACCGGCGCCTGCTGGCGGGCAAGTTCACCACCCGCCGGATGCGGCTGCTGACCGAGCGCGTCGAGCAGGTCACCGCCGAGCGCCTGGACGCCATGGAGCGGCTGGGACCGGACGTCGACCTGTTCCAGGAGTTCGCCCTGCCGATCCCGGCGCAGATGATGTGCGAGCTGCTCGGAGTCCCGTACGAGGACCGGGAGTTCTTCGAGCGCCAGGCGATCGCGACCAATGACAACAGCCAGGGCCCGGAGGCGCAGTTCGCCGCCTACGCCGAGCTCCAGAAGTTCCTGAAGGAACTGGTCCTCGCCAAGCGCGCCGAGCCCACCGACGACGTGCTCAGCGAGCTGACCGACAGCGACCTCACCGACGAGGAGCTCACCAACATCGGTGCGCTGCTGCTCGGTGCGGGCTTCGACACCACCGCCAACATGATCGGGCTGAGCGTCTTCGCGCTGCTGTCCCACCCCGAGCAGCTCGCCGCCCTGAAGACCGAGCCGGACCTCACCGACCGGGCCGTCGAGGAGCTGCTGCGCTACCTGACCATCACCCACACCGGGCTGCGGACGGCCCTGGAGGACGTGGAACTGGGCGGGCAGCTGGTCAAGGCCGGCGACACGGTCACCCTGGCCGCCGGGGCCGCCAACCGCGACCCGGAGAAGTACCCGGACCCCGACACCCTCGACATCCGCCGCCAGGCCGCGGGCCAGCTGACGTTCGGCCACGGCATCCACCAGTGCCTCGGCCAGCACCTGGCCCGGGTCGAGGTCGGCGTCGCCCTCCGCGAGCTCTTCGCGCGCTTCCCCGCCCTCCGGCTGGCCGTCCCGGCCGAGGAGGTGCCGCTGCGCACCGATTCGGACTTCTACGGAGTGAAGAGCCTCCCGGTCACGTGGTGACGAGCCCGGCGGCCCCACCCGACTTCCGCACCATCACGCATTCGATTGGAAAACGAGGAGAATCATGTCTGCACTGAGACCCGAGCCACGCGCGGCCCAGCTGTCGTCCTTGACCGGTATGCGGTTCCTGGCGGCCCTGCTGGTGTTCATCTCCCATGTGGCCGCGGCCCGGATGTTCACCAACAACCAGACAAACGCGGATCTGGACAAGTACCTCGGCACCCTCGGCTTCATCGGGGTCTCGTTCTTCTTCATCCTCAGCGGATTCGTGCTGACCTGGTCCGCGAAGGAAGGCGACCGGCCGGTCCTCTTCTGGCGCCGCCGGTTCGCGAAGATCTACCCGGTCCACTTCGTCACCTGGGTCGGTGGCCTGCTCCTGGTGCTCCAGGCCGGGTTCCCCATGACGGGCAAGCAGTTCTACCCCGGACTGTTCCTGACCAATGCGTGGGTGTCGGACTTTTCGGTCATCCGCGGTACCAACGGCGCGGCGTGGTCGCTGTGTGCAGAACTCCTGTTCTACCTCTCCTTCCCGCTGCTCCTGCCGCTGCTGAAGAAGATCCGGCCGGGCAACCTGTGGAAGTGGGCGGCGGGCGCCGTCCTGGGTGCCGTGGCGGTTCCCGCGCTGGCCGAGTCCCTGCTGCCGCACCAGGCCTTCCCCGGGCTGAAGTACGACTGGTACCAGTTCTGGGCCGTCTACTTCTTCCCGGCCGGCCGCCTGTTCGAGTTCGTCCTCGGCATCCTGCTGGCGCGGATCGTGATGAGTGGTCGCTGGATCCCGCGCATCAGCCTGCCGGTGGCCGCCCTCACCCTGATCCCCGGCTACCTGCTGTCGGTCTACGTGCCCAACTCGTTCGCCCTGGTGCTGCCGACGCTGATCCCGCTGGGCCTGGTCGTCGCGGCCGGTGCGCAGGCCGACAACTCCGGCAGGACCGGCTGGCTGGGCAGCCGGCCGATGGTGTGGCTCGGAGAGATCTCCTTCTCCTTCTACATGCTCCACATGGTGGTCACCTACTTCGGGCCGGTGGACTTCACCTCGGGACGCCAGTTCGGCGTGGCCGAGGCGATCGCCCGGGCCGGCGGCTGGTTCGCCCTCACCCTGGTGCTCTCCTGGGTGCTCTACCGCGGGGTGGAGCTGCCCATCATGCGCCGCTGGTCCCGGCCCCGGCCCAAGCAGTCCGCCACTCCGGTCGTGGTCTCCGTCCCGGCCCCGGTCGCGGTCGCGCAGGACTCCGCCGACCAGGAGCGTCCGGTGGGTTCGCGCACGGTGTAGCCCAGCAACAGCAACAGCAACACCGCGACAGCCGGCCGCCCGCAAGGCCGGCCGGCTGCCGCGCGTCATGCCCGGGCGGCTACTGGTCCCGCCGCCACTGGGCCGGTGAGCTCTTCGTCGCAGGGTCCTCGTAGGAGCCCGCCACGCCCCGGTCGATGTGGAAGCTCGTCAGGGTGGTGACGGGCGAGTTCGGGTCGCGGCGGTCGGCGATGACCCGGAGGTGCGCGGAGAAGCGGGCGGGCGTCGCCTCGTAGACGTCGTAGCCGTAACGATTCCCCTCGAAGTACTTCAGATGCGGGTTCCCCCGGCCCATGACCGGCCCGTTGGTCCGGTTCCAGTCCGCCGAGTACGCGCCCGAGGTCACCGAGTGGGCCGTGAACTCCGTCCCGATCACCGGGGAGGCGGTGTTGTCGAAGTCCGGCCGGATGTCGTCCACGAACGCCGAGTGCCAGTCGCCGGTGACCACCACCAGGTCCTCCATACCGGAGTTCAGCACATGGGTGAGCACCTCTTTCCGCTCGGCCGTGAACCCGTCCCACTGGTCGGTGAACATATAGCCGCCGCCCACCCGGGAACGCAGCTGGCTCAGCATGATCGAGTTCGCCCACACGTGCCAGCTGTCCGGGGCCGCGGAGACGTTCTGCTTCAGCCAGCCCTTCTGCTGCGCCCCCAGGATGGTCCCCCCGATCAGGTTCTGCGCCGACCGGTACGACCGCAGGTCCAGCACCGTCAGCTCCAGCAGGTCGCCCCAGCGCCGGACCCGGTGGATCTCCGGGTCGGGCAGCCCGGCCCCGCCGGCCGCCGAGGCGTCGCGGTGCGGCTGGTTCTCGTACCAGGCCTGGTAGGCGGCCGAGCGGCGCTTGAGGAAGGGGGCACCGCCGGTGGTCCCGCTGTAGTCGTTGACCACCTCGTGGTCGTCCCAGGTGAGGTACCAGGGGTGCGCGGCGTGTGCATCGCGCAGCGACGGGTCGCCCTTGTAGAGGGCGTGCCGGCGCCGGTAGTCCGCCAGGGTGAAGGTGGCGGGCGCGTCGTGGTCCCGTACGTGGTCGCCCCCGACCGGCCCGTGCTCGTAGATGTAGTCCCCGAGGTGGACGACGAAGTCGAGATCCTCGGCGGCGATCCCGCGGTGCGCGGCGTAGAAGCCGTCGTGGAACGCCTGGCAGTTGGCGGCGGCGAAGCGGACCCGGGGGACCGGGCCGGCCGCGGCCGTCTTCGTCCGCCCCACCCGGCTGGACTTCCCGAGCGCCCGGAACACGTACCAGTAGCGGGTGCCGGGCGCGAGGCCGTGCACGGCGACGTGCACGCTGTGCCCGAGCGTGGCGGAGGCGGGGTGGCTGCCCCGGGCCACCACCCGGCTCAGCGCCGGGTCCTCGGCCACCAGCCACTCCACCTCGACGATGTCGGGCAGCGCCTGCTCGGCGGCGAGCGGCTCCGGAGCCAGCCGGGTCCACAACAGCACACTGCCCGGCTGCGGATCGCCGGAGCCGACCCCGAGGGTGAACGGCGCCGGGTCGTACACGGCCCCCAGGGCCTGCGCCGCCTCCAGGGCCTGCGCGGGGGACAGCCCGGCACTCAGCGGCCAGACCAGGTTGAGCGCGCCGGCCGCACCGGCGGCCTTGAGCAGATCACGCCGGTTGAGCCTCATGCCGCACCCCCGGAAACTCCGGTCAGTCCGGTCAGTCCGCTCAGGACCAGGGACACCGCGTCGGCGTACCCGTCGTTGGAGGTGCCGCCCGCCCGGGTGAACACCAGCCGGACCCGCGCACTGCGGGCCCCCGGCGGCACGGTCGAGGTCACGCTCCGCTGGAGCAGCGCGGTACGCGCCGCCCGCTCCCCGGAACCCACCGGCCCCAGTACGGACAGCGCGAGCGGGGCGCCCTTGGCGTCGCGGAACTCGACGGAGAGCTGCACCCCGTCCTCCTGCCCGAGGTACCCGCCCAGCCAGCCGCCGAGCGTGTAGCGGACGCTGCCGGCATCCACCCCGGCCGGCACGACGACGTCCTGCACCAGCTCGGTGACCGGGCTGTTCCCCCCGGAGAAGAACCGGCTGCCGCGCGGCGCGGGCCCGGGGTCGGACGGGGTCGGATACCCGCCCCCGAGGCTGTACGCGATCAGCGCGGGCGCCCCCTGCCGAATGGTCCACCCGACCACGGACCCCACCGGAGCGGACCCGCCCCCCGGTCCGCTCTCCGCATCTCCGTTGACCACCAGATTCACCGAAATGCCTCCAGCCGCAGTTGAGTTGGCGAAGGAATCCCAGCAGCCCCGGGTGAACGGCGTAAGGCGACAACGAAACAGCCCGGCAGACGGCTCACACAGAGGAACCCGCCCGCGCGGGTCTCCTTGTGTCGCCCATCGGGTTACGGTGGCCGGATCCAGGGAGCAGACGGTCTGCCAGTTCGCGAGCGGCACAACTTCCCGCCGTGCCGCGCGCCTGACGTCTGGTACGGGAGACACTGTGGCCTCGGACATGCCACATGGCCCGCCAGGAGAGTTCATGACGCACAGGGGTCGACCTCGAGTTCATCTGCTCACAGGAGGACCGGCCTGGGAAGAGCGGCGGTCTGCGGCACAGCCGACGCCACGGAAGAAGTTGCCGAAGAAGCAGCGGGCCGCCCTCAAGCAGCTGGATGCGAGCGTCCTCGGCCTGAAGGTTGCCCTGAGGCACCGGCAGCTCGGCTTGGCTCGCCAGCTGAGAAGCGCAGCTTGGGACCAGGTTGAGGTCCTGCGCACCTGACGCATGAGCAGCGCCGGGAGCTCTTCCAGGCGAAGCTCGCGATACACGCACTCGCCCGGCACGTGGATGGTCAGCGGCGCTCCTGACAGGACTGCATGGCAGCAAACCGCCGGAGAGTCAGGGGCGGGGCGTAGCCCGGGCCGTCATGGACGCCAGGTTCGGCGGCCTGTGGACCGGGTGCGGACAGGTAGGTGCCCTGACCTGCGAAAATGCAGGTCAGGGCTCCTAGAGGGAGATCAGGCCTTCTTGGTCTCCCAGAAGATGCGGTCGACCTCGGCGATGAGGTCCAGGGCCGCCTGGCCCGTCGCCGGGTCGTTCGACGCCTTCGCGGCCGACAGGGCCTTCAGGGTGTCGTTGATCAGCTTGTGCAGCTCGGGGTACTTTTCGAAGTGCGGCGGCTTGAAGTAGTCGCTCCACAGCACCGAGATGTGGTGCTTGGCGACCTCGGCGCGCTGCTCCTTGATGATGATGGCGCGGGTGCGGAAGTCCTGGTCCGTGTTGGCCTGGTACTTCTCCTGGCAACCCTTGACCGACTCGGCCTCGATACGGGCCTGGGCCGGGTCGTACACGCCGCACGGCAGGTCGCAGTGGGCGCTGACCTTCACCTTGGGGGCGAAGAAGCGGGAAAGCATGGGGGCGGTCCTCCTCGTGATCGTCTTCTCAAGAGGGGAGATTACTCCGTGGGAAGCCCGATTTCGCGGGCGCCCCCAGGGGCTTGGGACAAAAGTCCAGGCTCGGGACGGAGGGCGTGAGCGAATGTACGGGAGCGGCGCGAGGCCGACGCGAGGCCGAGGAGGAGAGCGGAGATGCCGGTGAGCGGGGAGAGGCACGGGCGGATCGGGGTCGCCGAGGTGAGCGGTCCGTCGATGGCGCCGACGCTGGAGGACGGTGACCGGCTGCTGGTCCGGTACGGGGCCCGGGTCCGGCCGGGGGCGGTCGTGGTGCTGCGGCACCCGTTCCAGCAGGACCTGCTGGTGGTCAAGCGGGCCGTGGAGAGGCGGCCCGGCGGCTGGTGGGTGCTCGGCGACAACCCGTACGCCGTGCCGCCGGGGGACAGCACGGACTACGGGGCGGTGCCCGAGGAGATGGTCCTGGGGACCGCGCTGCTGAGGCTGCGCCCGCGCGGTGGGGATCAGACCTCGCTGGCGGCCCGGCTGTCCTGGGCGGTGACGGCGGTGCGCCCGCTGTTCGCCGAGGTCTCCGCCTCCAGGCGTTTGCGGGCCCGGTAGGCGGCCACGTTGGCGCGGGTGGCGCACCGGTCCGAGCAGTAGCGCCGGGAGCGGTTGGTGGAGGTGTCCAGGTAGGCGTTGCGGCAGGGCGAGGCCTGGCACACCCCGAGCCGGTCGGCCCCGTACTCCGTCAGGTGGAAGGCCAGGCCCATGCAGGCGATGGCGGCGTACCCGGCGGTGGCGTTCGAGGTGTGGTCGGCGAGGTGCATGTGCCAGTTGGGGGCGCCGTCCGGGCCGAGGGTCTCGTGCCCGGAGATCTGCGGGGTGACCGGGAACTCCATCAGCAGGGAGTTCAGCAGGTCGACCGCGAGGACGTGGTCGCCGGAGTCGGCGGCCTCGAAGATCGAGCGCAGCCGCCCCCGGACGTTGCGGAAGCGCGTCAGGTCTGCGTCGGTGACCCGTCGGGCCAGCTGCTGGCTGGGCCCGAAGAGGCTGCGGACCGCGTCCACCGAGGTGAGCGTGTCCTTGTTGCGGGCCGGCTCCTCGGTGTTGACCAGGCGCAGGGCATAGTCCGAGTAATGGGCCAGTTCCACTTGTAGTCCTTACGGCTGCGATCTAGGCTGTGCACAACGGTTGGGCGTAACGGCTGCTCTGGCTTCGAGGGTATTACGCCCAGAGGGTGTGGAGGGTTCGGGAATGAACGTCGGTACCGACTGGCAGGCCTGGCAGGACAGCTGGGACCGTCAGCAGGAGTGGTACATGCCCGACCGCGAGGAGCGGTTCCGGGTGATGCTGGACATGGTCGAGGCCTTGGCCGGCCCCGCCCCCCGGGTGCTGGATCTGGCATGCGGTACGGGAAGTATTACGGACAGGCTGCTCCGCAGGTTCCCGGATTCCACCAGTACGGGGGTGGATCTCGACCCCGCCCTGCTGACCATTGCCGCGGGCCACTTCGCGGACGACCCCCGGGTCACCCTGGTCACCGCCGACCTCAAGGACCGCGACTGGACCGCGGCCCTCCCGTACGACTCCTACGACGCGATCCTGACCGCCACCGCCCTGCACTGGCTGCACAGCGACCGGCTCGCCGTGCTCTACGGCCAACTGGCCCCGCTGCTCCGCACCGGCGGGGTGTTCATGAACGCCGACCACATGCCCGACCCCGCCACCCCGGCCATCAACGCCGCCGAGCGCGTCCACCGGCACGCCGCCATGGACCGGGCCCGCGCGCAGGGAGCGCTGGACTGGGCCGAGTGGTGGGCGCTGTGCGCCGCCGATCCGGTGCTCGCCGAGCCGACGAAGCGCCGCTACGAGATCTACGGGGAGCACGCCGACGGCGACACCCCGGACGAGGCCTGGCACATCCGCACCCTGCGCGAGGCGGGCTTCCGCGAGGCCCGCACGGTCTGGCGGTCCCCCTCGGACGCCCTGGTGCTGGGCCTGAAGTAGCCGTTGGGCCGGTCCCGCCCGGCACGGCGAAGGGGCGGCACGGGAATCCCCGTACCGCCCCTTTCGGCCGTACCGCAGTGCTACAGCACCTTGGACAGGAACGCCTTCGTCCGGTCGTGCTGCGGGTTGGTCAGGACCTCGCGCGGGTGGCCCGACTCGACCACCACGCCGCCGTCCATGAAGACCAGGTTGTCGCCGACCTCACGGGCGAAGCCCATCTCGTGGGTCACCACGATCATGGTCATGCCCGACTCGGCCAGGTCCCGCATGACGTCGAGGACGTCGCCGACCAGCTCCGGGTCCAGGGCCGAAGTGGGCTCGTCGAAGAGCATCAGCTTCGGCTCCATGGCCAGCGCACGGGCGATCGCCACGCGCTGCTGCTGGCCGCCGGAGAGCTGGGACGGGTAGTTGCCGCCCTTGTCGCCCAGCCCCACCCGGTCGAGCAGCTTGATCGCGCGCTCGCGGGCGACCGACTTGCTCTCGCCCTTCACCATGACCGGGGCTTCCATGACGTTCTCGATGGCCGTCATGTGCGGGAACAGGTTGAACCGCTGGAAGACCATGCCGATGTCCCGGCGCTGGGCCGCGACCTCGCTGTCCTTCAGCTCGTACAGCTTGTCGCCCTTCTGGCGGTAGCCGACGAGCTCGCCGTCGACGTACAGCCGGCCGCCGTTGATCTTCTCCAGGTGGTTGATGCACCGGAGGAAGGTCGACTTGCCGGAACCGGACGGGCCGATCAGGCAGAACACCTCACGCGGGGCGACCTCCAGGTCGATGCCCTTGAGGATGTGGGCTGCGCCGTAGGACTTGTGGACGCCCTCGGCCTTCACCATTGCCGTAGCAGTCATCAGGCCACCGCCTTGTCGCGGTTCGAGAAGCGGGAGAGGTTCGCCTTGATCTTCTGCAGCGGCGTCGGCGGCAGCGTGCGCAGCGAACCGCGCGCGTAGTGCCGCTCCAGGTAGAACTGGCCGACGGAGAAGATGCTGGTCAGGACCAGGTACCAGATGGACGCGACGAAGAACATCTCCATCACCGCGAACGAGGTGGAGGCGATGTCCTGGGAGGCCCGCAGGAGGTCCGGGTACTGCACGGCGACCACCAGCGAGGAGGTCTTCAGCATGTTGATGAACTCGTTGCCGGTGGGCGGCACGATCACCCGCATGGCCTGCGGCAGCACGATCCGGCGCATGGTCTGGGTCTGCTTCATACCCAGCGCGTGGGAGGCCTCGGTCTGGCCCTCGTCGACCGACTGGATGCCGGCCCGGACGATCTCGGCCATGTAGGCGCCCTCGTTCAGGCCCAGGCCCAGCAGGGCGGCCAGGAACGGCGTCATGACCTGGGTCATCTCGTCCTTGTAGAACCCGAGATTCAGGATCGGGAAGATCAGGGCGAGGTTGAACCAGATGAGCAGCTGGACGTAGACCGGGGTGCCCCGGAAGAGCCAGATGTAGAACCAGGCGATGGTGCTGGTCACCGGGTTCTTCGAGAGCCGCATCACGGCGAAGACCACACCGAGCACCAGACCCAGCGCCATCGAGGCGATGCTGATCAGGACGGTGTTGCCCAGACCCTCGATGATCGTGGGGTCGAACAGCTTCTCCGGGACGGTCGCCCAGCGGACGTTGCCCTGCGCGAACGCGTAGACGAGCGCCACGACCAGAGCGATGACGACCACGGCGCTGATCCACCGGCCGTAGTGCCGGACCGGGATCGCGCGGATCATCTCGGGAGGAACGGCCCCGGCCGGCGGGGTGTCCGCCGGGCCGGAGGCCTTGTCGAGCTTGTCAGTCACAGTGACTGCCCTTCAGTGGTGCAAGAGGGGCGGAGTGCGAGGGGAGCACTCCGCCGGGGATGTCACTGGCCGGCGTTGATCTTCGCCTCGGTCACGGCGCCGGAGCCGGCGTTCCACTTGTCCAGGGCGGCCTTGTAGGTGCCGTCCTTGATGGTCGCGTCGAGGGCGGCCTTGAGGGCGTCGCGCAGCTCGGTGTTCTTCTTGTCCACGGCGATGCCGAAGAGGCCGGCGTCGGTCGGGTTGGCGATGGCCTCGAAGTCGTTGCCGCCGCCCGCGGTCTTCGCGATGTACGCGGCCACCGGGGAGTCGTTCAGGTCGGCGGCGGCGCCACCGGCCTTCACTCGGGTCTGGGCCTCGGCGTCGGTCGGGAAGGACTCGATCTTGAGCTCGCCCTTGCCGTCCGTCTTGCACTTCTCGGCCTGGGTCTTCGCGGACTCCTCGTACGTGGTGCCGCGCTGCACGGCGACCGTCTTGCCGCACAGGTCGTCGAGGGTCTTGATGCCCTCCGGGTTGCCCTTCTTCACCAGGATGCCGGTGGAGGCGGAGAAGTAGTCGACGAAGTCGACGCCGGCACCGGTCTTGGCGCCCTTGTCGTCCAGACCCTCCTGGCGGGCCTTGGTGTCGGTCAGCGAGGACATGACCACGTCGCTGCGGCCCGTCTGCATGCTGCTGATCAGGGTGTCGAAGGTGCCCGACTCGAACTTGAAGGTGACGCCGAGCTGCTTCTCCAGGGCCTTGGCGATGTCCGGGTCGACACCGACGATCTTGCCGCCCTCGGTGAACTCCATCGGGGCGTAGGTCGCGTCCGTGCCGACCTTGATCACGCCGGCGTCCTGGATCTTCTTCGGCAGCTTGGAGAACAGCGGCGCGTTGTTCGCACCGGCCGAGGGGGTGCTCTTGGTGGCCGAGTCGGTCTGGTCGCCACAGCCGGTGAGGATCAGGGCACCGGCGACCGCGATCGCGCCGACCGCGGCGATCCGGGACCGGGCGGCGGTCGTACGACGGGTGGTGCTTGCGGTCATGAGCGGTTCCTCCGGCTGGTGGAAAGCGTCCGAGGCGGTCGTGGCACGCACCATCGGGTGTCGCGACCTTGTGTGATTAGGGGCATCTTGCCATTCGGACTGACGCATTCAGGCTGCCCGTCAGGTCAAAATCGGATAACGGGTGTCCTGGAGTGTCCAACGAGACTGCGGGATGCGGGCGTCGACGCCGAAGCATGTGCGGTGGTCAGGGCTTTGCACAGTGATTTCTGCGGTCCGTCTCGATCTTTGGACTTAGCCTCTTGGACTTTTCGCCGAAATCTGGACAAGAGGTTTAAGGTCGAGCCGGAATCGACTCGTCTGGGCGAGTGTTCTTCCGGTAGAACAGATCCTTACACCCCTCATCCGGGGCTCAGGGCGCGTGTGCGGCGCGCCCGCGCGTACGAACCTCCCCTTCGCGGAGGCGGGCCAACCGCCGATGCGGAGCACGGACGCGGTGCCCGCCCACCCCTTAACCAGTGGTGGCCAACCCTCAACGATTCAAAGACTTAAGGGGTCAACAGAAGTGGCAGCGGAGATCGTCAATCCTCGCAGCGACAGCGCGACCGACGCGACGGACAACAACCCGGACGCGGTCTTCGCGCTGCATCGGGGCGGCAAGATGGCCGTGCAGGCGACCGTTCCGGTCCGGAACAAGGACGACCTGTCCCTCGCGTACACGCCGGGCGTGGCGAAAGTGTGCACCGCCATCGCCGAGCAGCCCGAGCTCGTCAACGACTACACCTGGAAGTCCAACGTGGTCGCCGTCGTCACCGACGGTACGGCCGTGCTCGGACTCGGTGACATCGGGCCCGAGGCCTCCCTTCCCGTGATGGAGGGCAAGGCCATTCTCTTCAAGCAGTTCGGCGGAGTGGACGCGGTTCCGATCGCGCTCGCCACCAAGGACACGGACGAGATCATCGAGACCGTGGTCCGCCTGGCGCCGTCCTTCGGCGGGGTGAACCTGGAGGACATCTCCGCCCCCCGCTGCTTCGAGATCGAGCGCCGGCTGCAGGAGCAGCTGGACATTCCGATCTTCCACGACGACCAGCACGGCACGGCCATCGTGACGCTGGCCGCGATGCGCAACGCCGCCAAGCTCACCGGTCGCACCCTCGGCGACCTGCGCGCGGTCATCTCCGGCGCGGGCGCGGCGGGCATCGCCATCGCCAAGATCCTCGTGGACGCGGGCATCGGTGACGTGTGCGTCACCGACCGCAAGGGCGTGGTCTCCGCGGACCGCTCCGACCTGACGGACGTCAAGGCGGAGATCGCGGGCCTCACGAACAAGACCGGCCAGACCGGCTCCCTGGAGTCCGCCCTGGCGGGTGCGGACGTCTTCATCGGCGTCTCCGGCGGTACGGTCCCGGAAGCGGCGGTGGCCTCGATGGCGAAGGACGCGTTCGTCTTCGCCATGGCCAACCCCAACCCGGAGGTCCACCCGGACGTCGCGCACAAGTACGCGGCGGTCGTGGCCACCGGGCGTTCGGACTTCCCGAACCAGATCAACAACGTGCTCGCGTTCCCCGGCATCTTCGCCGGCGCGCTGAAGGTCCGGGCGACCCGGATCACCGAGGGCATGAAGATCGCCGCCGCCGACGCGATTGCCGGTGTCGTGGGCGATGAGCTGGCCGCCGACTACGTGATCCCGTCGCCGTTCGACGAGCGGGTGGCCGTGGCGGTCGCGGAGGCGGTCGCGGCGGCAGCCAAGGCCGACGGCGTGGCCCGCCTGTCGTAGCACCGCCCAGTACGCGAAGAGGCCCGACCGGACCCCTCCGGCCGGGCCTTTCGCGTAGCCCGGCGCCCCTGACCCGGCGATGCGGGCCCCGCCCGGGCGGGGGTTCGGCCCGTGCCTCCCGCCCCCCGGGGGCCGGCCCCCGCCCCGCCCTGGCCGGGGTGCCGGGCGCTGCCCGCGCCCTCGGTTCCTGGGGGCCGGCCCCGCCCCGCCCGTACCGGGGCACCGGGCGACGCCCGGGCATTCCCTGTTCGCGGGGGCTCTGCCCCGCCCCGGCGGGGGTGCTGGGCGTTGCCCGTGCCCCCGGTTCCCAAGGGCTGGCCCGAGCGGGCGCACGGGGGCTCCGGGCGATGCCCGGGCATTGTGTGTTTGCGGGGGCTCCGCCCCGGCCGGGGCCGGGCGAGGCCTGGGTGCCCCCGTGCTCGGGGGCTCCGCCCCCACAGCGCGCGGAGCGCCGGTTTCGGGGTGGGGAATGCCCGCCGCGCAGCGCGGCTGTGGCCCGGTCCTCGCCGGGGGCGGGGGGGGGGCCGTCCGGGTGCCCCCGAGCGCCGGGGCGCGGAGCGCTCCGGGCCGGGCCTGACGGGGTCCGGGGCGGAGCTCCGGTTTCTGGGGGCACCTCCCAGCGGTAGCTGGGGGAGAAGGGGCGGGGTGGGGCAATGGCCCGCGCAGCGGGGGGGCGCAGCCCTGCGTGCCGGGGCCGGGCGGGGCCGGCTAGTCCTCCTCGTCCTCGTCGTCCAGGCGGGCCAGCCACGTGGCCAGGCGTTCCACCGGGACCTCGAAGTCCGGGTTCAGGTCGACGAAGGTGCGGAGCTGCTCGGCGAGCCACTCGAAAGTGACCTCCTCCTCGCCGCGCCGCTTCTCCAGCTCTTCGATGCCGCGATCGGTGAAGTACACAACAGGCTCCGTGGTCCATGGACGATTCCCGGCCAGGATAATCCGGGTTTGCCCCGGCCCTCCCCTCCGGGGCACCGCGGAGCTAGCCTGAACTGGGTCAACACGCGTGATACGGGCAGCCGTTGGGGAGCGTGGGGGGCGTGGGGAGGGGCGCGATGGGGGACGGGCGCACAAGCGACACCGCGCGCGCCTTCGAGCTCCTGGAGCCCCTCGTCCTGGCAGCCACCGTACGCATCCACGCGCCTCCGGACGGGTATGGAGGCCCTGTGGGCCGTGGTGTCGGCGACACCTGGGGGAGCGGCTTCTTCATCGCTCCCGGCTGGGTCCTGACATGCGCACACGTGGTGGGCGAAGGGGGTGGCGGATCGGTGCGGCTCACGGGCCGGGAGATCGGCATCACCTTCTCCGCCGGAGCGGACGGCAGTACCGGAACCGTCGCCGGCCGGGTCGAGTGCGTCCTGCCCGAGGCCGACAGCCCCGATGCCGATGGGTCGCGACCCGACGGATACGCATTACGTGCTGATGGGTTACGACCCGGCCGATCGCGTTCCGACGCCTTCGGGCGGGCCCGTCCCGGCGGGCTCTGGCCGTTGCCCGACCTCGCCCTCGTCCGCGTCCTCGCACCGGTCTCGCACTCCTGCGTCTGGCTGTCCGACCGGCCGCGCCCCCGCTTCGAAGAGGTCGCCTACTTCGGCTGCACCGACGAGATGGGCTACCCGGAGATCACCGGCCGCTGCACCCGGCTGCGCGGTGCCCTCGGCCGGCAGACCGCGCTCCGGCTCGGCGCCGAGGACGAGGTCGAGGCCGGCATGTCCGGCGGGCCCGTGGTGGACCTCGTACGCGGCGAGGTCGTCGGCGTGGTCAAGGCCCGCCGGCAGGACGGCGGCGGCGGGCTGGCCGTGGCCGTCACCGCGCTCCGGGACCTGCCGACCGGCGGCCGGGGCCGGGTCGGCCTCTACCGCCGGGTGATGCAGGGCCACGACCTGCACCACTACGACCAGCACCTCAGCGATCTGAACACCCGCCGGACCTGGACCGACGTCCACGAGGAACTCCCCGCCGAACGGGACTCCTTCGGCGGACGCCAGCGGCTCACCGCCGCCGAGCGCACCACCCTCCGCGGCCTGCTCGCCGAACTGCCGCCGCCCGGCTCCTCCGAGGCCGTCCAGGCCCTGGCCGAAGCCGCCCGCGGCGAGGACCGGGACCCCGGCCTGAAGGCCCCGCTGACCTGGCGGGACGGACTCGGACTGCTCTACGACCCGCCCGGCGAGATCGGCGAGGCCGCCGCCATGCTCCGCTACGCCACCGACGTCAGCACCGCCGACCACCGCGAACCCCCCGCACCCGGAGCCGACGAAGAGCTGTGGGACTGGGTCCGGGGCACTGCCGAACGGCTCTGGCGGCCACTCCGACGCGAGCTGGGCGAACGCCGCGAGCAGGGCCTGGCGGACCGCGCCCGGCGCCGCCGGGCCGCCGTCGCCCGGCCTGTGCCGGGCCCCTCCATGCGGGGCCCCGGCCTGCTCCCGCCCGGCCCCTCCGTCCTGCTGGAAGCCTGGGAGCACAGCTGGGAGGAGGTCTGCGACTGGCGGGTGTCGGTGCTGCTCGGGCCCGAGCACGTCTCCCCGGTGGACTCCGGAGTCCGGGTCCCGCCGGCCGCCCTGCCTGCGGCCCTGCGCGCCCCGCTGGCCGAGGGCTTCCGCCGCTGCGACTCGCACGAGTGGGCCGCCCTCCTCGAAGTCGCCGTCGATCCGGGCCTGTTCACCCTCCCCGTGGACGAATGGACGGTCACCGGCACGACCCCGCTCGGCGTGCAGCGGCCGGTGGTGTTCCGGCACCCCGCGGGCGCCCCGCCGGCCACCGCGGAGGCGCGCCGCCGCCGGGCCGACCGCTGGACGCGGGTGCAGACCGGCCCGGTCCACGACCAGCGCGCCGACTGCTCCCGGGGCCGGCCGCGCCTCCCCTCGTACGACTGGCTGTCCGGGCTGCCCGGCCACACCGTTCCCGTCCACTGCCGGCTGGGCGGGCTGCACGAGGTACGGGAGGCCGGGTTCGGGGTGGCGGTCGCCCGGCGGCCACCACCCGGCCCGGCGCCCGCCTCCTGCGCCCCCTTCCACCGCGGCGTACGGGACCTGCTCGCCGAGACCGGCCGGGCCGGGTACCTGCCGCTGCGGCTGCTGACCCTGCGGGGGCGGGCCCACGGCCGGGACCCCGACTCCTACTGGGCGGCCGGCCTGAGCCTGGTCTGGGAGGACCCGGACCGCCCGCTCCCGTCCGACGAGCCCCTGCACGGGGACCTGTAACGACACAGCGAGGGAGGAACAGCCGTGAACGAGGAGTGGCTCATCTACCGGGGCGTCGGTGAGCCCCACGACGGGATCGGCGCCCTGCCCGACCCGCCCCCCTGGCGGGACTTCGACGGCGGCCCCGTCGCCGCGCCGGGGCCCGGTGCCGCCGAGCCCGACAGCGCCGCCGCCCGCCGGCTCGGCGCCCACCGGCACGCCGCCGAACTGCACCGGCCCGAACCGGAGGAGCTGGAGGCCGTCAACGCCGCCCTCTACCTGCGCCGGCCGCTGCTCGTCACCGGCTACCCCGGCACCGGGAAGTCCACCCTCGCCCATGCCGTGGCCCACGAACTGAAGCTCGGCCGGGTGCTGCGCTGGCCGGTGGTCTCCCGGACCGTGCTCCAGGAGGGCCTCTACCGGTACGACGCCATCGCCCGGCTCCAGGACGTCCAGATCGCGGCAGGTGCGGCAGGTGCGGCGGGTGCAGCGGGCGGGGCGGGCACGGAGGGCGATGGACCCGCCGCAGGACCGCCCGGCATCGGCACCTACATCCGGCTCGGCCCGCTCGGCACCGCCCTGCTGCCCACCGCCACCCCCCGGGTGCTGCTCATCGACGAACTCGACAAGAGCGACATCGACCTGCCCAACGACCTCCTGAACGTGCTGGAGGAAGGCGAGTTCACGCTGCCCGAACTCGAACGGGTCGCCGACCGGGAGCCCGAGGTGCAGGTCCTCACCGACGACGGGACCAAGGTCACCGTCCGGGACGGCCGGGTGCGCTGCCGGGCCTTCCCGTTCATCATCCTCACCAGCAACGGCGAACGGGAGTTCCCGGCCGCCCTGTTGCGCCGCTGCATCCAGCTCAAACTCGGCCAGCCCGGCGAGAAGCGGCTGGCCACCATGGTCCGGGCCCACCTCGGGGAGGAGGCGGCCCAGCTCGGCGCCGAGCTGATCCGGGAGTTCCTCGGCCGCTCCCGCACCGAACTCCTCGCCGCCGACCAGCTCCTCAACGCCATCTACCTCACCCACTACGCGGCACCGCCCAGCCGGGAGGGCCTGGCCGACCTGCTCATCCAGCGCCTCGACCGCCCGAGGTGAGGAGTTGATGGCCGTCCCTGCGCCCGACCCCGCCCCCGGTCTCCGTACGCTGATCGGCGCACTGCGGGCCGGCGGGCTCGACCTGACCGCGGAGGAACTCGCCGACGCGCTCTGGCTCGCCACACGCACCACCGCCGCGGCGGCAGCCGCAGCCGCCTCCGGCCGGCCCGGGGACCCGGACGGGACGGCGGCGGGCGGACCGGGCCCGGAGCCCGCGCAGCGGCGGTCCCCGGCGGATCCCGGCACCGCGGACGGTGCTGCGGACGGACCGGCGGACGAGGCGGGGGACAGGGCGGGGGACCGGCCGCCGGAGGCCGCGGAGCCGGCCGCCGAGGAACCGGTGACCCTGTACGCGGCCAGGCCGCCGGAGGTCCCCGGCCGGCCCGCCGGCCCGGACGGGCAGGAGCTGCCGCCGGGGCTGACGGCCGTACCGGTACGGGTCCCGGCCGCGGCGGCGCTGCCCCGGATCCTGGACATCCAGCGGGCCCTGCGCGTCCTCCAGCGGCACCGGCCGCCCGCCCCGCCCGCCCGGCTGGTGCTGGACGAGCCGGCCACCGCCGATGCCAGCGCCCGCGCCTTCGGCCAGATCATCCCGGTACTGCGGCCGGAGGCGCGGCGCGAGACGACCGTACGGCTGGTGATGGACGCCTCCCCGTCGATGGCGGTGTGGCAGGACATGTTCGAGGAACTGCGGGCGGTCTGCGAACGGCTGGGCGCCTTCCGGGACGTACAGGCGCACTACCTGCACCGGCTGCCGGACGGCACCCCGGCGGTCGGCCGCGGCCCCTGCCCGGACACCGGAGTGCGGTCCGGAGACCAGCTGAGGGACCCGACCGGGCGCGGGATCACCATGGTGGTCTCCGACTGCACCGGCCCGCTGTGGCGGGAGGGCCGGGCCCAGCGGCTGCTGCACCGGTGGACCGAGTGCACCCCCTCGGTGGTCGTGCAGCCGCTGCCGCAGCGGCTCTGGGGGCGGACCTGGCTGCCCACCGAACGGGGCACGCTGGCCCGGCTGGAGGGGCCCGCCGGCGGGCTCGGGTTCCGGGCCGACCGGCCGCCGGTGCCGGGCCGGCCGGTCGGCGGGCTGACCGTGCCGGTGCTGCCGCCGAGCGCGCGGGCGCTGGGGGCCTGGGCCCGGCTGGTCGCGGGACTCGGGTCCGGGCCGGTGCCGGCCGAGGTGGGCCGGGTGCTCCCCGGGCACCCTGGGTCGCCGGTGCCGCCGCCGCGGGCCGCCCGGCCGCCGCGCGAACTGGTCCGCCGGTTCCGGTCCACCGCCTCGCCGCGGGCCGTCCAGCTGGCGGTGTACCTGTCGGCGACCCCGCTCACCCTGCCGGTGATGCGGCTGGTGCAGCGGACCATGCTGCCCGACTCGGAGCCCTCGGACCTGGCGGAGGTGCTGCTCGGCGGGCTGCTGCGGCGCTCCCCGAACGCCCCGAACTCCCCGAATTCCCCGAACTCCGCCGACCCGGTGGACTCCTCGGGCCAGTGGTACGAGTTCGTGCCCGGGGTGCAGGAGGTGCTGCTGGGGCCGCTGGGGCGGGATGAGGCGGCGCTCGTGCTCAAGCACTGTTCGGAGTACGTGCTCCAGCAGTTCGGGCGCGGTGTACGGAACTTCCCGGCGCTGGCGGTGTCCCAGCTGACGGGGGTGCCGGTGGCCGAACCGGAGCCGGACGCGGAGGCCGGGGCCCGGCCGCCGGCCCCGCTGTTGCCGCATGCCTTCGCCCAGGTCTCGGCCAAGGTGGTGCGCCGCTATCTGCCCGTGCCGTCGGGCCCGCCGGGCCCCGCCGAAGCTCCCGTCCCCGCCCCGGAACCGGGCCGCGGGCCGGCGCTGCGGGCGGCCAGGGCGCGGCTCGCCGCCCACGACCGGGACGGTGGCCAACGGGCCCTGCACGAGGCGGTGGTGGTGCTGCGCCGGGCGGCAGCGGTCCCGGCGGGGCCACGGGACACCCCGGGCGAGGCGGAGACCGAGCTGGCGGGCGCGCTGCTGCGGCTGTGGGGCCTGCAGCGGGACCCGGAACTGCTCACCGAGGCGGAGGAGACGGTCCGCCGGGTCGGGGGCGCGCAGGCCCGGGCGGTGCTGGGCCGGGTGCTGTCCGAGCGCGCGGGCGCGGCGGGGCCGGCCGAGGCGGCGGAGCTGCTGGCGGCGGCGGACCGGGAGTTCGCGGCGGTGACCGCGGAACCGCTGCCCGGGCGGGAGTTGTTGGTGGACAGCGCGGTCCGGCGGGCGGAGGTCCTGGTCCGGCTCGGCGAACTGCGCGAGGACGCGGGGCCCTTGTACGAGGCGCTGGCCGCGCTGGAGGCGGTGCCGGCCGGGGCCGCCGGTCCGGCCGCGGAGCCTGCGCGGGCGCTGGGGCGGGTGCTGCTCGCGCTGGCGGAACAGGAGCCGCACCCGGAGGCCCGTACGGGGTGGGCGGAACGGGCGGCGGAGCACCTGGGCGCGGCCCTGCACGCCCTGCAGCCGCCCCCGGCAGCCGCCCCCGGACCCGGCCCCGGTGGGGCGCAGGTGGCCTGGGTGCGGGTGGAGTTCGGGGCGGCGCTCCGGTTCCTGCCCGGTCGGCTGGAGGAGGGCCGGGCCCAGGTGGCGCTGGCCCTGGAGGAGGCCGTCGGGGAGCCGGAGCTCCGGCTCGCCGGGCTGGTGTGCCTGGCCCGGCTGGCGCGGGCCCGGTACGCGCGGGACGGCGACCCGGCAGCGCTGGAGGCCGCCGCCGAGGCATACGGCCGGGCCCGGCGGCTGATCCCCCGGGACGGCGACACCTGCGCCGAGGTCCTGCCCGAGTGGGGCGAGGTCCTGCTGGCCCGGGCCCGGGCCGCGGACGGGCGGGCCTTCGCCTCGACCGCCGTACGGGTGCTGCGCGACAGCCGGGCCGCGGTGCCCCAGTCCGATGCCCGGGCCGGGCGCAGGCTGCGCCGGCTCGCCGCCGGGCTGCGGCTCCGGCACGGGTACGAGGGCGACCTGGTCGACCTGCGGGAGGCGGAGTACCTGCTCGAACTCGCGGGCAGGATCAGTACGGCCCCGCTGGACCGGGCCAAGGCCTGGCGGGACCACGGGGACGTGCAGCAGGACATCCACGGCCACACCCGGGCCGCCGACCGGCTGGACCGGGCCGCCGACTCCTACCGGCGGGCCTGGCGGGCCGCCCTGGACGCGGACCACGGCCCCGGCGACACCGCCGCCCAACTGGCCGCCCGGGCCCAGGAGCTGCGCGGGCAGGTGCTGGAACAACTGGACCGGCCCCGGGCGGCCCTGGACGCCTACCGGGCCGCCCTGGAGCTCTGGCAGCGCACCGGCGAACCCGGCGCCGAGGAGCGGTACGCGGCGGTCCTGGCCAAAATCCGGGCCCTGGAGGCGCCGTAGCCCACCCGCCCGCCTGTCCGCCCGCCGTCCGCATCGCACGACACCACAGGGGAGCGTGATGACGAAGAACCAGGAAGTCTCCGACAGCGCGGCGGCGGCGGAGGCGGTGAACCGGGCCTGCCCCGGGCCGCTCCCGGACCTGTCCGGCTTCGATCTGGCCGCCCTCCGCAGCATCGACCACCCGGTGCTCGCCGAGGTGATCGCCGGCATGGTGGAGCGCGTCACCCACCCCGCGGAGATCCTGAACGCCTTCGACTCGGGAGTCATGTGATCCGCGCAAACCCCGAGTTGACCACTTTCCGCCGTTAGCCACGGGGATCCGGAGGGCAGGGATGGTCAGTCCGCCGGGGGCGCCTCCCAGCGGCAGCTGGGGGAGGGAGGAGCAGGCGATGAGGCATCCGACCACGGAGGATTCCGTACTGTCCGCACACCACCGCCACGCCCCCTGGCCGTATGCCCTGCTGGACGTCCCCGGGCTGCGCGCCGCCGGTCACCCCCCGTACCCGATCCGGCAGTTCGTCCTGAAGACACGCAGCCGATGCAATCTCGCCTGTACGTACTGCTACGTCTACGCCATGGCCGACCAGAGTTGGCGCACCCGCCCCGCGGCGATGAGCCCCGACACCATCACCCTGGCAGCCGCCCGGATCGCCGAGCACGCCGCCGCCCACGCACTGCCCCGGGTGGACCTGGTGCTGCACGGCGGCGAGCCGCTGATCGCGCCCACCGCGGAGCTCACCGCCCCGGTCACCGCCATCCGCGCCGAACTCGCCCGCCGGGCCCCCGGCACCAAGGTCACCGCCACCGTCCAGACCAACGGCACCCTGCTCACCACCGGCCGGCTGGACGCCCTGGCCGCGGCCGGGGTCCGGGTCGGCGTCAGCCTCGACGGGGGCCTGCCGGTCCACAACCTGCGGCGCGTGGACCACTCCGGCCGGCCCGGCTTCCCCGCCGCCGCCCGCGGGCTGCGGCTGCTCGCCCGCCGTCCGGAGAGCTATGCGGGGGTGCTGTGCGTGATCGACCCGGCCCAGGACCCGGTGGAGACGTACGCCTCGCTGCTCGCCTTCGCCCCGCCCGCGGTCGGGCTGCTGCTGCCGCTGGCCAACTGGAGCACCCCGCCGCCCGGTTCCCGCCCCGGCACCACCCCGTACGCGGACTGGCTGATCGCCGTCTTCGACCGGTGGTGGCACGACGGCGTGCGCCGCACCCGCATCCGGCTGTTCGAGGAGGTCATCGCCCTGCTGCTGGGGCTGCCCGCCGCCACCGAATCCCTGGGCCTGGCCCCCGCCGAGACCGCCGTCATCGAGACGGACGGCGGCATCGAGCAGGCCGACTCGCTGAAATCCGCGTACGAGGGCGCCGCCGGCACCGGGCTCACCCTGGCCGGGAACAGCTTCGACGAACTCCTCGACCACCCCGGGCTGGCCGCCCGCCAGCTCGGCAGGGAGGCGCTGGCCGACGGCTGCCGGTCCTGCGATCTGGTCGGGGTCTGCGGCGGCGGCCACTACCCGCACCGCTACCGGCCCGGGGAGGGTTTCCGGCAGCCGTCGGTGTACTGCGCCGACCTCCAGCACCTGATCCGCCATATCGCCACCGCCGTCCACCGGGCGGCCACCGGCGCAACCCGCCCCCACGGCGGGGTGCCGGGGGTGCCGGGACAGCGCGGGCCAAGGCCCGCCGCCGACCGCGGGGTGGCCTCATGAGGCCCGCGGAAGGCGCAGGCGCGCCGGACCGCCGGTCGCCGGGAGGCGGCGGGCTGCGGCCCGCCCCGGCCCGCGGCTCCGAAGGCCCGGTGGTGCCGACCCCGCGCGGCGGAGCCACGCCAGCCGGGCGCGGGCCGGAACCGGGCCCGGCCGCCACGGACCTGCCGCACCCGCGACAAGCGGGCGCCGCGGCCGACACGAACGCCGCGGCCGGTACCGGTGCTGCGGCCGAGGCGGGCCTCGCCGGTGTTACCGGCGCCGCGAGTGCCACGGACGCCGCGGCCGGCACCGCCCCCGCGGGCGGCACGGGCGTTGCCGACGGCACCGGCGTCGCGGACGGCCTGGGCGGCACGGCCGGCACGGCTGGCACCGGCGTTGCGGGCGGTACCCGCGGCGAGGGTGGCACGGCTGGCACCGGCGTCCCGGGTGGCTCGGCCGCCGCCGCGGACCTGCCCGGCCCGCGGCGGGCGGGCGCCGCGGCCGACACGGGCGTTGCCGACGGCACCGGCGTCGCGGACGGCCTGGGCGGCACGGCCGGCACGGCTGGCACCGGCGTCCCGGGTGGCTCGGCCGCCGCCGCGGACCTGCCCGGCCCGCGGCGGGCGGGCGCCGCGGCCGACACGGGCGTCGCCGACGGCACCGGCGGCACGGCCGGCACGGGCGCCGCGGGCGGCACGGCTGGCACCGGCGTTGCGGGCGGTACCCGCGGCGCGGGTGGCACGGCCGGCACCGGCGTTGCGCGTGGCTCGGCCGCCGCCGCGCCCCTGCCCGGCCCGCGGCGCACCGGCGCCGCGGCCGGCACGGGTGGCACAGGCGCTGCGGCCGGCGCCGCGGCCGGCACCGGCACGACGGCCGGCACCGGCACCGGCACCGGCGCCGCCGACGGCAGTGTGCGGCCGGTCCCGTTCGAGGTGTCCCGGGCCACCCTGCGGGCCATCGCCTCCACCGAGCCCTCACCCGACGGCATCCGGCTGGTCCAGGACATCCGCTGGTCCAAGCGGCTGGTCCTGCTGAGAGCGGTGCTGGACGCGGCACCCCAGGGCGAGGCGCAGTCCCACTGGGCGCTGCTCGAAGAGGCCGAGCGGCAGGACCCCGGCGCCGTGCGCGACGTACTCCTCTACCCCTCCACCGGGGTCTGGGCCGAGGAAACCCTGCGGCGCCTGCACGACCGGGCCGGCCCGCCCGCCGACCTCGCCCACCTCGGCGCCCTCGCGGTGGCCGCCGCCCTGCGGGCCGGCATCGCCTTCAAGGCCACCCTGCGGCCCGTACACGGGCGGATCGCCCTGCCCACCCTCGGACTGCTGCGCCCGCCCCGGCCGGGCCTGTTCACCGCCGGGGAGCGGTGCTGGGACCCCGCCGACCCCGCCGTGCTGCCGCTGCACGCCCTGCCCGGCGGCCGGGCCGTCCTCGACGACCTCGACCCCTACCGGGCGCCCGGCCGGGAAGGGCCCGTCCGCCCGGCCCGCCGGCTCACCCCCAAGGGCCACAAGCGCTGGGACACCCAGTGGGCCGGCGCCCTCACCCTGCTGGAGCGCTACGACACCGCCCGGGCGGGCGAGATCGGCGCCCTGCTGCGCTCCGTCGTCCCGCTGGCCGGCGGCTCCCGGTCGGCCGGCGCCACCCTGCCCGCCGCGGCCGGGTCCGTACTCGTCCGCGGCCAGGCCCCGCCCGCGCTCGCCGCCACCCTGGTCCACGAGGTGCAGCACGGGAAGCTCGGCGCCCTCACCGACGTCCTGCCGCTGCACACCGCCGACCGCAGCCACCGCTACTGGGCCCCCTGGCGCACCGATCCCCGCCCCCTGGAAGGGCTCCTGCACGGGGCGTACGCGCATCTCGCGCTGGCCGGCTACTGGCAGCGGGCCGCCCTCTACGGGGCCCGCGCCGCCTGGGCCGGACACGCCCGCTGCCGCGCCCAGGTGGCCGCCGTCCTGCCGGTCCTCGGCCAGGAGCCCCAACTCACCCGGGCCGGAGCCGAGTTCGTCGCCGGAATGGTCGCCGCCGAACAGGCCATGGACGAACTGCCACCGCCCGGGGACCAGCACGCCACCGCCCGCCGCGCCCTGGACCGGGAACGCCGCGCCTGGCGCGCGGCCCACCCCGAACTCGTGGCGTCCGCACCCGGCTGACCCCGTGTCACCCCGTGTGACCTGCGCTACATTTTCTTCTCGATACGCAGGTCACCCCCGTCCACCACCCGGATCTCAGGGAGACGGCCAGCATGACCCACAGTGCCGTGCACGCCCAGCGCTTCGTCATCAGCTTCGCCGGGTTCAACCGCCCCTGGGCCGTGTGGATCGCCCACCGGCTGGAAGAGCACGGCCACCGCGTCACCCTCGAACGCTGGGACCCGCAGCGCAGCCCCGGCCTCACCGAGGCCCTCGACGACCTGGCCCGCGCCGCGGGCCGGGTCCTCCTGGTGCTCAGCGAACGCTACTTCTCCGCCGGAACCCACACCGAAGAGGAGTGGAACACCGCTCTCCGTACGGTCACCGAGGCGCACCCCGACCGGTTCGCCGCGGTCTGCCTCACCGATGCGCCGCTGCCCACCGCGGTGGCCGCACTGGAGAAGACCGACCTGTGGGGCCTGGACTCGTACGAGGCCGAGTACCGGGTGCTGCGCCGGCTGGAGCTGCCCACCGACCGGGTCGGCGCCGAAACCGGCCGCCGCGGACCCCGGTTCCCCAACGACCCGCCCGAGATCTGGGGCCGGGTACCGCGCCGCAACCCCCGCTTCACCGGCCGCAACGATGTCATCGGCCGGCTGCGGGCGGCCCTCGCCGACGCCCCGGCCGGCGCCTCCATCGTCACGCTCCTCGGACTCTCCGGGGTGGGCAAGACCCAGGTCGCCACCGAGTACGCCTACCGGTTCGCCTCCGAGTACGACGTGGTGTGGTGGGTGCCCGCCGAGGACCGGCCCACCCTCCGCGAGCGGCTCGCCGACCTCGCCCCGGCCCTCGGCCTGCCCCGCGGCGCCGGCAGCTACGGCGAGCAGATCCGCGGCGTGCTGGAGGCGCTGCGCCGCGGGAACCCGTACCACCGCTGGCTGCTGGTCTTCGACGGCTGCGACAGCCCCGACGACCTCACCGACCTGCTGCCCGCCGGCTCCGGCGACGTGATCATCACCTCCCGGAACCGGGAATGGGCCTCCCGCCACACCCACCTGGTCGAAGTCCCCCTCTACGCCCGGCCCGAGTCCATCACCTTCATCCGCCGCCGGGCGCTGCGGCTGACCGGGGAGGAGGCCGACCAGCTCGCCGAGGCTCTGGAGGACTACCCCCTGGCCCTCGACCAGACGGCCGGCTGGCTCGCCGACTCCCCGCTCACCGTGGGCGACTACCTCCAGCTGCTGCGGCGCCGGCTGGACTCCCGGGAGGCGGTCACCGTCTCCGACGACTACCCGCTGCCGTTCCCCACCGCCCTGGCGATACTCCTCAACAACGTCCGGGAGAACTACCCCGACGCCCTCGCCCTGCTCCGGCTGTTCGTGTTCTTCGCCCCCGGCCGGGTGCCGCTGCGGCTGCTGCGCGAGTTCCCCGCCGACGACGTACCCGAACAGCTGGCCGGCCTGATCAACGACCAGGTCCGGTGGAACGCCGCGCTCAACAAGCTGGTGCAGTTCTCCGTGGTCCGGCTGGAGTACTCCGACCTGGCCGTGGAGGAGGGCGGCGGCGGTACCGAGACCGTCCAGCTGCACCGGATGGTCCACGGCATCGTCCGCGAGAACCTCAGCGAGGAGGAGGCGGACCAGCTGGCCCGCGCGGTACGGCAGGTGCTGGCCGCCGCCGACCCCGGCCGGCCCACCGACTCCCGGCTCTGGCCCCGCTACGCCGAACTCATCCCGCACCTGGAATCGGCCGGGGTGCTCACCAGCTCCAACCCGCGGATCCAGAACTTCCTGCTGCACTGCCTGCGCTACCTGATCCTGGCCGGCGAGTACCGGACCTGCCTGCGCCTTGCCGAGGAGACCGACGACGCCTGGCGGGACATGCTCGGCGAGCACCACGACCAGGTCCGCGAACTCAGCTACCACTACGGCAGCGCACTGCGGATGCTCGGCCACTTCCGCCGCGCGGAGGTGCTCAGCAAGACCATCGCCGACCGGCTGACCGCCGAACGCGGCGACCGCGACCTGGAGACCCTGCGGGCCATCAGCACCTATTCGGCGGTGCTGCTGAACACCGCCAGGTTCGAACAGGCCCGCACCCTGCTGGAGCACTGCTTCGCCGGCTACCGCGAACTCCTCGGCGAGGACGACTCCATGACCCTCAACGCGGAGAACAACGTCGCCGTCGTCCTCCGCCTGCTCGGCCGCTACCAGGAGTCCTACGAGGCCGACCTCGACACCCTGCGCCGCCGCGAGCGGGTGCTCCGGGTCCGGCACATCGCCACCCTGTCCAGCGGTATCGGCTGCGCGATGGGGCTGCGCCTGATGGGCCGCTACCGGGAGGCGCTGGCCCGGCAGGAACAGGGCCTCAAGCTCAACGCCACCGTGCTCGGCGAGAACCATCCGCAGACCCTGCGGGCCGAACACAACCTGGGCATGTGCCTGCGCCGTTCGGGAGACATCGCCGGCGCGGGCGCCCGGCTGCGCAGCGTCCTGGAACGCTCCACCCGGGTCCACGGGGCCACCTTCCCGTGGACCCTGATGGTGGCCTCCGACTACGCCACCTACCTCCGCGAGTACGGGGACATCGACGAGGCCCGGCGGATCTCCGAGGAGGTCGTCCGGGGCTACCAGACCCAGCTGGGCCTGGCCCACCCGTACAGCATCGGCACGGTCGGCAACCTCGGCCTGGTCCTGCGGGCCCAGGGCGAGCGCCAGGCCGCGCTCAGCCTGTGCGAGCAGGCACTGGTCGGGATGCGGGGCGCCCTGGGCGACCGGCACCCCTGGACGCTGGGCTGCGCCGTCAACGCGGCCGGCTGCCGGAACATCACCGACCGCTACGCCGATGCGCTGGACCTGGGCCGGGACACCCTGCGGACCACGGAACAGGTGCTGGGCGGGGACCACCCGATGACCCTGACCGCGCAGATCGCCCTGGCCGCCGACCTGAGGTCCATGGGCCGGATGGAGGAGGCCCAGAAACACGAGGACGCGGGCCTGAAGTCGCTGGCCCGCACCCTCGGTCCGCAACACGTCCACACGGTCTCGGCCCGCCAGCGCATGCGCCCGTACTGGGACTTCGAACCCCAGCCGTAGCCTCCGGCCCGGCTGGACCAGCGCAGCGGATGCCGGAAGGCCCGGCCCCCTGGGATGGGGGCCGGGCCTTCCGTTCGGCCGGGATGGGGCCGGTGTCAGCCGGCTACGCCTCGAAGACCTCGGAGATCAGCTGCTGCTGCTCCGCCTGGTGGCGCTTCGCGGAACCGACCGCCGGCGACGAGCCGTGCGGGCGGGAGATCCGGCGCAGGCGCTCGCCCGCCGGGATGTCCGCGCCGACCGCCAGGTCCAGGTGGTCGATCAGGTTCAGCGCGATGAACGGCCAGGCACCCTGGTTCGCCGGCTCCTCCTGCGCCCAGATGTACTTCGCCGCGTTCGGGAACTTGGCGATCTCGGCCTGGAGCTCGGCACCGGGCAGCGGGTACAGCCGCTCGATGCGGATGATCGCGGTGTCCGTGATGCCGCGCTTCTCCCGCTCGGCCTCCAGGTCGTAGTAGACCTTGCCCGCGCAGAAGACGACCTTCCGGACGGCGTTCGGGTCCACGGTGGAGTCGCCGATGACCGGGCGGAACGCGCCCGTCGTGAACTCCTCCGCCTTCGACGCCGCCGCCTTCAGACGCAGCATCGACTTCGGGGTGAAGACGATCAGCGGCTTGTGGTGCGGGTTGTGGACCTGCCACCGGAGGAGGTGGAAGTAGTTCGACGGCAGGGTCGGCATCGCGACCGTCATGTTGTTCTGCGCGCAGAGCTGGAGGAAGCGCTCCGGGCGGGCCGAGGAGTGGTCCGGGCCCTGGCCCTCGTAGCCGTGCGGGAGGAGCAGGGTGACGCCGGAGGTCTGGCCCCACTTCTGCTCCGCGGAGGAGATGAACTCGTCCACAACGGTCTGCGCGCCGTTGACGAAGTCACCGAACTGCGCCTCCCACAGCACCAGCGCGTCCGGGCGGGCCAGCGAGTAGCCGTACTCGAAGCCCATGGCCGCGTACTCGGAGAGCAGCGAGTCGTAGACGTTGAAGCGGGCCTGGTCGTCCGACAGGTACAGCAGCGGGGTGTAGTCCTCGCCGGTCTCCCGGTCGATGAGGACCGCGTGGCGCTGGCCGAACGTACCGCGGCGGGAGTCCTGGCCGGACAGCCGGACCGGGGTGCCCTCCATCAGCAGGGAGCCGAAGGCGAGGGTCTCGCCCATGCCCCAGTCGATGGTGCCCTCGTCGATCATCGCCGCGCGGCGCTGCAGCTGCGGCAGCAGACGCGGGTGGACGGTGACGCCCTCGGGGATGGTGACCTGGGACTCGGCGATCCGCTTGACGACGTCCTGGGAGACCGCGGTGGTCACGGCGACCGGGAACTCGCCCTGCTCGGCCGGGACCGGCGCGCCCACGGCCGGCTGCGCGGCGGCCTCACGGACCTCCGCGAAGACCTTCTCCAGCTGGCCCTGGAAGTCCTGGAGCGCCTGCTCGGCCTCTTCCAGGGTGATGTCACCGCGACCGATGAGGGACTCGGTGTACAGCTTGCGCACCGAGCGCTTCTTGTCGATCAGGTCGTACATCAGCGGCTGCGTGAACGCCGGGTTGTCCGACTCGTTGTGGCCGCGGCGGCGGTAGCAGATGAGGTCGATGACCACGTCCTTGTTGAACGCCTGGCGGAACTCGAAGGCCAGCCGCGCCACGCGGACCACGGCCTCCGGGTCGTCGCCGTTCACGTGGAAGATCGGCGCCTCGATCATGCGGGCCACGTCGGTCGCGTACATCGAGGAACGCGAGGACTCCGGGGCGGCGGTGAAGCCGACCTGGTTGTTGATCACGACGTGGACCGTGCCGCCGGTGCGGTAGCCGCGCAGCTGCGACATGTTCAGGGTCTCGGCGACCACGCCCTGGCCGGCGAAGGCCGCGTCACCGTGCAGCGCGAGCGGCAGCACCGTGAAGTCCGTGCCGCCCTTGTTGATGACGTCCTGCTTGGCGCGGGCGACACCCTCCAGGACCGGGTCGACCGCCTCCAGGTGGGAGGGGTTGGCGACCAGCGAGACCTTGATCTGCTCGCCGTCCAGGCCGGTGAAGGTGCCCTCGGCGCCCAGGTGGTACTTCACGTCGCCGGAGCCGTGCATCGACTTCGGGTCGAGGTTGCCCTCGAACTCGCGGAAGATCTGCGCGTACGACTTGCCGACGATGTTCGCCAGGACGTTCAGCCGGCCGCGGTGGGCCATGCCGATGACGACCTCTTCGAGGCGGGCCTCGGCGGCGGAGTCGATGACCGCGTCGAGCAGCGGGATGACGGACTCGCCGCCCTCCAGGGAGAAGCGCTTCTGGCCGACGTACTTCGTCTGCAGGAAGGTTTCGAAGGCTTCCGCCGCGTTCAGGCGGCGCAGGATCCGCAGCTGCTCCTCGCGCTCCGGCTTGGAGTGCGGGCGCTCGATGCGGTCCTGGATCCACTTGCGCTGCTTGGGGTCCTGGATGTGCATGAACTCGACGCCGGTGGTGCGGCAGTACGAGTCGCGCAGCACGCCGAGGATGTCGCGGAGCTTCATCATCGACTTGCCGGAGAAGCCGCCGACCGCGAACTCGCGCTCCAGGTCCCACAGGGTGAGGCCGTGCTCGGTGATGTCGAGGTCGGGGTGCTTGCGCTGCTTGTACTCCAGCGGGTCGGTGTCGGCCATGACGTGGCCGCGGACCCGGTAGGAGTGGATCAGCTCGAAGACCCGGGCGGCCTTGGTGACGTCGTCGTCGTGGCTGGCGTCGATGTCCCGGAGCCAGCGGACCGGCTCGTACGGGATGCGCAGCGACTCGAAGACGTCGTCGTAGAAGCCGTCCTCGCCGAGCAGGAGGTTCGCGACGATCCGCAGGAACTCGCCGGAGGCGGCACCCTGGATGACCCGGTGGTCGTAGGTCGAGGTCAGGGTCATGACCTTGGAGATGCCCAGCTTGTTCAGGGTGTCCTGGGAGGTGCCCTGGAACTCGGCGGGGTAGTCCATGGAGCCGACGCCCATGATGACCGACTGTCCGGGCATCAGGCGGGGCACGGAGTGGACGGTGCCGAGGCCGCCGGGGTTGGTGAGGGAGACCGTCACGCCGGTGAAGTCGTCCATGGTCAGCTTGCCGACCCGGGCGCGGCGGACGATGTCCTCGTAGGCCTGCCAGAACTCGAAGAAGTTGAGGGTCTCGGCCTTCTTGATGCCGGCGACGACGAGCTGGCGGTCGCCGTTGGCCTTCACCAGGTCGATGGCGAGACCGAAGTTCACGTGCTCCGGCTTGACCAGGGTGGGCTTGCCGTCCTTCTCCGCGAAGGAGTGGTTCATCGACGGCATGGCCTTGATGGCCTGCACCATCGCGTAGCCGATCAGGTGCGTGAAGGAGATCTTCCCGCCCCGGGCGCGCTTGAGGTGGTTGTTGATGACGATGCGGTTGTCGAACAGCAGCTTCACCGGGACGGCGCGGACGGACGTGGCCGTCGGCACCTCCAGGGAGGCGTTCATGTTCTTCGCCACGGCGGCGGCCGGGCCGCGGAGCGTCACCAGCTCGGGGCCGGCGGGGGCCTCGGTGGCGGGCGCGGCCTTGGGGGCGGCGGAGGCGGCGGGAGCGGGAACCTGAGCGACCGGGGCCGGTGCAGCGGCCGGGGTCTGGGAGGTGACAGTCACAGCAGGGGCACCAGAGGGGGTGGCAGGAGCAGGGGCAGGAGCTGACACGGGCGCGGGCGTCGGCGTCGGCGCGGCGGCCGGAGCGGGCGCGGCGCCGGCCGCCCCCGTGGCGGCTGCGTCGGTGGCCTGCGGGGCCTGGGCGGGAGCCTGGGCGGGAGCCGGGGTCGCGGCGACGGAGGTGACGGCGGTGGCGGCGGCCTGTGCGGAGGCGCCGTCCGTCGTCGTGGGCTGCTCCGCCTTCACCGGGGCGGCAGCGCCACCCGGCTTGTAGTCGGCGAAGAAGTCCCACCAGGCCCGGTCGACCGAATGCGGGTCCTGGAGGTACTGCTGATAGATCTCGTCGACGAGCCACTCATTGGCACCGAAGCTGCCTGAGGCAGGGGTCTTCCCGCCCTCTGCTGCTTCGGTCGTGGTGCTCGGGTTACTGGGGGACTGTGGCGACACGGCGGCAACCGCCCTCTTCCGCTTCACAAGGTATGGACAGCGGGAATAAAGGCTACGCCTCCCTGGCGGTCAGATGCAGACCGGGCGGGAGATCCGTCGTGCAGGTCACATCCAACGGCGGGTTTCACCGGGTGGAATGGCGGGAAACAAGCGTGGTTCGGGTAGGGCTGACCGTGGTTGCGGCCCCCTGGCTTCGCACCCCTGACGGATCCCGGGCACGTGTGGCCGAGATCATCTCCTTCCCGTCTCGAACCCTACGTCAACCTGCGGCCTTCGGGCTGCCCGGCAGGGTGACGAGGATCCGGCAGCCGCGGGAGGATTCGGCCACACCGATGTGCCCGCCGTGCAGACCGACCGCCCAGCGGGCGATCGCCAGGCCCAGTCCGGTGCCCCCGTCGCCGCCCCGGGCACTGCCCCGGTTGAACCGCTCGAAGACCCGGTGGCGCTCCTTCTCCGGGATGCCGGGGCCCTCGTCCAGGACCTCCAGGGTCAGACTGCCGGGCGCCTCGCCGCGCCGCGCGCGCACGGTCACCCGGCCGTGCTGGGGGCTGTGCTTGACCGCGTTGTCGATCAGATTGGCCACCACCTGGTGCAGCCGCTCCGCATCCGCGTGCGCCGTCAGGTCGGGCGGGAACACGTCCAGGTGCAGGTGGACGTCCTT
Source organism: Streptomyces venezuelae (assembly GCF_008642295.1). Classification (GTDB taxonomy): domain Bacteria; phylum Actinomycetota; class Actinomycetes; order Streptomycetales; family Streptomycetaceae; genus Streptomyces; species Streptomyces venezuelae_C. Next base: position 2,543,868 of record NZ_CP029190.1, on the reverse strand, counting down.
GCGGGTGTGGTTGCCGGAGCCGGAGGCCAGCGCGCCGCGCTGACCGGCGGCCAGCCCGGCCTCCTTGAGTACGCCCGACAGGTACGGCCACACCTCGAAGCGGCGCGCCTTCAGCGGGACCACCCCGTTGTCCACGCGGGACAGGTCCAGCAGGGTCTCCACCAGCCGGCCCAGCCGCTCGGTCTGCTTCAGCGCCGTCCGCATGGTCTCCGGATCGGCGGCCGAGACCCCGTCCACCACGTTCTCCAGCACCGCCCGCAGGGCCGCGATCGGGGTGCGGAGCTCGTGCGAGACATTGGCGACCAGCTCCCGGCGGTGCCGGTCCACCGCCTCCAGGTCGTCCGCCATCAGATTGATGGTCGCGGCCAGGTCGCCGAGCTCGTCCCGGCGCTCGGCGCCACGCACCCGGCGGGTGTAGTCGCCCTGGGAGATCGCCCGGGCCACGGTGGTCATCTTGTCCAGCGGCGCGGTGAGGCTGTGCGCCACGAACTGGGTGATCAGCATCGAGGCGATCACCGAGAAGACCGTGATGAACCGGACCTCGGTCTTGGTCCGCAGGGCCACCATCAGCAGCCCGGTGGTGATGAAGACCGAGACGACTACCAGGGTGCCGAGCTTGGTCTTGATCGAGAACGGCGAGAAGGGGCGCAGCCCCTGGCCGGGAGGCCGGCGCACGCTGCGACCGGTGCGCGCCTCGCGGGCGCCGTGGGCGATGCGGGCGCTGTGGGGGTCCCGGGTGCCGTGGGGGCCCCGGCTGCCGTGGGGGTCCCGGGTGCCCCCGGCGGAGCTCATGCCCCCGCCGGGGTCTCCAGGGCGTACCCGACGCCGTGGACCGTACGGATCCGCTCGGCGCCGATCTTGCGGCGCAACGCCTTGATGTGGCTGTCGACCGTACGGGTCCCGGAGGCGTCGGCCCAGTCCCACACCTCGGCGAGCAGCTGCTCCCGGGAGAGGACCGCGCGCGGGGTGCCGGCCAGGCAGACCAGCAGGTCGAACTCGGTGGGCGTGAGGTGCACGTCCTCGGCCTGCACCCGGACCCGCCGCTGTGCGTGGTCGATCTCCAGGTCGCCCAGCCGCAGGGTGGAGCCGCGCGGGGCGGTCGCGGCGATGGTGGCCCGCTCGACCCGGCGCAGCAGCACGTGCACCCGCGCCGCCAGCTCGCGCATGGAGAAGGGCTTGGTCATGTAGTCGTCCGCGCCGACCCCGAGGCCGACCAGCATGTCGGTCTCGTCGTCACGGGCGGTGAGCATCAGCACCGGTACCGGCCGCTGCGCCTGGACCCGGCGGCAGACCTCCAGGCCGTCGAATCCGGGCAGCATCACGTCGAGCACCAGCAGCTCCGGCTGCCAGCTCTCGGCGGCGGCCACGGCCGCCGGGCCGTCGCCCGCCGTCTGCACCTGGAAGCCCTCGGCGCGCAGCCGGGCCGCGATCGCGTCGGCGATGGTCTGGTCGTCCTCGACGACGAGCACGCGACGCTGGGCGCCGGGGGTCGCCGCGGCGCTGTTCTGGGTGGTGTGTGTTTGTTCCGTCATCCCGCCCTCGTCCCCGCCCGAACCCGGTGGTCCGCGTAATGGGGTGCAGCGTAGAGGAGCCACCGGCCTGCGGCCATGCGGGGTCTACCGGGGGTTCCGGCCCAGATGGACCACGTCCGGGACACCTCGGGCAACGGGCACCTCTTCCGTCCGTACCGAGCTGAATCCGGCATTCCGCATTGCTTCTTCGAACGCCGCGGACGGTTGTGCGGACCAGACGGCGAGCACCCCTCCGGGGGTCAACCGGGCGCGGCAGGCGGCGAGTCCGGCGGGCGAGTAGAGGGACTGGTTGTCCTCGGTGACGGTCCAGTCGGGTCCGTTGTCGATGTCCAGACAGAGGGCGTCGTATCGGTCAGGTGACGCGTGCAAGTGGGACACCAGATCGGTGTACAGGATCGTTACCCGGGAGTCGGCGAGGGCGGCCCCGGTGACCGTGCCAAGCGGTCCGGAGCGGTGCCAGTCGATGATCGCCTGCTCACGCTCGGCAACCACGATCCGGCCCCAGTGGGCCTGTGCGGAGGCATGGGCCAGCGAGAAACCGACGCCGAGGCCGCCGATGAGCACGGAGGGGTTCTCCGGAGGCGGATCGAGGGCCAGCCAGGCGGCGTCCACCAGCAGCCGCTCCGAGCGGCCGTCGGAGGTGTCCATCAGGAAGCAGCCGTTGGCGATGATCTCGTAGACCGGGATCTTGTGGACCGGATCCGCCGCGTCCCGGCGGCGCAGGACGACCTCACCATGGGGACCGTGGCGGCGGTCGAGGGTAACGGGGGCTGTCATACGGGGCACAACGAAGCCCCCGGGGGCGGTGTTCCGGCGGGCCGGACTGTGTCAGGTCGCGCCGGACCGGCGGCTCGGCGGAACCGTGCGGACCGAAACCCGGGGAGCCCACGCCTCCCACCCCCCGTAAGGTCTGATCCCGTCGACCATGAACGGGCGGGGGAGTCCCCGCTCCCGCACGGAAAGCACCCGGAGGCAGTCATCGGCCGCATCGCACCGTGGCGCAGCGCACCGTGGCGCGTGCTGCTCCCGCCCGCGGCCCTCGCTCTCCTGCTCGGGCTGTGGGGCCTCGAGCGGGGCGGCAGCATGTGGCGCGACGAGTCGGTGACCTGGCAGGTCGCCCACCGTCCGGTCGGCGAGCTGGTGGAGCTGCTGGGACAGGTCGACGCCGTGCACGGCCTCTACTACCTGCTGATGCACGCGGTGTTCGCCGTCTGGGACGGCGGGCTGTGGGCGCTGCGGCTGCCTTCGGTGGCCGCCACCGCCCTCGCCGCGGCCGGGGTCGCGGCGATCGGCCACCGGCTGGCCGCCGAGCGGGCCGGGCTGTGCGCCGGGCTGCTGTACGCGCTGCTGCCGCCGGTCCAGATGTACGCGCAGGAGGGCCGCTCGTACGCGCTGGTGGCCGCCGCCGTGATCTGGGCGACGTATCTGCTGGTGCGCCGGTGGTGGGTGCAATACACGGTGCTGCTCGTCCTCGCCTGCTGGCTGCACGAGTTCGCCGTGCTGGCGCTGTTCGCGCATGCCGTCGCCGGTTGGCGGGTGCGCGGCTGGCGGCGCAGCGCGGTGGCGGTGGTCCTCCTGGTGCTGCCGCTCGCGGCGCTCAGCGCGGGACAGGCGGCGCAGCAGCTGGGCTGGCTGGGCCGGCCGAAGGGAGCGGACTGGGCGGCGTACGCCGTGGTGGTGGCGGTCTCGCTGCTGCTTGCCCGGGGGGCGGACCGGGAACTGGTCCGGGTTGCGCTGCCGCTGGCACTGCTGCCGGCCGGGCTGCTGATGACGGTCTCGCTGGTCCACCCCTGGTACGTGGACCGGTACGTGCTCTATTCCCTGGCCGGGCTCGCGCTGCTGGCCGGTGCGGCCCGGGTGCGGATGCTGGTGCCGCTGACCGCGGTGCTGGTGGCGGCGGCCGTGCCGTGGTCGCTGTGGCTCCGTACGCCGGAGAGCCGCAAGGACGATGTGCTGGCCGTGGCCGACGCGGTACGGGCCACCGCCCGGCCGGGGGATGCGGTGCTGTTCATGCCGGCCCGGCGGCGCGAGTGGCTGCTGTCCTCCCCGGAGGTGTACGGGGGCCTGCACGACCTGGCGCTGGCCGAGCCGCCGGCGGCTTCCCGCACCCTCCAGGGCACGGAGCTCGGCTCTCAGGAGATCCGGGCCCGCCTCTTCACCACGCCCCGGGTGGTGGTCCTGCTGGACCCACCGGACCAGCCGCGCGACCCGTACCCGCGCGAGGTCGTGAAACGACAGACCCTGGTCAGCCAGTTCGACCTGTGCGAAGTCCGCGAAACCCGCGGCGCCAGAATCGCCCTCTACGCCCACCCAGGCCAATGCACCCCCTGACCCCCTCCGGCCCGGCGGCCCGGCACCCACCCGGCCTGCGGCCTGCGGCCACCCGGCCTGCGGCCACCCGGCCTGCGGCCACCCGGCCTGCGGCCACCCGGCCTGCGGCCACCCGGCCTGCGGCCTGCGGCCTGCGGCCACCCGGCCTGCGGCCTGCGGCCTGCGGCCACCCGGCCTGCGGCCTGCGGCCTGCGGCCACCCGGCCTGCGGCCTGCGGCCTGCGGCCACCCGGCCTGCGGCCTGCGGCCACCCGGCCTGCGGCCTGCGGCCTGCGGCCACCCGGCCTGCGGCCTGCGGCCTGCGGCCACCCGGCCTGCGGTCAGTCGTCAGCCGCTGCATCATCGACCCCTGTCCCCTCCTGGAGGCCCTGCATGACCGACCGTCAGCCCGTCATCGGCACGGGGCCGCAGGCCCCAACCGCCCCCACCACCCCCGCCGCGGAGCCATGGTCCGGGCCGCTGGTCAGTGCCGAGTGGCTGGGTGGGGTGGGGCGGGGGAGTGGGGTGGTGGTGTTCGATGCGTCCGTCGGGGCGCATCGGGGTGGGGCCGTGCGGATACCCGGGGCGCGGCCCTTCGATCTCGACGGTGAGCTGTCCGACCACAGCTCGCCTGTGCCGCACACCATGCCGACGGCCACCGCCTTCACCGAAGCCCTACGCGCCCTCGGCGTAGACGACACCAGCACGGTCGTCGTCTACGACGCCGCCGGCATCTACTCCAGCGCCCGCGCCTGGTGGATGCTCCGCGCCATGGGCTTCGACCGTGTCGCGGTCCTCGACGGTGGGCTGCCCGCCTGGACCGCGGCCGGGCTCCCGGTGGAGCCCGCCCCGGCGGCGTACGACGGTCCGCGCGGCGATTTCACCGCCCGGCCGCGGCCCGGGCTGCTGGTCGACAGCACCGAGGTGCTCGCCGCCCTGGCCGACCCGGCCGCCGCCGTCTTCGACGCCCGTACCCGCGACCGCTTCGCCGGTACCGCCCCCGAACCCCGCCCCGGCCTGCGGGCCGGCCATATGCCGGGTGCGCTCAGCCTCCCCTTCGCCGAGGTCCGGACCGCGGACGGCCGGATGCGCCCGGCCGCCGAGCTCCGCGCCGCCTTCGACGCCCTCGCCCCGGCCGCGGAGAAGCTCTACTTCAGCTGCGGCTCCGGGGTGACCGCCTGCGTCCTCGCCCTCGCCGCCGACCTGGCCGGTCACCCCGAGCTCGCGGTCTACGACGGCTCCTGGAGCGACTGGGGACGGCCCTCCGCCCTCCCGGTGATTCAGGGAGCTCAGGGAGTTCCGGGAGCGGCGGGGACGAGTCCGTCCGCCACCAGGCCGGCCAGTACCGCCTGACCCAGCGCCTGCACGGCCGACTGCGGGCGCACCATCACGGTGAACTCCTTGACCCGGCCCTGCTCGTCGAACTGGAGCAGGTCGATGCCGTGGATCTGCCGGCCGTCCACGGTGGCCCGGAAGGGCAGGATCACCGACGGGGCCTCCTCGCCGTCGACCGCCGTCTCGGCAGCGCCCTCGAAGTGCCCGACATACCGCAGGTCCTCGAAGATCCGCAGCAGCACCCCGAACAGCCCCAGGACCATCGGCCGGCCCTCGAAGGGGGTGAACTTCACCGGGCTGTACAGGCGGATGTCCTCGGTGAACAGCTCCTCCAGCGCGGAGTGATCACGCTGCTCCACGGCGGTGCGGAAACGTGCGGCGGTTTCTGTGGCGGTGTTCACGGTGTCCATGCCCCGATCTCCTCATGGTCATGAATCTGATTAGTCAGTTTCTTGAGTATGGTGCAGGGAGGTGAGACGAAAGGGAAGGGCGGCTTCATGGCTCTGCGGCATGCCGTGCTGGCGGCGCTGCTGGACGGCGAGTACAGCGGGTACCAGCTGGCGAAGGGTTTCGACATCGGCGTGGCGAACTTCTGGCACGCCCTGCCCCAGCAGCTCTACGCCGAGCTGGCCAAGCTGGAGCGGGAAGGGCTGGTCGAGGGCCGGGAGGTGGTCCAGGAGACCCGGCCCAACAAGCGGCTGTTCCGGGTCACCGCGGCCGGCCGGGCCGAGCTGGAGGCCTTCGCCGAGGCCCCCTCGAAGCCCTCGTTCATCCGCGACGACCTGCTCGTCAAGGTCCAGGCCGCCGACCGGATCGGCACCACCGCGGTGATCGAACAGCTGGAGGAGCGGGCGGTCGCCGCCGAGGCCAAGATCCAGCTGCTCGGCGCGCTGCTGCGGCAGCTCCGCGGGGACGCGGACGAGGAGGAGTTCCTGCGCCGGGGCGAGCGGATCGGGGGCTACCTGACCTGCCTGCGCGGCCTGACCTTCGAGCAGGAGCACCGGGACTGGTGCCGGCGGATCGCCGGCATCCTGCGGGAACGGCAGGCCGGCCATGTCGAGCGGTGAGTTGCTGCGCTACGTGGCCCTGGGCGACAGCCAGACCGAAGGGCTCGGCGACGGCGACGACAGCACCGGCCTGCGCGGCTTCGCCGACCGCCTCGCCGAGCACCTGGCGGCCGTGAACCCCGGTCTCCGGTACGCCAATCTGGCGGTCCGGGGCCGCCTGGCCGGCCAGGTCCGCGCCGAACAGCTGGAACCCGCCCTGGCCCTGCGCCCCGACCTGGCCACCGTGGTCGCCGGGGTCAACGACCTGCTGCGGCCCCGCTTCGACGCGGCCCAGGTGGCCGGACACCTGGAGGCGATGTTCGCCGAACTCACCTCGGCCGGGGTCCGGGTGGCCACCGTGACCTTCCCCGACGTCGGGGCGGTCGTGCCGCTCGCCCGGCCGCTGCGGCCCCGGGTGTCCGAGCTGAACTCCCGTATCCGCGCCGCGGCCTCCCGGCACGGGGTCACCGTCGCCGAGACCGGCCGGTACGCCGTCGCCGCCGACCCCCGGCTGTGGAGCGCGGACCGGCTCCACGCCGCCCCGCTCGGCCACGAGCGGATCGCCGCCGCTCTCGCCCACGCCCTCGGCCTGCCCGGCAGCGACGACGGCTGGACCCGGCCGCTGCCGCCGCTGCCGCCCCGGCCCGCCCACCGGGTGGCCGCGGCCGAACTCCGCTGGGCGGCCGGCTTCCTCGCCCCCTGGCTCGCCCGCCGCCTCACCGGCCGCTCCTCGGGCACCCTCCGTACGGCCAAACGCCCTGACCTCCGGCCCCTGTGACGGCCCCTGTGACGGCCGCGGCCAACGTGTTCGCCGGAGGCGAACGGGGGTTGGGGAACATTGGGCGGCGCAGGTGCATTGAGTCGGCATAGCTCAACTTCACTGCCGGAGGGAAGATCATGGCTTCGACGTCCGTATCGCTCACCCTGCCCGTGCTGCCGCTCGACGACGAGGTCGTGCTGCCCGGGATGGTGGTTCCGCTGGACCTGACCGACGCCGAGGTGCGCGGGGCCGTGGAGGCCGCGCAGGCGGCGGCCGGGAGCGGCAGCGGGAAGCCCCGGGTGCTGCTCGTGCCGCGGGTTGACGGCACGTACGCCGGGACGGGTGTGCTGGGGACCGTCGAGCAGGTGGGGCGGCTGTCCGACGGGGACCCGGGCGCGCTGATCCGCGGGCTCGGCCGGGTCCGGATCGGCGCCGGGACCACCGGGCCGGGTGCCGCCCTGTGGGTGGAGGGCGAGGTGGTGGAGGAGCACACCCCCGATCCGCTGCCCGGAGCCGTCACCGAGCTGGTCAAGGAGTACAAGGCCCTCGCCACCAGCTGGCTGAGGAAACGCGGGGCCTGGCAGGTCGTCGACCGGGTGCAGCAGATCGAAGGGGTGTCGGCGCTGGCCGACAACTCGGGGTACTCACCGTTCCTGACGGTGGCCCAGAAGGTCGAGCTGCTGGAGACCGCCGACCCGGTCGCCCGCCTGAAACTCGCCGTGAAGTGGCTCAGCGACCACCTCGCCGAACAGGACGTCGCCGAGTCCATCGCCAAGGACGTCCAGGAGGGCGTGGACAAGCAGCAGCGCGAGTTCCTGCTGAGGCGTCAGCTGGAGGCGGTCCGCAAGGAGCTGCGCGAGCTGAACGGGGACGGCGAGGGCGAGGCGGCCGACGACTACCGCAGCCGGGTCGAGGCAGCCGACCTGCCGGAGAAGGTGCGGGAAGCCGCGCTGAAGGAGGTCGAGAAGCTGGAGCGGTCCAGCGACCAGTCCCCGGAGGGCTCCTGGATCCGGACCTGGCTGGACACCGTCCTGGAGCTGCCCTGGAACGAGCGGACCGAGGACGCGTACGACATCCGCGGGGCCCGGGCGGTACTGGACGCCGAGCACGCCGGGCTGAGCGATGTGAAGGACCGGATCACCGAGTACCTGGCCGTCCGCAAGCGGCGCGGCGAGCGCGGGCTCGGCGTGGTCGGCGGCCGGCGCGGCGGGGCCGTGCTGGCGCTGGTAGGCCCTCCGGGTGTCGGAAAAACGAGCCTCGGCGAAAGCGTGGCGCACGCGATGGGCCGGAAGTTCGTGCGCGTCGCGCTCGGCGGCGTCCGCGACGAGGCGGAGATCCGCGGCCACCGGCGTACGTACGTGGGCGCGCTGCCCGGGCGGATCGTCCGGGCCATCAAGGAGGCCGGGTCCATGAACCCGGTGGTGCTCCTCGACGAGATCGACAAGGTGGGCTCCGACTTCCGCGGCGACCCGGCAGCCGCCCTGCTGGAGGTCCTCGACCCGGCCCAGAACCACACCTTCCGGGACCACTACCTGGAGGTGGAACTGGACCTGAGCGACGTGGTCTTCCTGGCCACCGCCAATGTGCTGGAAGCCATCCCGGAGGCGCTGGCCGACCGGATGGACCTGGTCCGGCTCGACGGGTACACCGAGGACGAGAAGGTGGTCATCGCCCGCGACCACCTGCTGCCGCGCCAGCTGGAGCGGGCCGGACTCGGCGCCGACGAGGTGACCCTGGAGGAGCCGGCCCTGCGGAAGCTGGCCGGCGAGTACACCCGCGAGGCCGGCGTACGGACCCTGGAGCGGTCCATCGCCCGGCTGCTGCGCAAGGTGGCCTCCCAGCACGAGCTGGGGGAGCGGGAGCTGCCGTTCACCATCACCGAGCAGGACCTGCGCGCGCTGATCGGGCGCCCGCACCACGTACCGGAGTCCGCGCAGGACCCGGCCGAGCGGCGGACCGCCGTGCCCGGCGTGGCCACCGGCCTCGCCGTCACCGGGGCGGGCGGGGACGTGCTCTTCGTCGAGGCCTCGCTCGCCGACCCGGAGACCGGCGCGGCCGGACTGACCCTGACCGGCCAGCTCGGCGAGGTGATGAAGGAATCCGCGCAGATCGCGCTCAGCTTCCTGCGCTCCCACGGCGCGGAGCTGGAACTCCCGGTCACCGGGCTGAAGGAACGGGGAGTGCACATCCACTTCCCGGCCGGCGCGGTGCCCAAGGACGGCCCGAGCGCGGGCATCACCATGACGACGGCGCTCGCCTCCCTGCTGTCCGGCCGCCAGGTCCGCACCGATGTGGCCATGACCGGCGAGGTCTCGCTGACCGGCCGGGTGCTGCCCATCGGCGGGGTCAAGCAGAAGCTGCTGGCCGCGCACCGGGCCGGGCTGACCACCGTGATCATCCCGAAGCGGAACGAGGCCGATCTGGACGATGTGCCGGCCGAGGTCCTGGAGCGGCTGGAGGTGCACCCCGTCACGGACGTGCGGCAGGTCCTGGAGCTGGCCCTGCAGGAGGCGGAGCTCGCGGTCACCACGGCCGCCTGATCCCCCGGGGCCGGGGCGCTGGGAAATACTGGTCCCGACAGGCCCCACACAGCCACGACGGGAGCAGCACGTGCACGGGAGCGAAGACCAGGAGTTCCTCGCGCTGGAGCGGGAGCTGTCCGTCTTCCTCCGGCGCGCCCGGGCCTCCTCCGGGGAGATGGCCCGCGAACTCCACCCCGAGCTGGAGCCCGCCGCGTACGGGCTGCTCGTACGGCTGGAGGACGCCGGCCGGCAGCGGGCCACCGATCTCGCGGCCTACTTCGGGGTGGGGAAGGCGACCATGAGCCGGCAGCTGCGGGCCCTGGAGGACCTCGGCCTGGTGGCCCGCGAGCAGGACCCGGCGGACGGCCGGGCCTTCCAGGTCGGCCTCACCCCGGAGGGCCGGGAGCGGTTCCTGAAGGTCCGCGACGCCCGGCGGGTCCGCTACATGCGCAAGCTGGCCGGCTGGGACCGCGGCGAGGTGGCGGAACTGGCCCGGCTGCTGCACCAGTTGAACCAGGGGACGGACTAGCCCCGGAGCCCGGCGGCGGGCCCCGGGGCCTCAGGCCGCCACGGCGGTACGGATGCCCAGGCCGATCAGCACCACCGCGGTGACCCGGCCCAGCGCGGCCCGGAACCCGGGCCGCCGCAGCACCCCCGACGCCCGCCGGACCAGTACCGTCCAGCCGAGCAGCCAGAGGGCGAGCAGCAGGGCATGGGCGGTGGCCGGCACCAGCACCTGGGCGGGGAGCGGCCGGCCGGGCTCGATGAACTGGGGGACCAGGGTCAGGTAGACGGACGCGGCCTTCGGGTTCAGGACGTTGGCGAGCAGCGCCTGCAGGAAGCCGGACCCGCCCCGGCCGGAGGCCCCGGGTGAGGTCCCGGGTGCGGTCCCGGCGCGACGGGCCGCGTACCAGGTCCACAGGCCGAGGCCGATGAGCCAGCAGGCCCCGGCGATCCGGACGGCGGTGAAGGCCCGGGCGGAGTGCACGACCAGGGCCGACAGCCCGGCCACCGCCATCGCGGCGTGCACGTACAGGCCGGCGACGGTGCCGAGAACGACCGGCCAGGCCTGCCGCCGGCCGCCCTCCCCGACCCGCTGCACCAGCAGGGCCAGACTGGTCCCCGGGGTCGCGATCAGCGGGAACACCGCCGCCAGGAACCCGGCCACGGCGTACGGATGGACGTACGCAGGGACGTACGGATGGTCGGACAAGGCGTCACGGCACCACGCGGAAGTGGGTGGTCAGCCGCCCGTCCTCGCCCAGCAGGTGGAAGGCCAGCCCGGGCGGCTGGTCCCGGTCGGCCGGTGCGTCACCCTCCCAGGGCAGCCGCAGGGTCCAGGTCACCGCGGGCCCGACGATCAGCGGGCGCCCGGCGAAGGACGAGGCGGCGGCGGTGTGGGCGTGGCCGGTGAGGACGGCGGCCACCCGGGGATGCGCGTCGAGCAGTGTGGCCAGCCGCTCCGGCTCCTCCAGCCGGCAGGAGTCGGGCAGCGGGTGGTGCACCTCCACCGGCGGCTGGTGGAAGGCGAGCAGGGCCGGGACGCCGTCCGGGAGCCCCGAGAGCGTCCCGTCGATCCACCGGGCGGTCTCCGCGTCGATCCGGCCGTGGTCGTGGCCGGGAACGGTGGTGTCGCACATCAGGACGGCGGTGCCGCCGATGCGGTGGACCCGGTTGACCGGCCCCTCGGCGGGCGCCTCCCCGAGCAGGGCCTTGCGGTAGGCGGGCCGGACGTCGTGGTTGCCGGGGCAGGTCAGGACCGGGAACGGGAGGTCGAGCAGCCGGGCGGCCTCTGCCCGCCGGCGAACCCCCGTCCACAGCCCTGCACCCGGCCGCCGACGCGCGGCCCGAGGCCGGGGCCGAAATCCGGGCGCGGGCCGGGCTGATCGCCGGGCTGGCCCGGGCCGCGATCGAGTTCCTGGCCGGGCCGCAGTGCGAGCAGCTCCGGTCCTGCTCGGCGCCGCGCTGCGTGCGGTACTTCCTGCGGAGCCACGGACGCCAGGCCTGGTGCAAGCCGTCCTGCGGCAACCGCGCCCGGGTCGCCCGCCACGCCGAACGCCGCCGCACGACGGACCCGGGCGGGGCGTAGGCGCGGTCCGGGCGACGCGGTCCGGCCGCCGGACCGCGAGGCCGCCCGAGGCCGTCGGGCGGCCGGGACCGCCCCGGGTCGCCGGGCCGTCGAGGCCGCCCCAGGCCGTCGGGCCGGCCGGCTAGAGCTCCGCGTAGGCCGCCGAGGCGTCGTCGTGGCGCTTCCCGCGACCCGAGGGCCTGGCCGGGTCGGATTCCAGGGTGCGGACCCGGGCGATCAGCCCCTCCGCCCCCTCCTTCCGCAGTACCGCCATGCAGTCGGCCCAGTCGCCCTCCCGGAAGGTCTCCGTCCAGCGGCCGGCGCCGTCCGTCAGCGCGGCCAGCGCCCGGACCTGCGCGCGCGGGGTCCGGCCGGTGACCGCGAGCCCGGCTGCCGCCGGGTCGGCCGCCGCGGTGAAGAAGGCATCCGCCCGCCCGTACGCATTGCGCAGCGCATCCGTGGCGGCGTGCGAGCGCAGCACCTCGCGCGGAACCCGGTCGAGCCGGTCGTCGCGCACCGCCGTCACCTCCCCTGCCGGCGACTGGAGCAGCAGCACCGAGTCCGACAGCACCAGGTGCTCGACGTACTCCTCGTCCCAGCGGGCCACCACCACGGTTGCCTGCGGGGTACGGACGTGAGAAAGGTCACAGCCGTCCCCGTGTGCCGCGGCGGTGTCGCGAATGGCCTCGGCCAGGATCCGGTCCAGGGACATGTCCCGTCGCGATCCGGACAGTTCGGTCAATCGGCCGCCGAGCCGGGCGGTGAACCAGGGCACCCCGTGCACGCACCCGTCCTCCCCGGCCGGCGGGGTCACCCCGTCCAGAGCGACCAGCACTCCGCCCTGGCCGCAGGCGGGCAGCGCGGCGGACAGCCAGTCCTCGTTGGGGCGTTCCGGGTCTCCGGGGGCGGAGGCGAGGTCGATACGCATGGGGACAGTCTGCCCGGGATGTCCGAAAGCGGTACGGGCGGAGGGGTGGCCGGGATCGGCCCACCGGCTGGTCCGTACCAAATGTCCGGCGTGGGGCGGGAACCGGCGCTCACCGGAAGCGGAAGGTCCGCGTAATCTGCGGGCGGGCATCCTGCCAAAGCCCCCATCGATCTTTCAACCGGCTGTCCACGGAACCCCGCTGACCCGGGGTGACCCGGAGTCCGCCGAGTTGTTCGCCAACTCCTCCGTGATGTTCACTCGTTCGTGTGGCCGGGTGGGCGATGTGCGGCTCTGTCCCAAACACACTGCGATGGTCTGAAGCGGTACGAGGGAGCAGGGGGCGTTTACTTGTTGACCGGCCGTTACCTCGGCCACACGAGTAGACGAGCACGAGCACACGTACAGGATTGCGAGCACCGGTGCAGAAAAAGCGGTCTCGGAAGAACGGCACCGCCACCACCGCCGACGGACCCGCCATCGCAGGCCTCCCCACGGGACGCCGCGTACGCGTGCGCCGCAGGCTGGTCATCAGCGTCGCCGTCGCCGGCCTCGCCGTACTCGCGGCCGGCACGCCCGCCGTGCTCTCCGCCACGGCCGAGCTGAACGAATCCCAGAGCCTGGTCAACCGCGCCGACCAGGCCCGGCACACCCTTTCCCTTGCGCATGTCCTCGCCGACGAGCGGGACGCCGTCACCGAGTTCGTCGCCAAGGGCCGGCCCGGCGCCGGCAAGGCGGCAGTGCAGGAGCGGTCCGCGCGGGTCGACCGGCAGACCGCCGAGGTCCAGGACGTGGCCGACGAGCCGCTGGCCCTCGCCCTCGGCCGGATCGAGGCCGTCCGCGGCGAGGCCGTCACCGGCAAGGGCAGCGCCCTCGCCGCCCACCAGGCCTACTCCGGCCTCATCGCCGAACTCCTCGCGCCCGGCGCCCGGCTGGCGGAGCTCACCCCGCCGCGGGCCACCGCCGCACTCGCCACCACCCGGCCGCTGGCCCCCCTCGGCCTCGCCGTGGACCAGGCCTCGGCCACCCGCGGACTGCTGCTCGCCGCACTGTCCGTCCCCCGCAACGAGCAGTCCTCCTCGCCTTCTTCCTCTTCTTCCTCCGCTTCCTCGGCCGCCGCCGCAGCGGTCGCCTCCCCCCTGGAGGACGAACTCGCGACCGCCGCACAGCGGGCCCGGGTACGGGAGCAGGGCGCGCTGGACGACTTCGCGCGGACCGCCCGGCCCGACGTACGCGAAACCCTCGCCGCGACCGTCACCGGCCCCGAGGTGAAGGCCGCCGAGGACTACCTCGGCCGGCTCACCGACCGGCCCACCCTCTCCCCGGCCGACCGGAAGCTGGGCAGCGAGGCGGTCGGTACCGCCCTGACGGCCCGGATCGACCGCATGCGCTCGGTGGAGTCCACGCTGGCCGCCGAGCGCGCCACGGCCATGGCCGGGCTGCGCGACGACGACGTGACCGCGCTGGAAATGCTGATCGCGCTGCTCGGCGTGCTCTTCCTCGTCGCGGTCGGTGCCACCACGGCCGTCGCCCGCTCGCTGACCCGGCCGCTGTCCGTGCTGCGGCGGGGCGCCGCCCGGCTGGCGACTGCGGAAGGCTCGGTGGAGCCGGTCCGGTTCACCGGCCGCAACGACGAGTTCGCCGAGGTCGTCCGGTCGCTGAACTCGGTCCGCGAGATGACCGTCTCGCTCCACACCCGGATCGCCGGACTGGACGCGGACCGGCGTCGGCTGATCGGCCGCAACGAGGCGCTGACCGCAGGCCGGACGGAACTCGAGGAGGAACTCGCCGAGCTGCGGTCCGGCCTGGAAGAACACCGCCGCATCATGTCGACCACCTCGGTCTCGCTCTCGCTGCGCACCCTGGGCCTGGTCGAACGTCAGCTCTCGGTCATCGAGGAACTGGAGTCCAAGGAGCAGGACCCGGACCGGCTGGCCACCCTGTTCAAGCTGGACCACCTGGCCACGGTCATGCGCCGGCACAACGAGAACCTGCTGGTCCTGGCCGGGCAGGAGCACGGCCACGGACAGGCGGGGCCGGTCCCGCTGGTGGACGTCATGCGGGCGGCGGTCTCCGAGATCGAGCGCTACGAGCGCGTCGACCTCCAGGCCCTGCCCGCCTCCACCCAGGTCGCCGGCCACGCCGCCGACGACATCTCGCACGTCCTGGCCGAGCTCCTGGAGAACGCGACCACGTTCTCCCCGCCGGAGGCCAAGGTGAAGGTCTCGGGCTGGCTGCTCGACTCCGGCGCCGCGGTGCTGTCGGTGGTGGACGAGGGCATCGGCATCACCGAGGACCGGCTCACCCTGCTCAACCAGCGCCTGGCCACCCCGGACGCGTACGAGGCGGAGCCCGAGGCCGAACACGGCCTGGGCCTCGGCCTCTACGTCGCCGGGCGGCTGGCCGCGCACCACGGGGTGGAGGCGGAGCTCCGCGCGTCCCGCCACGGCGGCACCGAGGCCCTGGTCGTCATCCCGGCCCCGCTGCTCCCGACGACCCCGCCGGTCACCCCGGTCCACACGCTGGGCGTGCCGGGCGGGCCGTCCCTGCGCCTGCCGGGCGTGGTGGCGGAGGCGAACGAGCACACCCTCCCGCCCCGGTTCCGCACCACCCCGGCCGAGCACGCCCCGGCCGCCGAGGCGCCCGCCGAGGTGCGGGTGCCGGGTACGCGGGACGAGGAAGCGGAGTACGGGACCGAGCCCCCGGCAGCGTCACCCCCGGTCTCCCCGCTGGTGCCGACCCTCATCGTGGCCGGGCCGGAGGACGACGCAGCACCCGAGTACGCCGAGTACGCCGAGTACACCGAGGACGCAGCTCCGGAGTACGCGCCGGAGTACGAGCAGGAGAACGCGCCCGGCCTGCCGCCCGCCGACCAGGTCTTCACGGTGCCCGCCCCGGCACCCCCCGCGGACACGGCCACGGCCACGGACGTGACCACGGACGCCACGGCCACGGCCACGGACCCGTCCGGAGACGCAGAGGCGGACGCCCACACCCTCGCCCCCGACGAGGCCCCCGCCGTCACCGACAAGGGCCTGCCCAAGCGGACCCCGCGCGCGGTGGCCGCCGGCCGCGCCGCCGACCCCGGCACCAAGCCCGAGCCCAAGCGGGTCGACGCCGAGGAACTGCGGCGCCGGCTCGGCGGGTTCTACCAGGGAGCCCGGGACGGCCGCCGCGTCGTCGCGGCCGAGCTCGCCGAGGGACGCAACGATCAGGGGGACACCGCACAGGAGGCACGCACATGACCGCGCCCAGTACGCCCGGTACGTACGGACTGAGCACCCAGGCCCGCAACCTGCAGTGGCTGCTGACCGACCTGGTCGAGGAGGTGCCCGGCATCGTCTCCGTCGCCGTGGTGTCCTCCGACGGCCTGCTGCTCCTCTCCTCCGATACGGAACCCCAGGCGGCGGCCGGTGGGCGCCAGTCCGAGCAGGACCGGGCCGAGCCCGCCACCGCCCCGGCCCCGGTGAAGGGACCCCGTGGCGCCTCCGCGGACCTCGCGACCATCGTCTCCGGCCTCGGCAGCCTCACCACGGGTGCCGCCGAACTCATGGAGGGCGGCGCCGTCAAGCAGACCATGGTGGCGATGGAGCACGGCTCGGTCTTCGTCATGGCCATCAGTGACGGCTCCCTGCTCGGCGTGCACGCCACCCCGGACTGCGACATGAGCATCGTCGCCTACCACATGGCGCTCTTCGTCGGCCGCGCCGGCCATGTCCTCACCCCCGAAGTCCGCAGCGAGCTGCGCCAGTCCCTGGAGAACCTCACGTGACTGCCGCACCGCCGTCGCGCCTTCCGATACGCGGGGCGGACCGCCGCCCCGCGCGCGTCCGCCCGTACTCGCTCACCGGTGGCCGCACCCGTTTCCCCCAGGTCCTGCTCGTCGAGACCTTTGTCGCCGCCCTGGACCCGACCCCGCGCAGCGGCGACCGGATGCCGGAGATGCGCGCCATCGTCGAGGTCTGCCGCCGTATGCGGACCATCGCCGAGATCGCGGCGCTGCTGCAGCTGCCGCTCGGTGTCGTCCGCGTCCTGGTCAGCGATCTCGCCGACCAGGGAAGGATCCGCGTCTACGGGACCGGACACGGCACCGGCCGCCCCGACCGCGCACTGCTCGAAAGGGTGCTCAGTGGGCTCCGCCGTCTCTGATATCGCCGCCGACGAGGCCGTCCAGGCCTGGCAGTACGACCGCTCCCGTGCCCCCGTCGCCGTGAAGGTGCTGGTCGCGGGCGGGTTCGGGGTCGGCAAGACCACCTTTGTGTCCTCGGTCTCGGAGATCACCCCGCTGCGCACCGAGGCGCTGATGACCCAGGCCAGCGCCCCCACCGACGACCTGTCCGCCACCCCGGACAAGCACACCACCACCGTCGCCATGGACTTCGGCCGGGTCACGCTCGACGACGACCTCGTCCTCTACGTCTACGGCACCCCCGGCCAGAAACGTTTCTGGTTTATGTGGGACGACCTGGTCCGCGGGGCCATCGGCGGCATCGTGATGGCCGACACCCGCCGGCTGCGCGACTGCTTCCCCGCCCTCGACTACTTCGAGAGCTGCGGACTGCCGTACGCCGTGGCCGTGAACCACTTCGAGGGCTCCACCTCCTACGAGGAGGAGGACGTCCGCGAGGCGCTCACCGTCCCGCCCCACGTCCCCGTCGTGATCATGGACGCGCGGCGCCGGGCCACGGTCGTCGAATCGCTGCTGACGCTCGTGGGCCACGCCCTCGACACCACACCGGAATAGCGCCAAGGGACAAGGGACACAGGCACCGTCATGCGCAAGATACTCGTCGTGGGGGCCGGGCAGTCCGGTCTCCAGCTCGCCCTCGGACTCCAGGCCAAGGGGTACGAGGTCACCCTCCTGTCCAACCGGACGGCGGACGAGATCCGCACCGGGCGGGTCATGTCCACCCAATGCATGTTCGACACCGCGCTCCAGCACGAGCGCGACCTGGCGGTGAACTTCTGGGAGCGGCAGGCCCCGAAGATCGAGGGCCTGGGCGTCTCGGTCGCCGCCCCCGACGGCAGCCGCCCCGTCGACTGGCTGGGCCGCCTCAAGGGCCACGCCCAGTCCGTGGACCAGCGGGTGAAGATGGCCGGCTGGCTGGACGCCTTCGCCCAGCGCGGCGGGCAGCTGGTCATCCACGGCGCGTCCGTCTCCGACCTGGACTACTTCTCCGCCACCCATGACCTGGTGCTGGTGGCGGCCGGCAAGGGCGAGCTCGTCTCCCTGTTCGGCCGGGACGCGGCGCGTTCGCCGTACGACACCCCGCAGCGCTCCCTGGCCGTCAGCTACGTGCACGGGCTGGGCCCGCGCCCGGAGCACCCGGAGACCGAGGCGGTCCGCTGCAACCTGGTCCCCGGGGTCGGGGAGCTGTTCGTGATGCCGACCCTGACCACCTCCGGCCGCGCGGACATCCTGTTCTGGGAGGGCGTCCCGGGCGGCCCGGTGGACGCGTTCACCGGCATCACGGACCCGGCGGAGCACCTCGCGCTCACGCTGGAGCTGATGGAGAAGTTCACCCCGTGGGAGTACGCGCGGGCGACCAAGGCGGAGCTGACGGACGCGGGCGGCACCCTGGCCGGCCGGTACGCGCCGGTGGTCCGCAACCCGGTCGGCCGGCTGCCGGGCGGCGGGCTGGTGCTGGGCGTCGCGGACGTGGTCGTGGCCAACGACCCGATCACCGGCCAGGGCTCCAACTCGGCCGCCAAGTGCGCCGCGTCCTACCTGTCCTCGATCCTGATGCACGGGGACAAGCCATTCGACGAGGCCTGGATGAAGGCCACCTTCGACAAGTACTGGTTCACCACCGGCAAGCCGGTCACCCAGTGGACCAACGCGATGCTGGGCGTGCCGCCGGAGCACGTGCTGAACCTGATCGGCGCGGCCGGGCAGCTCCAGCCGGTGGCGGACCGGTTCGCCAACGGCTTCGACAACCCGGCCGACTTCGACGCGTACTTCTACGACCCCGAGGACGCGGCCGACTACCTGGCGGAGGCCGCGGCGGAGGTCGCGGCGGCCCCCGCGGGCGCCGCCTCGGCGGAGTAACCGGAATCGTCCCCTTCCGAGGCTGCCTCGGGCAGCCGCGGCGGGGTGTAGTCCGCCGGGTCCAGCGGGATGCCGGCCGGGTCCGGGCGGACCGCGCCGAGCAGCGGGTTCGCGGCGATCGGCGACACCTTGACCTTGGCGCCTGGCCGGGGCGCCTGGATGACCTTGCCGTCACCGGCGTAGATGGCGACGTGGGTGGCCTTCGGGAAGTAGACCACCAGGTCCCCGGGGCGCAGCTGGTCCAGCGGCACCTTGGGGAGCTGCGCCCACTGCTCCTGGCTGGTCCGGGGGATCGTCCGGCCGGCGTGCGCCCAGGCCTGCGAGGTGAGACCGGAACAGTCGAAGGAGGCCGGGCCCTCGGCGCCCCATACGTACGGCTTCCCGAGCTGCGCGGTCGCATAGCCGAGCGCGGCCCCGCCGGCGGCGGTCGGGGTGCCGGTGCGGGCCGGCAGCCGCCCCGATTCCAGCAGTGCGCGCTGGGCCTTGTCGGTGCCGGCCCGCTCCCGGGCGGAGAGCTCGGCCAGCTGGTCGGCGGTGAGCGAGGCCAGCAGCCGCTCGACCTCCTTGAGCCGGGCGGTGGCCTGCTCCTTGTGCTTCTTCTGCTCCGCGGCCAGGGCCTGCTGGCCGTCCAGGGCCTTGCGGGCCTGGGTGGCGAGCGTGCCGGCCCGCTTCTCGGCGCCGGCCAGCCGGGAGACCACGGCGGCCCGGTGCAGGGCCTCCCGCCCGGTCATCCGCTGCCGCTCCAAGGCCTGCTGGGGGTCGCCGGAGAGCAGCATCCGGGCGTACGGGGACAGCCCTCCGGAGGCTTCCTGGTACTGCACCCGCGCCAGCCGTCCGGCCTCGGCCCGCTCCTTCCCGAGCGCATTCCGCGCCACCCCCAGCTCCCCGCTGAGCCGCCGCTCCTCCTCCTGGCGCTTCCTCAGGGCGACCTCGGTCGCGTTGTAGGCCTCGGTGGCCTCTTCGGCCTGCTGGTAGAGCCCTTGGAGCCGGACGAGCAGCCGGCCGACATCGGCGGGCGCGGCGGGTTCGCCCGGCTGGGCGGTCGCGCCGGCGGCGGGCAGGGCGGTGAACAGCACCACGGCGACACAGGCGGTGCGCAGCACACGACATGACATGGGGTCACCTCCACCCCCCACCCTGCCACCCGAAATCACACAATCCCCCCACCACCCCGCCCACCCCACCCACCTCACCCTTTCGGCCCGCCCTGACCGCCCCCGGGCGGCGGGGCGTGGGGCGAGCCCGGTCGCCCGTGCGGGTGTGGGGCGCAGCCCCGTGGGCGGGTTCGGGGGCCGTAGGCCCCAGGTTTGGGCGGAGCCCGGGGGCCGGGGGCGTGGGGCGCAGCCCCGGCATGCGGTGCCGGGCAGGGCCTGGTGCCCGTGGGGGCGTGGGGCGAGCCCGGGCGCCCGTGGGGGTGTGGGGCGCAACCCCACGGGCGGGCCGGGGCCGTCCGGGCGGAGCCCGGGGCGTCTGTGTGGGTGCGGGGGCGCAGCCCCGCGGGCGGGTTCGGGGCCGTAGGCCCGGGTGGAGCCGGACGCGGCCCGGGGGTACGGGGCGCAGCCCCGAGCGGGACCGGGCGCAGCCCTGGGGTGGTCCGGGGCGCAGCCCCAAGCGAGGTCGGGCGCAGCCCCGAGCGGGTCCGGGCGGAGCCCCGGTTTCGGGAAGGGGCGGGGTGGGGGAGAACTCCGCGTCAGCGGTCCAGGAGGCGGGACTTGGCCGCGCTGAACTCCTCCGCCGTCAGGAGCCCCTCCCGCGCCAGGTCGGCGAGCCGGCCGAGCTGGTCCGCCAGCTCGCCCGGCCCGGCGGCGGCAACGGCCGGCGGCGGCGACGGAGCAGCAGCGGCAGCGGCAGCCGCAGCCGCCGCCCGCCCCGCCTCACCCCCGTCCCACACATACGCCCCCCGCGCCAACAGCCCGCGCAGCAACGGCCGTCCCGCCGCCCGCTCCGCCGGATGCACCACATCCCCCACCGGCCGGATGAACATCAGGCCACCCCCAGCCGTTCCACCGGAATGCGGACCGAGCCCGCGATCCGGCCGCCCGCCGCCCGCACCGCGACCGCCGCGTCCGCCGCCCACACGTGCTCCACCAGCAACAGCAGCGCGCAACTGCCCCGGTCCAGCAGGTCCGCCGCTTCCTGTACGTCCTCCGGCCCGATCAGCCGCGCCACATCACGGCCGGCCAGCAGCCCGTGCAGCTCCCGGAACTCGTCGAACTCCGCCGCCATCACCTCACCCGCCGCCGTCTTCGTCGCGACCAGTCCGTCGATCAGCCGGACGTTGCCGGTCTTGCGCAGCCCCAGCACGGCCTCGACCGCCGGCACCCGCAGCTGTTCCTCGGGAAACGCAAGGACGATGAACTCCACAGGCCCCATCGACGGCTCCGCTCCACTCCGCATCGCTCTGCACTGCACTGCTCTGCATCGCTTCTGACGACTCTTCGGCTCGGCTCACTATGACATAGCCGGACATAACCTCTGGGAGCTTGCTACGTTTCCCAAATGACCGCATTGACGGCAAAGGTGGCGGACCCCTCGGATCCCGATCCGGTACCACCACCCGGAACGCCCCACGCCCGGCGCAGCGGCACCGAGCTCGCCCTGCTCACCGGCGCCGTCGCCCTCTCCGTCCTCGGCTACCTCTACGTCGGCCTCGCCACCGTCGGCCACGTTCCCGCCGAAGCCTCCCGCTACGCCGCCGGCCTCGCCGCCGCCGGACTCCTCGCGCATCTCGCCGTACGCTTCGCCGCCCCGTACGCCGATCCGGTCCTGCTGCCCATCGCCGTCCTGCTCAACGGCCTCGGCCTGGTCCTCATCCAGCGCCTGGACCTGACCACCCCCGCCCACCCCGCCTCCGGCACGCAGCTCGTCTGGTCCGCGCTCGGGGTGGCGCTGTTCATCCTGGTCGTGGCCGTCCTCCGGGACCACCGGGTGCTCCAGCGGTACGCCTACCTCTCGGTCGCCGTCGCCCTCGTCCTGATGCTCGTCCCGGTGTTCTTCCCGCCCGTCAACGGTGCCCACATCTGGATCCGGATGGCCGGACTCTCCTTCCAGCCCGGCGAGTTCGCGAAGATCCTGCTGGCCCTCTTCTTCGCCGCCTACCTGGCCGCCAACCGCACCGCCCTCGCCCTCACCGGCCGCCGCATCTGGTTCCTGCGCATGCTGCCCATGCGCGTGCTCGGACCGATCCTCACCATCTGGCTGCTCAGCGTCGGCGTACTGGTCCTGGAGCGGGACCTCGGCACCTCCCTCCTCTTCTTCGGCCTGTTCGTCATCATGCTGTTCACCGCCACCGGCCGGATCGGCTGGATCGCCGTCGGCCTGCTGCTGGCCGGCCTCGGCGCGTACGCCGTCGGCACCTTCGAACCGCACGTCAACGGCCGGGTCGAGGACTGGCTGGACCCTTTCGCCTCCATCCGGCGCGGTGAGGGACCGGGCCAGCTCGCCCAGTCCCTGTTCGCCTTCGGCGCGGGCGGGCTGCTCGGGGCCGGCCTCGGCGACGGCCAGTCCTTCCTCATCGGCTTCGCCGCCAAATCCGACTTCATCCTCGCCACCGCCGGCGAGGAGCTCGGCCTGGCCGGCCTGGTCGCCCTCCTGCTGCTGTACGGGCTGCTGGTCGCCCGCGGTTTCGAGGCCGGACTGGCGCTCCGCGACCCCTTCGGGCGGCTGCTCGCCACCGGCCTGGCCTCGATCGTCGCCCTCCAGGTCTTCGTGATCACCGGGGGAGTGACCGGGCTGATCCCGCTCACCGGCATGGCGATGCCCTTCCTGGCCCAGGGGGGCTCCTCCGTGGTCACCAACTGGATCATCGTCGCGCTGCTGGTCCGGCTGAGCGACAGCGCCCGCCGGCCCCGCCCGGCCGCCCAGGTCGCCCCGGCAGCCCCGGCCGGCCCGGCCGCCGCCGGGACCGCGGAGGGGGCGGCCGGCGCATGATCCGCTACATCCGCTGGTGCGCCTGGTTCTGCGCGCTGCTGCTGGCCGCCCTGCTGTTCAACGTCGCCCGGGTGCAACTGGTCGACTCCGAGGCGCTGGCCGCGAACCCGGCCAACAAGCGGGCCGTCATCGCCCGGTACGCGCAGCCGCGCGGCCCCATCCTGGTCGACGGCCGGCCGGTCACCGGGAACCGGGACAGCCGGCAGCTGCTGCGGTACGAACGGACGTACCGGGACGGCGCCCTGTACGCCCCGGTCACCGGCTACTCCTCGCAGACCTATGGCACCGGCTTCCTGGAGCGGGCCGAGGACAGGATCCTGGCGGGCACCCATCCCGGGCTGTCCGTGCTCCCGCTCTGGCACGAGCTCGCCCGCAGCCGGCCGGCCGGCGGTCAGGTCGTCACCACCGTCAGGGCCGGGCTCCAGCGGGCCGCGTACGCCGGACTCGCGGGCAAGCGGGGTGCGGTGGCGGCGGTCGAGCCGGGCACAGGCCGCATCCTGGCGCTGGTGAGCAGCCCCTCGTACGATCCCGGGGTGCTGTCCGGGACCGGGCCGCAGGTGAAGGAGGCCTGGGCCCGGCTGAACGGGGACCCCACCCGCCCGATGCTGAACCGTGCGCTGCACGAGACCTACCCGCCCGGCTCCACCTTCAAGATCGTGACGGCGGCTGCGGCGCTGGACGCGGGCGTGGTCACGGATGTGGACGCACCGACCCGCACCCCGGACCCGTACCCGCTGCCCGGCACGCACACCCTGCTGCCGAACGCGGCGACCGGCTGCGAGGACGCGTCGATGGCCGAGGCGGTGCGCTGGTCCTGCAACACGGTGATGGCGAAGATCGGCGTGCAGGTGGGCCTGCACCGCATGGTGGCGGCGGCCGAGCGGTTCGGCTTCAACCGTGCCGGACTGCGGGTGCCGACCTGGGTGTCCCGGTCGGACTTCGACACCGACATGAGCCGGGACCAGCTGGCCCTGTCCGCGATCGGGCAGTTCAACACCAAGGCGACCCCGTTGCAGATGGCGATGGTCGCGGCGGCGGTCGCGAACGGCGGCGAGATCATGTTCCCCCACCTGGTGGAGGCCACCACCCAGGCCGACGGGGACCCGGTGCGGCGGGCCGGCCACACGTCCCTGGGGCGGGCCATGAACCCGGCCACCGCGCTGCGGTTGCAGCGGCTGATGGTGGGGGTGGTGGAGGACGGTACGGGCCGCAATGCGGCCATCGCGGGCGCCACGGTCGGCGGCAAGACCGGCACCGCCCAGCACGGGGTGGGCAACGCCGGTACCCCGTACGCCTGGTTCATCGGCTGGGCGAAGGGGGAGCACGCGCCGGTGCCGGAGGTCGCGGTGGCGGTGGTGGTCGAGGACGCGGCGGCCGACCGCCGGGACATCAGCGGCAACAGCGCGGCGGCGCCGATCGCACGCGCGGTGATGCAGGCCGCCCTGAAGCCCTGAGGCCCTGACGGGCCAACTGTGCGCCTATGGTGCGGACATGACCGATGACTCCCACACCCGCACCAGCACCCACACCTATGAACTCGCCCAGGTCAACATAGCCCGCCTCAGGTTCCCCATCGACTCGCCCGAGCTCAAGGACTTCGTGGACGCACTGGACCCGGTGAACGCCGTCGCCGAGGCGGCCGACGGCTTCCGCTGGCGGCTTCAGAGCGACGGGGGGAACGCCACCGACGTGCCGTTCTTCGAGGACGAATGGCTGATCGTCAACATGTCGGTGTGGCGGGACACGAACGCCCTGACGGCGTTCATGTACCAGGGGCAGCACCGGGAATTCATGGCGCGCCGCCGCGAATGGTTCGAGCGGGTGGAGGAGGCCGTCACGGCCCTGTGGTGGGTTCCGGCGGGGGAGCGGCCGACCGTGGCCGACGCCGAGGCCCGGCTGTCGCACCTGCGCACGCACGGCCCCACCCGGTACGCCTTCACCCTCCGCACCTCCTTCCCGCCGGAGGCCGTCTAGCCTCGCGGGTGGCGGTGGTCAGGACGGGTCCGTGCGACTGCCCTGGGCGATGGCCGCCTCGACCTCCGCCACCCGGGCCGCCTCCTCCGCCGCGAACCGCTCCGCGTCCAGCGCCTCCGCGAGCTCCTCGTCCTGGGTCATCAGCAGGTCGAGGCTGGAGTCGCCGAGGTCGAAGACCCCCATGTCCAGATAGGCCTTCTGGAGCCGCTCGCCCCACAGTCCGATGTCCTTCACACAGGGCACGATCCGGCTGAACAGCAGCTTCCGGAACAGCCGGAGGAACTCCGAGTTCTCGGTGATCTCCTCCGCCTCCCGCCTGGGTATGCCGAAGTTCTCCAGCACCTCCACCCCGCGGATCCGGTCCCGCATCAGGTAGCAGCCCTCGATGACGAACTCCTCGCGCTCGCGCAGCTCGGCGTCGGTCAGCTGCCGGTAGTAGTCCCGCAGCGCCATCCGCCCGAAGGCCACGTGGCGGGCCTCGTCCTGCATCACGTACGACAGGATCTGCTTCGGCAGCGGCCGGTCCGTCGTATCGCGGATCATCCCGAACGCGGCCAGGGCCAGCCCCTCGATCAGCACCTGCATGCCCAGGTAGGGCATGTCCCAGCGGGAGTCCCGGAGGGTGTCGCCCAGCAGGCCCTGGAGGTTGTCGTTGATCGGGTAGAGCATGCCGATCTTCTCGTGCAGGAACCGCCCGTAGATCTCCGCGTGCCGGGCCTCGTCCATGGTCTGGGTGGCGGAGTAGAACTTCGCGTCCAGGTCCGGCACCGATTCCACGATCCGGGCCGCACACACCATCGCGCCCTGCTCGCCGTGCAGGAACTGGCTGAACTGCCAGGCGGTGTAGTGCCGGCGCAGGTCGCCCTTGTCCCGCTCCGTCAGCTTCGCCCAGTGCCGGGTGCCGTAGAGGTTCAGGACCTCGTCCGGGGTGCCGAGCGGGTCGTACGGGTCCACGTCGAGGTCCCAGTCGATCCGCTGGTTGCCGTCCCACTGTTTGTCCTTGCCCTTCTGGTACAGGGCCAGCAGGCGCTCCCGCCCCCCGTCGTACTCCCAGTTGAAGCGGGCCGAGCCGGAGGCGGGGACCTGCCAGACGGTCTCGCCCGGGCCGGTGGTGTAGAGCTCGTGCGTCGACACTGACGGACCTCTTCTCCATGAGCCTTGCGGGACGGGTCAGTTGGCAGTGCAGCACGTTGGTAGACGCGGGGTCAACAAGTCGTGCGCGAGGGATTGACGACCTTTGCTGACAGGCAGTCTCATAAGAGAAGACCGCTCGTAACCGCTGGTAACCCACTCGCGAGGTGTCCGATCCCATGACCACCGTGACCGACCGCACCGCCCTCCGGGATGCGCTCGGCCTGCTCAAGGACCGTGAGCAGGTAGCCGAGCGGCTGCTCGAATCCTCCGCCAAGCACTCCTTCGACCCGGACCGGGAACTCGACTGGGACGCCCCGGCCGTCGACGGCGCCTACTACTGGCCGCCCGAGCTGCTCTCCCTCTACGACACCCCGCTGTGGAAGCGGATGAGCGAGGAGCAGCGGATCGAGCTGTCCCGGCACGAGGCCGCCTCGCTCGCCTCCCTCGGCATCTGGTTCGAGATCATCCTGATGCAGCTGCTGGTCCGGCACATCTACGACAAGTCGCTGACCAGCAACCACGTCCGCTACGCGCTCACCGAGATCGCCGACGAATGCCGGCACTCCATGATGTTCGCCCGGATGATCCAGAAGGGCGGGGCGCCCGAGTATCCGGTCTCCCGGCTCAACCACAACCTGGCCCGGGTCCTCAAGACGGTCTCCACCACCCCCGGCTCCTTCGCCTGCACCCTGCTGGGCGAGGAGATCCTCGACTGGATGCAGCGCCTGACCTTCCCGGACGAGCGGATCCAGCCCCTGGTCCGCGGGGTCACCCGGATCCATGTGATCGAGGAGGCCCGCCATGTCCGGTACGCGCGCGAGGAGTTGCGCCGCCAGATGGCCACCGCCCCGCGCTGGGAGCAGGAACTCACCCGGATCAGCTGCGGCGAGGCCGCCCGGGTGTTCTCCGTCGCCTTCGTGAACCCGGCCGTGTACGAGAACGTGGGTCTGGACCGGCGCGAGGCGGTGGCCCAGGTCCGGGCCAGCGGCCACCGCCGGGAGGTGATGCAGACCGGCGCGAAGCGGCTCACCGACTTCCTCGACGACATCGGGGTGCTGCGCGGGGTCGGCCGCAGGCTCTGGAAGAGCTCGGGCCTGCTGGCCTGACACCACGGCCCGACGCCATGGCCGGTGCCACGGCCGACGCACCGGCCGGTGCCGTGGTGTTGGCGCACCGGCCGGTGCCGTGGTTGGCGCACCGGCCGGGTCACCCGTCCCCCGCCCGGGTGACCCGGCCGGGGGATACCCTGCGGACATGACCCGGACCCGGACGACGCCCACGGTCCCGCCGGCCCCCCGCGCGTACCGCCGGCTCAGTGTCGAGGAGCGTCGCGCCCAGCTGCTGGATGCCGCCCTGTCGCTGTTCGCGCGGCGCGTCCCGGAGGACGTCTCCCTGGACGACGTCGCCGAGGCGGCGGGGGTCTCCCGGCCGCTGGTCTACCGGTACTTCCCCGGCGGGAAGCAGCAGCTGTACGAGGCGGCCCTGCGGTCGGCGGCGGACGAGCTGGAGCTGTGCTTCGCCGAACCGCAGGCCGGCCCGCTGACACTGCGGCTGTCCCGGGCGCTGGACCGCTACCTGGCCTTCGTCGACGGCCACGCCGCCGGGTTCAGCGCGCTGCTCCAGGGCGGCAGCGTGGTGGAGACCTCCCGCACCACGGCCACGGTCGACGAGATCCGCCGCACCGCCGCCGACCAGATCCTGCTGCACCTGGCCGTGCCGTCGCCCGGGCCGCGGCTGCGGATGATGGTGCGGACCTGGATCACCGCGGTCGAGGCGGCCTCGCTGATCTGGATCGACGAGGGCAAGCAGCCGGGGGTGGAGGAGCTGCGGGACTGGCTGGTCGACCAGTTCATCGCCCTCCTCACGGCGACGGCCGCCACAGACCCGGAGACGGCGGCAGCGGCGCGGGCCGCCCTGGCCATGGAGGCGGCGGACGGCCCGGTGGGGGTACTGGCCCGGCGGGTGATCCCGGTGGTCTCCGAGGCGGCCCACCTGCTGTGACACTGGTGGGGTGAGAAGCCAACCCACCCCCTTCGAGGGCGGCCCGATGGACGGCCGGGTCCTCCCGATCCTGCTCGGCCCGACCGGCCACCCGCCGAAGTGGTACGAAATCCCGGTCCCGGACCCGGCGGGCGGCCCGCCGACGGTCCTGCTCTACAAGCGCGTCCCGGCGGGCTACTCGAAGCGGCTGCGGCTTCAGCAGGGCTGGAAGTACGAGTACGACCCGACGGGCCGCAAACCCCCACTCCGCTGGCCCTGGACCAAGACCCCCGCCTAGCCGCTGTCCGCGCGCTGTGCGGGCTCGGGGTACGCGGCCCCGGGCGCGGTCCGGGGCGGAGCCCCGCCAACGCGGCGCCGGCCACCCCCGGTCAACCCGGCCCCGGGCGCGCCCCGGGCGCGCCTCGGGCCGGCGGTTCCGTCCCCGCCCGGGGCGGAGCCCGGAACGGAGGGCCGGGCGAAGCCGGGCAGGCCGGCCGTTCCGTCCCCGCCTGGGGCGGAGCCCGGAACGGAGGGCCGGGCGCGGCCCGGGGCGGAGCCCCGTTCCTCATTCCCGCCCCGCCCCGCCCCCATCCCGAACGGCGGTGCCGGGCGCAGCCCGGGCATCCGGCGGGGTCCGGGGCGGAGCCCCGGGGAGCGGGGAGGGGCGGGTAGGGGAACAGCTCCGCGCAGCGGCCCGGCCCCGGCCCGGCCCCGGCCCGGCCCCGGCCCCGGCCCCGGCCCCGGCCCGGCCCCGGCCCGGCCCCGGCCCGGCCCCGGCCCGGCCCCGGCCCGGCCCCGGCCCCGGCCCGCTGGGCCGGGGGCTCGGCCGGGCACCGGCCAGGGCACCGGCTAAGGCGGGGGGTGCGGGAGGGTCAGGACCGCGACGGCTCCGCCCTCCTCCGCGTTGCGGAACCGCAGCCGGCCGCCGATCACCTCTGCCTGCCCCACCGCGATGGTCAGCCCCAGCCCCGTCCCCTTGCCCCCCGCCTGCGGCTCCGTGCGGAACCGCTGCGGACCGTGCGCCACCAGGTAGTCCGGGTAGCCGTCCCCGTGGTCCCGTACGGTCACCACCGGCCCGTCCACGGTCAGCACCACCGGCCCGCGCCCGTGCTTGTGCGCATTGGCGACCAGATTGCCCAGCACCCGCTCCAGCCGCCGCCGGTCCGTCTCCACGTACACGTCACGGAGCACCACGACCTCCGTCACCGCCCCACCGCCACCGGCACCGCCACTGCCACCGCAACCGCCGGAGGCATGCGCCCGTACCACCCGCTCCGCCAGTGCCCCCAGCTCCTGCAGCTCCGACTCGACCTGCTCGCTCCCCGAGTCCAGCCGGGAGATCTCCAGCAGGTCCTCGGTCAGCTGCCGCATCGTCCGGACGCGTTCCTGCACCAGCTGGGTCGGCCGCCCGGCCGGCAGCAGTTCGGAGGCCGCCTGCAGCCCGGTCAGCGGGGTGCGCAGCTCGTGCGCCACGTCCGCGGTGAACCGCTGCTCGCTCAGCAGCTTCGCCTGGAGGGTGGCGGCCATGGTGTCCAGCGCCCCGGCGACCGTGGCCACCTCGTCCTGTGGCCGGGCCGGATCCTTCGTCCGGGGATCGCCCACCCGCGCGTCCAGGTCCCCCTGGGTGATCCGGCGTGCGACCGACGCGGTCTGGTGCAGCCGGCGCGTGACCCGCGTCATGGCGAACGCACCGACCAGCAGGGTGCCGCCGATGGCCAGGACGGAGGAGCCGATGATCGCCTTGTCCAGGCCGCTGATGGTGCGTGCGCTCTGCGTGTAGTCGATGGCGGTGGCCAGCGCCCGGCCGTCGGCGGGGGCCGCCGCCCACATCGTCGGCCGCCCGTTGTGGTCGGCGACCAGGGTGCCGCGCTCTCCGGTGAGGGCGAGCGCGCGCAGCGATTCCGGCAGCCCGTCCGGGTCGATCCCGGACTCGGGCGGCATCGCCTCGCCCGCCTCGTAGCGCGCCGAGGCCTCGGCCAGCTTGCCGAGCGCCTTCTCGCGGGCCGTCGCGACGGTCTGCC
Source organism: Streptomyces venezuelae (assembly GCF_008642295.1). Lineage (GTDB taxonomy): Bacteria > Actinomycetota > Actinomycetes > Streptomycetales > Streptomycetaceae > Streptomyces > Streptomyces venezuelae_C. The sequence goes on along the minus strand of NZ_CP029190.1, from coordinate 2,514,283 downwards.
GGGTCACCTCCACATGCACCAGGACGCCGAGCACGATCGTCAGCGAACAGCACATGACCACGATGAAGCACGCCGCCTTCCAGGTCAGCGTCGCGGTCCAGGACGGTATCCGGGGGCTCATGCGGCACTCGGTACGGGGCTTGCGGCGGGGCTGGGAGTGCCGAGCGGTCCGGTACCGGCCGAGGCCGGCGACGGCACCCGCGTGATCTGCTCACGGGTCGGCAGCATCGACCGCTGCCGGTCGTCGTACGACCATGCGGTGGACAGCTCGTAGCCCGGGTTGGCGCTGGGCATCCGCAGGATCAGGTCCTGGCCGGCCAGCTCCACGCTGATCACGGGCTCGGTGGTGGCCATGATCCGGTTCAGCCGGCCGTCCGGGTCGGCGGTGTAGACCCGTACGGACATCAGCTGCTCCGGCCCCGGGAGCTCGATGCCGATGACCAGGTCGTCCCGGCGGTTGCCGGTGAGGTCGCGGTAGTACGGCTTGAGGACCGGGCACTGCCCGCCCCGGCCGCCCTCGTCGCCCGCCTGGCCCGGCTCACAGGCCCGGATGGCCGCGGCGGTCTCCGCGGGCATGCCGTCCGGCCCCACCATCCGGTCGCCGTGCACGGCCAGCTCCGCCTGGACCAGCGCCACCGGGTCCACCTGGTGTACGTCCTGCCCGGTGACGGGCGGCAGCCCGGGGACGTACTCGGGCGGGGCCCCGCCCGGATCGGCCGGCTGTACGGAGGCACCCTCGCGGCTGGGCCACAGGTGCACCGGGCCGCTCGCGGTGGGGGTGGGCCCGGCGCTCGCCAGCCCGCCCGTGCCGTTCCCGCACCCGGCCAGCCCCAGCAGGGCCACGGGTATGAGCAGGCAGAGCAGGACGACGGGGGTCCGTCTGCCTGCCGCGGCCGGGCGCGGGGTGCGCATGCTGCGGAGATCACCGGGCGGCTTCACGGACCCTGCGACCTCCTCGTACGGGTGACTCCGTCCGTTCAACCTTATGCGGACTTACGTCCGTTTTGCCCTCAACTATCTGTCCGGCCCCGGCGCAGCATCGCAAAACCGAGCCCGGCGGCACCGACGGCCGCCATGCCGCCGCCCGCCGCGATCAGCAGCAGGCCGTCGCCCGGCTCGTCGGCCAGGGTGTCCAGCCGGAGTGCCTCGGCCGGCCCGGCGGCCCGCAGCGGGGCCCCGGTGGGCTTGCCGTCCCGCTGCGCGGTCTTGTGGCCGTCCCGGCCGAGGGCGGTGCCGCCCGAGTGCCGCTCCGCAGACCCGTCCGACCCGTCCGACCCGTCCCGGGCCGGCACCCAGGAGGAGAGCCGGCCGTCGGGCTGGAGGGAGATGCGCAGGGCGTCCGTACCGCCGGAGCCGGCGACTCCGTCCCGGCTGCTGAGCGTGGCCACCTTGACCCCGCCGCTCTTGATCTCGGCCTGGTACGCCCCCTCGGCCAGCCGGTAGACGCGGGCCGTGGACACACCGTCCGCCAGGGTGAGGCTCTTGACCAGGGTCCGCGGGGCCGTGGCCGGCATGCCGTCCGCCAGGGCGGCGGCCGGCAGGGCCAGCACGCCGGCACCGGCGCAGGCGACGGCGGCGGCGCGGACGAGAGTGCGGCGGGCGGTGCTCACGGAAGGAATCCTTCGGGCCGGTGCGAACGGGTGCGGTGAGGTCAACGTAGGCACGGCCCGTTGCGGCATTGCCCAGGTTGTGTAACAGGCAGCCAGCACTGTGCCCACGGAGTCGTTACACAACCGTCGGCAACCGTCGGCAACTGCCCGCCGGGGGGATTGCCGAGGACGGCCCCGGCTGCTCCCATGGACCGCGGGGGTGACGCCGATGGCGAGGACTTCGCGCGGACTGAGGGTCCGGCCGGCCGGCCGGCTCAGCCGGGGGCGGCTGTACGTCAGCACACCCGACGGGCGCAGCGTGGCCTGGTACGACCGGGAGACCGGCCGGGTCAGCGTGCTCGCGGAGGACCAGTGCGATGCGGTACTGGCGGTCCTGCGCCCGTACCTGACCGGCAGCTACACCGTGGGCCCGCCGCCGGTGCCGTCCCGGGCCGACCTCAGACGCCTGGCCCTGCACCCGGACGACGATCTGGCCCCCAACCGGCCGGGCGAGCCGCTGCTCGGCGAACTCGCCCACGGCATCCGGGCCATCGCCGCCCGCCCCCGGCAACGGCTGCGGCAGGACCTCCTGGCCCAGCAGCGGATGGGCGCCGAGCTGGACGAACTGGAGGGCGCGGGCTGGCGGATCCTGCACGGCGTGCCGCTGCCGGGCGCCGGGCACATCGACCACCTGCTGATCGGGCCCGCCGGGGTGCTGTGCGTCCGCTCGGTTCCGGGCCGCCGCCAACGCGCCCGGATAGGGGACCTCCTGACCACCGTCGGCCGCGCCGAACCGCGCCCGGACCCCCGCTGGATCCGCCGCGCGGCCGAGCGCGCCGGCCGGGCCCTGGCGGTCGCGGTGACCCCGGCACTGGCCGTGGTCGACGCCTCCCGCATCGAGATCGCGCCCACCGTCCGCGACATCCGCATCCTGCGCCCCGGCGCCACCGCCACGCTTGCGCAGGAGGCCGGCGTCCTGAAACCTCCGGAGACCGAGGCCCTGTACGCCGCGGCCCGCAGCATCCACACCTGGCTCCCGGGCAGCCCGGGCCGACGCGGGACCTGAGGCGGATTCAGGCGGAGGTGCGTTTGCGCGGGGTGGCCTTCTTGGCCGTCGCCTTCTTCTTCGCGCCCGCCGCCGAATCCTTGCCCGTCGACTTCGCGGTCGTGCTCGTGCTCGTTCTCGTGGCGGTCGTCTTCTTCGCCGCCGTCGCCGGAGACTTGGCCGTCTTCGAGGTCGACTTCCGGGCCGAGGACGCCGCTGCCGTCTTCTTCGCGCCCGCCGCCGTCGACTTCTTCCCGCCCACCGCCTTCGGAGCCGACCCAGTCGACCCGGCCGACCGTGCCGACCCGGCCCGCTTCCGCCCGATCGGCGTCACGGCCGCCGCCCCGGCCTCCGAGTCCCCGGACTCCGCCGCCTCGCCCCGCGAGGCCTTCGCCGCCCGTACGCTCCGCTCCAGCGCCGCCATCAGGTCGATCACCTGCCCGCTCGCCGCCCCCTCCGCCTCGGCCGGCAGCTCCCGCTCGATCGCCTCGCCCGACTTCGCCGCCAGCATCGCCTCCACGGCCTCGCGGTAGTCGTCGTGCAGGGAGGCCACGTCCACCTCGCCCAGCGTCGCCATCAGCGCGTCCGCCAGGTCGAGTTCGGCGTCCCGTACGGTGACCTTGGCCTCCGGTGCGACGCCTTCCGGGGAGCGGATCTCGTCCGGCCAGAGCAGCCCGTGCATGGCGATGACCTCGTCGACCACCCGCAGCATCCCCAGCCGCTCCCGCCCGCGCAGCGCGAACTTCGCGATGGCCACCTTCTCGCTCCGCTTCAGCGCCTCCCGCAGCAGCGTGTACGGCTTGGCGGCCGGAACCCCGTTCGCCTCCAGGTAGTACGCGGCGTCCATCTGGAGCGGGTCGATCTCCGAGGCCGGTACGAACGACACGATCTCGATCGTCTTCGCCGTCGGCAGCGGCAGCTGCGCGAGGTCCGCATCCGTGATCGGGATGATCGACCCGTCCGCCTCCTCGTACCCCTTGCCGATCTCCGACGCCTCCAGCTCCTCCCCGTCCAGCTCGCAGACCTTCCGGTAGCGGATCCGGCCGCCGTCGGCCAGGTGGATCTGGCGGAAGGAGATCGAGTGGTTCTCGGTGGCGTTCACCAGCTTGATCGGAATGCTGACCAAACCGAAGGAGATCGCACCGTTCCAGATGGATCGCACGGTTCCTCCTCTTTCATGGCAATCTCATCGTATGACGCCGATCACATCGGTGGAGGGGCGTCGCCTCGCGCTCAGCAATCTCGACAAGGTCCTCTATCCGGAGACCGGCTTCACCAAGGGCGAGGTGCTCCACTACTACGCCACGGTCGCGGGCCCCCTGCTCGCCCACATCCACAACCGGCCGGTGTCCTTCCTCCGCTATCCCGACGGGCCGGAAGGGCAGCTCTTCTTCACGAAGAACCCGCCGCCCGGCACGCCCGCATGGGTGAAGACCGTCCGCGTGCCCCGCTCCGAGGACCAGAACGCCGAGCAGGTGATCATCTCCGATCTGCCCAGCCTGGTCTGGGCCGCGAACCTGGTGGTCGAGTTCCACACCCACCAGTGGCCCGCCGACAGCCCCGGCATCGCCGACCGGCTCGTCCTCGACCTCGACCCCGGCCCGCCCGCCACCGTCGTCGAGTGCTGCGCCGCCGCCCTCTGGCTGCGCGAGCGGCTCGCCGCCGACGGCCTGCACGCGTATCCGAAGACCTCCGGCTCCAAGGGACTCCACCTGGCGGCCCCCCTCGAACCGACCCCCTCCGAGCAGGTCTCGGCGTACGCCAAACAGCTCGCCCAGGAGGCCGAGAGTGAACTGCCCGAGCTGGTGGTGCACCGTATGGCCAAGGCCCTGCGCCCCGGCAAGGTCTTCGTGGACCACAGTCAGAACGCCGCCGCGAAGACCACCGCCGCGCCCTACACCCTGCGCGCCCGGTCCCGGCCGGCCGTGTCGGCGCCGGTGTCCTGGCCGGAGGTCGAGGCGTGCACCCGTCCCGAGGACCTGGTCTTCCTCGCCGACGACATCCCGCCGCGGCTGGCCCGGGACGGCGACCTGTTCGGCCCGCTGGCCGACCCCGGGCTGGCCCGCCCGCTCCCGCGGACCGGCGGCCGGAGGGCCGTGCGGTGATCCGGGTCGCGCTGGCCGCCGCCGTACGGACCCTGCCCCGCGGGCCCGGACTGGCGTACGAACCGAAGTTCGACGGCCATCGCCTGGTCATCAGCCGCACCCCGACCGAGGTGGTGCTCCAGGCCCGCTCCGGCCGGATCGTCACCTCCGCCTTTCCCGATCTGGAGGGGGCGGCACGGCAGTTGCCGCCGGAGACCGTGCTCGACGGGGAGGTGGTGGTCTGGCACGCCGGCCGGACGGACTTCGCCCTCGTGCAGCGCCGGGCCGCGGCCACCCCGGCCCGGGCGGCACTCCTCGCCCAGAGCCTGCCGGCCTCGTACGCGGCCTTCGACGTCCTCACCCTGGCCGGCCTGGACCTGCGCAGCCGCCCGTACGAACGGCGCCGCGCCCTCCTCGTCGACCTGCTGCTGCCGCTGGGCCCGCCCATCCAGCCGGTCCCCATGACCACGGACCCGGAGCTGGCCGCCACCTGGTACGAGACGCTGCCCGCCAGCGGTATCGAGGGACTGGTCATCAAACGGCTGGACCAGCCGTACCCGGCGGGGCGGCGCGCCTGGCGCAAGCTCCGGCACACCGAGACCCGGGACGCGGCGGTGATCGGCTGGACGGGTCCGGCCCGGCGGCCGGTCGCCCTGGTCCTGGTCCTGCCGGGGGAGGAGGACGAGGCCCCGGTCGTCTCCAGCCCACTGAGCCCCGCGCTGCGGGCCGAAACCGCGGCGCTGCTGGCCGCGACAGCCGCAAGGGGAGAGGAGGGAGAGCGGGGAGCGGGCGGCGGCACGGTCACCGCGATCGGGCTGGGCGAGGTCCCCTACCGGCTGCTGGACCCGCCGCTCTCGGCAGAGGTCCGCCACACCAGCACCCGCCACCCGCCCCCGGAGGTCCTCCGGCTACGCCCGGACCTGGCCCCGGACCCGGACCACACGCCCCGCTGACCCGACGCGCCGATCCGGGCGGCGTACGCACAGGGAACCGGCCCGGGGCGCCTGCTGCGCTCCGGGCCGGTTCCCTCGGCCGGCGCCGCTACGCCGGCCGCACGGTCCCGCCCGCTGCCGGCGGCTTCCGCTTGCCCACGTCCTGCGGCCTGCGGATGTGCTCGCCCGTGTACCCGGATTCCCGCTGCTCCCGCACTTGATCCGGGTGACTCGACGTGGTGGAACCGAAGTTTCCGTACCCCTGCATCTCATGCGGCCTGAGACCGCCGGTGGGGATTTCCACGGGGTCCCGTTCCTCACGGACCTCATGGATCGCACCGCCTGCCGGCAGGTGCGGCTGACTCTCCGCGGTCGGTGGTGGCGGTTCCTCGTCCCGGACCTTTCGGCCCAGCCAGAACATGCCGATCAGGAAACCGGCGACGGCAATTCCGACGGCCAGGAACCATGCGATGTCGAGCAGGATTCTGTCCATGGACCCCATGTACCCGGACCAATACCCCCTATGCCTACAAAAGGGGAGGAATTTTCATTCCGCCTCCGGGTAGGCGGACGGCAGACCCTGCCCGCCCACGCACACCAGAGGAGCGCTCATGCCCCGCGGATCCTCCCCCAAGCGCGAACGCCAGTACGAACACATCAAGGAGGGGCTCGAAGAGCGCGGCACCCCCGAGAAGAAGGCCGAGGAGATCGCCGCGCGCACCGTCAACAAGGAACGGGCCCGGGCCGGCGAGTCCAAGACCGCGAGCAAGCAGTCCCTGGAGGACATCTCCTCCGGCCGGCGCGGCGGCCTGCACTCCCACCAGGGCGCGCAGGGCCCCACGTACGACCAGCTCTACGCCGAGGCCCAGCGCCGCAACATCCACGGCCGCTCGGACATGAACAAGGCCGAACTGAAGCGCGCCCTCGGCGGGAGCTGACCGGCGGGAGCCCGAGCCGCGCCCGCCGAGTCCCGGCGGGCTCAGGCGTTGATCGGCCCCTCGGTGTCCCGCATGGCACGGCCGTTCCGCCCGCCCAGCACGCCCAGGATCTCCGCGCAGATCGCCATCGCCGTCTCGGCGGGCGTACGCGCCCCCAGGTCCAGCCCGATCGGCCCGTGCACCCTGGCCAGCCCGGCCTCGGTGACCCCCTCCGCGAGCAGCCCCTCCCGCCGCCGGGCCGTGGTCTTCCGCGAGCCGAGCGCCCCGATGTACGGAATCCCCTGGTCCAGCGCGAAGCGCAGCACCGGCACGTCGAACTCCGGATCGTGGGTCAGCACCACCAGGCAGGCCGCGTCCCGGTGCGCGGCCAGCACCCGCCGCCCCTCCGCCGCGTCCGCGACCTCCACCGCTTCCCAGTCCAGCAGCCCCGCCTGCCGCGCGATGATCTCCGCGAGCTCGCCACCCCCGCAGATCACCACGTACGGCGCCGAGGGAAACGCCTCGATCAGCACCAGCCCGGACTCCCCGTACAGCGCGTCCCGCCCCGCCCGCCGGGTGCCCAGCAGCTCCGCCGCCCGCCGCTCGGCATCCGTGGCGGGCGCGTCGACCGCCCGTACGACGGCGCTCTCGGCCCGGTCCGCCCCCTCGTTCAGCCGGGTCACCAGCGCCACCCCGGCCCCCTCCCCGAGCAGCTCCCACCACTCGGCGGGCACCGAGGCCAGCGGCTGGACCAGCACCTCGGCATGTCCGCCGCAGGTCAGGCGGGCCTCGGCGGCCTCCGCCGCGCCCACTGACACCTCGCACACCCGGGCGGTCGCCCCCTCCGGCACGGCCGCCGCCTCGGCGGCCAGTTCGGCGTCGAACACCCCGCGGTACAGGCTTCCGACGCACTCGCCGCGCGGATCGACGAGCAGGGCTCCGGCCGGCTCCCGCGGCCCGAAACCCTGCTCGGTGACGGGCCGCGCCAGAAACGCCGTCCGCCCCTCCGAGAGCCACTGCCGCGCCGTCTCCGCCAGCTCACGCATCTCTGCCGCCCTTGTGTCTCGTACGACCGTCCGGTGCCGCAGAGCGCCTGGTCAGCAGCGCGAAGCGGCCCCTTTCCCGGATTCTAGGCATCGCCCGCGACCGCGGAACAAGCCTCAGAAACCCCGGTAACCCACGGTCGGCGGTCGTGTGATCCACCGGAGCGGGGCGAGCGCGGCACCCGGTCCGGCACCCGGCCCGGAGTACGGACGAAGAGCCGCCGCCGATATCTCCCCGCCTCCCAACTGACATGCCATCATGAGGAGTTATGACCGAGGGGGACGGTGTGACAAACAGGACTGTCCGGGTGCGTCTGACGCACGGTGCGAGCGAGAGCGACATCGGCGCGCTGAAGGCCTGGCTGGAGCGGGAACAGAAGCTCGAAGAACTCAGAAACCGCGGCAAGCTGGCGATCGAGGAACGCGCGGGAACAGGGGAGTCCGGCCATGCCATGGGAGCCGGGCTGGAGATCGTACTGGTGCTGGTCGGAGTGGTCGCCGCCAAGCTCTTCGACGAGGTGTACGAGCAGGTGAAGAGCGGGGTGCGGGCCTGGCAGCAGAACCGGCGCGCCGTCGAGCGCGGCGAACCGCCGACGGTGGAGATCACGCCGGACGACGGCGAAAGGTAGTCCGGTGGCGCGCTTCGACCCGCGCGGGAAGGTGAACCGGGCGCTGCTCGTCGGAGTTCCCGAATACGACTACAAGCAGCCCGACAGCCCGGTCGGAGTGCCCGGCGACCTCAAGGCGGTCGAGCACAACCTCACCGCTATGGAGCAGGCGCTGCGTGCTGGCGGGGTGTTCCGCGAAGACGAGATCACGGTCATCCGGCCCGATACCGTAAACAGGTTCGACCGAGGGCTGGACGACGCCGTCAACAAGGCAAAGGGCCTGCTCTTCCTCTACTTCGCCGGGCACGGGGCCGTCCCCAGCACCGGTGACGCCCTGTGGCTCCTGATGCGCGACGCGACGATCGTGCCGGGCACCGAGTCGGTGTTCCGCGGTGCCGCGCCCTGGAACGCCATTCTCACCGTGCTGGCCGGCACCGCAGCGGAACAGGTGGTCGTCGTCCTCGACTGCTGTTACGCGGGCAATGCCGCAGCGGCCTGGGACGCCCTCGACACCCGTCGGCGGCAGCGGACCTCGCTGCTGATGAGCGTGCAGGCCAACAACCGGATCGACGCGGGCCCCGGCGACATGCCCACCCCCTTCACCGGGCATCTGGTGCGCTTCCTGACCGAGGGCGCGGAGGGACCGGACGGCGGACTGGGCTTCAACGACCTGGCGGAACGCCTGCGGACCCATATGCGCGCCCACCACACGACCCTCCGCGAGCCACCGGAACCATGGGAACCGCAGAGCCGCCCGGCGGCCTCGGGCGCGGACGTCCTGCTGGCGGCCGGCGCCACGGCGCCGGCGGGCGACGGGCCCGGGGACGCGAGCGGGAGTCCACAGAAGGACACCGGGACCGACACCCGGACCGGCACCGGGACCGGCACCGGGACCGACACCGGCACCGGCACCGGGACCGACACCGAGGCCGTCGCCGTCGCCGGGACCGACACCGGGTCCGGCACCGGGTCCGGCGCCGGGACCGACACCGAGGCCGAGGCCGTCGCCGTCGCCGGGACCGACACCGGGTTCGGCGCCGGGACCGGCACCGGCACCGGCGCCGCGGCCTGGCTCCTGCGGATCCGGCGCCGGGCCGGACGACGACCGGGCCGGCACCCAGGAAGAAGGCCCGGCCGACCGGGCCGGAAGACCGGAGGGGCGGCAGCGGCAGGAGGGACCGGCAGCACCGGGAGGACGGGCCGGCCGGGAAAGACCCTCACCCTCACCGCCGGCGCGCTCGCGGCCCTCGCGGGCCTGATCGCCTCCGGCTTCGCCCTCATCGGCGACGACCCGCCCCCCTGCAAGCCCTCGCTCGAACTCCGCCTGCTCACCGACCCCGAGATCGAGTCCACCGTACGCAAGGCAGCCGAGGCGTACCTCGTATCGGACGCGAACAAGGCGGCGGGCGGCGACTGCCGACGCAACGGCATCACCGTGTACAGCGCGGGCGCCGCCGAGGCCGGTGCCGCCTTCCGGGACCGGTCCGACTCCTGGCAGCGCCCCACCGCGAGCGACGACGTCAACCCGCAGCGGGACATCGGTCCCCAGCCCGACATCTGGATCCCCGCGACGAAAGCCGCCGCCGTCCTCGCCCAGCCCGACCCGAGCCGGCGGACCTACGTGGAGCTGCAAGCCGAGCCCGAGCCCTTCGCCTACTCGCCCCTCGTCCTCGCGTTGCCGCAGGACCTGGCATCGGAGCGGGCCCCCGAACGGACCGGGCGCCTCGCGGCTCTGCTGGCGGACCTCACAGCACGCGATGCGGCAGCCGCGCTGCGGCGCAGCGACCCGGAGCACACCGATTCCGGCCTGCTGGCCACCGTAGGACTGCACGCCTCGGCCGCGGGGGGAGTGGCCGAGGCCGAGCAGCGCGTACGGCAGCCCGGGCCCCCCTCGTCCACCGGCGCGCGCCTGCTCTGCGAACTGCCCGCCGACCCCGCGGTGGACAGCCGCACCGCCGCCCTGGTGCCCGAGTTCCTGCTGCGCACCGGTGTGGGCTGCCATCACACGACCCGGATCGGCCGGATGGCCGTGTACCCCAACGACGTACCCGGCCTCCAGCCGACCTTCGTACGCATCCGGTGGCGGGAGGCACACCGGGACGAGGAGGACCGGGCCGACGCCGTCGAGCGGCTCGCCCAGTGGTTCACCCCCGGCAACGGCGGCGGCCTCGCCGCCTTCGCACAGGACGGCTTCCGCAGTCCCGGCCAGAACCACGCCCCCCTCGACCCCCAACTCGCCTTCAGCGAATTCGGCGCCCTCGCCAACCCGGGCGGCTTCACCCCCGCCGTCCCCGCGGAGGCCATGGCCGAGGCCCTGAAGGACTACCGGGACGCCGGCGGCCCGGGCAGGGTGCTGTTCCTGCTCGACAGTTCCGGCTCGATGGGCGGGCTGTGGGAAGGGCCGGGCGGCGCCCCCGGCATCATCAGGCAGTCCCTCGGCGGGCTCGGCGACCAGGATCAGTACGGCATCTGGGCGGTGGCGGCGGAGCGCGGCGCCGACCGCCCGTACAGCGAACTGCTGCCGTTCGGCGCGCACGGGCGGGCGGAGGCCGAGCAGGCCCTCGCCGCGGCCAAGGTCAAGGACCTGGAGGCGAACCCGTACGACGCTCTCACGGCAGCCCTCGAGGACTTGGCGCAGCGCCGTGCCGAGAAGGAGCGCCCGCACCTGATCGTCTACATCACGGACGACGAGGACAACAACCGACTGGCCCCGCAGGCGCGCCTGAACGACCTGCTCGCACTCAGCCGGAGCAAGGGAGTCCCGGTGGTCATGGTCTCTCTCAACAGCGGCTGCGACCCGAACAAACCCGGACTGCTCATTTCCGCGGCCAGCGGCGGGCGGTGCCTGGACACCAAGACGGACCTTGTCGCGGGACTGCGGGACGAGGTCGCCCGAACCGGAACGGGGACCGGCGGATGAACCGCACCCACACCAGCCGGCGCCGACCCCCCGGACGAACCACCACCGCCTCCCTCCTCCTGGCCCTCCTCGCCCTCCTGACCACGGTCCTCGGTGCCTGCACGGGCGGCCCGGAGGGCAACGGGCAGCCGACCGGCGCCCCGTCCACCCCCGACCCCCCGGGCGAGATCGTCATGGCCAGCGGCCGTGACGTCACCGGCAAGGGCGGCATCCGCCAGCAGCTGATAGAGGAGTGGAACCGGCAGCAGCAGGGCAAGAAGTCCGGCTACCACGCCCGGCTGGTCGAACTGCCCGGCACGGCCGACCGGCAGCGCAGCCAGCTGCTGGGGGCGCTCCAGTCCGGCAGCGCCGAGTACGACGTGGTCAATCTCGACGTGACCTGGGTGCCGGAGTTCGCGGAAGCGGGTCTGGTCCGGGACCTGCCGGAGAAGGGCCTCCTCGACGAGGACGTCATCCCCGCGGTGGCGGCAACGGCCCGCTGGGACGACAAGCTGTACGCCGTCCCGTTCAACAGCGACGTAGGCCTCCTCTACTACCGGCGCGACTACCTCCAGGCGGCGGGCGTGACCACCACCGATGTCGGCACGTGGCCCGCGGTCCAGGGGCTCATCACCACCCTCAACGACGCCCGCACGAAGCTGCCGGCCGCGTACCGGAAGGGCTGGACCACCCAGCTGGACCCCTCGTACGAGGGCTTCACCGTCAACGGCATCGAGGCGTTCGCCTCGGCCACCGACGACTTCGCCCTGACCGACAACACCGGCCGCTACGTCGGTACGGTGGCACAGCTGGAGGCCGGGCTCACCGAACTGCGCACCCGCACCCACACCTCGTACACCCTCGGGGAGGCCACCCAGTCCGACGAAGGCGACTCCCTCACCGACTTCGCCGCCGGCCGCACCGCCTTCCTGCGCCACTGGCCGTACGCGTACCGCACCCTGCACCAGTCCCTGCCCGCCGAGCACCTCGGCGTGGCCCCCCTGCCCGGCAAGGCGGTACTGGGCGGCCAGAACCTGGCCGTCACCAAAACCTCCAAGCGCGCCAACGCCGCCCGGGATCTGATCGAGTTCCTCACCGGCCAGCGCAGTGAACGCTGCCTGCTCGACGCGGGGTTCGCGGCCACCCGGCAGTCCGCCTACGAACTCGACTCCGTGACCTGCCCCCTGAAACAGCCCTCGACCCCCACCACCCCCTCGGCCGAAACCACGGACCGTATGCCCCGCGACCCCGCCGGCCGCCCCGCCTACGCCCGCACCACCCTCCTCCCCGCCCTCAAGACCGCCACCCACCGCCCCCGCACCCCGCTCTACGGCACCTTCACCCAGACCTTCACCGCAGAACTCTCCGCACTCTTCACCCCCACACCCCCCTCAAACACCACCCTGGCCACCTCCCTCCACAAATCCCTCAGCCGTTCCCTCCGTCGACCTTGATAGAATTGCGCCTTCAAGAGGTCGTAACGGCCTGCGATCAGGGAGATTTTGCACGTGGCCGATCCCCGCGAGATGGTAATTCACCGCCAAGATCGAATGGCGGAAGTTCATGAAGGGGATGCTTACGACCTGCTGGCAAAACTCCCCCCCGAGTCCGTTGACCTGATCATCACATCCCCCCCTTACTGGGGACTCCGGACTTATGGCCTCGATCACAACGAGGACATCCTCCAGGAATGGCTGGACGAAGGCGGCACGAAGGAAGAAGCACCCCCGTACGACTGGTACCGCACGCACGGGGGCTGCCTTGGGATGGAGCCGCTGCCCGAGTGGTACGTAGCCTATCTGACCGAATTTTTCCAAAGGGGTTCTGCGGCACTCAAGCCCGGCGGCAGCCTCTGGGTCAACATGGGCGATACGTATTTCGCACGCTGGTCCAGTATTCGTTTGGACGGCCGTCAGGGGCTGGGAGACAACCCTCGGATGCGTCGAAAGACGCCCATGGGAGGGTTTCGTCAGGAGAAGCAACTGCTGCTCATTCCCGCCCGTTTCGCGATCGCCATGCAAGAGCGGCGATGGATTCTCCGGAACGATGTCATCTGGGAGAAGCGGAACGTTCCTCCGCGCCCTGAGAAGGATCGGCTCCGCTTGGCCCACGAGCACTTTTTTCACTTCGTCAAGCGTCCGAAGGAAGGGCGTGCGAAGTACTACTACGACATGTCGGCCGTCGAGGACGGCGCCAGGGATGTCGTGACGGTCAACGCCGCCTCCGGCTCGGACGGACACTCGGCGACGTTCCCGGTCAAACTCATCGAGCCCCGCATCCTGAGCTCGTGTCCCCCCGGCGGGATGGTGCTCGATCCGTTCTGCGGCACGGGCCGATCCCTGTCCGTTGCCGTCCGGCACGGCAGGCGAGCCCTCGGGTTCGACATCACTCCGCACTTCTCGGAAGCGGCCCGCAAGAACGTCCGTGCCATGCCGGCGGACGCGGTCGAGGTGGCGATTCCGCAGCAGGGCGACGCCCTCTTCTAAAACAGAAGGTCTTCGGAAGACGTCCTCTGCCGCACCTGCGAAGCCGCCTTCCGCCTGACCTTGGCGAGGAACTCATCACGCAGTGCGACAGACCCCGCACCCGACGTCATGGCCCGCGTGTAGTTCTCCAGGGTCGTCCGCACGGTCTCAACGGGCGGCATGGCGAGCTGGCCGTCTGCATGCGTGGTGCCGTCGTAGTCGAACCCGATGAACGTGATGTCCCACGCTTCGGATTCCCGGACGGGTGCGAAGTCGATCCTCGACCGCAGCTGCTCCAGAATCTTTTGCTGCATGACGACGTACAGGGGGACTTCGATCTGCTTCAGATACTCCCCCTTCACGGCAACCTGGGTTCCCAGCCGCTTGTAGACGTTTCCGGTATTGATCCCGTAGTCGACGGTATCCTTCCGGCCCTTGGCAACGGCGTCCCGCGAGTAATAGGAGCGCCACAACTCGGGTTCACCGGCGGCCCATGCATCCCAAGCCGGACGAACTCCACCGCCACGCAAGTCGATGGCCTGGGTCTCGATGGCAATGGCCTGCACGCCGCCGGGTGCCCGGGGGTCGCTCGCGTAGGCGACGTAATCCAGATTGAGGCGCGGCTTCTGGGTGACAGCGACCTCCGGCACGAGGATTGCGTGCCTGTCGCCGAAGTAGTCACGCACGGCCCACTCGGTGGGCCGGCCATCGAGCCGGTGGTCGCAGACCGCATAGGTCTGCCCCTGGGCGTCCCATGCCGCGGAATAAGTAACGGAGCAGTAGCCGAAGCCATACTGCCGCTGCTTCTCACACGGCGCCGCGGAGAAGGGGCAGTGCTCGCTTTGCCGGGAGCCGACGGCCTCGGGCGTCGCGCAATCATGCGGATACCCGAAAACCTCCACAATCGGAAAAACCCGCCCCCTAACGGACCCCGCATGCGCCATGCTCTCCACCCCCGTGTAGCCACTTCAATGCGCTGCCGATGATCATAGTCTCCGTTCATCCCGCTCCAACCCGACGCCGGAAAGGACTCCATGAGCTTCGACCTCTTCGTGTCCCGGTTCGAGAACGGCGAGCCGGCGCCGCTGGACCTGAGCGCCGCGCACGAGATCCTCGCCCCCCATGTGGTGGCTCGGGACCCCGACGGGCACTTCCTGCAGGTGAGTACGGCGGAAGGGGAGACGGCGGACGTGTACTTCACCGGCCCGACCGGCATCACCTTCAACCGCTTCGGAGGCGACGGCATCATGGACCTCCTGGCCGTCCTGCTCCAACGACTGGACGCCGTACTCATCGCCCCGGGCGGCCCGACCATGATCCAGCGAACCGAAGACCGCGAACTACTCCCCACCTCCCTCAGGAACGCCTGGCCCACCGTCGTGACCCGCACCGGCCCCGAGATCACCCACGCGATCCGCTCCCACTGAACCAGCCCCCTCAAACGGCGACCAACCAGCGCCGCAGGTCGGCCGGCTGCCCCGGCCATGGTGCGTACGCGCTGTGCGAGGGGACATCGCGGCAGTGGATGGACGCGGTGGCCCGCGCGGGCTAAGTGCCGTGGTAGAGGCGGTCGATACCGATGAGCTGGACGGTCGGATCCTTGTCGGCAAGGCGGTGCAGGTCGTCGGTGAAGCCCGCGCCGCTGAAGCACTGCAGCCGGGTGCTGTCGGTCGCGGTGCCGCCTTTGGCGAGGAGCCCGCGGATGTGCCGGAGGCGTTCCAGGTGTCCGGCCCCCATGACGTCGTTCCATTTGGCTTCGCCGATGGCGAGCAGGGTTTCGCGGCCGTCGCCCGTGTCCCCGTAGACGGCGGCGTCGACCTCGTGGGTGGTTCTGGCCGTGGGGTCGTTGACGGTGCCGCCCGCGACTCGGGAGGCCTGGCCGCCGTGGGTCTCAGGGGCCGCGTACCAGCGGGACCATTGCCGGCATACCTGTTCGAAGTGGGGTCCGATGACCTTGCTGCGGAAGGTGGACTGAGCGCGTGTCCATACGGCGGCGGCGCGCCCTGGCCGCTCCAGGTCGCCCCAGGCGGGGCGCATGACCGCGTGGTAGAAGGTCACGAGAGGTTCGGCGATGCGGTAGGCGGAGCGGTTGCGGCGGAACGCGTCGATCTCGTGCGTGATCATGCCGACGTCCTGGAGGACGCTGAGCGGGTGCGCCAGGTCGGTGGATTTGCGCCCGAGGTAGTCGGCGATGCCGCCGCGGGAGGCATTGCCGGCGGCGATCGCCGCGAGTACGGAGTGGTAGAGCGCGATGTCGTGGAGGTCGGGTTCCTCTGCCAGGAGATAGCGGGCTTCGCGGAAGAGAGGGCGGGCCGGGTTGAGGACGGCGCGGGCGACCCAGCCGTCGAAGTCGTCCGGTCCCTGGGGTGTGTCCCCTTGGGTGAATTCCCGGCGGTAGGCGGGGGTGCCGCCCACAATGGCGTTGGTCATCAGGGCGGTGCGCGGATCGGAGATCTCCCAGAACTCGGCGGCGAGCCGGTAGTCCAGGGTGGGGACGACGAGTTCGAGCCCGGCGCGGCCGCGCAGCGGGGCGTTGCCGGCCAGCAGCTTGCCCATGAACGACAGGGCGGATCCGCAGAGCAGGAGCCGTACAGGAGTGTTGGTGTGCTGGGCGGCCGGGTCGAGAGCCCGCTGGATGACCGAGGGCAGGGCGGGTGACGCCTTGGCCAGGAAGGGGAACTCGTCGATCACCGCGGTGGTCGGGCCGCGGTCGGCGAGCCGCAGGAGTTCGGTGACGGCCTCGTCCCAGTGCGCGAAGCGGAACGGCGTGGCCTGGCCGCGGTAGCGGGCCAGGGCCTCGCCGAACTGGCGCAGCGCGTCGGCCTCGGTCGTCTCGGTCGCGGTAAACATGAAGCCCCCGCCGGCGCGTGTGACCGCGTCGAGCAGGAACGTCTTGCCCTGGCGCCGACGCCCCGACACCACCCCGAGCATGGCCTGCGGCCCCGGCAGGGTTGCGAACCTGGTCAGCTCGGCCCACTCGAAGGTGCGGTCGAACATCTCGCCGGGCTTGTCCACGAGCCCTCCTTTGAGTAAGTCTAACTATTATAACTCGGGTTATTCATCCTGGCTGTCTGGAGGTGAGGATCACCCGACCGCGTGAACGGGTGGCAACTTACGGGAATCGCTTCGCGATCGCGGCCGTGATCGCGTCCGGCGCGTGTTCCTGAATGAAATGCCGCGCGTGCGGCAGCTCGACTATGTCCAGATCGGTGAAGGAGGCCCGCATCCGAGGGATTGAGGTGTTCGGACGGAACACCATGTCCTGCATTCCCCACACCAACAGGGTCGGCTTGTCGCCGAGCTGGGCGGGCACGTCTCGGGCCAGCTGGTCCAGCAGCGGGCGCGCGGCGCGAATTTCCCAGGGCGTCACGGCAAGTCCGCGTCGGGCCTCCGCGGTGGGCTGCACCGCGCGGTAGTGGTCCGCCTCGGCGCCGGTGAGCTTGCGCCCCAGTTCGGCGAGAAGGACGCGCTCAACGAGGAAGTTCTGTTCGAGAATCCTCCGCTGCATCGGACGGCTACCCATGATCACGCTGAAAGCCCGCTTCGCCACCGCTTCGATCGGCCAGAACACGGTGTTGCCCAGCACGATCCCCCTCACCCGGTCCGCGCGCGCGGTGACCGCGCCCAGCCCGATGGGTCCGCCCCAATCGTGTCCCATCAGAACGAAGCCGTCGAGCCGCAGGTGATCGATCAGCTCGCCGAGGACCGTGGTGTGCTCGGCTATGGTGTAGCCGAAACCCGCGGGGCGTTCGGACAATCCGAAACCCAGGTAGTCGACGGCGACACACCGATACCGGTCTCGCAGGTCCTTCACGATGTGGCGGTAGAGGAAACTCCATGCCGGAGCGCCGTGACAGAACAGGATCGTTGGTCCGGTCCCTTCGTCGATGTAGTGAACCCTGCCGGCGGACGAGTCGAACCAACGCGACTCAAAAGGGTAAAGATCCCTGTCGGGAACGAAGTCGATCAGCATGGGGCCCTCCCTCGGATGCCGGTTGCATAGTGTCCCGGTCTCGGCGCACGCGGCGACGATCGGAGCCGGCCGTTCACATCCAGAACGACCGGCTCCGCGTCCAGCCCTATCCCGTCAGGGACGGATCGGGACACTTATCGTGGAACTTCACCGAAGACCATGCGGAGACCGCGGGCTGTGTCCACGTACTCGCGGACACGGTGGATCAGTCCGTCCCGGAGCTCGATGACGAAGCAGTAGTCGTTGCTGTAGTGGTTGCCGTTGGCGAGCGTCGCCGTCATGGCCGCCTCCACCGCCACATGCTCGCCGTCGACGTGAACCCCGCGGAATGTGACCGCGACGTCACGCGCGTACAAGCGGGGGAAGTCCTGGGCGAAGAAGCGCACGATCGCCTCTCTGCCCACCATGTGGTTGATCCCCCCAAGTGCGACGGCAGTGGCGTTCCCAGGGGGCGACAGCCATTCGGCGTCCTCGGTGAGGACCGCGGAGATCCGGTCCGGGTCGTTGCCGGCGAGCGCCTGGAAAGCGTTCTGGATGATGTTTGGGCTCATGAACCCACCGTCGCCCTCCATGCGTGCCGATGTATTGGACGAATGTTCCCTTCGATCCCCGCTTAAAATGCGGTCGTGCGATCTACGCGATCCCCCGTGCACGAGCGTGAGGCGGTGGCCAGGTGGGACGTTGTGAGGCCGTCACGGCCCAGTCGGCCATGCGGCGTCAGCCTGGCCGGATTCCGCGACCGCAACGCGGGACCGGTCGACATGCGGGTGATCCCGCACCCGGCCGTCACGCTCGTTCTGGAGCTCGGTGACGGTCCGCTGATCGTGGATACCGCCACGGGCCGGCAGCAGCTGACAAGCCTTGCCGCCGGACTCCTGCACGGCGCTCTTCACGTGCGTGGAGAGAACGTCGAGTGTGTGGAGGTGCGCCTGTCCCCGCTGGTCGCGTATGCGGTGCTGGGCACCTCCCCGGCGGATCTGGAGCACGTGGTCGTCAGTCTCGAGGACCTGTGGGGCCGGAGCGCGCCACGGATCCGGGAGGAACTCATCGAAGCCCGATCATGGCAGGACCGTTTCGCCCTGACGGACGCCCTGCTCGCCCGTCGGGGAGAGACGGGGCCGTCCGTGGATCCCCAGGTGGCCTGGTGCTGGGACCGGATCGTCGGCAGCCGCGGCCGGGTCCGGGTCGAGGGACTGGCGGCCGAGGTCGACTGGAGCCGAAAACGCCTGTGGTCCAGGTTCCGGGCGCAGGTCGGCCTCCCACCCAAGCGCGCTGCGAAGCTGGTCCGCTTCGACCACGCCGTCCACCGCCTGGCGGCGGGCGAAGGCGCGGCCGGGATCGCGGCGGAGAGCGGCTACGCCGACCAGTCCCACCTGCATCGTGACGTCCTGGAGTTCACCGGGGTGACTCCGGCAACCGCGGCCCGCGAGCCAGGGCTTGCGGTGGACGACATCGCGTAGGCGGACGTGGCGTCGTCCGCGCCGCAGGGGTGAAGGGGGACGTCCTGCCAGGGAGCGTCCAGCTCCTCGTGCGCGGTCTGTGCACCCGTGCCCTCTTGCAGATCCCGACCGTTGCTCGCACCGTGGTCAGGATGTGGCTCGGCGTTCTGACAACGCAGGGGGAGGGCGACACTGGTGAGCTCAGCGACACCTTGGGCGGAGGAAACGTTCGGTGTCTGGGCCGGACAACTGGCAGAGGCGATCCCGGCCAGTCTCGTGGAGGCTCACAACCGAGCCCGGCACGGACATGAAGGCGTCCATACCCAGACCTTGGAGGCGTACGGTCACGGCCTGCACGCCGCTCAGTATGAAGCCCTGGCTGCCAGGCTGAGTTCATTCGGCGAGGCAGTAGCCCGACGCCTTCAGGGCCGAACGGTGATGATCGTCGGCAGCAATGTCATCTACCCGATCCGGTACGCGAAGAAGGACGTGCCCGTAACCGCGGCACGGCTGCGAAAGGCCGCTGGCTTCAGGGCAGACCTCATACGACGCCACGGGCCGGAGCCGATGCAGCAGGCTTTCGACCTTGGCTTGGAAGACCTGGACGAGCAGCATGTACACCCGGATCTGGCCCTTCTCCCGCCGGAGCTACGGCTGATCATCGTGGCGTATGCCTGCTCGATGGAGCAGGGCGTCATGCGCGTTGAGTGGGGCTCAGCAGAGCTCCGCCGAGAAGACCGCTACCTCATCTGGCACCACCACGAGCCCCTCCTCCCGAGGGACACCAGACGAGCGGCTTAGTTACCGAGATCAGTTCAGCCACAACTGGCGCCCGGCCGCCCTCACCTACGGCTGAGTCGCCACCAGTTGTGCGGCGAGATTGCCGGGAGGGTCTCTATCACAAAGCCAATGCGGGTGTCAGCGCGATTCGCTGATGCGCTCTGTGGGTGACTGCTGCTGATAACGTACGAGTAGCAGGCCTTTCCAATGCGAGCCGACATGTCGCAGTGGAACTGGATGATCCGTGAACGACGCCCCGGACTCCTGCCTCCGCCGTCCGCCTGTGGCGCCCGTTCGGCACGCCACCTGACAACTCTCTCTCGCACGGCCCTGAGCTTTACTGTCGGCGTGGATCTCAGTTCTGACCGTTTTAAGTTGCGGTCGAGCTGAGTGGATTCACCCGAGTTCGACTGCTGATCAGAAGGTGTCGAACGGGTGGATTCTCAAATCATCCTCTCTCTATTGGCTGCTTCGGGCGTAGTGACCATCCTGTTGTTTGTTGTCCGGGGATTACTTGACCAGCTTCCGGATGTGTTTGCGGCATGGCACCGTGCGAAGAAGGCCTATAGGGCGGATGCGCCGCCAGCAGATGAAGGCCGGGGCGCGGGGGACCGTGAGGCAAACATGCGGGAGTGACGATCACGGGATGGCAGCTCCCACCCCCGCCATGAACCGGCTGGCAGACGCAGGACGGGCCCCGGTCATCCCGGAATCGGAGAGCCCCCGCCGGCGGCATCCATCTGTGACGGGGAGCCGACAGATCAGACCGAGTTCATCCTCATCATGTCCTCAGCCCATTGGCGCGCGACGCCGCCTTTGCGGCGGAAGCGCCCTTGATGAAGTAGGGAAACTCTTACCGCAGGGCGCCCTTGTGGCCCCGGTCGTCCGCTGGTCCCATGGCGCTGACACCGCGACGGCGGCTGGGGGCCTGGTGGACGAGTTAAAAGTGACCGCGTGGAAGCGCTACGGGCATGACCGCCTGTACGTGAGCCTCCCGGAGGGGACCGCGGTCGGGTGGATGGACCGGAGGACCGGAGAGGTCAAGGTCCTGCAAGCCGAGTACGCGGAGGCGATCACGCGGGCACTCGGTCAAGCAGTTCCACAGGCCACCTCACCCGTGCCGGGGCCGCGGTCAGGCAGCTCCTCGCCCGCCATCCCACCGCTACGGGCGCTGGCGCCTGAGAACGATCTCGCTACGAACCGGCCGGGTGAACAACTCCTGGGGAAGGTCGGTCCGTCGGAGCTCGGTCCCTGGGGGCGCTTCGTCGCTTGGCTGCTGCGGCGCAAGGCCGCTGAGGATTCCTGGCGTACGGGCCTGGTCGGCGAGCAGCGGGTGGGGCGGGAGCTTGAACGGCTTCAGCGGCAGGGCTGGCGGGTGTTGCACTCGATACCCCTTCCGCGGCAGGTGGACATCGATCACCTGCTGATCGGGCACGGCGGGGTCTTCACGATCAACACGAAGCGGCATCCGCAGAAGCGGGTGTGGGTCGGGGACAATGCGGTGAAGGTCAACGGGGGCAAGCCGCACCCCTACCCCGCCAAGAGCCGGGCGGAGGCAGAACGGGCCCGGAAGGTGCTGGAGAAGCATTGCGGCTTCCCCGTCCCGGTCGAGGGCATCCTCGTCTTCGTCGACGTGGCCGAGCTGAACGTGGTGCCCACGCTGTCGAAGGTCAGGGCCCTCCAGGAGCGCGCGGTCTCGGCCCTGGGCCCCCTGTCCGGCGTGCTCACCGTGGCCCAGGTCGAACACGTCTACTCCGTGGCCCGGGACCGGAGTGTGTGGCTGGACGCGTGACGCCCTGGCCGTTGCGCCGGCCACCCCCTCAGAGTGCGATTGGCTGGTAGGCCAACGCTTGGTCTACGGCCTTCTCCGGGCTCGCGTCGGGGGAGTGGTCGAAGAAGAGGTAGTCGGAGAAGTGGGGGCAGCGGAGTCCGAGCGTCAGGGCTTCGATGATGTCGTCGCACTCGGATTCGGAGATCTCGGGGTCCAGGAGACGGGCGACCAGGGCGAGGGCTTCCTCGCGCGGCATTCTCGGAAGCGTCACCGTGCTCCCAGAAGCCGGCGGCCGTCGTGGCTGCGGACGTGGGGGCCTGCGTGGTCCAGGGCGTCCAGGAGGCGGATGGCGGAGACCTCGGACATGCGGGAGGCGATTTCCTTCGGGGTGAGCCACGCGATCGCGGTCGAGTCCTCCGAAGTGCGGCCGGCGCCCCCGGACGGCTTGCAGCGGCACCACGATACCCGTCTCCTCCTGGACCTCGCGGCGGACCCCTCCGGCCGTACGACCTCCGGCACTCCGTACTCTCCACGTGGCTCAACGCGGGGGTGGACCCCCACCGAGGTCGCCGCCCGCGCGGGGAACAGCGTCGAAGTCCTGTTGGGCCGGTACGCGAAGTGTCTGGACGGGCGTCAAGAGGCCGGGAATTGCCGGATCGAGGAGCTGCTGCGCGAGTACGAGTGACGGACCGTCCACCGCCGTGGACTTAGGCCCTTGGAGATCCGCAAGGGCCTTCGTCGTGTGCCGGGCTGACCTGTGGGGACGGAGAGATCGCCAGACCGCGAATAGGCCGCGGGCCCTGTCCTACGGCTGCCCATTCCCACGCCCGGCTGCACATACGCCAAGACCCCGTCCTCAGCGAACTCGCTGACGGCGGGGTCTTCGGGCACTTCCTGCGAAGTGCCCCCGGCAGGATTCGAACCTGCGCACACGGCTCCGGAGGCCGTTGCTCTATCCCCTGAGCTACGGGGGCGTGTCGTTCGCGTTGCGGCGACGGGTAGAACACTACCAGCTTCGGAGGGGTGATCAGGAACGGGTTTGCGGGGGAGTGGGGGTGGGGTCGCTCGGAGGGGGTGGAAGTGGGGAAAACCCGGACGCGGGGGCCGGCGGCGACCTACTCTCGAGTTGTGCCAGGCGCCTCGGGCCGGGTGCTTGTTGTCGACGACAACAAGGTCATCCGGCAGCTGATCAAGGTCAATCTCGAGCTGGAGGGCTTCGAGGTCGTGACCGCGGCCGATGGTGCCGAGTGTCTGGATGTGGTGCATCAGGTCCGGCCCGATGTCGTGACCCTTGATGTGGTCATGCCGCGGCTGGGCGGGTTCGGTGCGGCGGCGCAGTTGCGGGCAGATCCGCGGACCCGGGATCTGCCCGTCGCCATCGTCAGTGCCTGCACCCAGTACGAGGTCGAGACCGGGGTCGCCGCCGGCGTGGACGCCTTCGTCGCCAAACCCTTCGAGCCGGCCGAGCTGGTGCGGATCGTACGGCGGCTCGTCGAGCGGAAGCGGGTCGCCGCCGGGCGGATCACCCCCTAGCTTTCGGCCCGGCGTTCACATGGCGAAACCCTTCGCGGCCCGAGGGGGTCTCTCGCCTACGCTGGTCCCGTGAACCCCGCCGACCTCTCCCACCTCCTCGTGCGTGCCGTGCGCGGCGCCGTCGAGGGTGGCGAGCTGAGCGCTCCCGTTCCGGAGCGGGTCGTCGTCGAGCGGACCCGGCCCGGCGGGGTCGGGGAGTACGCCACCGCCCTCGCCTTTCCGCTCGCCAAGGCCGCCGGACTGCGGCCCGCCGAGGTCGCCCGGCTGCTCGCCGGCCGGCTCGCCGGTGAGCCCGGCATCCGGTCCGTGGAGATCACCGGGGCCGGCTTCCTCAACTTCGAGCTCGGAGGAGTGCGGGGTGAGGGGGTTGTGCGGCAGGTGGAGCAGGCGCAGCAGGTGATGCAGGGGCGTCTCTGTCGCGGTGGGGACTTCGTGGGCGCCGGGCCCGTTGACCGGGAAGGGGTCGTACGGGAGGTCGTGCGGCGGATCCGGTGCAGTCAAGGGCTCGAGACCGGGACCGGGACCGGGACCGGGCCGGGTCCCGCCGTCCCGCCTGCCGTCCCGCCCGTCGTCGCGCCCCTCACCCGCCGCGATACCGCCGACGTCCTGCGCCGCTTCGACGCCGGCACCGTGCGCTGGACCATGCTCGCCACCCCGCCCCGCGAGACCCCCGCGTTCGGGCCCGCCCTCGCGGTGCAGCACGAGAGCAATCCGTACTTCCAGGTCCGGTACGCCCACGCCCGCAGTCGTGCCCTCGTCCGGAACGCCCGGCAGATCGGGCTGACCAGCCGGGCCGGCGAGGTCGGTGACACCGCCGGCGCCCGGGCGCTCTGCGATGCGCTCGGCGACCACCCGCTCGTTCTCGAGGCCGCCGCGCACCACGGCGAACCCGACCGCCTCGCCCGGCACCTCGGTGTGATCGCCGACGCCCTCCTCGACTTCCAGTACGGGGTGCTGCCCCTCGGGGACGAGAAACCCGAGGCCGCCCACCGCGCCCGGCTGGCCCTTGCCGAAGCCGCCGGGACGGTGCTGGCCGGCGGCCTGACCCTGCTCGGCGTGGAAGCACCCGAACTGATCTAGTGATGAGCGAGAGAGAGACATGAGCCGTTCAGCGCACCCCGCCGGGCCCCGTCACGCCGACGTCCTGCCCGAGGGGCACTACTCCCCGCCGCCCGCCGACCTGAACGCGCTGGACGAGAAGGTCTGGGCCCGTACCGTCGGGCGCGGCGAGGACGGCGTGGTCCGCGTCGGCGGGATCGAAGTCACCCGGCTCGCCGAGGAGTTCGGGACCCCCGCCTACTTCCTGGACGAAGAGGACTTCCGGCAGCGCTGCCGGGCCTGGGCGCACGCCTTCGGCAAGGACGCCGACGTGTTCTATGCCGGAAAGGCGTTCCTGTCGAAGGCCGTCGTGCGCTGGCTGAAGGAGGAAGGGCTGAACCTCGACGTGTGCTCCGGCGGGGAGCTGGCCACCGCGCTGGCCGCCGAGATGCCCGCCGAGCGCATCGCCTTCCACGGCAACAACAAGTCCGTGGCGGAGATCCGGCGGGCCATCGAGGCCGGGGTCGGGCGGATCGTGCTCGACTCCTTCCAGGAGATCGCGCGGGTGGCGCATGTCGCACGCGAACTCGGTGTCCGCCAGCCCGTACAGATCCGCGTCACCGTCGGCGTCGAGGCTCACACCCACGAGTTCATCGCGACCGCGCACGAGGACCAGAAGTTCGGTATCGCCGTCGCCGACGGATCCGCCGCGGAGGCCGTGCGGCGCGCCCTGGGGCACGACAGCCTGGAGGTCCTCGGCATCCACTCGCACATCGGCTCGCAGATCTTCGACATGGCCGGCTTCGAGGTGTCCGCCAAGCGCGTGGTGCAGCTGCTGGCCGCCGTACGCGACGAGCACGGCATCGAGCTGCCCGAGATCGACCTCGGCGGCGGCCTGGGCATCGCCTACACCTCCGAGGACGACCCGCGCGAGCCGCACGAGATCGCCAAGGCGCTCAACGAGATCGTCGCCCGCGAATGCGAGTCCGCCGGCCTGCGCGCCCCGCGCATCTCCGTGGAGCCCGGCCGCGCCATCGTCGGCCCCACCGCCTTCACCCTGTACGAGGTCGGGACGGTCAAGCCGCTGGAGGGCCTGCGGACGTACGTCAGCGTGGACGGCGGCATGTCCGACAACATCCGGACCGCCCTCTACGACGCCGAGTACAGCGTGGCCCTGGTCTCCCGCCGCTCCGAGGCCGAGCCGATGCTCGCCCGGGTCGTCGGCAAGCACTGCGAGAGCGGGGACATCGTCGTCAAGGACGCGTTCCTGCCGGCCGACCTCGCGCCGGGCGATCTCATCGCCGTGCCCGCCACCGGCGCGTACTGCCGGTCCATGGCCAGCAACTACAACCACGTCCTCCGGCCGCCCGTGGTGGCCGTGCGCGACGGGGCGGCACGGGTGATCGTCCGCCGGGAGACGGAGGAAGATCTCCTGCGTCTCGACCTCGGCTGATGGACTCGGCTGACGGACTCGGATGATGAAATAGACATCTCACTCAATGGACCGAAGATGGAATCCGCTGTCCATTGAGTGAGACTGGTTCACACAACCGGCCCGCAAGACCGCGGGCCGGGGCTGATCGAAGTGATCAAAAGATCGAAAGGCGTAGGTCTCATGATGCGTACGCGTCCGCTGAAGGTGGCGCTGCTGGGCTGTGGAGTGGTCGGCTCAGAGGTGGCGCGCATCATGACGACGCACGCCGACGACCTCACGCAGAGGATCGGCGCCCCCGTCGAGCTCGCCGGCGTGGCCGTACGGCGCCCCTCCAAGGTCCGCGACGGCATCGACCCGGCGCTGGTCACCACCGATGCGACCGCCCTGGTCAAACGCGGGGACATCGACGTCGTCATCGAGGTCATCGGCGGCATCGAGCCGGCCCGGACGCTGATCACCACGGCGTTCGAGCACGGCGCCTCCGTGGTCTCCGCCAACAAGGCGCTGCTGGCGCAGGACGGCGCGACCCTGCACGCCGCCGCCGAGGAGCACGGCAGGGACCTCTACTACGAGGCCGCCGTGGCCGGTGCCATCCCGCTGATCCGGCCGCTGCGCGAGTCCCTCGCCGGCGACAAGATCAACCGGGTGATGGGCATCGTCAACGGCACGACCAACTTCATCCTCGACAAGATGGACTCCACCGGCGCCGGCTACCAGGAGGCGCTGGACGAGGCCACCGCGCTCGGTTACGCCGAGGCCGACCCCACCGCCGACGTCGAGGGCTACGACGCCGCCGCCAAGGCCGCCATCCTGGCCGGCATCGCCTTCCACACCCGGGTCCGGCTCGACGACGTGCACCGCGAGGGCATGACCGAGGTCAGCGCCGCCGACTTCGCCTCCGCCAAGCGGATGGGCTGCACCATCAAGCTCCTCGCCATCTGCGAGCGGGCGGCCGACGGCGAGTCCGTCACCGCGCGGGTGCACCCGGCGATGATCCCGCTCAGCCACCCGCTCGCCTCCGTCCGCGAGGCGTACAACGCCGTCTTCGTCGAGGCGGAGGCCGCCGGGCGGCTCATGTTCTACGGTCCGGGGGCGGGCGGCTCGCCGACCGCCTCGGCCGTACTCGGCGACCTGGTCGCCGTCTGCCGCAACAAGCTCGCCGAGGCAACGGGGCCGGGCGAGTCGGCGTACACCCAGCTGCCGGTCAGCCCCATGGGGGAGGTCGTCACCCGCTACCACATCAGCCTCGATGTGGCGGACAAGCCGGGTGTCCTCGCCCAGGTCGCGACCGTGTTCGCCGAGCACGGGGTGTCCATCGACACCGTCCGGCAGCAGGGTAAGGACGGTGAGGCCTCCCTCGTCGTCGTCACCCACCGCGCACCCGACGCAGCCCTCTCCGGGACCGTCGAAGCGCTGCGGAAGCTCGACACCGTCCGCGGTGTCGCCAGCATCATGCGTGTTGAAGGGGAGTAAGGACCCATGAGCAGCAATCGCACCCACCAGTGGCGCGGCATCATCGAGGAGTACCGGGACCGCCTTCCGGTGACCGACACGACTCCCGTGGTCACGCTCCGCGAGGGCGGCACGCCGCTCGTCCCCGCACAGGTGCTCTCCGAGCGCACCGGCTGTGAGGTCCACCTCAAGGTGGAGGGCGCCAACCCCACCGGTTCCTTCAAGGACCGCGGCATGACCATGGCGATCACCCGGGCCAAGGAGGAGGGCGCCAAGGCGGTCATCTGCGCCTCCACCGGCAACACCTCGGCCTCCGCCGCCGCCTATGCGGTGCGCGCCGGGATGGTCTCCGCCGTACTGGTCCCGCAGGGCAAGATCGCGCTCGGCAAGATGGGCCAGGCGCTGGTGCACGGCGCCAAGATCCTCCAGGTGGACGGCAACTTCGACGACTGCCTGACGCTGGCCCGCCGGCTGTCCGACAACTACCCGGTCGCGCTGGTCAATTCCGTCAACCCGGTGCGCATCGAGGGCCAGAAGACGGCCGCGTTCGAGATCGTGGACGCGCTGGGCGACGCCCCCGACATCCATGTGCTGCCCGTCGGCAACGCCGGCAACATCACCGCGTACTGGCGGGGCTTCAAGGAGTACAAGGCCGACGGACCGGCCTCCCGTACGCCCCGTGTGTGGGGTTTCCAGGCCTCCGGTTCCGCGCCCATCGTGCGCGGCGAGGTCGTCAAGGAGCCGCACACCATCGCCACCGCGATCCGGATCGGCAACCCGGCCTCCTGGGAGTACGCGCTCGCGGCCCGGGACGAGTCGGGCGGCTTCATCGACGAGGTCACGGACCGTCAGATCCTGGCGGCCTACCGGCTGTTGGCCTCCCAGGAGGGCGTCTTCGTGGAGCCGGCCTCGGCCGCTTCGGTGGCCGGCCTGCTCAAGGCCGCGGAGCTGGGTCTGGTCGACCCGGGACAGAAGATCGTGTGCACCGTCACGGGCAACGGCCTGAAGGACCCCGACTGGGCGATCGCCGGTGCACCGCAGCCGGTCACCGTTCCGGTGGACGCCGAGGCCGCTGCCATCCGTCTCGGCCTGGTCTGACATACGGCAGCTGCCGGGTTTCCAAGGCCTCACAGGCCTTGGAAACCCGGCAAGCCGGGGCGCAACACCGCAAAATTGCGGCCTGGGCACCGGCGAGCCGCGACACGCATCGTGCGCCTCCTGTGCGCCCTATGTCGCGACAGAACCTTCCTTCGATACGCTGTACTTACATCCGCCACCGCGCATATGACGCGGTGCTGCCCCGAGGGCCTTCGGGTGTCGTACGTTCTCCAGTACATTCACAGCGGAAGATCCCCAAAGATCCCCAGCAGGTCCCCGAGTGAGATCTCGCACAGCCACAAGGAGTGTCATCGAGCGATGGCCGGTCCCGCCTTCCGCGCCGCCGCCGTACGGGTGCGCGTCCCCGCCAGCAGTGCCAACCTCGGCCCCGGCTTCGATGCCCTGGGCCTGGCCCTGGGGCTCTACGACGACGTCGTGGTCCGGGTGGCCGACTCCGGCCTGAACATCGACATCGCGGGCGAGGGCGCCGAGACGCTGCCCCGCGACGAGAGCCACCTGCTCGTACGTTCCATGCGCACGGCCTTCGACCTGCTCGGCGGGCAGCCGCGCGGCCTCGAGGTCGTCTGCGCCAACCGCATCCCGCACGGCCGCGGCCTCGGCTCCTCCTCCGCCGCCATCTGCGCCGGCATCGTCGCCGCCCGCGCCGTCACCATAGGCGGCGAGGCCAAGCTCGACGACGCGGCCCTGCTCGAACTCGCCACCGAGATCGAGGGCCACCCCGACAACGTCGCCGCCTGTCTGCTCGGCGGCTTCACCCTGGCCTGGATGGACGGCGGCAGTGCCAAGGCGATCAGGATGGACCCCGCGGATTCCATCGTTCCGGTGGTCTTCGTCCCGTCCAAGCCGGTCCTGACGGAGACCGCGCGCGGCCTGCTGCCGCGCACCGTCCCGCATGTGGACGCGGCCGTCAACGCGGGTCGCGCAGGCCTGCTCGTGGAGGCCCTGACCAGGCGTCCCGAGCTGCTGCTGCCCGCCACCGAGGACCGGCTCCACCAGGAATACCGGTCTCCGGCCATGCCCGAGAGCGTGGCACTGGTGAACCGGCTGCGGGCGGACGGAGTGCCCGCGGTCATCTCCGGCGCGGGCCCCACGGTCCTCGCGCTGGTCGACAACGGCGCGGCTGACAAGGTCGCGCAGCTCGCGGGCGAGGGGTGGGCGGCCAACCGGCTCGCACTCGACGCCGCGGGCGCGAGCGTACTTCCGCTGGGCAACCAGGGCGGCTGAACAGCAGCCGCCGGGGGCGGGGTGGTCGGGCAGGCCACCCCGCCGGTCCGGGCGGAAGAGCGCGATTGCCGGTGAGTGAGAGGGGGAATGTCTGTTGGATCCGGTAGTGTTAGTCTCAAGTGCGCATCCGAAGCCGCAAGGGCTCGGTGCTCAGTGTCCTCATCAGGGACCACTTTTCTTCCGGGAGCCTCCCCAACTGCTTTGATCGCTGCCAAGCAGTTTCGAGCACGCTCCGGAATCGGCGTGACACATTCCCACGCTTCCAGCTGGGGGGCTTCTCGCCGGAACCCAAGCACGTTATCTCGTATCTCTCCGCCGTATCGGGATGTATCGATAGCGGCGGACCACCGCCCCGGCACGGTCCACACCTAGGACCGAGGTCGGACAGCACAACCGGTCGCCGAGCCAGACAGGCCGACGTCCGCTCCAGGGAAGGACCCTTCGTGAGCGACACCACCGATCTGATGGGCGTTGCCGACACCTCCGTCGACACCAGTGCCCCCGCTGCGGGCACCACCACGCCCAAGCGACGCCGCTCCGGCACCGGCCTTGAGGGCATGGTCCTCGCCGAGCTGCAGCAGGTCGCGTCCGGCCTCGGGATCAGGGGCACCGCGCGGATGCGCAAGAGCCAGCTGATCGAGGTCATCAAGGAGGCGCAGGCCGCAGGCGGCGCCCCCAAGGCCGCGGACTCCGCCGCCGAGACCAAGCCGAAGCGCCGCGCCACCAGCAAGGCCCGTACCGGCGAGACCGCCGAGGCCCCGGCCGCGGCCCCCGCCGAGAAGCCGGCCGCGCAGGCGCAGATCGACATCCCGGGCCAGCCGGCAGCCGAGCGCGGGGGAGAGGAAGCCCCGGCCGGCGAGCGCCGCCGCCGTCGTGCCACCGCCCCCTCCGGCAGCCCGGAGTCCGCGGTCGCGGCCACCGCCACCACCGTGGTGCAGGCCGAGCCCAAGACCGAGGTGCCCGCCGACCGGCAGCCCGAGGCCAAGACCGACACCGCGACCGCCGCTCCCGCCACCACCGGCCAAGAGGCCGGCGAGGGCCGCGGGCGCCGCGACCGCCGTGACCGCCAGGAGCGCGGCGACCGCGCCGACCGCCAGGAGCGCGGCCAGCGTGACCGCCGCGACCGCGGCCAGGGCGGCGAGCAGGGCGGCCAGGCCGGCCAGGGCGGTCAGCAGGACCGCGACGGCCGGAGCCGGCAGCAGGGCGGCGGACGCGGCCAGGGCCAGCAGGGCCAGGGTCAGGGCCAGAGCCAGGGCCGCCAGGACAACGGCCCGCAGGACGACTTCGACGACGAGGGCGGCCGGCGCGGCCGGCGCGGCCGGTACCGCGACCGCCGCGGGCGCCGTGGCCGCGAGGAGTTCGGTCCGAACGAGCCGCAGGTCGCCGACGACGATGTGCTGATCCCGGTCGCGGGCATCCTCGACATCCTCGACAACTACGCGTTCATCCGGACCTCGGGCTACCTGCCCGGCCCCAACGACGTGTACGTCTCCCTCGCCCAGGTCCGCAAGAACGGCCTGCGCAAGGGCGACCACACCACCGGTGCCGTGCGCCAGCCCAAGGACGGCGAGCGCCGCGAGAAGTTCAACGCGCTGGTGCGTCTGGACTCGGTCAACGGCATGGCGCCCGAATCCGGCCGTGGCCGCCCCGAGTTCAACAAGCTCACCCCGCTGTACCCGCAGGACCGGCTCCGCCTGGAGACCGACCCGGGCGTGCTGACCACCCGGATCATCGACCTCGTGTCGCCGATCGGCAAGGGCCAGCGCGGTCTGATCGTGGCCCCGCCGAAGACCGGCAAGACCATGATCATGCAGGCCATCGCCAACGCGATCACCACCAACAACCCCGAGTGCCACCTGATGGTCGTCCTGGTCGACGAGCGTCCGGAAGAGGTCACCGACATGCAGCGGTCGGTCAAGGGCGAGGTCATCTCCTCGACCTTCGACCGCCCCGCCGAGGACCACACCACCGTTGCCGAGCTGGCCATCGAGCGCGCCAAGCGGCTCGTCGAGCTCGGCCACGACGTGGTCGTCCTGCTGGACTCCATCACCCGTCTGGGCCGCGCGTACAACCTCGCGGCGCCCGCCTCCGGCCGCATCCTGTCCGGTGGTGTCGACTCGACCGCGCTGTACCCGCCGAAGCGCTTCTTCGGTGCCGCGCGCAACATCGAGGACGGCGGCTCGCTGACCATCCTGGCCACCGCGCTGGTCGAGACCGGCTCGCGCATGGACGAGGTGATCTTCGAGGAGTTCAAGGGCACCGGCAACATGGAGCTCAAGCTCGACCGGAAGCTCGCCGACAAGCGGATCTTCCCCGCCGTCGACGTCGACCCGTCGGGCACCCGCAAGGAGGAGATCCTCCTCAACAGCGAGGAGCTCGCCATCGTCTGGAAGCTGCGCCGGGTGCTGCACGCGCTCGACTCGCAGCAGGCCATCGAGCTGCTCCTCGACAAGATGAAGCAGACGAAGTCGAACGCCGAGTTCCTGATGCAGATCGCCAAGACGACCCCGTCGTCCGGCAACAACGACTAGTACGCCCGGCACCACCTCGCGTACGTCCAGCGCCGCCCCCACCCGTCCGGGTGGGGGCGGCGCTGCCGTAAGATCACCGCACCTCTCAACTCCACGGCAGAAAAGAAGGATCCGCGCGTGCACATAGGCACTTCGCGCCTCGCGGTCCCCGTCGCCGTGTCCGTCCTCGCCCTGTTCGGTACAGGGCTGACGGCCACCGGCGCGCAGGCCGCTTCCCAGCCGGTTCCCACCAAGCGCGAACTCGGCGAACGGGTTGCCAAGTCCATGACGGCCGACCAGGCGAAGCGGACGGTCTCCAAGACCCCCGCCCCCGCCCCGAAGCCGTCCGGACCCCAGCAGGCCGCCCCGATGATCATCGGTGGCACCGGCGAGACCATCGCCAACGCGCCCTGGATGGCGCAGCTGCACTACCTCGACAACCGCAACACCACCGACCGCAGCGACGACGAGGCGTTCTTCTGCGGTGGCACGGTCGTCGCCCCGACGAAGATCCTCACCGCCGCACACTGCGTCGAAGGCCTCGACTGGACCCTGGACAGCGTCGTGGTGGTGGGCGCGACCAAGCTCCCGACCACGGACGCCTCCCAGGTGACCAACTGGCACGGCGGCACCCCGGTGACCGTCAGCCGCCAGTGGCTCCACTCGGGGTACGACACCGTCCGCACGGACAACGACGTGGCCGTGCTGACCCTGAGCCAGCCGGTGGACGTCAAGCCGCTGCCGATGGCGCGCAGCACGGACACCGGCCTGTACCAGGCCGGCCAGTACGCCGACGCCTACGGCTGGGGCCGCTACACCTCCACCAGTCAGGCCCTCTCGCCGAGCCTCAAGAGGGTCGGCATGCCCCTGGTGTCGGACCAGACCTGCGCGCAGTTCTGGGGGAGCAACCTGGTCCCGAACCACATGGTCTGCGCCGGCCAGCCCGCCACGGGCAGCGACTCGGGCACCAACACCGCCTGCAACGGTGACTCCGGCGGTCCGCTGGTCCGCAACGGCCGGCTGATCGGCGTGGTCTCCTGGGGCGTCGACGGCTGCGTCTACAAGGGCGCCTACGGGGTCTACGCCAAGGCGAGCACCTACTCCGGAGCGATCCGGGCCCGGGTGAACGACACCGACTGGAACAAGGACGGCAAGGCCGACATGCTGGCCCGCCGGGCCTCCGACGGCACGCTGTTCCCGTTCCACTCGCTGACCGGCCGGCTCTCCTGGCAGGCGGCGGTGCCGGGCGACTACCGCTCCACCAACCTGGCCGTACAGACCGACCTGGACCGGGACGGCGTCCAGGACATCGTCCGCCGCACCACCGCGGGCGACCTGTTCTGGACCCACCAGGTCACCGGGAAGGGCTGGCAGGACACCAAGCTCACCGGCGGCTGGCAGACCCGCCGGGCGTTCGTTGCGCCCGGCGATGTCACCGGCGACGACCTGCCCGACCTGCTCTCGGTGTACGACAGCGGCAAGCTGATCATCCACCCCGGTGACGGCCGCGGCGGCTTCGCCCCCGAGGTCGACGCCGGGCCGGGCTGGCAGACGTACCAGAACCTGGTCGGCCACGGAGACTTCAACCGCGACGGCAAGGCCGATCTGCTGGCCCGCACCGCCGCCGGCGCGGTCTACCTCTACAAGGGGACCGGCAACGCCGGTCTGAAGGCCTTCGAGCCGCGCGTCCAGGTGACCACGCTGGGCAAGACCTACAGCCGGTTCGCCACGCCCGGCGATGTGAACAACGACGGCACCCCCGACCTGCTGGCCCGTGAGGGCGACGTGCTGTGGCTGTTCCCGGGCACCGGGAACGTCACGGGCGTCTCGGGTCCGACCTTCGGGTCGCGACAGCACTACGGGACGGCCTGGGGCCAGTTCGACCTCTTCGGCTGACGTCCCGCCCCGTTCCACCCGTGTGCCCACCGTGCCCAGCACGGTGGGCACACGGCTTTGACGCACTCCCCCGCACCCTCCTGGAACCCACG
Organism: Streptomyces venezuelae; assembly: GCF_008642295.1. Lineage (GTDB taxonomy): Bacteria > Actinomycetota > Actinomycetes > Streptomycetales > Streptomycetaceae > Streptomyces > Streptomyces venezuelae_C. The sequence continues at coordinate 2,480,439 of NZ_CP029190.1, read as the reverse complement.
GCGGCAGTACGCCGTCTGGGTACAGGGGGGAATAACGCGGACATACGGTGCGGGATGGGACTGAGGAGCGCATGAGCGAGGAGAGCAGGAGCCCGGGCCGCCGGGCTGGGGCGGGGCACCGGCGGAAGCCGTCGAAACGCCGCCGGGCGGTCGCGATCGCGGCGTGGACGGCAGCCGGTGTGCTGGTCCTCGGCGGAGCCGGCCTCGGCTACTACTACGTCAAGTTCAACGGGAACCTGAAGAGCGTCGACATCGACGCGGCCCTCGGCACGGACCGCCCGGCGGACGTGGACAACGGCTCCCTGGACATCCTGGTCCTCGGCTCCGACTCCCGCGGCGGCGCAAACGCCGGGTACGGCCGGGACGACGGCGGCTCCGCCCGCTCGGACACCGCGATGATCGTCCACCTCTACGAGGGACGCCGGAAGGCCAGTGTCATATCGATCCCACGGGACACCCTGGTCACCCGGCCCTCCTGCAAGACCTCCGACGGGAAGACCGACCCCGGCGGCCCGCGCCGGATGTTCAACGAGTCCTTCACCGTCGGCGGCGCCGCCTGCGCGGTGAAGACCGTCGAGCAGCTGTCGGGCATCCGGATGGACCACTACATCGAGGTCGACTTCACCGGCTTCAAGAAGATCGTCGACAACCTGGGCGGGGTCGAGGTCACCACCACCAAGCCGATCAAGGACCATGCCAGCCACCTCGACCTGCCGGCCGGCACCCACAGGCTCAACGGCGAACAGTCCCTCGGGCTGGTCCGCACCCGCAAGAGCGTCGGCGACGGCAGCGACCTGGGCCGGATACAGCTCCAGCAGGCCTTTATGAAGGCACTGATCAAGCAGGTCAAGAGCATCGGGATGTTCGACAACCCCAAGAAGCTCCTCGACCTCGCCGACACCGCCACCAAGGCGATCACCACGGACTCCAGGCTCGGCGACGTGAAGTCGCTGATGGGCTTCGCCTCCGGGCTGCGGGGCATCGACTCCCACGACCTCCAGATGATCACCCTGCCGGTGGGCGCGGACCCCCGCGACCCCAACCGGGTGGTCCCGCTCACCAGGGAATCCCGTCTGGTGTGGGAGGCTCTCCTCAAGGATGCTCCGATCCCCGCCGAGGCCACCGCGAACTCGGCCGGCGACAAGGGCACCGCGGGCACGATCGTCCGCTGACGGCCGCCGTGCGGGGCGCCGTATCGGCCCCGGACGGCCTCGGGAATACACCGGCCGCCCACCCTGTTGAACGGACCGTCCTCGAATTTTGTCAGGCGGGCCAGTCCTGGCAGACTGGTACGTCGGCCCCGGTTCACGCATGGAGCAATTCCGCGTCCTGCGACCCGGCGCCCTCCCGAAACTAGGAGACACCTTGAAGCGCGAGATCCACCCCGAGTACGTCGAGACCCAGGTCAGCTGCACCTGCGGTGCGTCGTTCACCACCCGTAGCACCCTGACCGAGGGCACCATCCGTGCCGAGGTCTGCTCCGAGTGCCACCCGTTCTACACGGGCAAGCAGAAGATCCTCGACACCGGTGGCCGCGTGGCCCGCTTCGAGGCCCGCTTCGGCAAGGCTGCCGCCAAGAAGTAGCGCGACTCCGGCGCCGGTCTCCGGCCGCCCCCTGTCCATGCGGGGGCGGCCGGACCGGCGCCTTTGTCGTCCCGCAGCCCCGCAGCCCCGTTTGTTCGTACTTTCACCCCAGGAGCCCCCGATGTTCGAGGCGGTCGAGGAACTGGTCGGCGAGCACGCCGACCTTGAGAAGAAGCTCGCCGACCCGTCGGTCCACTCCGATCAGGCCAACGCCCGCAAGCTCAACAAGCGCTATGCGGAGCTGACCCCGATCATCGCCACCTTCCGGGCGTGGAAGCAGTCGGCCGAGGACATCGACACGGCCAAGGAGCTGGCCGCCGACGACCCGGACTTCGCCGCCGAGGTGAAGGAGCTCAGCGCCCACCGCGAGGAGCTCACCGAGAAGCTGCGGCTGCTGCTGGTCCCGCGCGACCCCAGCGACGACAAGGACGTCCTGCTGGAGGTCAAGGCGGGCGCCGGCGGCGACGAGTCCGCCCTGTTCGCCGGCGACCTGCTGCGCATGTACCTGCGCTACGCCGAGCGCGTGGGCTGGAAGACCGAGATCATCGACGCCACCGAGTCCGAGCTCGGCGGCTACAAGGACGTCCAGGTCTCCGTCCGCACCAAGGGCGGCCAGGGTGCCACCGAGCCCGGCCAGGGCGTCTGGGCCCGGCTGAAGTACGAGGGCGGAGTGCACCGCGTCCAGCGCGTCCCCGCCACCGAGTCCCAGGGCCGCATCCACACCTCCGCCGCCGGCGTGCTCGTCACCCCGGAGGCCGAGGAGGTCGAGGTCGAGATCAACGCCAACGACCTCCGCATCGACGTGTACCGCTCCTCCGGCCCCGGCGGCCAGTCCGTCAACACCACCGACTCGGCCGTGCGCATCACGCACATCCCGACCGGTGTGGTCGCCTCCTGCCAGAACGAGAAGAGCCAGCTCCAGAACAAGGAGCAGGCCATGCGCATCCTGCGGTCACGCCTGCTGGCCGCCGCCCAGGAGGCCGCCGAGCAGGAGGCCGCCGACGCCCGACGCAGCCAGGTGCGCACCGTGGACCGCTCCGAGAAGATCCGTACCTACAACTTCCCGGAAAACCGGATCTCGGACCACCGGGTCGGCTTCAAGGCGTACAACTTGGACCAGGTGCTCGACGGCGATCTCGACGCGGTCATCCAGGCCTGCGTGGACGCCGACTCCGCCGCGAAGCTCGCCGCCGCGCAGTAACCCGCGGCACCAGGAGCGACCGCTCCACACCCCCGTACGACAGCAGCCCGGAGGACCAGAGCAGATGAACTTGCTGCTTGCCGAGGTGGCACAGGCCACCCAGCGGCTGGCCGCCGCCGGTGTGCCCTCACCGCGCTTCGACGCGGAAGAGCTCGCCGCGTGGGTGCACGGCGTCAAGCGGGGGGAACTGCACCACGTCAAGGACACGGACTTCGACGCCCGCTACTGGGAGGCCGTTGCCCGCCGCGAGGCCCGCGAACCGCTCCAGCACATCACCGGGCGGGCCTTCTTCCGCTACCTGGAGCTCCAGGTGGGCCCCGGGGTCTTCGTGCCGCGCCCGGAGACCGAGTCGGTGGTGGACTGGGCCATACAGGCCGTCCGGGCCATGGACGTGGTCGAGCCGCTGATCGTGGACCTGTGCTCGGGCTCCGGCGCCATCGCCCTCGCGATGGCCCAGGAGGTGCCGCGCTCCCGGGTGCACGCGGTGGAGCTGTCGGAGGACGCGCTCGTGTACACCCGCAAGAACGCCGCGGGCTCCCGGGTCACCGTCCACCAGGGCGATGCGCTGCACGCCCTGCCCGAGCTGGACGGCCAGGTCGACCTTGTCATCTCCAACCCGCCGTACATCCCGCTCACCGAGTGGGAGTACGTCGCCCCCGAGGCCCGGGACCACGATCCCGAGATGGCGCTGTTCTCCGGCGAGGACGGCCTCGACACCATCCGCGGCATCGAGCGCACCGCGCACCGGCTGCTGCGGCCCGGCGGCATTGTCGTCGTCGAGCACGCCGACACCCAGGGCGGGCAGGTCCCGTGGATCTTCGCCGAGGAGCTGGGCTGGGCCGACGCCGCCGACCACCCGGACCTGAACAACCGCCCGCGCTTCGCGACGGCCCGCAAGGCCATGCCGTGACCGGCGCGACCGTTCCCCCCACCCCCCTGCTGCACGAGGAGAACCGCTGATGGCCCGGCGATACGACTGCAACGACGCGACGGACCGCAAGACGGGTCTGCGTGAAGCGGCCTCGGCCGTGCGCCGCGGCGAGCTCGTCGTGCTGCCGACCGACACCCTGTACGGGATCGGCGCGGACGCCTTCAGCGCGGAGGCCGTCGGCGACCTGCTGGCTGCCAAGGGCCGTGGCCGCAACATGCCCACCCCGGTGCTGATCGGCTCCCCGAACACCCTGCACGGGCTGGTCACCGACTTCTCCGAGCAGGCCTGGGAGCTCGTCGACGCGTTCTGGCCGGGCGCCCTGACCCTGGTCGCCCGGCACCAGCCCTCGCTGGCCTGGGACCTGGGCGAGACCCGCGGCACCGTCGCCGTACGGATGCCGCTGCACCCGGTGGCCATCGAGCTGCTCACCGAGGTAGGCCCGATGGCCGTGTCCTCCGCCAACCTGACCGGGCACCCGGCGCCGGAGGACTGCGACGCGGCCCGGGCGATGCTCGGCGACTCGGTCTCCGTCTACCTGGACGGCGGCCCGACCCCCGGCATCCAGCCCTCCTCCATCGTCGACGTCACCGGCAAGGTTCCGGTCCTCCTCCGGGAAGGGGCCCTCACCGCCGACCAGCTGCGGGAGGTCGTACCCGACCTCGAGGTGGCCCCGTGAGCCCTGAGGGGCGTGGCATAGCCGGGGGAGACACTTTCCGCATACTCCACGTCAGCACCGGCAACGTGTGCCGCTCGCCGATCACCGAGCGGCTGACGCGGCATGCCCTGGCGGACCGCCTCGGCGGGGCCTCCACCGGAGGCCTGATCGTGGAGAGCGCCGGCACCTGGGGCCACGAGGGCGCGCCCATGGAGGCGAACGCGGCGGCGGTGCTGGCCGACTTCGGCGCCGATGCCTCCGGGTTCACCGGGCGGGAGCTCCTCGACGAGCACGTCATACGCGCCGACCTGGTGCTGACCGCCACCCGCGACCACCGCGCCCAGGTCATCTCGATGGGCCACTCGGCGGGTCTGCGGACCTTCACCCTGAAGGAGTTCACCCGGCTGGTCCGCGCCATAGACCCGGCCACCCTGCCGCCGCTGGACGACGGGATGGCGGAGCGGGCGCGGGCGCTGGTACGGGCCGCCGCGGCGCTGCGCGGCTGGCTGCTGGCGCCGTCCCCCGACGCGGACGAGGTGTACGACCCGTACGGGGCGCCGATCACCTTCTTCCGCTCGATCGGCGACGAGATCAGCCAGGCCCTGGACCCGGTGGTCACCGCCCTCACGGGCGTCACGACGCGCCGCTGAGCGCGCGCGGCGGGAGCCCCGCCGGCCGGAGGCCGGCGCAGCGGGCCGATGCCCGGGAGGCCCCCGGGCCGAGCGGTGCGAGGGGCGCGTCAGGGAGAGGTCCCGGTGGCCACCGCCCTCACAGGCGTCACGACGCGCCGCTGAGCGCGGAGCCGGCCCGGCGGGCTGCCGTCGGGCGGTGGTGGGGTTGCGGACCTAGAGTGGGCGTACCCGGTACCCCCCACTGCTCGGGAGCGCGCCATGACCGTCACCACCGAGCCGGCGGCGGACGTCCTGCGCCGCCAGGACCCGCAGATGGCCGACGTCCTCGCGGGGGAGCTCCAGCGCCAGTCCGGCACCCTCCAGCTGATCGCCGCCGAGAACTTCACCTCCCCCGCGGTCCTCGCCGCCCTCGGCTCCGTACTCGCCAACAAGTACGCCGAGGGCTACCCCGGCGCCCGCCACCACGGCGGCTGCGAGTACGCCGACCAGGCCGAGCGGATCGCCGTCGAGCGGGCCCGCGCACTCTTCGGTGCCGAGCACGCCAACGTTCAGCCGCACTCCGGCTCGGCCGCCGTGCTCGCCGCGTACGCCGCGCTGCTGAAGCCGGGGGACACCGTCCTCGCGATGGGGCTGCCGTACGGCGGACACCTCACCCATGGCTCCCCGGCCAATTTCTCCGGCCGCTGGTTCGACTTCGTCGGGTACGGGGTGGACGCCGAGAGCGGGATCATCGACTACCGGCAGGTGCAGGAGCTCGCCCACAGCCACCGGCCCAAGGCCATCGTCTGCGGGTCGATCTGCTACCCCCGGCACCCGGAGTACTCCGCCTTCCGGGAGATCGCCGACGAGGTCGGGGCCCTTCTGATCGTGGACGCGGCCCACCCGATCGGGCTGGTCGCCGGCGGGGCCGCCCCCAGCCCGCTGCCCTACGCCGACGTGGTCTGCGCGACCACCCACAAGGTGCTGCGCGGCCCCCGCGGCGGCATGATCCTCTGCGGCGCCGAGCTCGGCGAGCGGATCGACCGCGCGGTGTTCCCGTTCACCCAGGGCGGTGCCCAGATGCACACCATCGCCGCCAAGGCGGTGGCCTTCGGGGAGGCCGGCACCCCGGCCTTCGCCTCGTACGCGCACCGGGTCGTCGGCAATGCCCGGGCCCTCGCCCGGGCCCTGGCCGAGGAGGGCTTCGCCCTCACCACCGGCGGCACCGACACCCACCTCATCACCGCCGACCCGGCACCCCTGGGCATCGACGGACGGGCCGCCCGCGGCCGTCTGGCCGCCGCCGGGATGGTCCTGGACACCTGTGCCCTGCCGTACGGGGACCAGCGCGGCATCCGGCTCGGTACGGCCGCGGTGACCACCCAGGGGATGGGGGAGCCGGAGATGACGGAGATCGCCCGGCTGTTCGGCAGCGCACTGCGCGGGGACCCGGCAAAGACCCGTACGGAGGCGGCAGAGCTTGCACTGGCCTTTCCCCCTTATGGGGAGTAACACAACCAAACAGGACGTACGGGAACCGGGGTGGGCTCCCTCGCGTCCTCGAACCCGGGGACATCGCAGCTAATGTGTGGGGCTGAGATGGCCGGCGATACATCTGGGGCAGCCCGTGCGTGAATATCTGCTGACGCTCTGCGTCACGGTGGCGGTGACCTACCTGCTCACCGGACCGGTGCGCAAGTTCGCGATCGCCGTCGGCGCGATGCCGCAGATCCGCGCGCGCGATGTGCACCGGGAACCGACTCCGCGGCTGGGAGGCATCGCCATGTTCGGCGGACTCTGCGCCGGCCTGCTGGTCGCCGACCACCTGCAGAACCTCAACGGGGTCTTCGAGCTGTCGAACGAGCCGCGGGCCCTGCTCTCCGGAGCGGCGCTGATCTGGCTGATCGGCGTGCTGGACGACAAGTTCGAGATCGACGCCCTGATCAAGCTCGGCGGACAGATGATCGCCGCCGGTGTGATGGTCATGCAGGGTCTGACCATCCTGTGGCTGCCCATCCCCTTCGTCGGCACGGTCTCGCTCACCCAGTGGCAGGGCAACCTGCTCACCGTGGCCCTGGTGGTCATCACCATCAACGCGGTGAACTTCGTGGACGGTCTGGACGGACTCGCGGCCGGCATGGTCTGCATCGCCGCCGCGGCGTTCTTCCTGTACGGCTACCGCATCTGGTACGGCTACGGCATCGAGGCCGCCGCCCCCGCGACCCTCTTCGCCGCCATCCTGATGGGCATGTGCCTGGGCTTCCTGCCGCACAACATGCACCCCGCACGGATCTTCATGGGCGACTCCGGCTCCATGCTGATCGGCCTGGTGCTGGCGGCCGGCGCCATCTCCATCACCGGCCAGGTGGACCCCGACGCAATGGCCCTGTGGGCCGGCGGTGAGCGGAACGCGACCCATGCGATGCTCCCGGTCTTCATCCCGCTGCTGCTGCCGCTGACGATCACCGCGCTGCCGGTGGCGGACCTGGTGCTGGCCATCGTGCGACGCACCTGGAAGGGCCAGTCGCCGTTCGCGGCGGACCGCGGACACCTGCACCACCGGCTGCTGGAAATCGGCCATTCGCACAGCCGGGCCGTTCTGATCATGTACTTCTGGTCGGCGCTGATCGCCTTCGGCACGGTGGCCTACTCGGTCAATTCGACCTCGATGTGGATCGTGCTGGTGATCGCCGGCCTGAGCGGGGTCGGGCTGGTCCTGCTCCTGCTGCCGCGGTTCAGCCCCCGGGCCCCGCGCTGGGCCGAGAGCCTGGTCCCGCCCCGCTACCGGCACGCCGAGCGGGCCGCCGAGCGCGCTGCGGAACAGGCCGTCCGGGAGGCCGCCGGGCAGGAGCCCGAGCCGGAGCCCGAGCCGGTCCGGGTGCTCGCGGGCGGCGTCTCGGGCGTCAACGGAGCAACCGCGGTGGGCCCCCGTTCGCGCTTCCCCGACCGACGGAAGGCCGGATCGGCGCGCTGACGTACGCTTTCCCTAACGGGAGCGATCGTCCTATATCAGACAGATCCACCCCCTGTCGTGCACACACGTGCGCGTTAGCCCTCATGTGTGACAGTGAGCACACCTGACAGGTAAAGACCTCATCAAATAGTTTGTGATACCGTTCACTAAACCCGGCGACAGAGCCGAAGGACCGTAGTGCGACGGTCCATTGGCCCGAGGTTCCCTCTCGGACCGGGCTTACTCTCGTCCCCGTACGAGTCCCGTGCCCCCACCACCATGCGGAGCCCCCGCCATGCGGTCTGATGACGTCCGATCCCTCCTGCAAGCAGCCGTACCCACCGCTGTAGCCGGCGCCGTTGCCGCCGTGATCAGCGGTGTGGTCGCGGGCGGCAAAGGGGCCATCGGCGCGGTCGTCGCAACCCTGGTCGTGATGCTCTTCATGGGGATCGGGTTCGTCGTGCTCCAGCGCACGGCACGATCGCTGCCGCATCTGTTCCAGGCCATGGGACTCATGCTTTATGCAGCGCAAATTCTGCTGATGTTCATCTTTGTCGCCGCGTTCAAGAACACCACGCTGTTCCACCCCAAGACCTTTGCGATCACGCTGGTCGCCACCACCCTCGTGTGGATCGGCGCGCAGACCCGTGCTCACATGAAGGCCAAGATCCTTTACGTCGAACCGGAACCGAGTGCGGGCCAGAAGCCCGAAAACTCGGGGTCGAAGCCGTGAAGGGTAGGGCCGGGATAAGCGGGCGTTCGACTTCCTGCTATCGTCCGGTGCCAACTGCGGCACTGCGGGCGCGGGCATCCGAGCTGACGCCTGTTCCATCGCGAGGCTCGATGCCGGACCGCCGCCCCATCATCCGTAACACCAGTCCAGTGCCGAACCGCGGCTGCTCGCCGCGCCGACACAACGAGGTTGCCGTACCTATGCGCCACGCTGAAGGAGCCCGCGGTGAGTGCTGACCCGATGACGCTCGCCTTTGAGGCCGACTGTCAACTCAACTCCGGTTGTGGCTTCCCGGCCCCCAGCCTGTGGTCCTTCATCTTCGAGCCCATCGCCGGAGACAAGGACGGCTGGTACCTCAACAAGCCGATGCTGCTGGCCCTGCTTGGCACGGTCGTCATCCTCGCCTTCTTCTGGGCCGCATTCCGCAAGCCGAAGGTCGTCCCCGGCAAGCTGCAGATGGTGGCCGAGACCGGCTACGACTTCGTGCGCCGCGGCATCGTGTACGAGACGCTGGGCAAGAAGGAGGGCGAGAAGTACGTCCCCTTCATGGTGTCGCTGTTCTTCTTCGTCTGGATCCTGAACGTCTGGTCGATCGTCCCGCTGGCCCAGTTCCCGGTGACCTCGATCATCGCGTACCCGGCAGCCCTCGCCCTGATCGTCTACGGCATCTGGATGTCCGTGACCTTCAAGCGCCACGGCTTCGTCGGCGGCTTCAAGAACCTCACCGGCTACGACAAGAGCCTCGGCGCGGTCCTGCCGCTGGTCATGGTCATCGAGTTCTTCTCGAACGTCCTGGTCCGGCCCTTCACGCACGCGGTCCGACTGTTCGCGAACATGTTCGCCGGTCACACGCTGCTGGTCCTGTTCACCATCGCCAGCTGGTACCTGTTCAACGGCGCGGGCATCCCCGCCGCGGGCGTGTCCTTCGTGATGGTCCTCGGGATGATGGTCTTCGAGCTCTTCGTCCAGGCCGTCCAGGCGTACGTCTTCGTCCTCCTGGCCTGCAGCTTCATCCAGGGCGCGCTCGCCGAGCACCACTGAGCCAGGCCCGCACTCACCACCCCCAACTCGTCCGGTGGCCAACCCCCACCGGTCCGTGAAAGAGAAGGAAGAACTGGCATGTCCCAGACCCTTGCTGCTGTCGAAGGTTCCCTGAGCTCCGTGGGTTACGGCCTGGCGGCCATCGGCCCCGGCGTCGGCGTCGGCATCATCTTCGGTAACGGCACCCAGGCGCTCGCCCGTCAGCCCGAGGCCGCCGGCATCATCCGCGCCAACCAGATCCTCGGCTTCGCCTTCTGTGAGGCGCTCGCCCTCATCGGTCTGGTCATGCCGTTCGTCTACTAAGACGAACGCGTACTAGTCCGAAACGACGAAAGGCACTGATGTGATTTCCCTGGTGCACCTGGCTGCAGAGGAGCCTCAGAACCCTCTGCTCCCGCCGGTCCCGGAGCTCATCGTCGGCCTCGTCGCCTTCCTGATCGTCTTCGGCATCCTGGCGAAGAAGCTCCTCCCGAACATCAACAAGGTTCTGGACGAGCGTCGCGAGGCCATCGAAGGCGGCATCGAGAAGGCAGAGGCCGCCCAGGTAGAGGCCCAGAGCGTCCTGGAGCAGTACAAGGCCCAGCTCGCCGAAGCCCGCCACGAGGCCGCTCGCCTGCGCCAGGAAGCGCTGGAGCAGGGCACTGCGCTCAAGGAAGAGCTGCGCGCAGAGGGCCAGCGGCAGCGTGAGGAGATCATCGCTGCCGGCCACGCCCAGATCGAGGCCGACCGCAAGGCCGCCTCGCAGGCGCTGCGCCAGGACGTGGGCAAGCTCGCCACCGACCTGGCCGGCAAGCTCGTCGGTGAGTCCCTCGAGGACCACGCCCGGCAGAGCCGCACCATCGACCGCTTCCTCGACGAGCTCGAGGAGAAGGCCGAGGCGGCCCGATGAACGGAGCGAGCCGCGAGGCGCTGCACGCCGCGCGCGAGCGTCTCGACGCGCTGACGGACAACACGTCCGTCGACGCGGCGAAGCTCGCCGGCGAGCTGGCTGCCGTCACCGCGCTGCTCGACCGCGAGGTCTCGCTGCGTCGGGTCCTCACCGACCCGGCGCAGTCCGGCGAGGCCAAGGCCGAGCTGGCCGGGCGTCTGCTCGGCGGCCAGGTGGGCGGGGAGACCCTCGACCTGGTGTCCGGCATGGTCCGGTCCCGCTGGTCGCAGTCGCGTGACCTGGTGGACTCGCTGGAGGAGCTGGCGAACACCGCCGACCTCACGGCCGCCCAGCAGGCCGATGCGCTCGACGACGTCGAGGACGAGCTGTTCCGGTTCGGCCGGATCCTCGCCTCGAACACCGAGCTGCGCGCCGCGCTGACCGACAAGGCCGCCACCGCCTCCGCCAAGGGCGAGCTGCTCCGCAGCCTGCTCGGCGGCAAGGCGAACGCCGCGACCGAGCGTCTGGTCACGCGTCTGGTCACGCACCCGCGTGGACGTAGCCTGGAAGCGGGACTCGAGTCCCTCTCCGCGCTCGCCGCGGAGCGCCGCAACCGCATGGTCGCCACCGTGACCACCGCGGTTCCGCTCAGCGACGTGCAGAAGCAGCGTCTCGGCGCGGTGCTGGCCAAGCTGTACGGCCGCCAGATGCACCTCAACCTCGACGTGGACCCCGAGGTCCTCGGCGGGATCGAGGTGCGGGTGGGCGACGAGGTCATCAACGGCACCATCGCGGAGCGCCTCGCCGAGGCGTCCCGTCGCATGGCCGGCTGACCAGCCCGCCACCCAACCTAAGAAAAGCATTTCCAGCGGCCCGGTTGGGCCGTGCAGAACTTGCAGAAGATTCCTGGGGGTCGCCCCCAGACCCCTATGAAGCTTCAGGCCCAACAAGGAGAGCAGGGAACCCAGATGGCGGAGCTCACGATCCGGCCGGAGGAGATCCGGGACGCGCTGGAGACCTTTGTCCAGTCGTACAAGCCGGACGCGGCCTCGCGCGAGGAGGTCGGAACGGTCAGCGTTGCCGGCGACGGCATCGCGAAGGTGGAGGGCCTGCCCTCCGCCATGGCGAACGAGCTGCTGAAGTTCGAGGACGGCACCCTCGGTCTCGCCCTCAACCTCGAGGAGCGCGAGATCGGTGCGATCGTCCTCGGCGAGTTCAGCGGCATCGAAGAGGGCCAGCCGGTGCAGCGCACCGGTGAGGTTCTCTCCGTAGGCGTCGGCGAGGGCTACCTCGGCCGTGTTGTCGACCCGCTCGGCAACCCGATCGACGGTCTCGGCGAGATCGCGACCGAAGGCCGCCGCGCCCTCGAGCTGCAGGCCCCGGGCGTCATGGTCCGCAAGTCGGTGCACGAGCCGATGCAGACCGGCTACAAGGCCGTCGACGCCATGGTGCCGATCGGCCGTGGCCAGCGTCAGCTGATCATTGGTGACCGTCAGACCGGCAAGACCGCTCTGGCCGTCGACACCATCATCAACCAGCGCGACAACTGGCGCTCGGGCGACGTGAACAAGCAGGTCCGCTGCATCTACGTCGCCATCGGTCAGAAGGGCTCCACCATCGCCTCCGTGCGCGGTGCCCTGGAAGAGGCCGGCGCGCTCGAGTACACGACCATCGTCGCCGCCCCGGCGTCCGACCCGGCCGGCTTCAAGTACCTGGCGCCCTACACCGGCTCCGCCATCGGCCAGCACTGGATGTACGCCGGCAAGCACGTCCTGATCATCTTCGACGACCTGTCGAAGCAGGCCGACGCCTACCGCGCCGTGTCGCTGCTGCTGCGCCGTCCGCCGGGCCGTGAGGCCTACCCGGGTGACGTCTTCTACCTGCACTCGCGTCTGCTGGAGCGCTGCGCCAAGCTCTCCGACGACATGGGCGCCGGCTCGATGACCGGTCTGCCGATCGTCGAGACCAAGGCCAACGACGTCTCGGCGTTCATCCCGACCAACGTCATCTCCATCACCGACGGCCAGTGCTTCCTGGAGTCCGACCTGTTCAACGCCGGCCAGCGCCCGGCCCTGAACGTCGGTATCTCGGTCTCCCGCGTCGGTGGCTCCGCCCAGCACAAGGCCATGAAGCAGGTCTCCGGCCGTCTCCGTGTCGACCTGGCCCAGTACCGCGAGCTGGAGGCGTTCGCCGCCTTCGGTTCCGACCTGGACGCCGCGTCGAAGGCCTCGCTGGAGCGCGGCAAGCGCATGGTCGAGCTGCTGAAGCAGGGCCAGTACCAGCCGATGCCGGTCGAGGAGCAGGTCGTCTCCGTCTGGGCCGGTACCACCGGCAAGATGGACGACGTTCCGGTCGAGGACATCCGCCGCTTCGAGTCGGAGCTGCTGGAGCACCTGCGGATCAACCGCAAGGAGCTCCTCACCTCCATCGTCGAGGGCGGCAAGATGTCCGACGACACCCTGCAGTCGATCGCCGACGCGATCGCCGGCTTCAAGAAGCAGTTCGAGACCTCGGACGGCAAGCTGCTGGGCGAAGACGCTCCGGTCTCCACCAGCAAGTGACGACGGAAGGGACCTGACTCATGGGAGCGCAGCTCCGGGTCTACAAGCGTCGCATCCGATCCGTCACCGCGACCAAGAAGATCACCAAGGCGATGGAGATGATCGCCGCCTCGCGCATCGTCAAGGCGCAGCGCCAGGTGGCGGCCTCCACGCCGTACGCGACCGAGCTCACCCGCGCGGTGGCCGCGGTGGCGACCGGATCGAACACCAAGCACCCGCTCACCACCGAGGCCGAGGCGCCGACCCGGGCTGCGGTCCTGCTCATCACGAGCGACCGCGGTCTGGCCGGCGGCTACTCCTCCAACGCCATCAAGGCGGCGGAGCGGCTGACCGAGCGTCTGCGCGGTGAGGGCAAGGAGGTCGACAGCTACATCGTCGGCCGCAAGGGCGTGGCCTACTTCAGCTTCCGCGAGCGCAAGATCGAGGACAGCTGGACCGGCTTCACCGACAGCCCGAGCTACGCGAACGCCAAGGCGGTCGCGGCGCCCCTGATCGAGGCCGTCTCCAAGGAGACGGCCGAGGGCGGCGTCGACGAGCTGCACATCGTCTACACGGAATTCGTGTCGATGATGACGCAGAACCCCGTCGACAGCCGGATGCTGCCGCTCAGCCTCGACAAGGCCGAAGACGAGTCCGGCGCGAAGGGCGAGATCCTTCCGCTGTTCGACTTCGAGCCGTCGGCGGAGGACGTCCTCGACGCCCTGCTGCCGCGCTACGTCGAGAGCCGTATCTACAACGCACTGCTGCAGTCGGCTGCCTCCGAGCACGCCGCCCGCCGGCGCGCGATGAAGTCGGCGACCGACAACGCCGGAGAGCTCATCAAGACGCTCTCCCGGCTTGCCAACGCGGCCCGCCAGGCCGAAATTACCCAGGAAATCAGCGAGATCGTCGGTGGCTCCGCAGCCCTGGCCGACGCGACCGCGGGGAGTGACAAGTAATGACGACCTCAGTTGAGACGGCTGCTGCCACGGGCCGCGTCGCCCGGGTCATCGGCCCGGTCGTCGACGTGGAGTTCCCCGTCGACGCGATGCCCGAGATTTACAACGCGCTGACCGTGCAGGTCGCGGACCCGGCCGAGGACGGCGCCCTCAAGACGCTGACCCTCGAGGTTGCCCAGCACCTGGGTGACGGCGTGGTCCGTACGATCTCCATGCAGCCCACCGACGGTCTGGTCCGCCAGGCCGCGGTCACCGACACGGGCACGGGCATCACCGTTCCGGTCGGCGACTTCACCAAGGGCAAGGTGTTCAACACCCTGGGTGAGGTGCTCAACTACCCGGAGGCCAACTCCGAGGTGACCGAGCGCTGGGCGATCCACCGCAAGGCCCCGAACTTCGACGAGCTCGAGTCGAAGACCGAGATGTTCGAGACCGGCGTCAAGGTCATCGACCTTCTCACCCCGTACGTCAAGGGTGGAAAGATCGGTCTGTTCGGTGGTGCCGGTGTCGGCAAGACCGTTCTGATCCAGGAAATGATCTACCGCGTCGCCAACAACCACGACGGTGTGTCGGTGTTCGCGGGTGTCGGTGAGCGTACCCGTGAGGGCAACGACCTCATCGAGGAGATGACCGACTCGGGCGTCATCGACAAGACCGCCCTTGTCTTCGGCCAGATGGACGAGCCCCCGGGCACCCGTCTGCGCGTCGCCCTGGCCGGTCTGACCATGGCGGAGTACTTCCGCGATGTTCAGAAGCAGGACGTGCTCTTCTTCATCGACAACATCTTCCGGTACACCCAGGCCGGTTCCGAGGTGTCGACCCTGCTCGGCCGTATGCCCTCCGCGGTGGGTTACCAGCCGAACCTGGCCGACGAGATGGGTCTCCTCCAGGAGCGCATCACCTCGACCCGTGGTCACTCGATCACGTCGATGCAGGCGATCTACGTCCCCGCTGACGACCTGACCGACCCGGCGCCGGCCACCACCTTCGCCCACCTCGACGCGACGACGGTTCTCTCCCGTCCGATCTCCGAGAAGGGCATCTACCCGGCCGTGGACCCGCTGGACTCCTCGTCCCGCATCCTCGACCCGCGGTACATCGCGAAGGACCACTACGAGGCCGCGACCCGCGTCAAGGGGATCCTGCAGAAGTACAAGGACCTCCAGGACATCATCGCGATCCTCGGTATCGACGAGCTGGGCGAGGAGGACAAGCTCGTTGTCCACCGTGCCCGTCGTGTCGAGCGCTTCCTGTCCCAGAACACGCACGTCGCCAAGCAGTTCACCGGCGTCGACGGTTCGGACGTCCCGCTCGACGAGTCGATCGCCGCGTTCAACGCGATCTGCGACGGTGACTACGACCACTTCCCCGAGCAGGCGTTCTTCATGTGCGGTGGCCTCGAAGACCTCAAGGCCAACGCCAAGGAGCTGGGCGTCTCCTGACCCTGCTCCCCGCAGGATCACCCGGAGAGGGGCGGGCGCGTCCCGTCCCTCTCCCCACGCCCATTAGAATTTGACCCAACACCCGGCAGACCTGCCGGGTGGTGACCCGAGGAGCCAACCTTGGCTGCTGAGCTGCACGTCGAGCTGGTCGCGGCGGACCGGAATGTCTGGTCCGGCGAGGCCACCCTGGTCGTCGCCCGCACCACGTCCGGCGACATCGGCGTCATGCCCGGTCACCAGCCGCTTCTCGGCGTGCTGGAATCGGGCCCGGTGACCATCCGTACCAGCGAGGGCGGCACGGTCGTCGCCGCGGTGCACGGCGGATTCATCTCGTTCGCGGACAACAAGCTGTCCCTGCTGGCCGAGATCGCCGAGCTCGCGGACGAGATCGACGTCCAGCGGGCGGAGCGGGCACTGGAGCGCGCGAAGTCGGAGGCCGATTCGGCCGCCGAGCGTCGCGCCGATGTCCGGCTGCGCGCGGTCGCGGGGCACTGAGCCCCGTACCGAAGAGTGTGAAACCTCAGCCGCGGTCCGTCCGGAGTTTTCCGGGACGGGTCGCGGCTGAGGCGATGCTGGTTGATTTTTCCTGTTCGGGATTCGATGAGCGAGGAGGTCGGTGAAGATGCTCCTCGCTCTGCTTGTGAGCGGCCTGGTCGTAGCCCTGGTGGTGATCGGGCTCTTTGTGTTCGGGCTGCGCCGGCGGCTCATCCAGCGTTCCGGCGGAACGTTCGACTGTTCGCTGCGCTGGGGCGTGGCGGAGGAGCCGGACCTCTCCGGCAAGGGCTGGGTGTACGGGGTGGCCCGCTACAGCGGCGACCGGATCGAGTGGTTCCGGGTGTTCTCGTACTCGCCCCGGCCGCGCCGGATGCTGGAGCGCGACTCCATCGAGGTGCTGGCCCGCCGTGCCCCGGAGGGGGAAGAGGAGCTGGCCCTGCTGTCCGACGCGGTCGTGCTCGGCTGTCTCCACCGGGGGACCCGCCTGGAGCTGGCGATGAGCGAGGACGCGCTGACCGGCTTCCTGGCCTGGCTGGAGGCGGCGCCGCCCGGCCAGAGGGTGAATGTCGCCTGAGAAGTGGGCGTGACGAAGCCGGGGTGACGGGGGCGGACCCGTCACCCCGGCTTCGGCCGTTTTACTGGAGTCCGGCGTGGACGGCGTTGGCCAGCTCACCGTTGGCCGTGTCGCCGCTGAATTCCCAGTAGAAGGCGCCGCGCAGTCCCTGCTGCTTGGCCCAGCTCATCTTTCCGGCGATGGTGGCCGGGGTGTCGTAGCTCCACCAGTTGCTGCCGCACTTGGCGTAGGCGGTGCCGGCGATGGTGCCGGTGGCCGGGCAGCTGTTCTTGAGCACCTTGTAGTCCTCGATGCCCTGCTCGTACGTGCCCGGGGCCGGGCCGGTGGCGGTGCCGCCGGGCGCCGCCTGGGTGACGCCGGTCCAGCCGCGGCCGTAGAAGCCGACGCCCAGGTTGAGCTTGCTGCCCGGGACCCCCTTGGCCTTGAGCTTGGCGATGGCCTCGGCGGAGTTGAAGCCGGCCTGCGGGATGCCGGCGTACGAGGTGAGCGGGGAGTGCGGGGCGGTCGGGCCCTGGGCCGCCCAGGCGCCGAAGAAGTCGTAGGTCATGACGTTGTAGAAGTCGGTGTACTGGGCGGCGCCGCCGTAGTCGGCCGCGTCGATCTTGCCGCCGTTGGAGGCGTCGGCGGTGATGGCGGCGGTGACCAGGTTGTTCGGGCCGAACTTGGCGCGCATGGCCTGCATCATGTTCCTGAAGGCGGCGGCACCGGAGGTGTCGCAGCTCAGACCGCAGGCGTTGGGGTACTCCCAGTCGAGGTCGATGCCGTCGAAGACATCGGCCCAGCGCGGGTCCTCGACCAGGTTGTAGCAGGAGTTGGCGAAGGCGGTCGGGTTGGCCACGGCCTGCGGGAACCCGCCGGACCAGGTCCAGCCGCCGAACGACCACAGCACCTTGATGTGCGGGTACTGCTTCTTCAGCTTGCGCAGCTGGTTGAAGTTGCCGCGCAGGGACTGGTCCCAGGTGTCGGCGACCCCGTCGACGCTCTGGTCGGCGGTGTAGGCCTTGTCGTAGTCGGCGTAGGCGTCACCGATCGTGCACGCGCCGTTCTGGACGTTGCCGAAGGCGTAGTTGATGTGCGTGATCTTGCTCGCGGTGCCCGAGGTGACCAGGTTCTTCACGTGGTAGTTGCGTCCGTAGACGCCCCAGTTGGTGAAGTATCCGAGCTTGACCGGGCCGCCCGGGGGCGGCGGGTCGACGGGTCCGCCGGGGGTGGTGAACGACACGTGGACGGACGAGGCGCCGGTCTGGTCGGCGGTGTCGCGGGCGACCACGTTGTAGCTGTACGTGGTGCCCTTGGTCAGGCCGGTCTCGGCGTGGCTGGTGCCGGTGACCGTGGCGACCTTGGCGCCGTTGCGGTAGACGTCGTAGTTCTTGATGCCCTTGTCGTCAGTGGCGGCGCCCCAGTTCAGGGTCAGCGAGGTCTCGGTGATGTTCGAGGCGGCGGGGGCGCCCGGGGCCGAGGGGGGATTGTCGCCGGGCTGGGTGCCGCCGTCGCAGGAGCCGCCGTTGATCTTGCAGCCGGAGGGGGCGCCGGAGCCGGCGCCGTTGAAGCCGAAGCTGATGCTGGCACCGGGGGCGAGAGTGCCGTTCCAGCCGACGTTCTTGCCGGTCCAGTGGTTGCCGGAGCTGGTGACCGTGGCGTCCCAGGCCGAGGTCACCCGGGTGCCGGAGGGGTAGTCCCACTCGACGGTCCAGCTGTTGATGGTGGTGTCACCGGTGTTCTTGATCGTCCACTTGCCCTCGAAACCGCTGCCCCAGTCGGAGACTTTGGTGTAGGTCGCCGTCGCGGAGGTGGCGGCCTGGGCGGGGGAGGCAAGGACGACGAGGCCGGCGATGGGGAGGGCGAAGGCGGCGACGGTGGCCGCGACTCTGGAAAGGAAGCGGGTGCGGGTGCGTGGGGGGGATGCTGTGCTCAAGGGTGCTCCTCCGTAGGTCCGTCGGCATCGGGGGTCGACATCGACTTGGGGGTGGGACCTGCGCCGCCCGTGAGCACGCCATGCTGCGCCTTGTCATGGCACGCTCACCACAGTATGGCCGTGAGACTAGAAAGGTCTGGACCAAGCGTCAAGAGGTCCAGACCAGCCCTCAGGTACCGCTCTAGATCCCCAACTCCTGTGCCAGCACGGCCGCTTGCACCCGGCTACGCAGCTCCAGCTTCCCCAGCAGCCTGCTGACGTGCGTCTTCACCGTCGCCTCCGCCATCTCCAGCCGCACCGCGATCTCCGCGTTCGACAGACCCTCGCCCAGGCAGGACAGCACCTCCCGCTCCCGCCGGGTCAGCGCCGCCACCGCCGCGTGCTCCGCCGGGCGGGCCGCCCGTACCGGCTTGGGCGCCGCGAACTCCGCGATCAGCCGGCGGGTCACCGCCGGCGCGATCAGGCCTTCCCCGCGGGCCACCGTCCGCACCGCCTCGATCAGCTCCCGCGCGTCCGCGTTCTTCAGCAGGAAGCCCGCCGCCCCCGCCCGCAGCGCCCCGAACACGTACTCGTCCAGATCGAAGGTGGTGAGCACCAGGACATCGGCCAGGCCTTCCGCCACCACCGTGCGGGTGGCCGAGACCCCGTCGAGCTTCGGCATCTGGACGTCCATCAGCACCAGGTCCGGCCGCAGCTCCCGGGCCAGCCGGACCGCCTCCTCACCGTCCCCGGCCTCGCCCGCCACCTCGATGTCGCCCGCGCTGCGCAAGATCAGCACCAGCCCGGCCCGTACCGCCGACTGGTCCTCCGCCACCACCACGCGGATGGTCATGCCTCCACCGCCTTCTCCTCGGCGGGCAGAACCGCCCGCACCTGCCACACCGTGCCGGTCGCGCCCGCTGCACCCACCGGTTCCGCCGGGCCCGCCGCGAACTCCCCGCCCAGCAGCTCCGTCCGCTCGCGCATGCCCACCAGCCCGGCACCCGACCCGGGGGCCCGCGGCCCCGGCCGGTCCCCGTATGGGCTGTCGACCCGTACGGTCAGCAGCGCGCCGGACCGGCCGATCAGCACCCGCACCGGGCCCGGCGCCGCATGCTTGAGGGCATTGGTCACCGACTCCTGCACGATCCGGTACGCCGCCAGCTCCACCGGGGCCGGGAGCGGCTCCCCGCCGGCCGGCCGGGTGTCCTCCAGCACGAACTCCAGCCCGCTCGCCGCACCCGTGGCCCGGGCCTGGTCCAGCAGGGCCGCCAGCCCGTCCAGCGAGGGCACGGCGACCGGCTCCTGCTCGGCCCCCGCCTGCCGCAGCAGCCCGATCAGCCGGCGCATCTCGGACAGGCCCTGGACGCTGTTCTCCCGGATCACCCCCAGCGCTTCCCGGCTGGTGTCGGCGGAGTCGATGGACAGCGCCGCGGTGGAGTGGATGGCGATGGCGGACAGATGGTTGGCGACCATGTCGTGTAGTTCCCGGGCCATCCGGGCCCGCTCGGCGACGATCGCCGCCTTCCGGTCCATCTCGGCCAGCAGCGCGGTCTGCTCCGCCCGCAGCCGGGCCGCGTCCGCCGCCTCGCGGTGGTAGCGCACCGAGGCCCCGGTCAGCGCCGGACCGAAGCAGACGATTCCGGTCACCACCCCGATCAGCACCGACTCCGGGGTGCGCAGCAAGGCCACCGAGAGCAGGGTGGCCACGACGGTGATCACGCCGGTGACGATCGGCAGCCGGCGGGCCATGGCGGGGTGCCCGTAGACCACGGCCGCGTACATCACGTCCGTGAACATGAAGACGGTGGCCAGGTTCCCCACGGTGAGCTGGTCCGCGATCAGCGCCGCGGTCCCGATCAGCAGCGCGGGCTGCGGGGCGGTCCGCCGGAACAGCTCCACTACGCCCATCACCGCCAGGGGCACCAGGGCCGCCCACGCGGGCAGCAGGTCCCGGAAGGTTGTGGTGTAGAGCCCCAGCGACCAGAGCACCAGGCCGGCGAGCACGCTGATCACGCAGAGCAGTACGTCGTGGGGGTGGGGGCGGAACAGTGGCATGGGCACAGGACCCATCCAACACGGTGGCCGCCGCCACGGCCTCGACGGAGCAGGTGAATCGGCAGTACATCGAAGGATGCAGTCGCAGTTCGTCTCGGCAGACGACGATTCGGGCCGGCCGGGCCGGGAAGCTGGAAGCGTTCCCCCACCGATCCGAACGGAGACTCCTGTGATCGTCGCGCTGATCATCGCCTGCGAGGTCGGCTTCTGGGTGCTGCTGGTCGCCGGACTGGCGCTGCGCTACCTCGCGAAGAAGCCCCGGCTGGGAGCGGCGGTCCTGCTGGTCGAGCCCCTGCTGGAGCTCGTCCTGTTGATCGTCACCACCCTGGACCTGAAGAACGGGGCCGAGCCGGACTGGAAGCACGGCCTGGCGGCCCTCTACATCGGCTACACCGTGGCGTACGGCCACTACACGATCAAGTGGCTGGACAGCCACGCGGCGTACCGCTTCGCCGGCGGCCCGAAGCCGGCCGGGGCGGGCTACGGAACGGCCCGGACCCTGCACGAGTGGAAGCTCGTGGCCCGCACCCTGCTCGCCGCCGCTGTGGCGTACGGCCTGCTCCAGGGCGCCATCTGGTACGTCGGCGACGCGGGCGACACCGCCTCGCTGGAGTCCTGGCAGTACGCGGCGCTGCGGGTGCTCGGCATCCACACCATCGTCGCGGTCTGCTACACGATCTGGCCGAAAAAGGCCCCCGCGGGCGCCGCGGCCCCGGCCGGACTCGGCAAGTCCGAGCGCTAGCCGGGGGCCGGGGCCGGTCCCGGGTCCGTCAGGGGCTAGCGGTCCCCGCCAGGGACCCACAGCACGTCTCCGACCTCCTTGTTGGCCGTCCGGGCCAGGATGAACAGGAGGTCGGAGAGGCGGTTGAGGTAGGTGGCGGTGAGGGGATTCATCGTCTCGCCGTGGGCCTCCAGCGCCGCCCAGGTGGACCGCTCCGCCCGCCGCACCACCGTGCACGCCTGGTGCAGCAGGGCCGCGCCCGGGGTGCCGCCCGGCAGGATGAAGCTCCGCAGCTTCTCCAGCTCCTCGTTGAAGCGGTCGCAGTCCGCCTCCAGCTTGTCCACGTAGAACTGCTCCACCCGCAGCGGCGGGTATTCGGGGTTCTCCACCACCGGGGTGCACAGGTCCGCGCCGACGTCGAACAGGTCGTTCTGCACCCGGACCAGGACCTTGGCCACCGCTTCCGGCAGCCCGCCGAGCGCAATCGCCGTGCCGATGGCCGCGTTCGCCTCGTTGGCATCGGCGTACGCGGAGATCCGCAGGTCGGTCTTGGCGGTCCGGCTCATGTCGCCCAGGGCGGTCGTGCCCTTGTCGCCGGTGCGGGTGTAGATGCGCGTGAGGTTCACCATGCCGCCAGCGTAGTCCGCACCAACTGCGCGCCCCCCGGCGCGCGGTGGACCGTATCGGTGTGATGTCCGTCATCTGAGACGTGACGCGTGTTACTTCACGGTCACACGGCCCTGCCCGGACGCTACTCTCCGCCGGAGAGACGCTACGAAACTGGCTCGTATCAAGAACGTGGGGTGTGCAGTGGCTGGGAAGCTCGCCGTCATCGGTGCCGGGCTGATGGGTTCGGGAATCGCTCAGGTCTCCGCTCAGGCAGGCTGGGACGTGGTCCTGCGCGATGTCACGACCGAGGCGCTCACCCGCGGTACCGACGGCATCAAGGCCTCGTACGACAAGTTCGTCGCCAAGGGCAAGCTCGCCGCCGAGGACGCCGAGGCGGCCCTCGCGCGGATCACCACCACCACCGACCTGGACGGGGTCGCGGACGCGGACATCGTCGTCGAGGCCGTCTTCGAGAAGCTCGAGGTCAAGCACGAGATCTTCCGTGCCCTCGACAAGCTGGTGCGCGAGGACGCCGTGCTGGCCTCCAACACCTCCGCCATCCCGATCACCAAGATCGCGGCCGTGACGGAGCGCCCGGAGCGGGTCGTCGGCGCCCACTTCTTCTCGCCGGTCCCGATGATGCAGCTGTGTGAGCTGGTCCGCGGCTACAAGACCAGCGACGAGACCCTCGCCACCACCCGCGCCTTCGCCGAGTCGGTCGGCAAGACCTGCATCGTCGTCAACCGCGACGTGGCCGGCTTCGTGACCACCCGTCTGATCTCCGCGCTGGTCGTCGAAGCGGCGAAGTTGTACGAATCGGGCGTGGCCTCCGCCGAGGACATCGACATCGCGTGCAAGCTGGGCTTCGGGCATGCGATGGGTCCCCTCGCCACCGCCGATCTGACGGGCGTGGACATCCTGCTGCACGCCACCAGCAACATCTACACGGAGTCCCAGGACGAGAAGTTCGCGCCGCCGGAGCTGATGCGCCGCATGGTGGACGCGGGCGACATCGGCCGCAAGAGCGGCCAGGGCTTCTACAAGCACTGAGCGGCCACTGTTCGAAACCATTCACCCCCCGGGGTGAATTAGGTATCGGTTCGCTCACGGTCGGCAACTTCCCTGCCCGCGAGGCAGTCAGTTGCAGTGAGAGTTGCACGCGTACGCAGTACTGCCGGGGAGCACACATGCACATCAGGGGCGACCACGCCGAACTCGCTGTCGGGGGCCGCCTCGACGTGCGCAGCGCGGCCGACGCCCGTACCGCCCTGCACTCCGCCCTCGACGACGGCGCCGGTGACCTCGTGCTCGACCTCACCGGCCTCGACTCCTGGGACGCCACCGGTCTCGGCGTCATCATGGGCGCCCACCGGCGGGCCGGCCGGACCGGGCGGCGCCTGGTGCTGCGCGGGGTGCCGCCGCAGATGCAGCGGCTCCTGGTGGCCACCCGGCTGCACCGGATCCTCGCCATCGAGGGCGGTCTGGAGGCCGAGTCCCTGCCACGGGTGTGAAACCGCCGGGGGCCAGCGGCCCCGGCGGCCCGTGTGATCACCGACCGGGTGAAACGTAACGGTCCGGTGGTGATGGCCACCCTGCAGTTCCCGGCGCACCGGCCACCGTCTAGGTTTGGGCGGCACGATGCGATCGGGGGACTTCTTCATGGACCGCACACAGGGACACGGCGGCGGTGAGCCGACGGGCGGACCGTCGACGGGAGCGGCCCCCGGCTCGGCTTCAGGTCCGGTTTCAGGTTCCGCTTCCGGTTCGTCTTCCGGCTCCTCGGCCCCGGCCGCCGGCCCGGCGGGAGCCCCGGCAGGGCCGCCGGCCCGGGTGGTCCGCCTGACCGCCGGTGACTTCTCCCTCACGGTCAACCCCGTGGACGGCAGCGAGATCGAACCCCTCCGCCCCGCCGCCCTCGGTACCCCGTCCGGCACCGGCCCGGCCGGCCGGCCCGCCAAGCGCCGGACCGCGGCCCGCACCGCTCTCGCCACCGCCGCCACGCCCCCCGTACCGCCGGGGCCGACGCTGCCCGCGCTCCCGCTGCTGGAGCGCGAGGAGGAACGGGAACGGCTGGTACGCCTCCTCGGACGAGGCCGCTCCGTACGGCTGACCGGACCCTCCGGTTCCGGCCGCACCCGGCTCCTCGACGCGGTTGCCGAGGACTGCGCCGGCCTCGCCCCCGACGGCCTGGTACGCCTCTCCGGACACCGCACGAGCACCACCGAACTGCTCCACGCCCTCTACACCCGGGTGTACGACGCGGACCGGCGCCGGCCGGGCCGCACCGAACTCCTGGAACGGGTCCGGGACATCGGCGCCATCGTGCTCGTCGACGACCTCGACTTCGGCGGAGCCGCCCTCGACGAGCTGCTGCGGGCCACCCCCGAATGCGCCTTCCTGCTCGCCGCCACCCCGGACACACCGGCCCCTTCCGAGGACTCCCACCTGGAGGAGGTCTTCCTCGCCGGGCTCAGCCGGACCGCCTGCCTGGAACTCCTGGAGGCCGCCACCGGACGGCCGCTCACCGAGGAGGAGACCGCCTGGGCGAGCGACCTGCGGTTCGCCTCGGAAGGACTGCCGCTCCGCTTCGTCCAGGCCGCCGCACTGCTGCGGCAGCGCGACGAGCTCAACCGGCGGGTCACCGTGTCCGAGGAGGAGGACGGGGAAGAGCCCGGTGTCTTCGAGGAGCGCCCGCGCGACCCGGCCGTCGTTCCGCTGCCCACCCTGGCCGAGGGCGCGGCCCCGGCCGAGCTCCTCGCGGCCCGGGCCGGCGAGGCCGCCCGCGCCGCCCTGCGGTTCGCCTGCGCCCTCGGCGGCGAGATGCCGCACCACGCCCATCTGCCGGCGCTGGTGGGGGACACCCACGCCGACGCGGCGGTCGGCGAGCTGCTGGCCTGCGGCCTGCTGACCCCGGCCGGACCGCGTTACCGGCTGGCGGCCGGAGTGGCCCGGCAGCTGACCGAAGCCGGCTGGGAGCCGGACGAGGAAGCGCGTACGGCGGCCCGGCACTACGCCTGGTGGACCGGCCACTCCTCGGTCACCCCGGAGCGGGTGGCGGCCGAGGCCGACGCGGTGCTCGCGGCGCTGGCCGGCGCCGATGTGGTCGCCGGGGTGATGCTGGCCCGCACGGCGGCACCGGCCTTCGCCGCCTCCCTGCACTGGGGCGCCTGGGAACGCGTCCTGAGGGCCGGCGCGGAGGCCGCCCGGACGGCGGGCGAGGTCGCCGAACAGGCGTACTTCCACCACGAACTGGGCGTACTCGCGCTGTGCGGAGGCCGGCTGGACCGGGCCCGGGCCGAACTCGAGGCCTCGATCGGCCTGCGCGGTGCACTGGCCGACAAGCACGGCACGGTGGCGGGCCGGCGGGCGCTGGCCCTGGTCGCCGACCGGGAACGCGGCGGGGCGGCGGCCTCCCCGCCGCTGCGGCTGGAGGCCCCGCCCGCCGCGGGCGGAGCCGCGCCCGGGCTGCCGGCCCTGCCGACGGCTCCGGCTGTGACCCCGTCGCCGCTGTCTTCGGTGTCCGGGCCGCTGGCCGGGGCTGCGCCTGCCGCCGGGGCCGCGCCCCGAACCGCAGCTGCCGGGTCTTCCGGGCCTGCCCTGTCTTCCGGGCCTGCCGGGCCTGCCGGGCCTGCCGGGTCTTCCGGGTCTTCCGGGTCTTCCGGGCCTGCCGGTCCGGACGAGGAGGTGACCCGGATCGTCCCGCTGCTGAAGCCTGCCGTTCCGGTGGCGCCCGGGAGCGAGCCGACCACCCTGGCGGAGGCCTTCGAGGAGGACTTCCGGATCTCCCGGGGGCCGGTGGGGCAGCCGCCCGCCGCCGGCCCCGCCGGCTCCGCCGCCCCGGCGCGGCCGGGCCGGCCGCGGTGGCGGCCGTCCCGCCGGAACCCGGTGGTGCTGGCCGGTGCGGCGGTTCTGGTGGTGGCGCTCCTCGGGACCGCCGTCGGCTTCGCCCTGTCCTCGGACGAGGGCGCGGCGCCGGGCCCCCAGCCCGGTACGGAGGCGACGGCCTCGGAGTCCCCGAAGAACAGCGGGAACGATCCTGCACCGGCGCCGCCGGTCGTCGACTCGGGCAGCGAGACCCCCGAGGCTCCCGGATCCGGCTCCACCAAGCCGCGTACGGACCCCTCCCAGCCGGTCTTCCCGACCCCCGGCCCGACCCCGGGCCGCACCACCCCCTCGCTGTCCCCGCGCCCGACCCCGCCGGCCTCCTCCCCGGCGTCACCCCCGCCGACCCGGTCCGCCACCCCGCCGGTGACCCCGCCGGTCTCCTCACCCCCGGTCTCCTCGCCCCCGGCCTCCCCGACGGCATCGCCCTCGGCCTCGTCGGCCACCACCACCATCACCACACCGGCCGGCACCTCCTCGCCCTGACGGCCCGTCGGCCGGCCAACCGCCCGGCATGGCGCGAAGTTTGGCGCAAGGCCGACGGGGCGGCGCGCCGCCCGGACGCTAAGATCACGGCATGGTCACGGCCGGGTCCCCTTCCCGTATGCCGCGGGCCCGCACACCTGCGGGCCCGCTGCGGGTATGGGGTCTGGCCGTGGTGTTGTTCGCCTTCCTCTACGGGCACGGGGTGAGCATCGAGGGTGCCGTGGGGCACCACGACAGCACCGCCACCGCGCCGGTGACGGCCGTCTTCCACGGCCACCCGAGCGCCCCGCACAGCGCCCCGCACGACGGCATGACCGGAACCCCCGGCGAACCCGGTGCCGCCTCCCACCCCGCCCAGGAATGCATCCCCGGCCAGCCCCAGCAAGGGCCCGCCCTGGACGCCCCCGCCGCCGGTCTCCTCGTACCGGCGCACACTCCGTCCGGCTGCGGGCCGGGTGCCCGCCCGGCCGCGGCCGACGGCCGGGCCGCCGCCGCACCTCCCGGCAGAGCCACGGTTCTGCGGATCTAGGAGCTGCCGACTGCCGCACCCTGCGGCAGCCTCCGGCATGCCCTGAATCCACCCCCGCGGAGGAAACGTGCCCTCCCCTTCCCCTTCCCCTTCCCCTTCCCCTTCCCCTTCCCCTGCCCCTTCCCCTTGCCGCGCGGCTGCGCTGCTGCTCGCCCTGCTGCTGGGCGCGCTCCTGCTCATCGCCCCGGACTGCGGCCCCCATCCGTCCGCCGACGCACATCCGCACGCGCAGCTCCACGCGCATGTGCACACCGCGGAGTTCTGCGACCTGCCGGGGCCGCACACCGAGCCCGCCGTGCAGCTGCGGGCCGGCGGAGCCCTTCCGATGCCCGGCTGCGAGCCGCCCGGGCGTCCGCCCGCCGTCCCGCGGCCCGTCGAAGCCGCGCCCCCGGCACCGGACCCGGCCCCGAGAGCCGTCTCCGGGCGCGTGACCCTGTGCATCCTCTGCCGCTCCCGGACCTAGGGGGTGTCCGGCGGATCAGGGCCGGGCCCGGCCCTCCCCCAGACTCCGTCCGGGGGGACCCCCAGCACCGCGGCTTGCCGCGTTGTCGTCGGTCGCCGACGTCCCCCAGCTACCGCTGGGAGGTGCCCCCACCGCGTGGGCTCCCTCCTCCGCCTTGCAATCCACGGCACCAGACGACCCGGGCTATCCGGCCCTGATCCACCGGACACCCCCTAGGCCGGCCCGGCCCCGGCCCCTCCGTATCCCCGGCGTCCCCGGACGCACGACGAGCGACGAGCGACGAACGAGAGCAGACGAGCAGACGATGAACGCATCCACCACCCCCACCACTCCGCTGGCCGGCCTGGTCGGCAACACCCCGCTGCTGCGCGTGGGCGAGCCCTTCGCGCCCGCCGGACGCGGCTTCTGGGCAAAGCTGGAGGGCTTCAACCCCGGCGGCATCAAGGACCGCCCCGGCCTGCACATGGTCGAGCGGGCCCGCGCCCGGGGCGAGCTCGCCCCGGGCGCCCGGATCATCGAGTCCACCAGCGGCACCCTCGGCCTCGGCCTGGCCCTGGCCGGCATGGTCCACGGCCACCCCGTCACCCTGGTCACCGACCCCGGGCTGGAGTCCTCCATGACCCGGCTGCTGACCGCGTACGGGGCCCAGGTCAACGTGGTCTCCGAACCCCACCCCACCGGCGGCTGGCAACAGGCCCGCCGGGACCGGGTCGGCCGGCTGATGGCGCAGCACCCCGGCTCCTGGTGCCCGGACCAGTACAACAACCCCGACAACACCAGCGCCTACACCCCGCTCGCCCTGGAACTCGCCTCCGAGCTGGGGCACATCGACGTCCTGGTGTGCAGCGTCGGTACGGGCGGGCACTCCGCCGGGGTCTCCCGCGTCCTGCGGCAGCTCTACCCGGAGCTCCGGCTGGTCGGCGTGGACACCATCGGGTCCACCATCTTCGGCCAGCCGGCCCGGCCGCGCCTGATGCGCGGGCTGGGCTCCAGCATCTACCCGCGCAACGTGGCGTACGGGCACTTCTCCGAGGTGCACTGGGTGGCCCCCGCCGAATCGGTCTGGGCCTGCCGCCGGCTCGCCTCCTCCCACTACGCCACCGGCGGCTGGAGCGTCGGCGCGGTCGCCCTGGTCGCGGGCTGGCTGGCCCGCACCCTGCCCGCCGACACCCGGATCGCGGCCGTGTTCCCGGACGGCCCGCAGCGCTACCTCGGCACGGTCTACGACGACGACTACTGCGCCGCGCACGGCCTGCTGGACGGACCGCCCGCGCCCGAGCCGGACGTGATCGGCCGGGTCGACGAGAAGGAGGTCACCCGCTGGACCCGGTGCCCGGCCGTGGTGGACCCGCTGACCCTGGCGGGCGACGGCGCAGCGGCGGAGAACCTGCGGTGAAAGGCACCTTTGCGCAGGTACGGACGTACGACCGGAGCGTGCAGCTCCTGATGGTCAACCAGTTCACCATCAACCTCGGCTTCTACATGCTCATGCCCTACCTTGCGGCCCATCTCGCCGGGCCGCTCGGCCTCGCGGGCTGGCTGGTGGGGCTGATCCTGGGCGTACGCAATTTCAGCCAGCAGGGCATGTTCCTGCTCGGCGGCACCCTGGCCGACCGGCTCGGCTACAAGCCGATGATCATCTGCGGCCTGGTGCTGCGGATCATCGGCTTCGCCACCCTCGGGCTGGTCGACTCGGTTCCGGCGCTGCTCGCGGCCTCGGCGGCCACCGGGCTGGCCGGGGCGCTGTTCAACCCGGCCTCCCGCGCGTACCTGGCGCTGGACGCGGGGGAGCGCCGGGTCGAGGCCTTCGCCCTGTTCAACGTCTTCTACCAGGCGGGCATCCTGCTCGGGCCGCTGGTCGGCATGGTGCTGACCGGGGTCTCGTTCAAGGTGACCTGTCTGACCGCGGCCGGGGTGTTCGCCGTGCTGAGCCTGGTGCAGGTGCGGGCGCTGCCCGCGCGCCGGGCGGCGGCCGACGACCGGCGGGAGGGCGTGGCGGCGCAATGGCGGGGCATCCTGGCGAACCGGCCGTTCCTGCTGTTCTCCGCCGCCATGACCGTCTCGTACGTGCTGACCTTCCAGGTCTATCTGGCGCTGCCGCTGGAGGTGCGCCGGCTGGGCGGCGACGGGCGGTCCGGGACCGTGGCGGTGGCCCTGCTGTTCGCCGTCTCCGGGCTGAGTACCGTACTCGGCCAGACCCGGGTCACCGCCTGGTGCAAGGCCCGGCTGGAGCCCGGGCAGGCGCTGGCCGGGGGCCTGGTGGTGATGGGCTCGGCCTTCCTGCCGCTGCTGCTCGCGACGGCGCTGCCGGTGCCGGGCGGCGGGGCGGGCCGGTGGGCGGTGGCGGCGGTGCCGCCGGTGCTCGCCGCGCTGCTGCTGGCCCTGGGCACGATGATCGCGTACCCGTTCGAGATGGACACCATCGTCCGGCTGTCCGGGGACCGGCTCGTGGCCACCCACTACGGCCTGTACAACACCGTCTGCGGGGTGGGCATCACCCTCGGCAACCTGGGCACCGGCGCGGCCCTGGACGCCGCCCGCGCCGCGGGTGTCCCCGCGCTGCCGTGGGCGGCCCTGGCCCTGCTCGGGTTCGGCTGCGCAGCCGCCCTGTACGCCCTCGGCCGCACGGGGCGCCTCGCAGCCCCGCCGGCCGGGGCGGCGGCCGGCCGGGCCGAGCCGGCCCGGGCCTGATCCGCCGAACCGTCCGCCCCGCACCCGGGGAAATCCGCGGGTGCGGGGCCTCGGGGAACGCTCTAGAACAGGCGGAGCTTGTCGTCCTCGATACCGCGCAGCGCGTCGTAGTCCAGGACCACGCACTCCATGCCCCGGTCCCCGGCCAGCACCCGCGCCTGCGGCTTGATCTCCTGCGCGGCGAACACACCGCGGACCGGCGCCAGGTGCGGGTCCCGGTTCAGCAGTTCCAGGTAACGGGTGAGCTGTTCCACGCCGTCGATCTCGCCACGGCGCTTGATCTCGACCGCGACGGTGGCGCCCGAGGAGTCCCGGCACAGGATGTCCACCGGGCCGATCGCCGTCATGTACTCGCGCCGGATCAGCGTGTAGCCCTCGCCCAGCGTCTCGATGCGGTCGGCGAGGAGCTCCTGGAGGTGCGCCTCCACCCCGTCCTTGATCAGGCCCGGGTCCACGCCCAGCTCATGCGAGGAGTCGTGCAGGACTTCTTCCATCGTGATGATGAGCTTCTCGCCTGCTTTGTTGACGACCGTCCAGACGCCGGCATCGTCCCCCGTCCCCTCCTTGAGGGTGCACGGCGGCGACATCCAGTTGAGCGGTTTGTACGCCCGGTCGTCCGCGTGGATGGAGACGCTTCCGTCCGCCTTCACGAGGATCAGACGGGGTGCGGAGGGCAGATGGGCGGTGAGCCGGCCCGCATAGTCGACGGAGCAACGGGCGATGACGAGACGCATGGTCGGCAACGCTACTCGAAGGAGCCGCCCCCACGCGATTCGCCCCCGAAAGCCCCGTTCGCGGATGGCGCGTTGTATGCGCATTCTCCTGGTGCGGTCCCCACCGGGCGCCTACCGTGGTGACCAGGAGGTTGCGATACGCGCACACTGCGTTGCTGCGTGTTGCGGCTCCGCCTTCCCTGCCCGTAAGACTCCGGTCACCGAAACGACCGGGGTCGCGAGAGGAGAACCCATGTCGCTCGACGTCTCACCGGCCCTACTCGAACAGGCCGAGCGAGGCGAGGTCGACGAAGCCGCTTTCGTCGACTGCGTCCGGACCTCCCTGCCCTTCGCCTGGGAGATGATCAGCTCGCTGGTGGCCCAGCTCAAGGTCGACGGCGGAGAGTTCGCCGACAACCAGACGCCCCCGCCGGACGAGCAGGCGCGCGGCCAGCTGCTGCGCGCGCTCGCGAGTGACGCGATACGCGGTGCGCTGCAGCGGCACTTCGGGGTGCGGCTCGCGTTCCAGAACTGCCACCGGGTCGCGGTGTTCCCCCTGGACGCCTCGGCCGACGACCGACTGGCCAAGTTCACATCGATCCGGGGTCAGCTGCTCAACCAGTCTCCGGAGCTTCGGGACTGCTAGCGGGACCGCCGGGGGTGTCCCGACTCTTTTTGCTGCCGCTCCGCATCGCAGGGGGGTGTTACCGATACCGGGGCGGCAGCCACGGCCGGGAGAAGCGCATCACACGAGCCGGGGCACGACCTCGCCGCCCAGCCGCCGGACGTTCTCCTCGGTCGAGGCGAGATCGCCCGAGCCCTCCGTCAGCAGCGCGAACCGGGTGATGCCGGTGCGCTCGGCGGTGGCCGCCAGCCGGTCCACGGCCAGGTCCGGGGTACCCACCGGGTGCAGCTCGCAGAGCAGTTCCGTATAGGCCACCGGGTCCCGCATGGCGCGGTGCCGTCCGTCGACCGTGACATGCGCGTCCAGACCCAGCCTGAACCAGCCGGGCATCGCCTTCAGCAGGGTTTCCCGGGCATCTACCGTGCGGTCCGCGAGCTGGCAGACCCCTGCCGAGACGTGGCCGGCGTTCCGCACGGTGTCCGCGGGGTGACCGGCCGCGCGGGCCGTCTCCTGCCACAGCGCGACCATGGCCGCC
This sequence comes from Streptomyces venezuelae, assembly GCF_008642295.1. Taxonomy (GTDB): domain Bacteria; phylum Actinomycetota; class Actinomycetes; order Streptomycetales; family Streptomycetaceae; genus Streptomyces; species Streptomyces venezuelae_C. The sequence continues at coordinate 2,448,646 of NZ_CP029190.1, read as the reverse complement.
TTGTCCTCGTCCCCGCAGTGCATGCCCAGCAGCATCGGCAGCCCCCGCTCGGCGGCCATCCGTACCGAGGCCGGAGAGGTACAGGCGACGATCACCTCCGGTCCCGCCGCATCCGCGTCCAGGGCCTCCGACGGACGCGGTACGACGGCCACCTCGCGGAAGCCGTACCGGCCGCCGGCCGAGCCGACCCGCGGTTCGGCCAGCCAGCGCCGCAGCAGGTCCAGGGAGTCCGGGAACTCCTCCTCGTACGCCGGCAGGCCGCCGCCGAACACCTCCAGGTCCACCCAGGGCCCGCCCCGGCCCACCCCGAGGGTGAACCGGCCGCCCGAGGTCAGGTGCAGCAGGGCGGTCTGCTCGCCGAGGGCCACCGGGTGGGTGTTCGGCAGTACGCTCACCGCCGTGCCCACCCGCAGCCGCCGGGTGCGGCCGAGCAGCAGCGCGGCCAGGGTCACCGCCGAGGGGCACACCCCGTACGGAACGAAGTGGTGCTCGGCCAGCCAGACCGAATCCAGCCCGGCCTCCTCCGCCACCTCGGCGGTCCGCACCGCACGGTGCAGCGCCTCCCCCTGTCCCTGCCCCGGGAACTGGGCTGCCAGTACAAACGCTCCTACGCGCATCGCCCTCTGCCTCCTTGCGGCTGACGCGGCTTTCCCCCGATGGCAACAACGTCTGACACGTGCCAAAGGCACGGCCTGACAGGAAAGTTATTGAGATTGTCGGCTCAGTCGCCGTCCGGCGGGGGCCGCCGTGAACACCCTGCGGGTACCCGGGCTCGCTCCGCGTAGTCTGGGAGAAAGTCCCGTCCGCCCGCAGCTTCGTGAGGTATACGTGTCACCGCGCCACAACCGCCCCAGGGGCGGCGAGAACCCGGAGGAAGGCCCCCGTGGCGGTCTGGACCGCTTCGGCCTGGAGAGCACCGAGGAGTGGCAGGGCGAGGACTGGAAGATCCGGCACGTGGCGGGCGCGAGCTCGGTGGGCAAGCGCTACCGCTGCCCCGGCTGCGACCAGGAGATCCCCTCCGGCACCCCGCACCTGGTGGCCTGGCCGGAGTACGGCGGCGTGGACGACCGGCGGCACTGGCACAAGGCCTGCTGGAACGCGAAGGACCGCCGCGCCTCGAAGGTGCAGCGGTCCCGGAACGCCCCGCGGTACTAGCTACCGGCTACACGTCGCGGCGGCCGACCACCAGGTACGAGCCGGCCACCGCCGCCGCCGTGACCAGGCCCACCAGTCCGAGCTGGGCGAGATCACTGGGGATGGCCTCGCTGGAGCCGGTACTGCTGTCCGCCCCGAAGAGCTGGATCAGCGCGACCGGCGGGCTGTAGGTCACCAGCGTCTGCCCGACATCGCGGGTGGCCTCCCAGGCCCCGAGCATCGCGCCCAGCACCGGCGGGACGGTGACCACGCCCAGCATCACGGCGATCCCGCCGGCCGAGTGCCGCACCAGCGCCCCGACCGCCAGCGCCAGCACCCCGAGTACGGTCACGTACACACTGCCGCTCACCGCCCAGAGCCATTCGCGGGCGGTGTGCACACCGGAGCCGGCACCGGAGTGCATCATGGCGGCGAAGAAGCCGACCAGCGCGACCGAGGACAGCACCGCGCCCAGGGCCACCGTGCCGAAGACCACGTACTTCGCGGTCAGCACCCGGTACCGGTCGGGGGCCGCGGTCAGGGTGGTGCGGATCAGCCCGGTGCCGTACTCGGAGCAGATGCTGAGCACGCCGAGCACGATCACCGACACCTGCCCGACCAGCAGGCCGAACATGGCGGGCCCGGTGAACGGCATCTGCTCGTAGTCGTAGGCCGTGGTCTGGATCACGGCGATGCTGCCGATGCCGACCACCAGGACCACCAGCGAGGCGAGGGTCCACAGGGTGGAGCGGACCGAGACGAGCTTGGTCCACTCCGAGGCCAGCGCATGCACGAGGGTGGGCCGGGCGGCGGGCAGCGGAGAGTCGTACCGCTGCCGGTCCTGCTGCTCCTGCCGGGCGGTGTTCACCGGGGCGCTCATCGGGATTCCCCTTCGACGCTGGGCTTGCTCGCGGACGGGGTGCCCGCCAGGTCCCCGGGGCTGCCGGGCATCAGGAAGGGGGCGGCGCCCGCCCCGGGCGGCGGGGGAGCGAAGAAGCCCGCGGCCGTCGAGGCCGGCAGCTCCGGGGCCACCTCGTCCTCCCAGGCGGGCAGGGACATCGGCTCGGGCGCGAACAGCTCGGCCCGGGGGTCGTCGGTGGAGGTGTACTCGACCGAGCTCTGGGTCATCCGCATGTACGCCTCCTCCAGCGAGGCCTTGTGCGGGGACAGCTCCCACAGGCGTATACCGGCTTCGTGGGCGAGATCGGAGATACGGGGCAGCTCCAGGCCGGTCACCCGCAGGGCGCCGTCCGGCTCCTGGAGCACCCGGGCGCCCTCCTTGGCGAGCACCTCGCCCAGGGCGCTCCAGCCATCCGGCTGGGTGTCGGCGACCCGGACCCGAGCGAATCCGGCCGAGTTGTGGGCGATGAACTCCTGGACGCCCATGTCGGCCAGCAGCCGCCCCCGCCCGATCACGATCAGGTGGTCGGCGGTCAGTGCCATCTCGCTCATCAGATGTGAGGAGACGAACACGGTCCGGCCCTCGGCGGCCAGCTGCTTCATCAGATTGCGGACCCAGAGGATGCCCTCCGGGTCGAGGCCGTTGACCGGCTCGTCGAACAGCAGCACCTGGGGGTCGCCGAGCAGGGCGGCGGCGATGCCGAGCCGCTGGCCCATGCCGAGGGAGAAGCCCTTGGTCCGCTGCCGGGCCACGTCCTGGAGGCCGACCACCCCCAGCACCTCGTCCACCCGCTTCTCCGGGATGCCGGAGAGCTGGGCGAGGGCGAGCAGGTGGGTGCGGGCCCGACGGCCGCCGTGCACGGCCTTGGCGTCGAGCAGGGCGCCGACGATGCGCTGTGCGTGGGGCAGCTCCCGGAAGGGGTGGCCGTTGATCGTGACCCGCCCGGAGGTGGGCCGGTCCAGGCCCAGGATCAGGCGCATGGTGGTGGACTTCCCGGACCCGTTCGGTCCCAGGAAGCCGGTGACGTGACCTGGCCTGACCTGGAAGGACAGCTGGTCGACGGCTGTCTTCGCGCCGAAGCGCTTGGTCAGTCCGACTGCCTCGATCATGCTCTGCCCCTTGCCGGCCGGGCGCGTCTCGCCCGAGTAAGGCTTAAGAGGATATCGAGCGGCGTACGGTTCCGTCCCGGGCCGATCCCTGAGCTACCCCTGAGGTACCCCTGAGACCGGCCCGGACCGGCAGCGGTCAGGCGTCGCGTCAGGCGTCGCGCTTCTTCAGCACCAGCAGCCCGCCGATCACGGCGGCGGCGACCCACAGCCCCATGATCCCGATGCCGCCCCAGGGACCGTAGGGGGTCTCGGGGCTCCCGAAGGCGTCCGGGACGACCAGCATGATCCTCGACCCGGCGTTGCTGGGCAGGTACTGACCGACGGGACGGGTGGCCTCGAAGCCCGCGAGGACGTTCGAGAGGATCAGGAAGAACGGGATCAGGATGCTGATGGCGGCGATCGAGCTGCGCAGCATGGCGGCCACGCCCATGCAGAACAGGGCGAGGAGCGCCATGTACAGGCCGGCGCCGACGACGGCGCGCAGCACGTTCTCCTCGCCGATGCCGATGCCGTCGTCTCCCAGCAGCGCCTGCGTGAGGAAGAACGACACGAAGCTGGTCAGCATGCCGACGGCCAGGGCGAGCCCGGTCGCCACGGCCATCTTGCCGAGCAGGAAGCGGGAGCGGTTCGGTACTGCGGCCAGCGAGGTGCGGATCATGCCGGTGCTGTACTCGGTGCTCACGACCATCACACCGAAGACGATCATCGCCAGCTGCCCGAACTGCATCGAGCTGAAGCTCGTCGCGGTCGGATCGAAGCTCTCGATCTTCGCCGGATCGGCCGTGGCGCTGAACAGCGCGGCAAAGCCGACGGTGACGAGGAAGGCGAGGGCGAGCGTCCAGCTGGTGGAGGCGACCGTGCGGATCTTGGTCCACTCGGACTTGAGAACGGCGGAGAGGGCCATGGTCACTCGCCGTCCTTGCGGGTCGCCTCGAAGCCGGCGCCCCAGGCGGGGACGTCGGCCGGGCGGGCCGGGTTGTCGGCGGCCACACCGGCCTGCGGCGGGACTCCCGGGGTGCCGGGGGCATGGGCGTGGTACTCGACCGCGTCCGCCGTCATACGCATGAACGCTTCCTCCAGTGAAGCCCGCTGCGGGCTCAGTTCGTGCAGCACGATCTGGTGCTGGGCGGCCAGTTCGCCGAGCTCCTCGGTGGTCGCGCCGTCGATCTCCAGCGTGCCGGTGCCCGGGACCGCAATGGCCGCGATTCCCGCCTCGTGCAGGACGTCCTTGAGGCGTTCCTGCTGAGGGGTGCGCAGCTGTACGTAACTGCGCGAGTTCTGCTGGATGAAATCCGACATCGAGGTGTCGGCCAGCAGCCTTCCCTGGCCGATCACGATCAAATGCTCGGCGGTCAAAGCCATTTCGCTCATCAGGTGAGAAGAAACGAAGATCGTCCTTCCCTCCGCCGCAAGACCCTTCATGAGATTCCTGATCCAGAGAATTCCCTCCGGGTCCAGGCCGTTGACGGGTTCGTCGAACATCAGGATCTCGGGGTCGCCGAGCAGTGCGGCGGCGATGCCCAGCCGCTGCCCCATGCCCAGGGAGAAGCCCTTCGACTTCTTCTTGGCCACGGCGGTCAGTCCGACCAGGTCAAGCACCTCGGCCACCCGGCTTTCCGGGATCCGGTTGGACTGGGCGAGGCAGAGCAGGTTGTTGTAGGCGCTGCGCCCGCCGTGCATGGCCTTGGCGTCCAGCAGCGCTCCGATGTATTTCAGCGGCTCCGGCAGATCCCGGTAGTGCTTGCCGTCGATCCGGACCGTGCCACTGGTCGGGTTGTCGAGGTCGAGCATCATGCGCATGGTGGTCGACTTGCCGGCCCCATTGGGGCCGAGGAAGCCGGTCACCACTCCCGGTCTGACCTGGAAGCTGAGGTTGTTGACGGCGGTCTTCGCGCCGAAACGTTTCGTAAGTCCCTCAAGCTCGATCATGCGCCTGACACTAGAACGGCCGAAGGCCCGACGCCAGTTGAAAAGGGCGCGGGCCTTCGGGCACGGGGGCTTCCTGCTGCCGAACAGTACCGGGGGTGTACTGCCGGTGTACGGGTTGTGGCGTAGCGGGACGTACCGAGCGGGGGTACTAGCGGCTCTGCTGGGCCGGCACGCCGCGGGAGACCGGCTCGTCGTCGACGATCGGGTTGGCCGCCGCCACCGCCGCACCGGTCAGCGTCGCGAGCATCTCGCGGACGTTGGTCAGCTGGGCGTTGATGGAGTCGCGGCGGTTGGTGAGCGCCGCCAGCTCGCGCTCGGATTCGCTGCGGATGCGGTCGGCCTTGGCGTTGGCGTCGGCCACGATGTCCTCGGCCTGGCGCTGCGCGGTCTCCACCGTCTGGCGGGCCCGGCGCTCGGCGTCCGTACGCAGCTTCTCGGCCTCCAGGCGGAGCTGCTCGGCCCGGTGCTCGATCTCGGCGAGCCGCTTCTCCGCCTTGGCCTGGCGGGAGGCCAGGTCGCGCTCGGACTGCTCGCGGCGCTTGGCCAGGTTGGTCTCGAAGTCCGCGGCGGCCTGGGCGGCCTTGGCGCGGGTCTCCTCGAAGAGCGCGTCGGCCTCCTCGCGCTTGGAGGCGGCGTCCTTCTGGGCCTCGGCGCGCAGGGTGGAGGCGTCGCCCTTGGCCTTCTCGACGATGCGGACGCCTTCGTCCTCCGCCTTCGTCTTGCGCTCGGCGGCGAACGACTCGGCGTCGTTGCGCACCTGCTGGGCCGCCGACTCGGCCAGCTCGCGGTGCTGCTCGGCCGCGCGACGGGCCTCCTCGCGCAGGTCCTTCGCCTCCTCCTCGGCGAGCCGCAGGATCTTCTCGACCCGGGCGCCGAGACCGGCGTACGACGGCTCGGCGTCGTTGACCTGGGCCTGGGCATTCTGCGTTTCGAGGTGGAGCTCCTCGATGCGCTTCTCCAGGGAGTTGATGCGGGACAGTGCGCTGTCACGGTCGGCGACCAGCTTGGTAATGCGGTCGTCCACCTGACCGCGGTCGTAACCACGCCGCACGAGCTCGAAGCCGAAGGGGGAGGATGTGTCGCTCATGGGGTTCCTGTCGAATGAGACCGATGAGGTGCTACGTGAGGTGTTAAGGGGAATCCTAGGCGCCGGAGCGGCGTGTCATCGAGTCAATCCGTGTTTGCCTTGGACAATGACACCCCTTTTGAGTGGCAAGGCGACGGAATGCTTGCCGCTCGTTTGCCTGAAGTCCCATCAGGAGCACACTTCCAGGCGCTTTGGCTAGCCCTCGGACTGCTTTCCACTCGAACGAGTGGAACCCGCTGTCGCTCCCGCCTTCACTCCACCGGAACCCTGACCGCCCACCGATGGCTTTCCGCCACCCGTGGGTGCCTCGAATGATTCCAACGCCTCAAGCACGTCCTGGACACGGGAGATCTCCGCCTGGATGTCCTCGCGCCGGCGCACCAGCACCTCGAGCTCCCGGCGCCCCTCCTCGACCAGCCGCTCCGCCTCGGACCTGGCCTCGCCGAGGATTTCCTCGGCCTCCCGGCTCAGCTCCGCCTTCTTCTGCTCGGCCTCCTTCAGCAGCTGTTCGGCCTTGCGGACCGCCGCGATGCGGACCTTCGAGGCCTCGCTGCTCGCGTCCGAAACCAGCTCCTTCGCCTTCGCCTCGGCCTCCGCGCTCTGCTCGGTGGCCGCCTTCACCAGCTTGTCCACCCGCTCGCCCGCCGACTTCATCTGCTCGGCCGACTCCCGGCGGGCCCGCTCGTGCAGCTCCTCCACCTCGGACTCGACCCGGCTGCGCAGCTCTTCCGCCCGCTCCCTTATGGCAGCTGCGTCCGTGCGGGCACCGACGAGCAGTTCGTCCGCATCCGTCCGGGCCTTCTCGACCAGCGAGTTGCCCTCGACGGTCGCCTCGGAGGTGATCCGGGCCGCCTCCTTGCGAGCCGCGTCGACCATCGCATCGGCCTGCTCCTCGGCCCCGGTGGTCGCGGCCAAAGCCTGCTTCCGGGCCTCGGCGGTGAGCTTCTCCGCCTCCGCACTGGCCTCGGTGATGAGCCGGTCGACCTGCTCGGCGGCCTCGCTGCGCCGCTTGTTGGCCGCCTCCCGGGCCTCGTCCAGCAGCCGCTCGGACTCCTCGCGGGCCTCCGTACGGGCGCGCTCGGCCTCGGCCGCCGCCTCCGCCTTGACCCGCTCGGCCTCCGACCGGGTCCGGGTGGCGTGCTCCTGGGCGGAGCTCAGCGCCTCGGAGGCCTCGGCCCGCAGCCGCTCCGCCTCGCCGGCCGCTTCGCCGACCGTCCGCTCGTTGTCCCGGCGGGTCTGCTCGGTGAGCTTCTCCGCCTCCGAAGCGGCCTCGGCGATCAGCCGGTCCGCCTGCTCGGCGGCCTCGGTGCGCAGCCGGTTGGCCTCGGCCCGCGCCTCGTCCAGAGTCTGCTCGGACTCCCGCTCCGCACCCGCCAGGGTCTCCGCGGCGGCGGCGGTGACCCGCTCCGCCTCGGCGGTGGCCTCGCCGATGATCCGGCCGCCGTCGTTGCGCGCGTCGTCCAGGATCCGCTCGGCCACGGCCTTGAGGGCCTCGGCCCGCTCGGCCGCCTCGCCGACCGTACGGTCGTTGGCCGCCTGCGTCTCGATGGTCATCCGTTCGGTCTCGGCGGTGGCCTCGCCGATGAGCCGGGCGCCCTCGGCGCGCGCGTCGTCCACCGTCTTCGCCGCGTCCCGCTCGGCGCCGGCCAGGGTCTCGGCCGCCTTGGCGGTGAGCGCCTCGGCCTCGGCGCGGGCCCCGTCGAGGGTGGCCGCCGCCTCGGCGGTGATCCGCTCGGCCTCGGCCGCGGCCTCGCCCAGGGTGGCCTCGTTGGCCGCCCGGGTCTCCTCCGTGTGCCGGTCGGCCTCGGTGGTGGCCTCGTTGATGAGCCGGTCCGCCTGCTCGGCGGCCTCGGTGCGCACCCGGTTGGCCTCGGCCCGCGCCTCGTCCAGGGTGCCGGCCGCCGCGGCCTCGGCCTCGGCCGCGATCCGGGCGCCCTCGGCGCGCGACTCCTCCAGGGAGACCGCCGCCTCGGACCGGATCCGGTTGGCGTCCTCGCGGGCGTCCGCCCGGGTCCGGGCCGCGTCCCGCTCGGCCGCGGCCAGCGCGTCCGTGGCCTCCGTACGCACCCGCTGGGCGTACTCGGCGGTGTCGCTGCGCAGCTGCTCGGCCTCGGCGATGGCCTCGCCGACCGTGCGTTCCGCGAGGGCCTTGGCCGCGTCCGTCTCGGCCCGCGCCTCGGTGCGGATCCGGTTGGCGTCCTCGGTGGCCCGCTCCCGCTCCGCGTATGCGTCGCCGCGGACCCGCTCGGCCTCGGCCTCCGCCTCCGTCTTCGTACGCTCCGCCGCGTGCTCGGCGGCGCTGCGCAGGCCGGTGATCTCCTCCTCGGCCTCCTCGCGCAGCCCGGCCACCGACTCCCGGACCTCGCGGGCCGTGGTCTCGGCAGCGGAGACCAGCTCCGCCGCCCGCCGGTCCGCCTCCTCGACCAGGCGCGCGGCCTCGGCCTGCGCCTCCTCGGTCCGCTTGCGGGCCGCGGCCAGCAGCTCCTCGCTCTGCTCGCGGGCCTGGGCCCGCTCGCTGCCGGCCTCCTCGCGGGCGGCCGACAGGGTCTCCTCGGCCTCCCGGCGGCGCCGCGCGGCCTCCTCCTGGGCGGCGGCAAGGGCCTCGGCGGCCTCCTCGGCCACCCGCTCGGCCGCCGCCTTCGCCTCGGCGCGCAGCCGGTCCGCGGTCTCCTGGGCCTCCGCCCGGACCCGCTCGGCCTCGGCCTCCGCCTCGCCGGTCAGCCGTACGGCGGCCTGCTCGGCCTCCGCGCGGGCCCGGCCGGCGTCCTCGGCCGCCTCGGTGCGCAGGCGCTCGGCCTCGGCCTCGGCCTGTGCCTGGAGGGTGCGGATCCGCTCCGCCGACTCGGCCCGCAGCCGGTCCGTCTCCTCGGTGGTCTCGCGGCGGATGCCGTCCGCCGCGGTCCGGGCGTCGCGCAGCGTCTGCTCGGCCGTGGACAGCCGGGACTCCGCCTCCTGGTGCAGCCGCACCAGCTCGGTGTCGGCCTCGGCCCGCTTCGCGGCCAGCGCCCGTTCGGTCTCCTCGCGGCGCTCGCGCACCGCCTCCTCGGTCTCGGCGCGCAGCGCCTCGGCGGCCTCCTCGGCCTCGGTGCGCAGCCGTTCGGCCTCGGCGCGGGTGCGCTCCAGGGTCTCCTCGGCCTGGGTGCGCAGCGCGGTGGCCCGCTCGATGGCCTCGGCGCGGACCCGCTCGCTCTCGGCGCCCGCCCCGCGGCGCAGCTCGTCGGCGTCCGCCTTGGCCTTGGTCAGCAGCTCCTCGGCGGTCTTCGCCGCCTCCTCGATCTGCTGGACCGCCTCGCGGCGGGCCTCGCCGCGGATCCGCTCGCCCTCGGCGACGGCCTCCGCGCGCAGCTGCTCGGCCTCGCCGCGCAGCCGCCGCGCCTCCTCCTGGAGCTCGACGGTCTTGGCCCGGTACTCGGCCGTGTCGTCCTTGGCCGCGCCCTTGAGCTGCTCGGCACCTTCGGCGGCCAGCGCGTGCAGCCGCTCGGCCTCGGCCTCCGCCTCGCGGCGGATCCGCTCCGCTTCCTCGCTGGCGGCCCGGGTGGTGGCGCGGGCGTCCTCGGACGCCTTGTTGAGGATGTCCTCCGCGGTCCGGGCGGCCTTGGCGAGCTGGGCGGCGGTGTCCTCGGCGGCGGCGGTACGGGCCTGCTCACCGGCCTCGGTGCGCAGCCGCTCGGCCTCGGCGCGGGCGTCGGCGAGTGCCTGCTCGGCCTCCGCCTTCAGCGCCTCGGTCTCCTTGGTGGCCTCGCCGACCAGCCGGGCGACCTGCTCCTTGGCGGTGCGGGTGCGCTGCTCGTTGACGGACTCGGCGGAGGCCAGCTGCTTGGTGGCGGCCTCCTTGGCCTCGGCGAGCACCTTCTCGGCCTCGGCGCGGGCCTCGCGCAGGGTGCTCTCGGCCTCCTGGACCCGCTGGTCGGCCACCCGGCCGAGGTCCAGGGTCTGCTGCCGGGTCTGCTCGGACTCGGCGGAGGCGGTGGAGCGCAGCCGTTCGGCGTGCTCGGTGGCCTCCTGGGCCTGCGAGGAGGCGGCGGACAGCAGCCGCTCGGCCTCCTTCCGGGCGCGCAGCAGGGTGGCCTCGGCCTCGGCGCGGCCCGCTTCGGAGGCCTCGGCGAGCCGGCGGCGGGTCTCCTCGGCGACCCGGGCGGCCTCGGCGCGGGCGGCGTTCAGCGACTGCTCGGCCTCGGCGCGGGACTCGTCCATCAGCCGCCGGGCCTGGGACTCCGTACGGGCCCGCAGCTGCTCGGCCCAGGCCACGTTCTCGTTGACGTGCGCCTCGACGGTCTGCCGGCGCTCGTTGAGCTCCTGGTCCAGCCGCTGGCGCCGGTTGACGGCCTCGGCGTGCAGTTCGGCCTGGAGCCGCGCCTGGTGCTCGGCGTGCTCCTGGAGGATGCGCTGGGTCTGGGCCCGGGCCTCGCGGAGCTCGCGCTCGGCGTCGGCGCGCATCTGGTCGGCCTGGACCTGCGCATTGCGCAGCAGCTGCTCGGCCTGGTAGCCGAGGTCCTGGTTCTCGTACGCGGGGCGGGACGCGAGAGCGCGACGCACCTCGTGGAGCTTGGCCCGCAACACCTCGACCTGGTATCCCAGGTCCTCGGCGTGCTGGACGGCCTTCTCGCGCTCCTTCTTCAGCCGCTCCATCTCGGCCTCGAAGCGCGAGAGATGGTCGGCCTCAGCCTGATGGCTCTCCTGGCGTTCGTAGCCCCGCACAGCGCGGTCCCATCCGTCCCCTGGTCGCAAGCTCACTCCCAAATGAGCACCGTCCGCCCGCTGAACGGCGCCCCCGGGGAAATGGTGTCAGATACCGGGGCAAGGGTCACAGGGCCCCGACCCCTTCCGCACCGAACCCCGGCCGAGCCATCCGCCACTCTACCGGCCGGGGATATAGGTGAGGTCAGTGCTCGGGGTTGGAAGTGACCAGTTCGGTGAGGACGCCGTGGCAGTCCTTGGGGTGGAGGAAGGTGATCTTCGATCCCATGGAGCCGGTACGGGGCTCGTCGTAGAGCACGCGGACCCCCTTGCCGCGGATGGCCTCGGAGTCCCCGCGGACGTCCTCGGTGCCGAAGGCGATGTGGTGGACGCCCTCGCCGTTCTTGGCCAGCCACTTGCCGACCGCGGAGTCCTCCCGGGTGGGTTCGAGCAGCTGGAGGTAGGAGGCCCCGCCGTCCGAGGTCTCGTTGATCTTGAGCATGGCCTCGCGGACGCCCTGCTCCTCGTTGATCTCGGTGTGGAACACCTCGAACCCGTACGTGGCACGGTAGAACTCGACAGTCTTGTCGAGGTCGAAGCAGGCGATCCCGATGTGGTCGATTCTTGTCAGCATGGGACCAGTGCACTGCTACGGAGGGTGGTTACGCAACGTGCGCGCGATCACACCGACAGGCCGGTGACGCCGCCGGTACCGCTCAGTACATTCGTGTGAACCCTCGTTCACTCCTCAGCTTCCCTTGTTGAAAGGGGATCCGCCTCATGTCCGGAACGAACCACACCACTTCGGTGATCGTCGCAGGGGCCCGCACGCCCATGGGACGGCTGCTGGGCTCGCTGAAGACCTTCTCCGGTGCCGAACTCGGCGGATTCGCCATCAAGGCCGCCCTGGACCGGGCCGGAATCGCCGGCGACCAGGTGCAGTACGTGATCATGGGTCAGGTGCTGCAGGCCGGCGCGGGCCAGATCCCGGCCCGCCAGGCCGCCGTCAGGGCCGGCATCCCGATGAACGTGCCGGCCCTGACCATCAACAAGGTCTGCCTCTCGGGCCTGGACGCCATCGCGCTGGCCGACCAGCTGATCCGCGCCGGCGAGTTCGACGTGGTCGTGGCCGGCGGCCAGGAGTCCATGACCAACGCCCCGCACCTGCTGCCGAAGTCCCGCGAGGGCTACAAGTACGGCGCGATCGAGATGCTCGACGCGATGGCGTACGACGGCCTGACCGACGCCTTCGAGAACATCGCGATGGGCGAGTCCACGGAGAAGCACAACGGCCGCCTCGGCATCGAGCGCGCGCCCCAGGACGAGTTCGCGGCGCTCTCGCACCAGCGGGCGGCAGCCGCGCAGAAGAACGGCGTCTTCGAGGCGGAGATCACCCCGGTCGAGATCCCGCAGCGCAAGGGCGACCCGGTGCTGTTCTCGGCGGACGAGGGCATCCGCGCGGAGACCACCGCCGAGTCCCTCGGCAAGCTGCGCCCGGCCTTCGCCAAGGACGGCACCATCACCGCCGGCACCTCCTCGCAGATCTCGGACGGCGCTGCCGCCGTCGTGGTCATGAGCAAGGCGAAGGCGGAGGAGCTGGGCCTGGAGTGGATCGCCGAGATCGGCGCCCACGGCAATGTGGCCGGCCCGGACAACTCCCTTCAGTCGCAGCCCTCCAACGCGATCGCGCACGCGCTGAAGAAGGAGGGCCTGGAGGTCGCCGACCTCGATCTGATCGAGATCAACGAGGCCTTCGCGGCGGTGGCCGTGCAGTCAATGAAGGACCTGGGCGTGACCCCGGAAAAGGTGAACGTCAACGGCGGCGCGATCGCCCTGGGCCACCCCATCGGCATGTCCGGCGCGCGGGTGGTCCTGCACCTGGCGCTGGAGCTGAAGCGGCGCGGCGGCGGGGTCGGTGCGGCTGCCCTGTGCGGTGGCGGCGGCCAGGGCGATGCGCTGATCGTGCGCGTGCCGAGGGCCTGACCGGCCTGACCGGTCTTCCGGGTCCGGGCCCGCGCCGATCGCGCGGGCCCGGACCCCGTACAGCCAGCCGTAGCGAACCGAGGAGCGCAGCACGCATGACCGTGGACGTCCCCCAGCTGGTGGCGCAGGCCCGCGAGGGCAGGCCCCGGGCGGTCGCCCGGCTCATCTCACTGGTCGAGGGGGCGTCCCCGCAGCTCCGCGAGGTGATGGCGGCGCTGGCCCCGCTGACCGGCGGGGCCTACGTGGTGGGCCTGACCGGCTCGCCGGGGGTCGGCAAGTCGACCTCGACCTCGGCGCTGGTGTCGGCGTACCGGCGGGCCGGGAAGCGGGTCGGGGTGCTGGCCGTGGACCCCTCGTCGCCGTTCTCGGGCGGCGCGCTGCTCGGCGACCGGGTCCGGATGTCCGACCACGCGTCGGACCCCGGGGTGTACATCCGCTCCATGGCCACCCGCGGGCACCTGGGCGGGCTGTCCTGGGCCGCACCGCAGGCGATCCGGGTGCTGGACGCGGCGGGCTGTGACGTGATCCTCGTGGAGACGGTCGGGGTCGGGCAGTCGGAGGTGGAGATCGCCGCCCAGGCGGACACCTGCGTGGTGCTGCTGGCACCGGGGATGGGCGACGGGATCCAGGCCGCGAAGGCGGGCATCCTGGAGATCGGCGACCTGTACGTGGTCAACAAGGCGGACCGGGACGGCGCGGACGCGACGGCGCGGGAGCTGAACCACATGCTGGGGCTCGGCGAGGCGCGGGGCCCGGGGGACTGGCGGCCTCCGATCATCAAGACGGTGGCCGCGCGGGGCGAGGGCATCGACGAGGTCGTGGAGGCCCTGGAGAAGCACCGGGCGTGGATGGACGAGCGCGGGGTGCTGGCGGAGCGGCGGGCGGCGCGGGCCGCGCGGGAGGTCGAGACGATCGCGATCACCGCGCTGCGGGAGCGGCTGGCCGATGTGCACGGGGACACCCACCTGCAGGAGCTGGCGGGGCGGGTCGCGGCGGGCGAGCTGGACCCGTACGCGGCTTCGGACGCGCTCCTCGCCACCCTGACGCGGTCGTAGCCCTACCGGGCCGCTGCGCGTGGTGGCTGGGCCCGTGGCTGGGCCGCGCCCCGGAGCTCGGAGGCGCGGCCCTGCGTGGTGGCCCTGCGTGATGGCCCGGGGTGGGTCAGGCGTTGGGGCGCTTCCCGTGGTTGGCGCCCTTCTTCTTGCGGGCCCGTCGCTTGTTGCCTCGCTTCGACATGACGCGTCACTCCCTACCATTTCGGGGCATTCCAGGGCGTCGCCAGTCTACGAAGAGGCCACGGAGCCCGCATCAGGGTGAGCCCCACTGACCCACCCAGGGGATTCGGATGCTCTTCGGCATGTCACACAATGTGAAGGCCCCGGGGATACGGATACGTTCCGTGACGCCCGTTCGCGTCATCCAATCCCCGAGGAGGGAATCATGACTGCTTCGCGCGTTCTCCCCCGCCGTCTGGCCGCGGTCGCCGCGACCGTTCTGGCCACTGCCGGCATCGGCCTCGCCGCACCCGCGGCACAGGCCGACGGAGCCCTCACCCAGCTCTCGATCACGGTCACCGAAGTCCTGGGAGGCAGGGTTTCGAACTACTACCTGACCTGCGATCCCGACGGGACCGCCGAGGCGGGCAGCCCCGGCGTGCATCCCGATCCGGTCGGCGCCTGCAACCGCCTGCGCGCCCTGCACGGGGACTTCGACGCCCTGAAGTTCCGCCCCGCCGCCTGTGCCAAGGAATTCGACCCGTACAAGGTCGCGATCATCGGCCACTGGCGGGACAAGCCCGTGAAGTTCATCGAGACCTACCCGAACCTCGACTGCCTGCGGGTGATCACCAACCCGGTCGTGCCGATCCCGAACGGGAACGGCGGCGGCGGTAACGGCGGCGGCACCAAGACCATGAAGTAGCCGCCGCGCCGGCGTGCCGGCGCGGCGAAAGCCGGCGGGACCGCACCCTCACGGGCGGGCCCGCCGGCTTTTTCCGTGCCCGCGGCTTTATCCGTGCCCGCTCAGACCTTGCCGCGCCGGTCCCGCAGGTGGTCCGCCACCGGGGTGAGGGACGCGTGCAGGGCCGCCAGCGCCTCCGGGCTCAGCAGGTCGATGAAGTGCGCGCGGACGGATGCCACGTGGTGCGGGGCGACCTTCCGCATGGTCTCCATGCCCTCGTCCGTCAGGACTGCGTACAGGCCCCGCCGGTCCGACTCGCAGTTCACCCGCCGGACCAGGCCGGCCGTCTCCATACGGGTGATCTGGTGGGAGAGCCGGCTCTTGGACTGGAGGGTCGCGGTGGCGAGATCGCTCATCCGCATCCGGTGGTCCTCCGACTCCGAGAGGTTCACCAGGATCTCGTAGTCGTTGTTGGTGAGTCCGAAGGGTTGGAGATCCTTTTCCAGCTGGTGCATCAGCAGCCTGCTGACGTCCAGGTGGGTGCGCCAGGCGCACTGCTCGGCATCGGTCAGCCAGCGGGTGGCCGTCTCGGTCTCCATGGTCTCCATGAATGAACTCTACCTAAGAAGTTGAATTACGTACAAAAATAGGACGATCGGAGCCGGAATCGGACGCCGGAGACTCAGAGGCCGAAGCGGCGCTGGAGGTCTCCCAGCTGGCCCGGCATCCGCGGGACGCCCATGGCGCCCTGCTGGCCGTGTCCGCCGTGTCCGCCGTGCTGGCCGGGCACGCCCGGCTCCGCGCCGACCGCCCCCACCGGCTGCGCGGCCATCAGCAGCTCCGTGGACTGCAGCAGGACCGTGCCGGCCCCCACGAACTCGAACTGGTGCTCTTCGCCGGAAGTTCCCCCGATTCCCGCGAGTTGCCGCAGACCGCCCATCACGCCCGTCATATAGCCGTGGTCGTAGTGGTGGCAGGGCGACGGGCAGTCCGCCCAGCCCACCAGCGCCTGCGGGTCCACCCGCAGCGGCGGCTCCATGAACACCACCGGGCCGTTGGAGGCCGCCACGAACTTCCCGGTGCCGATGAGGGTCAGGAAGCCGGGCACGATCGACTGCTTGAGCGCCAGCGAGGGCTGGTAGGCGAGCAGGTTGCCGGAGCGGATCGTCAGGTTGCCGTTGTCCAGGTCGTACGAGTTCACGTCGAAGGCCCGGTCGGCCAGCAGCATCTTGCCCTGGCCCTCCGCCACCACCCAGTCGGCGGCGTGCAGCGGCGAGTGGAAGCTGGTGCGCAGCAGCCGCTCGAAGCGGCCGTGGCCGATGCCGTTGAACTCGATGCGCCCGTAGTACGAGATCATCTTGCCCTTCTGCAGGAACCACTGGCTCCCCTTGAGCTCCACGCAGAAGGTGTAGGCGTTGACGTTGTCGTCGGACGGCAGGGTGTAGGGGTCGAAGACGGTCGGGCCGGCCGGGCCGCCCATCACGGGGCCGCCCATGGGAGGTCCAAAGGTCACAGTTTTTCCTCCGAGGCCTGAACGTACACCGCGCCCTGGCCGGACAGTTCGAGCTGGAAGGCCTCGCCGGACCCGCGGCCGACCATGTCCCGCCAGCCCAGCGCCGTGGACAGCTTGTTGCGGACGTCCCCGTGGTGGGCCACGTACGCCTGCGGGTCCACATGGACCGGGCGGTTGGGGACGATGGGGAGTTCGATCACTCCGCCGTGGGCCATCACGGCGACCGCGCCGTGGCCCTTGAGGGTGGTGGTGAACAGGCCCTGGCCGGTCACCTGGCCGCGGACCATGCCCATGACCCCGCCCTGGGAGCCCATGAACATGGTGCCCTGCTGGAGGGTCCCGTCGAAGGCCAGCAGCCGGTCCGCCTCCACATAGAGGGTTTCGCCGGTCAGGTTGATCACCTGGATGTGGTGGCCGCCGTGGCCGAACATCACGGTGCCGCTGCCCTCGACCGTCATCAGCGGGGTCTGCTCGTTGGCCACCCGGCGCCCGATCATGCCCATGACGCCGCCCTGGCCACCGGTGAGGTTCGGGGTGAAGGAGACATCGCCGCGGTACGCGAGCATCGCGCCGCGCTGGCTGTAGAGCCGCTGCCCCGGGATCACCTGGGCCTCGATCATCTTCGAGTTGATCTCGCGGAACGGCATCAGACGTCACCGCCGATGGTGTTGCGCTCGCTCGGCTGGACGTACACCAGGCCCTCGCCCTCGAAGCGGATCTGGAAGGCTTCGCCCGATCCCTCGCCGATCAGGGTGCGGAAGGTCACCCCGGACTGGAAGTGCTGCTGGAGGTTGCCGGTGTGCGCGATGTACGCCCCCGGGTCCACCGACAGCGGGTACTGGGCGCTGACGCGCAGCACCACCGCCGGGCCGTCGGACATGATCGCCGCCTGCCCGGTGCCCTCCACGGTGGTGGTGAAGAGACCGTTGCCGGTCGCCCCGCCGCGCAGGCCGGTGAAGCTGGTGCCGGTGCGCAGCCCGGCGTCGGTGCAGAGCAGGTTGCTGGACTCGACGTACAGCTTCTCGCCGTGCAGGTTGACGAGATTGATCTCGCTCGCCCGGTCGGCGAAGAAGCAGGTGCCGTGCCCCTGCACTTCCATCACGGTCATCTGTTCGCCGGTGAGCCGGCGGGTGACCATGCCCCGCAGACCTTCACCGCCGCCGGACATCTTTTTGAAGGCCATCTGGCCGTCGTACGCGACCATCGAGCCGTTTTTCGCTTTCACGGCGTCGCCGGTCAGGTCGACGGCGAGCACCTTGCTGCCTTGGAGTCGGAACTGAGCCACGGGGATGAAGGTATCGGCAGTGGGCGAACCCGAACAGAGCCACAGGCCGATATCGGCCGCGAACCGGCGCCCCGGGTCAAGATCACGTAAACCGGCTGAGACACTGGGACGGACCCCCGGCCACCTTCCGAAGGCTCACTGTGGACATCAAGACCGCTTCCGCCCTGCACCGGCTGCGCCTCGTCTCCGTTCCGGAGGCGCTGTCGTTCCCGGCCCTGCTGATCTTCGGCTCGCTGCTGAGCCGGGTCTCGGACATCGACTACCTGATGATGCCGCTGGGCATCCTGCACGGCATCCTCTTCGTCATCTACGCGATCTTCCTGCTGGACGTGTGGAACCGGGCGAAGTGGCCGGTGAAGAAGGTCGCCCTGTTCTTCGTGCTGGCCCTGGTGCCCTTCGGCGGGCTGTACGGGGACAAGCTGCTCAAGCGCGACGAGGCCGACAGCGTGATGGCGGCGCGGGCGCGCGAGGTGGCCGGCCAGGAAGGCGCGACGGCGTGATCGTCGCGTTCTCCGTGACCCCGCTCGGGGTCGGGGAAGAGGTCGGCGAGTACGTGGCGGACGCGGTCCGGGTGGTCCGCGAGTCCGGCCTCCCCCACCGCACCGACGCCATGTTCACCACCGTCGAAGGCGAGTGGGACGAGGTCATGGACGTCGTCCGGCGGGCCGTGGCGGCGGTGGAGGAGCGGGCACCGCGGGTCTCCTTCATCCTGAAGGCGGACATCCGGCCCGGCGTCACGGACGGCATCACCTCGAAGGTCGAGACGGTGGAACGCCACCTCGCCGACGGCTGAGCGCCGAGCGCCCGCCCCGGGCACTGTTCACGAGCAGCACAGCCCCTGTCCCTCCCGGGCCGGGGGTTTTTTGCGTTCCCGCACGTCGGGGACTGTTTGAGCGAGTGCTCAAAAATGTTCGGGCAAAGGGTTGAGCGGTCGCTCAACTCCGTCTAGGGTCCGGTTAGAGCGATCGCTCAAAAATTGGATGGGGCAAGGGGAGGCCATGGGGCTCTACGTCGAGACGGTCGTGCGGACCGGGCTGCCGGAGCTGTGGGAGCGCAGCCAGAACCCCACGCAGCACCAGCGCTGGGATCTGCGGTTCACCTCCATCGACTACCTGCCGCGCGCCGAAGGCGAACCGCAGCGCTTCCGGTACGCCACCCGGGTGCTGCCCTTCCTCGCCGTGGACGGCACCGGAGTCAGCTCCGGCGAGGCCCACCGGGCCGACGGCACCCGGGTCTCCGCCCTCCGGTTCGCCTCCGCGCACCCGCTCTCGCTGATCGCCTCCGGCAGCGGGTACTGGCGCTACGTCCCCGGCCCCGACGGCATCCGCTTCCTCACCGGCTACGACTACCGGCCGCGCTGGGGCCGCTTCGGCGCCCTCGCCGACCGGCTGGTCTTCCGGCCGCTGATGGGCTGGGCCACCGCCTGGTCCTTCGACCGGCTGCGGCTGTGGTGCGAACGCGGGACCAGCCCGGCCGCCGGGCTCGCCCGGGCCCTGGCCGAGACGGCCGTACGGCTGCTGGTCTGCGTCCTGGCCGCCGTACTGCTGCCGGCCGTGTTCGCCGTGCTGCCCGTGGCCGCCGCCCTGCTGCTGCCGCCGCTGCCCGGTACCCCCGCCGCCCGACGCTGCCTGCGCACCCCGCCCGGCCGGGCCGCCGCCCCCGCCCCCCGCCTGCTCGCCACCCTGGACCGGCCATGACCCATTCCTCTATTTTCCGGACCCAGATGGGCGCCGACTTCGACCGCCTCCACCCGCAGCTCCAGCGCCGCTTCTCGGTCGGCCTGGACAGCGGGGAAGGCTGCATCGGGCGGGGCAGCATGGACCGGATCTGGCACGGCCCCGGCTTTGTGAAGCCCTTCCTCCACCTCGGCGGGCTCCGCAACATCCTGGTTCCGAGGGAGGGACGGAACGTCCCCTTCGTCATCGAGAACATGCCGTACACCGACTCGTTCGGCCGCGAGACCGTCACCTTCGTCCGCACCTTCCGTCTGCCGGACGGGTCGCGCCGGTTCGATGCGACCATGGTCCACAGCGCGGAACGGAACTGCATTCTCGACTACCTCGGAACCCACCAGCACCTGGCCAGCGACCTCCACATGACCGCCGAGCCGGACGGCTCGCTGCTCATCCGCTCCGGCGAACACCGGTTCCGGGAAGGGCCGGTCGACGTCCGGGTGCCCGACTGGATCGGCGGCGACGCCGAGGTGCGGGAGTCCTACGACGAGCGCAGCGGTCGCTTCCGGATCCGCGTCCGGGTGGTGAACCGCCGCTTCGGCCCGCTCTTCGGGTACGAGGGCTCCTTCACCGCCGAATACGTCGACATCGCCGGGCACGCCGTCCGCAAGGACCTGCGCCCGGTCCGGGAGGAGGTGCGCGCGTGAGCGCGACGACCAAGGAGAAGCTGCTGGCCGGCGCGCTGCGCACGCTGGTGGAACAGGGCATCGCCAAGACCTCGGCGCGCAGCATCGCGGCCACCGCCGGGGTCAACCAGGGCCTGATCTTCTACCACTTCGGTTCGGTGGACGAACTGCTCTCCGCGGCCTGCCGGTTCGGTGCGGAGCAGCGGGTGTCCCGCCACCGTGAGCGGCTGGCCGGGGTGGGCTCGCTCGCCGAACTCCTGGACTTCGCCCGTGAGATGCACGAGGAGGAGCGGGCGGCCGGCCATGTCGCCATGCTGGGCCAGCTGCTGGCCGCGGGCCAGACCCAGCCGGCCCTGGCCGCGGCGACGGCCGGCGGTCTGGCGCTGTGGGTGGCGGAGCTGGAGGGCGTACTGACCCGGCTGCTGGCCGCGACCCCGCTGGGCGAGTTCGCCGACCCGGCCGGGCTGGCCCGGGCGATGGCGGCCTCGTTCGTCGGCATCGAGCTGTACGAAGGGGTGGATCCGGAGGGGGCGGACCGCGCGCTGGCTGCGCTGGAGCAGCTGGCGGACCTGGCCCAGGTGCTGGAGGGGCTGGGCCCCCTCGGCCAGCGGGCGGTCCGCCACGGCCTCCGCCGCGGCACCCGCCGCTGAGCCACCGGCCGGCCGCCGAACTGCCACGGGCGCCCGCACCGCCGGGGCCGTACCGCCGGGCCTGGCCGGCGCCCGCAAGGCCGGGCCGGGCCGGTCGCCCGTACCCGCGGGGCCGTACTGCCGGGCCGGGCCGGCCGTACCGGCGCCCATACCGCCGGGCGCCACTGCCGCCTGTACCGGCGGGGCCGTACCGCCGCGCCTGGCTGTCGCCGGTACCGCCTGGCTCTACTGCCGGGCCTGCTGTCCGTACCGGCGGGGCCGTACCGCCGGGCTTGGCCGGCGCCCGCAAGGCCGGGCCGGCCGCCCGTACCGGTCGTCTGAAAGGCCGGGCTGGTCGCCCGTACCGCCGGCCGGGCCGGCGGGGCCGTACCGCCTGGCGCTACTGACGGGCCCGGCGGGCCAGGCCCAGGGCGTAGTCCGGCCACCAGGTGCCGGCCGTCGGGCCGCCTCGGCAGGTGCCGTCCGAGGCGCCCGGCGGCTTGATCCACAGGTACGCGTCGACCAGCGGGTCGCCCGTCCGGTCGGTGGGCGGGGTGCCGAGCGACCGGCCGGGCGGATTGCACCGGGCCTGGTCCGGGTCGCCGGGCAGCGGGCCGTCCCCGTTGCGGCCGGTGTCCAGGACGAAGTGCCTCACGCCGGTCCGCTCGGCGAGCTCGGCGCCGTACGCACGGCCGACCGCATCGGACTGGAAGTCGGAGACATTGACGGCGAAGCCGTCGGCCCGGTCCAGCCCGGCGGCCCGCAGCGGCTCCACCAGCCGGGCCGGGTCCCGGACCCACGCCGGACTCCCGGCGTCCAGATAGACCTTGGTGTTGCGGTTGCGCTTGAGCCGGTCCACGGCCTCGGAGAGCAGCTGCAGCCGTTCCTCGCGGCGGGCGGCCGGGGTACAGCCCTCGAGGAGCTGGGGCAGGGCGCCCGGCTCCAGGACCACCAGCGCCCTGGCGTCGCCGACGGCCGCGGCGAAGGCGTCGATCCAGCGGCGGTAGGCGGGCCCGTCCTTGGCCCCGCGGGCCGATGCCCCGCCGGCTGACGCCCCGTCCGCCGAGGGCCGGCCGCAGTCCCGCCGGTGCGGGAGCTGGTACGCGGTGAGCACCAGCGTCCGCTTCGCCGCCTTGGCGCTGCGCGCCGCCCGCCGGAGCTCCGGTCCCGGATCGCCCGCCGGCCCCCACAGCGCCGTCGGCCGGTCCGCGATCCGCCGCAGGACCTGCGCATCGGCGGTGCGTCCGTGTGCCTCCCAGGCCTCGACCTGCCGGGCCGCCTCGCTCTGCGGGTCCACCCAGAACGGGGACTCCTCTCCGTCCTCCGGGAGGCCGGCGGCGCCCGCGGCCGGGGCGGGCGGAGCGGCCGGAGCGGTCCGGTCCGAGGTGCAGCCGGCGGCCAGGGCCAGGGCCGACGCCAGGGTGAGCGTCACGACGAGTGGGGCGAGGGGTCGGCGTCTGGGGCCTGGCATCCGGCTTCCTCCGGGCGGGCGAGGCGGGCTGGGCGGGCCCGAGGGCAGATGGCAGCGGGCTGGGACATCGTGACATGTCGGACGAATCACAGCAGGTCGCCACACCTGGGCTGAACCGGTGGTGAATTTGCATGCCGCCGTACTCCGCCTCATACCGCTGTATATCGTGGCGATGCCGACGGTTATAGTGGGCGGCGCGAAGGGGAGTAGCCCCGAGATACCGGTCATCGACACACTGGAGCCTCCGGGTTCCCGGTGGCCGGGCCCGCCTCCGGTTCGGATGCGGGTGGGCGAGACCTTCGGCCCATTTGTCGACGACGCATATCAGCGCGCCGGCGGGGCCGAAGCCGTCCGCCGCTCCCGCGCCGATCGTTCTTCGAGGCCCCCGCCGGTGCGGGAAGGCCGGACGATCCCGTGATCCATTTCGTACTGCTCATCGTGTGCGCGGTGGCGATCTACCTCTCCTGCGAGTGGTTCGTCAACGCGGTGGAGTGGCTGGGGGAGCGCCTCAGAGTCGGGAAGACGGCGGTCGCCACGATCCTGGCCGCCTTCGGTACCGCCCTGCCCGAGTCCGTGGTGACCCTGGTCGCCGTGACCACCGGTGCCACCGACGAGGCCAGGAACCTCGGCGTCGGCGCCGCCATGGGCGGCCCGCTCGCCCTGGCCACCGTTGCCTATGGCGTGACCGGCGCCATGCTGCTCCTCAAGCGCCGCAGGGACCGGGCCGCCGTCCTCGCCGGCGCAGGCGCCGGTGCAGGCGCCGGTTCCGGTTCCGGTTCCGGCGAGGACACCGGCCCGGGTGCGGACCTCGCGGGGCCCGGCGGTGCGGTCCTCGGCGATGCGAAGGACATACAGCGCCTGGCCAAGGACCAGGCGTGGTTCCTGCCGGTGTTCTTCCTGAAGATCGCGCTCGGCCTGGTCGCCTTCGCCTTCAAGCCCGCGCTCGGTCTGCTGTTCTTCGCGGCCTACGCGGTCTACTTCTGGCGGGAGATCCGCAGCAGCCGCGCCGACGACGCGGGCACGGACGACGAGGACGAGCCGTTGGAGCCGCTGAAGCTCCAGCCCTCGGCCGCCTCCCCGGCGACCTGGGCCGTGGTCGTCCAGACCCTGGCGGCCCTCGTGGTGATCTTCTTCGCCGCGCAGTTCTTCGTGAAGCAGCTCGATGTCATCGGCCCGATGCTCGGCCTGTCCGCGACGGTCACCGCGCTCCTGCTGGCCCCGATCGCCACCGAACTCCCAGAGATCATGAACGCGGTCATCTGGGTCCGGCAGGGCAAGACGGAGCTGGCCCTGGCCAATATCTCCGGCTCCATGATGATCCAGGCCACCGTCCCCAGCGGCATCGGCCTGCTCTTCACCGGCTGGCACTTCGACGGCGCCCTGCTGTGGTCCGGGGTCGTCACCCTCGCCGCGATCGCCCACCTCCTCCTGGGCATGCGCACCGGCAGACTCACGCCCGCCCGTCTCGCGGGCGCCGGACTGTTCTACGCGGTCTTCGCCGTCGGACTCGTCTTGATCATCAGCTGATGGGGACACCCTTAAAGTGCGGCCCATGAGACGACACATCGAGTTCGCGCACCTGCACAACTTCCGTGACATGGGCGGCTATCGGACCCGGGACGGGCGGGAGCTCCGCTGGGGGCGGCTGTACCGGTCCGACTCGCTGGGGAAGCTCGCCGGGGCCGCCGCGCAGGCGGACCTCGAACGGTTCCGGGAGCTGGGCATACGGACCGTGATCGACCTGCGCTACCCCTGGGAGATCGAGGCGAAGGGCCGGGTCCCGGAGCAGGACGGCCTGACGTACCGGAACCTGAGCATCGAGCACCGGCCGTACGACCAGGCCGAGATCGATCCGGAGCTGGACCCCTGGCGCTACCTCGCCGACCGGTTCGCCGAGGTCGCCGAGGACGGGGCGGAGGAGCTCCGCGAGGCGCTGGAGGCGCTGGCGGCCGACGACGGGCCGCAGGTGTTCCACTGCGCCTCCGGCAAGGACCGCACCGGTCTGCTGGCCGCACTCGTGCTCGCCCTGCTGGACGTCCCGGAGGACGTCATCGCCGCGGACTTCGCGCTCACCGAGCTGGCCACCGAACGCCTGGTCGCGGACTGGCACGCGGCCAACCCGGGCCGGACCCTGCGCTGGCCGGCCTACGGCCGGGCCCCGGAGCAGATCATCCGGCTCTTCCTGGCCGACCTGACGGAGCGCTACGGCTCGGTGCACGCGTACGCGACCGGGCGCCTGGGGATCGACGAGGCCCTCGTCACCCGCCTCCGGGACCGCCTGCTGACCCCCTGACCCGGCGGCCCGGGCCCCGCCGGGTCAGGGGCCGGGGCCCGTCCCGGTGAACGGCCCGGTGAACGGCCCGGTGAACGGCCCTGGGGAAGGCCCGGGGGAAGGCCCGGCCCCCGGCCCGGGGAATGAGACGGGCCTGTCCCCCAACTGACCGGCCGGTAAGGTCGGGTGCGTGTCCAAGCCGCTCAGCCTTCCCTTCGATCCCATCGCCCGCGCCGACGAGCTCTGGCAGCAGCGCTGGGGCCCGGTCCCCTCCATGGCCGCGATCACCTCGATCATGCGGGCGCACCAGATCCTGCTCGGCGAGGTCGACGCCGTGGTGAAGCCCTACGGGCTGACCTTCGCCCGCTACGAGGCCCTGGTCCTGCTCACCTTCTCCAAGGCCGGCGAACTGCCGATGTCGAAGATCGGCGAGCGGCTGATGGTCCACCCCACCTCGGTGACCAACACCGTCGACCGGCTGATGAAGTCCGGTCTGGTGGCCAAGCGGCCGAACCCGAACGACGGGCGCGGGACCCTGGCGTCGATCACCGACAAGGGCCGCGAGGTGGTGGAGGCGGCCACCCGGGACCTGATGGCCATGGACTTCGGGCTCGGCGCGTACGACGCCGAGGAGTGCGCGGAGATCTTCGCCATGCTCCGGCCGCTGCGGGTGGCCGCCGCGGACTTCGACGAGAAGTAGTCGCCGCAGCCGGAAGCGCCGGCCGGTGAGCTTCGTCACGGCCCCGCCGCCCGCGGCCCGGCCCGGCCCCGAGCGGGCCCGGCGGGCGGGGCGCTCCCGGGTCCGCCGCCGTTTTCCGGCCGGTTAGGCTCGTCCGCATGAAACGAAGCGTGCTGACCCGCTACCGCGTCATGGCCTACGTGACCGCGGTCATGCTCCTGATCCTCTGCGCCTGCATGGTGGCCAAGTACGGCTTCGACACCGGCGCCGACCTCACCTTCGCGGTCTCCCAGGCGCACGGTGTGCTCTTCATGGTCTACCTGGTCTTCGCCTTCGACCTCGGCTCCAAGGCCAAGTGGTCCTTCGGCAAGCTGCTCTGGATCCTGGTCAGCGGCACCATCCCGCTCGCCGCCTTCTTCGTCGAGCGCAAGGTCCGCGCCGAGGTCGAGCCGCTGGTCCTCGGCGGCCCGGCCGCCGCCCCCGCCAAGGCCTGAGGCTCGCGTCCCACTGGAGCGAGGCACCCCCGGAGCGACTCTCCGGGGGTTTGCCATCGACATTTACTAGGACGTCCTAGTAAATTCGAAGGTATGGACGCTGACGCCATCGAGGAGGGCCGCCGCCGCTGGCAGGCCCGTTACGACAAGGCCCGCAAGCGGGACGCGGACTTCACCACGCTCTCCGGTGATGCCGTCGAGCCCGTCTACGGCCCCCGCCCCGGAGACACGTACGAGGGCTTCGAGCGGATCGGGTGGCCGGGGGAGTACCCGTACACCCGCGGCCTGCACGCCACCGGCTACCGGGGCCGCACCTGGACCATCCGGCAGTTCGCCGGCTTCGGCAACGCCGAGCAGACCAACGAGCGCTACAAGATGATCCTGGCCGCCGGCGGCGGCGGGCTCTCCGTGGCCTTCGACATGCCCACCCTGATGGGCCGCGACTCCGACGACCCCCGTTCCCTCGGCGAGGTCGGGCACTGCGGGGTCGCCATCGACTCCGCCGCCGACATGGAGGTCCTGTTCAAGGACATCCCGCTCGGGGACGTCACCACCTCGATGACGATCTCGGGCCCGGCCGTGCCGGTCTTCTGCATGTACCTGGTGGCGGCCGAGCGGCAGGGCGTGGACCCCGCCGTCCTCAACGGCACCCTGCAGACGGACATCTTCAAGGAGTACATCGCCCAGAAGGAGTGGCTCTTCGAGCCCGAGCCGCACCTGCGGCTCATCGGCGACCTCATGGAGTACTGCGCCACCGGCATCCCCGCCTACAAGCCGCTCTCCGTCTCCGGCTACCACATCCGCGAGGCCGGGGCCACGGCCGCGCAGGAGCTCGCGTACACCCTCGCCGACGGCTTCGGCTATGTGGAGCTCGGCCTCTCCCGCGGGCTCGACGTCGATGTCTTCGCCCCCGGCCTGTCCTTCTTCTTCGACGCGCACCTCGACTTCTTCGAGGAGATCGCGAAGTTCCGCGCCGCCCGGAGGATCTGGGCCCGCTGGATGAAGGAGGTGTACGGCGCGAAGTCCGACAAGGCCATGTGGCTGCGCTTCCACACCCAGACCGCCGGGGTCTCGCTGACGGCCCAGCAGCCGTACAACAACGTGGTGCGCACGGCGGTGGAGGCCCTGTCGGCCATCCTCGGCGGCACCAACTCCCTGCACACCAACGCCCTGGACGAGACCCTCGCGCTGCCGAGCGAGCAGGCCGCGGAGATCGCGTTGCGCACCCAGCAGGTGCTGATGGAGGAGACCGGGGTGGCCAATGTGGCCGACCCGCTGGGCGGCTCCTGGTACGTCGAGCAGCTCACCGACCGGATCGAGGCCGACGCGGAGAAGATCTTCGAGCAGATCCGGGAGCGCGGGCTGCGCGCCCACCCGGACGGCCGGCACCCGATCGGCCCGATCACCTCGGGCATCCTGCGCGGTATCGAGGACGGCTGGTTCACCGGCGAGATCGCCGAATCGGCCTTCCAGTACCAGAGGTCGCTGGAGAAGGGCGACAAGCGGGTCGTCGGCGTCAACGTCCACCACGGCTCGGTCACCGGGGACCTGGAGATCCTCCGGGTCAGCCACGAGGTGGAGTGGGAGCAGGTCCGGGTCCTCGGCGAGCGCAAGGGGCGGCGGGACGAGGAGAAGGTGCGGGGCGCGCTGGAGGCGATGCTGGACGCGGCCCGGGACGGCTCGAACATGATCCCGGCGATGCTGGACGCGGTGCGGGCGGAGGCGACCCTGGGCGAAATCTGCAACGCCCTCCGGGACGAATGGGGCACCTACACAGAACCCCCGGGCTTCTAACCCGGCCCCAGCCGGGCCCGGCGCCCCAGCCCGGGCCCGGCCCTCGCGGGCCCGGCCCGGTACCCGGGTGCGGCGCCCTTGCGCGGGCCCGGCCCGGTACCCGGGTGCGGCGCCACCACGGAGCCTCCGCCCCGCGCTTCCGCGCCCTGCGCCTCGGTCCGGACCCGGCGCTGTCGCGCTTTGCGCGTTGGATGGCTGGGGTATGGCGCCCTGGCGCCTCCTGCGCTCCGGCCCGGTAGCCGGTTGCGGCGCCGCCAAGGGGCCTCCGCCCCGCGCCCCCGCGCCTCGGTCCGGCCTCGGTCCGGCCGCCCAGGGCTTCGCCCTGGCGCATCCGGCGTCGCCGGGCCTGGGCCGGCAGCCGCGCGGGGCGCCGCCTCGGTCCCGCGACGTCGGTCCGGCCCGGGGCCCCGGGGCGGGGGCCGGGGGTCACGTGCCGCGTAGGCCGTGCATCAGGAGGGTGGTGAACGTGGCCACCCACAACTCGTCCACCGGCTCCGAGCTGACCAGCGCGCGATGGACCACCGTGCCCGCGATCACGTCGAAGATCAGGTCCGTGGTCCGGCCGGCCAGGTCCTCGTCCTCCTCGTACGGGAGTTCGCCACGGGCCTGGGCCCGTTCCCGGCCCAGTACGACGAGACGTTTCTGCCGGTCCACGATCGCCGACCGGATCCGGTCCCGGAGCGCCTCGTCGCGGGTGGATTCCGCGACCACCGCCATCAGCGCCGTCCGCGCCTCCGGCCGCCGCAGCAGTTCCGCGAACCGCAGCACCACGTACTCGACGTCCGCCTCCAGGGAGCCCCGGTCCGGGAGTTCCAGTTCGTCGAAGAGCTCCGCGACCGCGTCCACGACCAGCTCGTTCTTCCCCGACCACCGCCGGTACAGAGTGGTCTTGGCGACCCCCGCCCGCGCCGCCACATCGCCCATCGACACCTTCGACCAGCCCAGCTCGCACAGCGCGTCCCGGGTCGCGGCGAGGATCGCGGCGTCCGCCGAGGCGCTGCGGGGGCGGCCGGTCCGGCCGGCGGCTCCGGAGGGGACATCAGGCGAGTGCATGGCGAGGACCATACCGGCCGGTAGCCAAACCGCCGTGAGCCGCGTCACTGTGGCAGCCATGTGGTTCAGATCACGGGGCGCGGGGCCGCCGTTGGAGTTACGCTACGGCTCGTAGCGTAAGAGTCCCGGATATGACCGATCCCGGCGGCACCGCGCGACAACCACACGGCGCCAGGTGGGGACCCGGCGCCACGGAACGTTCCGGACCGGCCTTTTCCGCCGGTTCGGCGGATCTTTTTCTTCAGCGCGCGCATACGGGGGAGGATGTACGCATGCAGCCCAGAAACATGTCCATGAGCGGCGTCGTCGACCTCGCCGCGGTGAAGGCGGCCGGTGAGGCCAAGGCGAAGGCGGAGCAGGCCCGGGCGGAAGCCGCCCGGCAGGGTGGCTCCGCGGCGGTGCCGCCGTCGGCGCTCGTCATCGATGTCGACGAGGCCGGTTTTGAACGCGATGTGATCCAGCGCTCCGCCGAGGTTCCGGTCGTCATCGACTTCTGGGCCGAGTGGTGCGAGCCTTGCAAGCAGCTCGGCCCGCTGCTGGAGCGGCTGGCCGTGGAGGCCAACGGCCGGTTCGTGCTCGCCAAGGTCGACGTCGACGCCAACCAGATGCTGATGCAGCAGTTCGGCATCCAGGGCATCCCGGCCGTCTTCGCCGTGGTCGCCGGCCAGGCGCTGCCGCTGTTCCAGGGCGCGGCCCCGGAAGCGCAGATCCGCGAGACCCTCGCGCAGCTGATCCAGGTCGCCGAAGAGCGCTTCGGGCTGACCGGGATCGCGGTGGACCCGGACGCCGAGGGCGCCGCCCCGGCGGAAGGGGTTGCCGCCGCCGCCCCGGCCGGGCCGTACGACGCCCTGCTGGAGGCGGCCATGGCCGCGCTGGACGCCGGTGACCTGGCCGGCGCCGTGCAGGCGTACAAGAACGTACTCGCCGACGACCCCGGTCACCCGGAGGCCAAGCTGGGCCTGGCGCAGGCCGAACTCCTCCGGCGGGTGCAGGGTATGAACCCGCAGGAGGTGCGGGCGGCGGCGGCCGAGAACCCCAAGGACCCGGCGGCGCAGATCGCGGCGGCCGACCTGGACCTGGTCGGCGGGCATGTCGAGGACGCCTTCGGGCGGCTGGTGGACACCGTGCGGGTGACCGCCGGTGAGGACCGCGACGCGGCCCGGCTCCGCCTGCTGGAACTGTTCGAGGTCATCGGCGGGGACGACCCGCGGGTGGGCGCCGCCCGCACCGCCCTGGCCCGAGTCCTCTTCTAGGCCGGATCCGGAGCGCTGGAACATCGCCGGAGCGCTTCGGCGATTTGTTGACACAAAGGCCAACAGCAGCCGTACTTTGCCAAAACTTGGCAATCGACACAGCTGTTACTCGCAGTAAATCGAACCCCTGGATCTGTCCGCTTGCGGATGGATTCAGGGGTTCTGTCGTGGCCCATGGTGACACCCTCTGTGGCCACTCGACGGCGCCGGGTCGCACCCCGGTTATCCACCCGTTACCCGCCAGTAACGAACCCCCTTGTGCCGCGGCACGGAATGGACCACGATCGGCCACGCTCGGTCCATCCCGCAGAGCCGCTTACCCGGAGCGCGGTGATGGGTCCCCACCGGGCGGGTCGATGGCAGTGACATCGGCCCAAGGACAGGGGGGTCTCTGCCACACCGGCAGGGCCTGTCCTCCAGGTTGCGCGGACGCGTGGCCCAGTGGTTGTCGCTCGGGGGTGATCGCCGGTGTACCTGACGCGGATCCGCGCCACGGACTCCTGCGCTCCTTCCCGAGGACGTAGCACTTCTCCCATCCCAGGACGGGCAGGGCCCCGACCGGAGATGTACGTCCGAGAAGGAGGAACAACATGAATTCCCAGGTTCGTGGCGGGACCAGATGGAAGCGCTTCGCGCTCGTCATGGTGCCGAGCATCGCGGCGACCGCCGCGGTGGGTGTGGGTCTCGCGCAGGGCGCCCTCGCGGCGTCCTTCAGCGTCTCCGGCCAGGACTTCAAGGTGCGCGCCGACGAGCTCGTCGGTGAGGACCTGATCCAGTACGGCGGTATCGCCGAGGGCCACGACCTCCACGGCAAGCCTCAGAAGCACCCGGTCACCATCTCCGGGTTCAAGAAGGCCACCATCACCAACATGTGCCAGTCGCTGGTCACTCCGGTGCCCGGTATCGGCAACATCACCCTGAAGCTCCAGACGGGCCACAAGGGCCGTCCGGCGGTCGCGGACAACATCTACCTGGATGTCGCCGAGCTCGACGCGGACGCGAAGTTCGAGCAGCTCGACATCGGCGTTGCGGTGGGCGACAAGTCGCACGCCACCAAGCCGCAGCCGGGCACCGTGTCCAGCCCGTTCGCGTTCTCGCAGCGCGCCAAGACGGCGACGCTGACGAACGTGCGGCAGAAGGCGTGGGCGACGACGGCGGGTACCTTCACCCTGCCCGACCTCAAGCTCCGTCTGCTCAGCGGCGACCAGCCGTGCTACCAGGACGAGAAGTAATCGTTCCCGGTGCTTGACCGGACGGGTGGGCGACGGCTGCGGCCGTGCCCGCCCGCCCGTCCGGGCTCCACCTAGTTCTCCGTACCACCGTTTCCAGGGAGCTGTTGTCCATGAACCCCCAGGCCCCGGTTAACGCCGCCACCAAGGACCACTGGCTCACCGTGGTGTACTACCGCTTCCACGGCTGGAGCGGCAAGCGGCCGTTCTGGGCCGGGCTGTTCACTCTGCTGGGCGGCGTCCCGATCGCGTACTTCCCGTACGCAGACGTCCGGCTGGGCAATATCACCATCGCGATGGCGACCACCGGCGGTGCCGGTGCCCTCATCATCGGCGTCCTGCTGATCACGCTGGGCCTGGCCCTCTGGTTCCAGCAGGGCATCCGGATCTTCGCCGGCGTGGCCACGCTCCTGCTGGGCCTGGTGTCGCTGCCGGTGTCCAACCTCGGCGGCTTCTTCATGGGCTTCCTCTGCGCACTGGTGGGCGGCTGCCTCGCCCTCTCCTGGGCGCCCGGGGTGCCCGCCGAGGAAGCGGACCGGGTGCCCGCCGTCGCCGGAGCCGGACCGCGCGAGACGGAAACGGACTACGCGACCGAGACGACTGCCCACGCCGATGGCGGGAGGAACAGTGCGGGGTGACGAGACGCAGCGGGCCGTGGCCCCAGACGCAGAGTCCCGTGAGAGGAAGGGCCCGCGGCACGCGGCGCCCAGGAAGTCGCTGCTGACGAAGCTCCAGATACCCGTCGGCAAGACCATGGCGCTGGCCGCGATGCCCACCGCGGTGTTCGTGGGCATGGGCATGGCGCCGAAGCTGGCCCTGGCCGACGAGAAGGACATCCCCTTCGCGCCCGGGCCCTGTGTGACCCGCTCCGACGAGCCGACGGACGAGGAGAGCAAGTCCGCCTCGAAGTCGCCCTCGCCGTCCGCGTCGAAGTCCCCCTCCAAGACGCCCTCGCCCGGTACGTCGCCCGGCGCGACCCCGCGGCCCGGCGCGTCGAAGAGCCCCTCGGTCAAGCCGTCCGCGTCCTCGTCGGCGGTCAAGCCGGCGGCGAAGGA
This sequence comes from Streptomyces venezuelae, assembly GCF_008642295.1. GTDB lineage: Bacteria > Actinomycetota > Actinomycetes > Streptomycetales > Streptomycetaceae > Streptomyces > Streptomyces venezuelae_C. Next base: position 2,416,841 of record NZ_CP029190.1, on the reverse strand, counting down.
GCCCGAGAAGCAGACGGAGAAGCAGACCGGCGGGGCCCCGGCCCCGGCTGCGACCCCGACCCCCACCAAGACCGTGAACCCGCTGGATCCGCTGGGTGTCGGCGACAAGATCAAGGGCTTCTTCGAGGGCCTGGACGGCAAGCCGGCCGCCCCCGCGCCCCAGACGCCGGCCGCCCCTGCCCCCTCCGCGCCCTCCTCGAAGTCCACCCCGGACCCGAGGGAGCAGGAGATCCGGGACGCGGCCAAGAAGGCCGGCGTGCCGGTGTCCGAACTGTCCCAGGAGGTCAAGGACACCGCGACCACCCCGAAGGACGAGACGGGCAAGAAGCCGTCGGCCGACGGCAAGACGGCTGACGACAAGGCCGAGGACGCCGACGACAAGGACGCCGACAAGGAGAAGGACAAAGACAAGGCCGAGGCGACGAAGGACCCGGACGGCAAGGAGCCGTTCCCGTGTCCGACCCGCGACGCCGAAGCCTTGGCCAATGCCGAACTGGAGTCCGGAATCCCGCTCCTGCCGGACGAGCCCTGGTACCTGGACAGCTCCCTGCTGACCCTCTACGGCCTGGACTACCACGGGATCGTCGAGGTGAAGACGGCGAGCGGCAAGACCAAGAAGGTCCTGAAGTTCACCGCGGACTCGCTCGACATCAAGGACCTGTACCAGACGGTCGGGAAGTCCGGGAACGTCGCCCACCTGAAGTCCCGGCCCGGCTCCACCTCGAAGATCCGGGGCGGCACGGTGACCATGTACACCGAGTCGCTGAAGGGCAACCTGTTCGGGATCATCCCGATCGAGTTCAGCCCGGAGAGCCCGCCCCCGCTGAATGTCCCGTTCGCCTTCTTCTCCAAGGTGAAGGTCGTCCAGGCCGGCCAGTTCGGCGGCACCCTGACGGTCCCGGGTCTGAAGAACTACATCGGCCCGGCGGAATAGCGGAACAAGAGCCGCCGACGCCGGAGGGCGGCACCCCCGATCCGGTCGGGGGTGCCGCCCTCGTCGTTGTCCGGCGGCGTCAGTCGCGGTCGGCGCCGCCCAGGTGATGGACGCGGACCATGTTGGTCGTGCCGGGGACGCCGGGGGGCGAACCGGCCGTGATGACCATGATGTCGCCCGGGTTGTGGCGCTTGAGCTTGAGCAGCTCGGCGTCCACCAGGTCGACCATGGCGTCGGTGTTGTCCACGTGCGGGACGATGTACGACTCGACGCCCCAGCTCAGCGTGAGCTGGTTGCGGGTGTTCACGTCCGTGGTGAAGGCCAGGATCGGCTGGACCACGCGGTAGCGGGACAGCCGGCGGGCGGTGTCGCCGGACTGGGTGAAGGCGACCAGCGCCTTGCCGTCCAGGAAGTCCGCGATCTCGCAGGCGGCGCGGGCCACCGAGCCGCCCTGGGTGCGCGGCTTCTTGCCCGGGACCAGCGGCTGCAGGCCCTTGGAGAGCAGCTCCTGCTCGGCCGCCGCGACGATCTTCGACATCGTCTTGACGGTCTCGATCGGGTACTGGCCGACCGAGGACTCGGCGGACAGCATGACCGCGTCCGCGCCGTCCAGGATGGCGTTGGCCACGTCGGAGGCCTCGGCGCGGGTCGGCCGGGAGTTGGTGATCATCGACTCCATCATCTGGGTCGCGACGATCACCGGCTTGGCGTTGCGGCGGCACATCTCGATGAGCCGCTTCTGGACCATCGGAACCTTCTCGAGCGGGTACTCGACGGCCAGGTCGCCACGGGCCACCATGACCGCGTCGAAGGCGGCGACCACGGCCTCCATGTTCTCGACCGCCTGCGGCTTCTCCACCTTGGCGATGACGGGGACCCGGCGGCCCTCCTCGTCCATGACCTTGTGGACGTCCTTGACGTCGTTGGCGTCCCGGACGAAGGACAGGGCCACCATGTCGCAGCCCATCCGCAGGGCGAAGCGGAGGTCTTCCTTGTCCTTCTCCGACAGGGCCGGCACGTTGACGGCGGCACCGGGCAGGTTGATGCCCTTGTGGTCCGAGATGACACCGCCCTCGATGACGATGGTCTTGACCCGGGGGCCCTCGACCGCGGTCACCTGGAGCTCGACGTTGCCGTCGTTGATCAGGACCTGGTCGCCCTTGGACACGTCCCCGGGCAGGCCCTTGTAGGTGGTGCCGCAGATGGACTTGTCGCCCGGCACGTCCTCGATGGTGATGGTGAACTCGTCACCGCGCACCAGCTCGACCGGGCCCTCGGCGAAGGTCTCGAGACGGATCTTGGGTCCCTGGAGGTCGGCGAGGACGCCGACCGCGCGCCCGGTGTCCTCGGAGGCCTTCCGGACGCGGTCGTACCGCTCCTGGTGTTCTGCCTGGGATCCGTGGCTGAAGTTGAATCGGGCCACGTTCATGCCTGCCTCGATGAGCGCTTTCAGCTGCTCATACGAGTCGACGGCGGGGCCCAGCGTGCAGACGATTTTGGAACGGCGCATGGAGCGATCCTATCCGTTTGTTTCGTAGCGGAATATTCCGTCTGGTGGAAAGTCCAAGTGACTACTGGGTAACAAGGGAGTAGCTCTGCTCGGCGATCTCCAGCTCCTCGTCGGTCGGGACGACGGCCACCGCCACCCGGGAGTACTCGGCCGAAACCAGCCGCGGCTCGGGGGAGCGGACCGCGTTGGCCTCGGAGTCGAGCGCCAGGCCCAGCTCTGCCAGACCGTCCACCGCAGCTTCCCGCACGGGGGCCGAGTTCTCGCCGACCCCGGCCGTGAAGACCACCGCGTCCACCCGGCCGAGCACCGCCACGTACGCACCGATGTACTTCTTCAGCCGGTGGACGTACGCCGCGAAGGCGGTCCGCGCCGCCTCGTCGCCCTCGCCGGCCCGCCGCAGCACCTCCCGCATGTCGTTGTCCCCGCAGAGGCCGAGCAGCCCGCTCTTCTTGTTCAGCAGCGCGTCGATCTCGTCGATCGAGAGCCCGCCCACCCGGGCCAGGTGGAAGATCACCGCCGGGTCGAGGTCCCCCGAGCGGGTTCCCATGACCAGGCCCTCCAGCGGGGTCAGTCCCATCGAGGTGTCCACGCAGACCCCACCCCGGACCGCCGAGGCCGACGCACCGTTGCCCAGGTGTAGCACGATCACGTTGACCTCTTCCGGGGCCTTGCCGAGCAGGGCGGCGGTGGCCCGGGAGACATAGGCGTGCGAGGTGCCGTGGAAGCCGTACCGGCGGATGGAGTACGCGTCCGCGGTGGCGGTGTCGATCGCGTACCGGGCGGCGTATTCCGGCATGGTCGCGTGGAAGGCGGTGTCGAAGACCGCGACCTGCGGCAGGTCCGGGCGCAGCGCCCGGGCCACCTCGATACCGGTCACATTGGCCGGGTTGTGCAGCGGCGCCAGCGGAATCAGGCTGCGGATCTCGGCCAGCACCTCCTCGTCGATCACGGTCGGCGCGGTGAACCGGGTCCCGCCGTGCACCACCCGGTGGCCGACGGCGGCCAGCTCCGGGGAGTCCAGGCCCAGCCCGTCGGCGGCCAGCTCGGCCGCCACCGCCTCCAGCGCGGCCTTGTGGTCGGCGATCGGGGCGACCTGCTCGCGCTTGCCGGGGTTCGGCCCGGTCAGCGGCTCGTGCACCAGCCGGGAGGTCTCCTCTCCGATGCGCTCCACCAGCCCGACGGCCAGCCGGGACCGGTCCGTCATGTCCAGCAGCTGGTACTTGACGGAGGAGGAGCCGGAGTTGAGGACGAGGATGCGCGATGCGGTCACGGTGGCGGTGTTTCCTTCGGGGGCTTCGTGGGCTTCGTGGGTACGGGGGGTGCCGGGGGTGCCGGGGGTCATCGGGCCTGCGGCCGGGACTGGGCCTGGGCCTGGATCGCGGTGATCGCCACCGTGGTGACGATGTCCTGGACCAGCGCGCCGCGCGAGAGGTCGTTGACCGGCTTGCGCAGACCCTGCAGGACCGGGCCGACCGCCACGGCGCCGGCCGAGCGCTGGACGGCCTTGTAGGTGTTGTTGCCGGTGTTCAGGTCCGGGAAGATCAGTACGGTCGCCCGCCCGGCCACCTCGGAGTCGGGCAGCTTGGTGGCGGCCACATCGGCGTCCACCGCCGCGTCGTACTGGATCGGGCCCTCGATCAGCAGTTCCGGGTGCCGCGCCCGGACGATCTCGGTGGCCTTGCGGACCTTGTCCACGTCCGCGCCGGAGCCGGAGGTGCCGGTGGAGTACGAGAGCATCGCGATCCGCGGCTCCACCCCGAACGCCGCCGCGGTGGCGGCGGACTGGACGGCGATGTCGGCGAGTTGTTCCGCATCGGGGTCCGGGTTGACCGCGCAGTCGCCGTAGACGAGCACCTTGTCGGCCAGGCACATGAAGAACACGGAGGACACGATCGCCGCGTCCGGCCTGGTTTTGATGATCTCGAAGGCCGGGCGGATGGTGGCGGCGGTGGAGTGCACCGAGCCGGAGACCATGCCGTCGGCCAGGCCCTCCTGCACCATCAGGGTGCCGAAGTAATTGACGTCGGTGACCACGTCGTTGGCCAGCTCGACGGTCATGCCCTTGTGGGCGCGGGCCTTGGCGTAGTACTCGGCGAATCGTTCCCGCAGCGGGGAGACCGCCGGGTCCACGATCTCCGCCCCGCTGATGTCGACACCGAGGTCGGCGGCCTTCTTCCGGACCGCCTGGGTGTCGCCGAGCAGGGTCAGATCACAGACCCCCCGCCGCAGGACCACGTCCGCGGCGCGCAGCACCCGCTCCTCGGTGCCCTCCGGCAGCACCACCCGGCGGCGCTCGGACCGGGCCTGCTCCAGCAGCTCGTGCTCGAACATCATCGGGGTGACCCGCTCGGAGCGGGCGACGGAGAGCAGGTCGCGCAGTTCACCGGTGGCCACATGGCGCTCGAACAGGCCGAGTGCGGTCTCCAGCTTGCGCGGCGTGGCCGAGTTCAACCGGCTCTGCAGCGAGAACAGTTCGGCGGCGGTGGGGAAACTGTTCCCGGCCACCGAGACCACCGGGGTGCCCGGCGCCAGCCGGGCGGCCATGGTCAGGATGTGCGGGGCCGGCCGCTCGTTCAGGGTCAGCAGCACACCGGCGATCGGCGGGGTGCCCGAGGTGTGCGCGGCCAGCGCACCGACCACCAGATCGGACCGGTCCCCGGGGGTGACCACCAGGCAGCCGGGGGTCAGGGCGTTCAGGAAGTTCGGCAGGTGGGCGCCGCCGAAGACGAAGTCCAGGGCGTCCCGGGCCAGGCCCGCCTCGTCGCCGAGCAGGACCTCGCCGCCGAGCTCCCGGGTGATCTGGGCGACGGTCGGCGCGGCGAGGGACTTGTCGTCCGGCAGGACGTAACAGGGCACCGGGAGGCGGGCGGCCAGCCGCTCGGCTATCGTCTCGCGGTCCTCGGCGGCCACCCGGTTCACCACCATGGCGACGACCTCGCAGCCCAGGCTCTCGTAGGCGCGGTAGGCATTGCGGGTCTCGGCGCGCACCGACTCGGCGGTCTGCCTGGTCCCCCCGACCACGGGGATCACGACCGCGCCCAGCTCGTTGGCGAGGCGCGCGTTGAGGGCCAGCTCGTCGGGGAGGCTGGTGGCGGCGTAGTCGGTGCCCAGGACCAGCATGACCTCGTACGCCCGGGCGGCCCGGTGGTAGCGGTCGACCAGCTGCGAGACCAGCTCGTCGGTCCCCTTCTCGGCCAGGATCGCGGAGGCCTCCTGGTACTCCATGCCGAAGGCGGTGGAGGGGTCCTGGTCGAGCCGGTACCGGGCCTTCAGTAGTTCGAACAGACGGTCGGGCCCGTCGTGCAGCAGGGGCCGGTAGACGCCGACCCGGCCGGTCTGGCGGGTCAGCAGCTCCATGATTCCGAGCTCGACGACCTGCCGGCCGTCCCCCCGGTCGATGCCGGTCACGTACACGCTGCGCGTCACGCGTGCTCTCCGTCCATTCTTGCGAACCGAAATTCCCCGTTAGGGTGGTCTTGACCTATTGACAATACCTCCGGCGATGGGTAAAGCGCTTGCCGGAAGAAAGTCCTTCGAGCGAGGGTCCAAAGGCCCTTCAGGAGGAGCATTACGGCACGCGCCTCCCCATCGGTGCGTGGAACAATCGGACAGGCTTCTCGAACACGGCCTTCACCAGTACGGCCGTACGCCCGCATGCGTACGGCGCGGTACGACCAGGAGCAGGAGACACAGCACGATGCGTATCGGAGTTCTCACCGCAGGCGGCGACTGCCCGGGCCTGAACGCCGTCATCCGGTCGGTTGTGCACCGTGCCCTGGTCGGGCACGGTGACGAAGTCATCGGCTTCGAGGACGGCTTCAAGGGGCTGCTCGACGGCCACTACCGCCCCCTCGACATCAACGCGGTCAGCGGCATCCTGGCCCGCGGCGGAACGATTCTGGGCTCGGCCCGCATGGAGCGCGCCAGGCTCAGCGAAGCCGCCGAGAACGCCCAGGAACTGGCCACCCGGTACAACCTCGACGCACTGATCCCGATCGGCGGCGAGGGCACCCTGACCGCCGCCCGGATGCTGTCCGACGCCGGCATGCCCGTGGTCGGCGTTCCCAAGACCATCGACAACGACATCTCCTCCACTGACCGCACCTTCGGCTTCGACACCGCCGTCATGGTGGCGACCGAGGCCATAGACCGGCTCAAGACCACCGCCGAGTCCCACCAGCGCGTGATGGTCGTCGAGGTCATGGGACGGCATGCCGGCTGGATCGCGCTCGAATCCGGCATGGCCGGCGGCGCGCACGGCATCTGCCTGCCCGAGCGCCCCTTCGAGGTGGACGATCTGGTCAAGATGGTCGAGGAGCGCTTCGCCCGCGGCAAGAAGTTCGCGGTCATCTGCGTGGCCGAGGGCGCACACCCGGCCGAGGGCTCGATGCCGTACGAGAAGGGCGCCATCGACCAGTACGGACACGAGCGCTTCGCCGGTATCGGCAACCGGCTCGCCGTCGAGCTGGAGCGGCGCCTGGGCAAGGAGGCCCGCCCGGTCATCCTCGGCCACGTCCAGCGCGGCGGGGTGCCCACCGCCTACGACCGGGTGCTCGCCACCCGCTTCGGCTGGCACGCCGTCGAGGCCGTGCACCGGGGCGACTTCGGCAATATGACGGCGCTGCGCGGCACCGACATCGTGATGGCCCCGCTGGCCTCCGCGGTCACCTCGCTCAAGACCGTCCCGGAGAACCGGATGTACGAGGCCGAGTCGGTCTTCTGACCCGGCCCGGCCGGGACCTTCGCCCCCATGTTCCGGCCGGACGGCCCGGGATGTGGGGGCGGCGGCCTTACACCCCCGCTAATCCGCTACTCCGTACTCCGGGCCAGCGACCAGAACCGGTCCACGATCTCCGCGAGGAACTCCCGGCCGGCGTCCCCGCTGCCGGCCTCGCCCACGCCACCGCCCCAGCTGAGGGTGGCCACCATCCTGGACTGGTAGTCCTGGTGCAGCCGTTCGAGCACCACCTCCAGGTGGTCCTTCGGTACCGGCAGCAGCTTGGACAGCGGCTTGAGATAGGCCTGCCAGCGGGTGGTCACCGCATTGCGGAGCACCTCGGCCAGCTCCTCCTGCCGGCCGGTCGCGGCCACGTACTGCGGCAGCGTCAGCCCGAGCACCGAGGCCAGGGCGGCGGACTGCCGCTCATTGCCCTTCCACCGGCCCGAGTCCTCCATCTTCTGGTAGGAGTTCGTCTCCAGCCCGATCCGCCGGGACAGTTCCTCGGGGGCGAGCCCGCGGGCCATGCGGTGCTCCCGCAAGGTCACCGGCTCGGCGAGCAGCTCTCCGGGGGAACACCACAGCACGCCGGCGAGCGCGGTCAGCTCGGCGGAGGAGGGCGGCACGTCGCCGGCCTCCCAGGCCATGACGGTTTCGGGCGCGACGAGCAGGCCGTACTGGGCGCGCAGCCCATAGGCGACGTGGCCGGGTGCCATCCCCAGGGCCACGCGCAGGCGGCGGGCGGCGGGGGCGTTGAAGGGTGGGCTCTGGTGCACGCGGCACAGGCTAGAAGTGGCCGGGGTTCGCCGACTACGGGCTGTTCGACCAAGCTCACAACTCGTAGGAATCTCCTACGGTGTCCGTTGCTTTGATCCGTTTTCCCCGTGACCGTCCGGTAATAGAGGAGTGCTCACGTTCCGGCCACCTTACGCGATACGTATCACGTGAGCTGCACCACACCCCCGCAACGGCTTGAACCGGACCCCCGGCGGATGCGTGATCCCTCCGGGGGCCCTCGCGAACGGGGGTGGCGAGGGCCCCCCTTCCGCAGGGGGCCCTCCCGCCCGTCAGGGACGCAGCCAGACCGTCGCCAGCGGCGGCACGGTGAGCCGCAGACTCGCCGCCCGCCCGTGTGCCGGCACCCGCTCGGGCAGCACCGGCGCACCCCCCGGCCCGCCGACGCGCACCCCGCTGCCCCCGTACCGCCGGTCGTCGGTGTTCAGCACCTCCCGCCAGGCCGGCACGTCCGCGGGCACGCCCACCCGGTAGCCGTGCCGGATCACCGGCGAGAAGTTGCACACCGCCAGCAGCGGAGTGCCGTCCGCCGCGTACCGCAGGAAGGCGAAGACGTTGTCCTCCGCCGCGTCCGCCTCCACCCAGGCGAACCCGTCCGGCATGGAGTCCCGCTCCCACAGCGCCGGAGTCCCCGCGTACTCCCGGTTCAGGTCCCCGACCAGGGTCCGCACCCCGTGGTGGTCGCCCGCCGCGGAGTACGAGGAGTCCAGCAGCCACCAGTCCGGCCCGTGCGCCTCCGACCACTCGGCCCCCTGCGCGAACTCCTGCCCCATGAACAGCAGCTGCTTGCCCGGATGCGCCCACATGTACCCCAGGTACGCCCGGTGGCAGGCCCGCTGCTGCCACCAGTCCCCGGGCATCTTCGACACCAGCGCCTGCTTGCCGTGCACCACCTCGTCGTGCGAGATCGGCAGCACGTAGTTCTCGCTGTACGCGTAGACCATCCCGAAGGTCATGTCGTGGTGGTGGTACTTGCGGTGCACCGGCTCCTTCGACATGTAGCGGAGGGTGTCGTGCATCCAGCCCATGTTCCACTTCAGCCCGAAGCCGAGGCCCCCGGTGTCCGTCGGCCGGGTCACCCCGTCCCAGGCGGTGGACTCCTCGGCGATGGTCACCACCCCCGGGCAGCGCCGGTACACGGTGGCGTTCATCTCCTGGAGGAACCGCACCGCGTCCCAGTTCTCCCGGCCGCCGTGCTCGTTCGGCACCCACTCGCCCTCGTTGCGCGAGTAGTCCAGGTAGAGCATCGAGGCCACCGCGTCCACCCGGATCCCGTCCACATGGAACTCCTGGCCCCAGTAGACGGCGTTCGCCACCAGGAAGTTGCGGACCTCCTTGCGGCCGTAGTCGAACTCCAGCGTGCCCCAGTCCGGGTGCGCGGACCGCCTCGGGTCCTGGTGCTCGTACAGCGGCCGGCCGTCGAACTCGGCCAGCGCCCAGGAGTCCCGCGGGAAGTGGGCCGGCACCCAGTCGACGATCACGCCGATGCCGGCCGCGTGCAGCGCGTCCACCAGGAAGCGGAAGTCGTCCGGGCTGCCCATCCGGGAGGTCGGCGCGTAGAACCCGGTCACCTGGTAGCCCCAGGAGCCCCCGAAGGGGTGCTCGGCCACCGGCATCAGCTCCACATGGGTGAAGCCGAGCTCCCGTACGTACCCGGGCAGCTGGGCCGCCAGCTGCCGGTAGGTCAGGCCCGGCCGCCAGGAGCCCAGGTGCACCTCGTACACCGAGAACGGCGCCTGGTGCGGCGGCCGTTCCCCGCGTCTGGCCATCCATTCCGCGTCCTGCCAGACGTACGAGCTCTCCGTCACCACCGAGGCGGTGGCCGGCGGGACCTCGGCCTGCCGGGCCATCGGGTCCGCCCGCAGCGTGTGACCGCCGTCGGGCCCGGCGATGTCGAACTTGTACAAGGCACCCGCTCCGACCCCGGGCAGGAACAGCTCCCAGACCCCGCTCGCCCCCAGCGAACGCATCGGATGGGCCACCGCGTTCCAGTACGAGAAGTCCCCGGTGACCCGCACCCCCTGGGCGTTCGGCGCCCACACCGTGAACCGGGTGCCGGCCACCCCCTGGTGCTCCATCGGCACGGCGCCCAGCGCGGTCCACAGTTCCTCGTGCCGGCCCTCGCCGATCAGGTGCAGGTCCAGCTCCCCGAGGGCGGGCAAAAACCGGTACGGGTCATGCACCTCGATCTCATCGCCCTCGTAGCCCACCAGCAGCCGGTAGTCCGGCACCTCGGTGAGCGGCAGCAGCCCGGAGAACAGCCCGTCCCCGTCGTCGTGCAGCTCGGCCCGCAGGCCCTTGGCGACGATGGTCACCGTCCTGGCGTGCGGGCGCAGTGCCCGGATCGCCACCCCCCCGCGCAGGGTGCGGGCACCCAGCACACCGTGCGGGTCGTGGTGCCGGCCCTCCAGGAGCCGGGCCCGCTCCGCCGCCGCGAGTGCGGGTGCGGGCCGTACCCCGTGCGCGGGCGCCCGGCGGGCGCGGGGCGTGCGGGGCTTCTTCCGTACGGGACTCTCCCGTACCGGGCTCTCCTCGAGGGCGGGCGGGGACGGCGGCGACGGCTGACGGGCGGCGCTCACGAGTGCGGCCTCCTAGGCGGCTGCGGGCGGGGGTGGGAGGAAGGTGCGGGCGCCCGCTTGGCGAGGGGGCGCTCACGGGCGGAGAGGCGGCGGATGGCCGCCATCGGGACGTGCAGCCAGTCCGGGCGGTGCCGGGACTCGTACCGGGCCTCGTAGACGGCCTTGTCGGTCTCGTACGCGCGGAGCAGCACCGGGTCCTCGCGGGGGTCGCGGCCGGTGGTCCGGGCGTACCCCTCGCAGAAGGCGGCCCGGCAGCCGTCGGACCAGTCCGGGGCGAACGGCTGGTGGGAGCGGGCGGCGTAGTCGAAGCTGCGCAGCATGCCGGCGATGTCGCGGACGGCCGGCTCGGGGCGGCGGCGCTCGGCCAGCGGCCGGGCGGGCTCGCCCTCGAAGTCGATCAGCGACCAGCTGCCGTCCGTGGTGCGCAGGGTCTGGCCCAGGTGCAGGTCCCCGTGGATGCGCTGGGCCGGCACGGCCAGCCCGCGGGAGGAGCCCAGGGCGTCGAAGGCCGCCTGCAGCCCCGCCTCGAAGGGGCGCAGGGCCGGCACCTCGCGGACCGTGGCGGCCAGCCGGGCGGTCATCCCGGCGGCCAGCCGGGCCGTCCGCTCCGGGTCCAGGGCCACCGTCGGCAGGGCTTCGGCGAGGGCGCTGTGCACCTCGGCGGTGGCCCGGCCCAGGGCGTGGGCCTCGGCGGTGAAGCCGTCGCCGGCGGCCAGCCGGCGCAGGGCCAGCTGCCAGCCGTCGTCGGAGCCCCGCAGATAGGGCTGGAGCACGCCCAGAGTGAGCGATTCGGCACCGGGCAGCTCCGCCTCGTACCAGGCGACCGGGGCCGGTACCCGGGCGCAGCCCGCGGCGGCCAGGGCCCGGGGCAGCTCCAGGTCCGGGTTGACCCCGGGACCGACTCGTCTGAACACCTTGAGGATGTACGAATCCCCGTAGATCAGCGAGGAGTTGGTCTGTTCCCCGGAGATCGGCCGGGGGGCCAGGGCGGCCGGGATCAGGGCCGTGCGGTCCCGGTCGAAGCGGAGCGGGCCGAGGGTGCCGGGGGCGCGCAGCCGTTCCAGCAGCAGCGAGGCGAGCCGGGGATCGCCCAGCCCCTCGTACACGAACTGGCCGGCGTACGGTCCCTCCTCCGCCCGCCCGATCAGCGCGGGGGCGAGGGCCGGCGGCAGGGCGGGGCGGACCCCGAGCAGCAGCTGGTAGCAGGAGGTGGCGCCGTCGGCCTCCACGTCCACGAGCAGGTGCAGCAGTCCGGGCACCACGCGGGGCGGCAGCAGGTCCGCCGCCGAGACGAGGTGGACCCGGCCGATCTCGCGCCCTTTGCCGGCGAACCAGCGCTGCCGGGGCAGCCAGGCGCGGAGCATGGGCTCCAGCGGGCCGAGCCGGTCGGCCGCGAGGCGGCCGTGGCCGCCCTGGCGTCGGCTCCGGGCGGATGCAGCCTCCGACATGGCATCGCGTCCTTTCCCCGGGCCGTCACAGAATGCGCAGAGTCTCCCGGATCGCGGCATTTGCTGTCCGGCGGTGGGTGAGTGTCGGGTCAGGATGGTCCGTCCTGGCGCGGCGATTGACCCATTCGCCGCCGACGGCCGTGCACTTGATGAGGTCGGGCGGCACGGGCGCGGGTGGGCGCCGGTACCGCCCGGCCGGGTCTACTCCCCGCGCAGGCGGAACCAGTAGAAACCGTGACCCGCCAGGGTCAGCAGGTACGGCCACTCGCCGATCGGCGGGAAGCGCACGTCACCCGTGAGCTCTACCGGGACCCGCCCGTTGAAGGACCGCAGGTCCAGCTCGGTCGGCTGCGCGAACCGGGAGAAATTGTGCACGCACAGCACGAGGTCGTCCCCGTACTCGCGCAGGAAGGCGAGCACCGCCGGGTTGGACGAGGGCAGTTCGGTGTACGAACCGAGGCCGAAGGCCGGGTTGGCCTTGCGGACCTCGATGAGCCGGCGGGTCCAGTGCAGCAGTGAGGAGGGCGAGGACATCGCGGCCTCGACATTGGTGACCTGGTACCCGTAGACCGGGTCCATGATGACCGGCAGATTGAGCCTGCCCGGATCGCAGGAGGAGAAACCGGCGTTGCGGTCCGGGGTCCACTGCATCGGGGTGCGGACGCCGTCCCGGTCGCCCAGCCAGATGTTGTCGCCCATGCCGATCTCGTCGCCGTAGTAGAGGATCGGCGATCCGGGCAGGGACAGCAGCAGGGCCGTGAACAGCTCGATCTGGTGCCGGTCGTTGTCGAGCAGCGGGGCGAGCCGGCGCCGGATGCCGATGTTGGCCCGCATCCGGGGGTCCTTGGCGTATTCGGCGTACATGTAGTCGCGCTCTTCGTCCGTGACCATTTCGAGGGTCAGCTCGTCGTGATTGCGGAGGAAGATGCCCCACTGACAGCGTGCCGGGATCTCCGGCGTCTTGGCGAGGATCTCGGAGACGGGGTACCGGCTCTCTCTTCGCACCGCCATGAAGATGCGCGGCATCACCGGGAAGTGGAACGCCATGTGGCATTCGTCCCCGCCCCTGGCGTAGTCCCCGAAGTAGTCGACCACGTCCTCGGGCCACTGGTTGGCCTCGGCGAGCAGCACCGTGTCGGGGTAGTGCGCGTCGATCTCCGCCCGGACCCGCTTGAGCAGTTCGTGGGTGCGGGGGAGGTTCTCGCAGTTGGTGCCCTCCTCCGCGTACAGGTACGGGACCGCGTCCAGCCGGAATCCGTCGATGCCGAGGTCCAGCCAGAACCGGAGGGCGGAGACGATCTCCTCGACCACCGCCGGGTTCTCGTAGTTGAGGTCCGGCTGGTGGGAGAAGAACCGGTGCCAGTAGTACTGCTTGCGGACCGGGTCGTACGTCCAGTTCGAGGTCTCGGTGTCGATGAAGATGATCCGGGCGTCCTGGTACTGCTTGTCGTTGTCGGCCCACATGTAGTAGTCGCCGTACGGCCCGTCCGGGTCGGTGCGGGACTGCTGGAACCACTCGTGCTGATCGCTCGTGTGGTTCATGACGAAGTCGATGATCACCCGCATGCCGCGCTGGTGGGCGGCGTCCACGAATTCGACGAAGTCGGCGAGGTCCCCGAACTCGGGCAGGACGGAGGTGTAGTCGGAGACGTCGTAGCCGCCGTCCCGCAGGGGTGAGGCGAAGAACGGCGGCAGCCAGAGGCAGTCGATGCCGAGCCACTGGAGGTAGTCCAGTTTGGCCGTGAGCCCCTTGAGGTCGCCCACCCCGTCCCCGTTGCTGTCGTGGAAGGAGCGGACGAGGACCTCGTAGAAGACCGCCCGCTTGAACCAGTCGGGGTCGCGGTCCTTGGCGGGGGTGTCCTCGAAGGTGTCGTGGACGGGATCGTTGATCATCATGTGGTGGGTGACCCTCCGGTGGGCGGGGACGGTCGCAGGACGGTCAGCACATGCGCAGGCGTTCGGCCCGGCTCCAGACGCACGTAGTTCGCCCTGCCCCAGTGGTAGGTCTCGCCGGTGAGCTCGTCGCGCACCGCGAGGGACCCGTGCCATTCGAGGCCGAGTACCGGCATGTCCAACGAGACCGTCGCCTCCTGGGTGTGGTGCGGATCAAGGTTGACGACCACCAGTACGGAATTGGCGCCGCAGTGCTTGGAATAGGCGATCACCCGGTCGTTGTCGGTCGAGTGGAAATGGATGTCGCGCAGCTGCTGGAGGGCCGGGTTGCGGCGGCGCAGCCGGTTCAGTGCGGTGATCAGCGGGGCGATGGTCCGCCCCTCCCGGTCGGCGGCTGCCCAGTCCCGTGGCTTGAACTGGTACTTCTCGGAGTCCAGGTACTCCTCGCTGCCCTCCCGGAGCGGGGTGTTCTCGCACAGTTCGTAGCCCGCGTACACCCCCCAGGTGGGTGACAGCGTGGCGGCCAGCACGGCGCGCACCTCGAAGGCGGGCCGGCCGCCGGTCTGCAGGTACTCGTGCAGGATGTCCGGCGTGTTCACGAAGAAGTTGGGCCGCATGACGGACGCGGTCTCACCCGAGAGCTCCTGGAGGTACTCGGTGAGCTCGTCCTTGGTGTTCCGCCAGGTGAAATAGGTGTACGACTGCTGGAAGCCGACGGCGGCCAGCGCCCGCATCATGGCGGGCCGGGTGAAGGCCTCGGCCAGGAAGATCACGTCGGGGTCGGTCTTCCCGATCTCCCCGAGCACCTTCTCCCAGAACACCACCGGCTTGGTGTGCGGATTGTCGACCCGGAAGATGCGGACCCCGTGGTCCATCCAGTGGCGCAGCACCCGCACGGTTTCGGCCACGATGCCGGCCATGTCGGTGTCGAAGTGCACGGGGTAGATGTCCTGGTACTTCTTCGGCGGGTTCTCGGCGTACGCGATGGTCCCGTCGGCCCGGTGCCGGAACCACTCCGGGTGCTTCTCCACCCACGGGTGGTCCGGGGAGCACTGGAGGGCGAAGTCGAGGGCCACCTCGATGCGCAGCTCGCGGGCCCGCCGGACGAAGTCGTCGAAGTCCTCGAGGGTGCCCAGATCGGGGTGCACCGCATCGTGCCCGCCCTCCGGCGACCCGATGGCCCACGGCACCCCCGGGTCCCAACCGTCCGCCGACAGCGAGTTGTTGGCCCCCTTGCGGAAGGTGGTCCCGATCGGGTGGATCGGCGGCAGGTAGACCACGTCGAAGCCCATCGCGGCGATCGCGGGCAGCCGCTCGGCGGCGGTCTTGAAGGTGCCGCTGACCGGGGGCTTCCCCTCCTCGACGACCGCGCCCTCCGAACGGGGGAACAGCTCGTACCAGGACCCGAACAGCGCGCGCTTCCGCTCGACCAGCAGGGGCACCGGCTTGGAGGCGGTCACCAGCTCCCGGTAGGGGCGGCGGGCGAAGGCCGCGTCCACCCGGGGGTCCAGGGCCGCCCGGAGCCGCCGGCCGGGATCGCCCTCCGCCCGCATCAGGTCGGCGGCGGCCAGCACCGCCTCCCGGCCGTCCTTCTTGGGAATCCGGGCGGCGGCCCGCTCGTACAGCTCGGCCCCCTCCAGGAGCATCAGCTCCGTGTCGATCCCGGCCGGAATCTTGATCTGCGCATGCGCCCGCCAGGTCGCGACCGGATCGCTCCACGCCTCGACGGCGTACGTCCACCTCCCCTCGGTGTCCGCGGACACCCGGGCCCCCCACCGGTCGGTGCCGGGGGCCAGTTCCGCCATCGGGACGGGCGTTCGCAGCCGCCCCTTGGGGTCCCGCAGCAGCAGATGGGCGGCCACCGCGTCGTGCCCTTCGCGGAAGACGGTGGCGGAGATCTCGAATACCTCGTCCACGACCGCCTTGGCGGCTCTGGCACCGCAGTCGACGGCAGGGCGGACGTCCAGCACGGGAATGCGACCGATCATGATGTGATCACCTGGGGGAGGTTCGCAGGGCTCGGTGACAACAGCTCCGCCGGCCCGGCCGGCGGCTCAGCAGGTTGTGCACGCTCTGTTCGCTCTGTTTCTAGCCGCTCCGTGGACGGCTGGGCTGCGGGCATGGCCGCTCCTGTCCGCGTTCACTCGGGTGGCGGGGAGAGGTGGAGTGCGGGTTTGCCGTGCGCGGTACCCGGGGAGCCCTTCCCACTCTCGGCCCGGACAACCGTCGCGGTTGGTTAACTACTCGTATGTAGCCGCACGCGCAAGGTGATCGGCGGGCTCGGCGTCCGCCGCGGCTTCGTCAAGTCGGGTCATCACCACGGCACTCGGAAGAGTTGGCCGTGAATCGGCCGATGTCGTCCACACGGTTATCGGCCAACGTGCCGTCGACGGCCGAGGCACCATGGCCGCGGGGGAGGGGCGGCGATAGCCTTCCCGGGGTGATGACCGGGTGCACAGCGTGGTGCGTCCGCTTCGATCCGTAAACGCCTGCGAAGGTGGAACGTGTGAAGGCTATCCGTCGATTCACCGTGCGCCCCGTCCTTCCGGAAGCCCTGCTTCCGCTCGCCTCGCTCGCGCGCAACCTGCGCTGGTCGTGGCATGCCGAGACCCGAGAACTCTTCCACAGCGTCGATCCCGAGGGCTGGCAGGACGCCGGCGGGGATCCCGTCCGACTTCTCGCGGCCGTTTCCGACCACCGTCTGCAAGAACTGACCCGGGACCGGAGGTTCCTGCGGCGGCTCGCCGCAGCCGCCGCCGAGCTCGACGACTACCTGAGCGGCGAGAGGTGGTACCAGTCGCAGCAGGCGCCCCGGGCCGCCGGGGAGCTCCCCGCCGCCGTCGCCTACTTCTCACCCGAATTCGGCATCACCGCCGCCCTCCCGCAGTACTCCGGCGGCCTCGGCATCCTCGCCGGGGACCACCTCAAGGCCGCCAGCGACCTCGGCGTCCCCCTCATCGGAGTCGGCCTGCTCTACCGGCACGGCTACTTCCGCCAGTCCCTCTCCCGGGAGGGCTGGCAGCAGGAGCACTACCCGGTGCTCGACCCGAACGAGCTGCCCGTCTCCCTCCTCCGCGACCACGACGGCGCCCCCGCCCGGATCTCGCTCACCCTCCCCGGCGGGCGGTCGCTGCACGCCCACATCTGGCAGGCCCGGGTCGGCCGGGTCCCGCTGCTGCTCCTCGACTCCGATGTCGAGGACAACGACGCCGGCGCCCGGGAGGTGACCGACCGGCTCTACGGCGGCGGCAGCGACCACCGGCTGCTCCAGGAAATGCTGCTCGGCATCGGCGGCGTCCGGGCCGTACGGACCTACTGCCGGATCACCGGCCACCCCGCACCCGAGGTGTTCCACACCAACGAGGGGCACGCCGGGTTCCTCGGACTCGAACGCATAAGGGAACTGGCCGGGGAACACGGCCTCGGGTTCGACGCCGCCGTCGAGGCGGTCCGCGCCGGAACCGTGTTCACCACCCACACCCCGGTGCCCGCCGGCATCGACCGGTTCGAACGCTCGCTCGTCGCACGGCACTTCGGCGAGGGCGGCGAACTGGACGGGGTACCCGTGGACCGGATCCTCGGGCTGGGCGCCGAGACCTACCCCGGCGGCGACCCCGGCGTGTTCAACATGGCCGTGATGGGACTTCGGCTCGCCCAGCGCGCCAACGGGGTCTCCACCCTGCACGGGGCCGTGTCCCGCGAGATGTTCGCGGGCCTGTGGCCCGGATTCGACCCCGCGGACGTGCCCATCACCTCCGTCACCAACGGCGTGCACGCCCCGACCTGGGTGGCGCCCGAGGTGATGCGGCTCGGGGCCCGGCAGATCGGGGCCGGCCGGACCGAGGACGCCCTGTCCGTCGGCGGGTCCCAGCGCTGGGACGCCGTCGCCGACATCCCCGACCAGGACATCTGGGAACTCCGCCGGGCGCTGCGCGAACAGCTCGTCCAGGAGGTGCGCGACCGGCTGCGGGCCTCCTGGCGGCAGCGCGGCGCCGGAGCCGCCGAGCTCGGCTGGGTGGACTCGGTGCTCGACCCCGACGTGCTCACCATCGGCTTCGCGCGCAGGGTGCCCTCGTACAAGCGGCTCACCCTGATGCTCCGCGACCCCGAGCGGCTGCGCAGGCTGTTGCTCGACCCCGAACGACCGGTGCAGATCGTGGTGGCCGGCAAGGCGCATCCCGCCGACGACGGCGGCAAGCGCCTCGTCCAGGAACTGGTGCGGTTCGCCGACGACCCGCAGGTCCGGCACCGGATCGTGTTCCTGCCCGACTACGGCATGGCCATGGCGCAGAAGCTCTACCCGGGCTGCGACGTCTGGCTCAACAACCCGCTGCGGCCCCTGGAGGCCTGCGGCACCAGCGGGATGAAGGCCGCGCTCAACGGCTGCCTCAACCTGTCCGTACTGGACGGCTGGTGGGACGAATGGTTCGAGCCGGACTTCGGCTGGGCCATTCCCACCGCCGACGACGGCACCGACGAGGAGCGGCGCGACGACCTGGAGGCGGTGGCCCTCTACGAGCTGATCGAGCGCCGGGTGGCACCCCGCTTCTACGACCGGTCGGGCCCCGGCCAGCTGCCCTCGCGGTGGATCGAGATGGTCCGGCGGACCCTGGTCTCGCTCGGCCCCAAGGTGCTCGCCGGGCGGATGGTCCGGGAGTACGTCGAACGGCTCTACGCACCCGCCGCGCTGGCCCACCGGGCCCTCACCGCGGAGGCCGCCCGGGACCTCGCCGCCTGGAAGAGCCGGGTGCGCGAGGTGTGGCCGCGGGTGTCCGTCGGCCATGTGGAGGCGCTCGCCACCACTCCGGTCAACGGCACCGCCGAACTGGGCGCCACGCTCACCCTGCGGGTACAGGCGGACCTCGCCACCCTGAGCCCCGAGGAGGTGGAGGTCCAGGCCGTCGCCGGACGGGTGGACGCCCACGACGTGATCGCGGACGCCCGCACCTTCCCGCTGAAGCCGGCCGCCGGCCCGGACCTGGAGGGCCGCTGGCTGTACGAGGGGCCGCTCGCCCTGGACCGCACCGGGCCCTTCGGCTACACCGTGCGCATCCTGCCCGCCCACCCGCTGCTGGCGACCCCGGCCGAACTGGGGCTGCTCGCCGCCCCGTCCGAGGCGGCCGGCGCGGCGGAGGGAGGCGTGCTCCCGCTGCGCTGAACCGGACGGCAGCGAAGGCCCGGGGGCGGCGGTGCCCGCACCGCCCGCCCCCGAGGCCGTCGATAGCGGGATTCCGCCGGGAGCCGAGGCCCGGGTGGGGTACTGGGAGCGGGGGCGGCGGGCCGGGCGGCTGCGCACGCACCCCCGCGACCGCGAAGGAGCCCGCCGATGCGCAAATGGCTGCCGCTGACCGCGGTCTGCCTCGGGGCGTTCATGCTGCTGGTGGACGTCACCATCGTCACCGTCGCGCTGCCCGAGATGGCCGCCGGTCTGGACGGCTCCTTCGCCGGGCTCCAGTGGGTCATGGACATCTACGCCCTGGCGCTGGCCGCCCTGCTGCTGGGGGCGGGCGCGCTGGCCGACCGGGCCGGCCGCCGCCGGGTCTACCTCGGCGGGCTGGGCCTGTTCGCGGCGGCCTCGCTGGCCTGCGGACTGGCCACCGGCGCCGGGCAGCTGATCGCCTTCCGGGCGGTGCAGGGCGCGGGCGGGGCGGCCATGTTCGCCACCACCATGGCCCTGCTGAGCTCCTCCTACCAGGGGCGGGACCGCGGGGTCGCGTTCGGCGTGTGGGGAGCGGTCAACGGCGCCGCCGCGGCGGCCGGCCCGGTCATCGGGGGAGTGCTCACCGAACACCTGGGCTGGCGCTGGATCTTCTTCATCAACCTGCCGGTCTGCGCCCTCGCCGTGTACGTCACCCGCCGGGCCGTGGCCGAGTCCCGCGACCCGCACGGCCGCGCCAAGGGACTGGACCTGCCGGGCACGGCCGCTTTCACGGTCGGTGCCGCCGCCCTGACCTACGCGCTGATCCGGGCCGGCGAGCACGGCTGGACGCAACCCGCGGTCCTCGGCCTGCTGGGCCTGGCCGCCGTGGCCCTCGCCGCCTTCGTGGCGGCCGAACTGCGCGGCGCCCACCCGATGCTGGACCTCTCGCTGTTCCGCGACCGCACCTTCACCGGGATCCTGCTGGGCGCCCTGCTGCTCTCGGGCGCGGCGTTCTCCTCCCTGATGCAGGTCTCCCTCTGGCTCCAGTCGGCCGAGGGCATGGGGCCGGTCGCGGCCGGGCTGGTGCTGGTACCGCTGAGCCTGGCGGCCTTCGCCGTCTCGGCGTTCGGCGGGCGGTGGCTGCACGGGCTGCCGCCCCGGCTGAGCGTGGGCTGCGGGCTGCTGCTGACCGGGGCGGGAGCGCTGCTCCAGGCCCTGATGCTGGATGCCGGGGACGGCTGGCCGGTGCTGCTGCCGGGGCTGGTGGTCGCGGGCCTGGGGGCGGGCCTGGCCGCGCCGGCCCTGGCGGCCACCGCGATGGCAGTGGTGCCGCCGGCCCGGGCGGGCATGGCCGGAGGTGCCCTGAACACCGCGCGGCAGCTGGGCAACGCCCTCGGCATCGCGCTGCTGGGCGCGGCCTTCCAGGCCGGTCTGGTGCGCGGGCTGACCGGGGCGGGCGCGGCCGATGCGCACGGCACGGCCCAGGCGCTGGCCGCCGGCCGGCCGGTCGAAGGCGCCGGGGCGGCCGGTCTGGAACCGCTGGTGGACCCGGCCTTCGCGGCCGGACTGCGGGACACCTTCGTGGTGTCGGGGGTGCTGGGGCTGCTCGGTGCGCTGGCCGTGCTGGTGCTCGTACGGACGGTTCCGGCGGCAACCCACCGGGGGCGTACGCCCGTTCGGTCGCGGGAGGGTGTGACGGCCGGGCCGGGACTCTCCGGGTGAACCTCCGAACGCCCCTGCGGGGAGAAACGTTTCCCTTCTGTACTCCGCTCCTACGCTCCCTCCTGGATGCCAACCGGACCGGCACCCACCTCGCGGAAGAACGGAAATCCCCCCATGCGTCTTCGCACCACCGCGGTCGCCTTCGCCGGCGCCTTCGCGCTCGTCCTCCCCGTCTCGGGCCAGGCCCTGGCCGACGGCGGCGGCACCCTGAACTACACCTTCTTCGACGACGGCAGAGAGCGCCGCGGACAGCTCAGGCCGGCCGGTGACAGCACCTGCTACCTGCTGAACGGCACCAGCCGGCGGAACCCGGCGGTCTCGGCGTTCAACCGCACGGACCGGGCGGCCCTGCTGTTCGACAACGACGGGTGCTCGGGGGACCCGGTCGCGGTCGCCGGACCGCACGAGGGCGTGGCGGACTTCGAGGCGGTCGCGGTCCGCTTCGAGCGCCCGCGCGACAAGGAGCGCCCGCCGCGGGAGGACCAGAACACCGGCGGCAACGGTGACGATGTCATGGACGGCCACGGCGACAACGTCGACGAAGACACCGACGGCATGGAGGAGGCGGACAACAGCCGCGGCGACGAGCAGCCCCCCGTCATGGAGGAGCCCGCCGAGGTGATCGACGAGTCCCGGCCGGACGCCTCCGAGGAGGAGATGGCCGAGGAGGAGCAGTCCGAGGAGCACCAGTCCGGGGAGGAAGCGGGCGAGGAGGAGCGGGCCGGCCACCGTCCGGGCGGCGCCGGGAACGCTCAGCCCGACCTGTTCGACGTCATCTTCCGCGACATCCCCTGAGTCCGTCCGTAGTCCGTCCGTATGAGCAGAACGGCCCGGGGAGGTGTGAGTCCCCGGGCCGCTCCGCGTTCTATGGGTCGTGCGACCGGTCGGTCACCTCAGGTCAGAAGGTGAGCTTCCAGCTGTTGATGTAGCCGGTGTCGATGCTGGCGAGGTCCGCCACGCGGAGCTTCCAGACACCGTTCGCGACCTCGGAGGAGGCGTTCACGGTGAAGCTCTGGACGATGTTGTCCGCGCTGCCGCCGGTGCGGTTGCGCAGGTTGTAGACGGTGCCGTCGGGGGCGACCAGGTCGACCCGCAGGTCACCGACGTAGGTGTGGACGATGTTCACGTCCACCTTGAGGGCGCTCGAGGCGTTGCCCGAACGGGTCACGGTGATCGGGGACTCGACCGTCGAGTTGTCCGCGATCTGGTAGTCGGCCGTGTTCTCGAACACGTTCTGTTCCACCGTGCCGACGGTCCAGGTGAAGGACGCCGTCCCGGTCTTGCTCTGCGAGTCGGTCACCGTGACGGTCACGCTGGAGGTGCCGGCGGTGGTGGCCGTGCCCGAGATCAGGCCGGTGGAGGAGTTGATCGACAGGCCGGCCGGCAGGCCTGTGGCCGCGTAGCTCAGCGCACCCGGGTTGGTGCTGGTGGCCTGGACCTGGAGGCTCACCGCGGTGTTGATCTGGGTGTTCTGGTTGGCGATGGGCTGGACCGTCACGCCGCTGACGATGCGCGGGCCGACATTGACACCGGCCCAGGCGTTGGCGGTGTTGTTGTAGATGGTCGAGCCCTGGCCGTACAGGTCGGCGGCGGCCTGCAGGGTGGCCGTACGCGCGGCGGCGTAGTTGGTGTTGGACTTGAAGTAGCCCGCCGTCAGCGCGCGGAACCAGATCTTGGAGGCGGCGTCCCGGCCGATCGCGGTGACCGGAAGGCCGTCGGAGGTCGGCGAGTCGTAGCTCACGCCGTTGACGACCTTGGGGCCGGAGCCCTCGGAGGCCAGGTAGTACCAGTGGTTGGCCGGGCCCGAGGAGTAGTGGACGTCGATCGAGCCGATGCCGGAGTACCAGGCGTCCTTGGAGGAGCCGTCCTTGCTCGGCTTGTCCATGTAGCGCAGCGGCGTGCCGTTGCCCCGGATGTCGATCTTCTCGCCGACCAGGTAGTCGCCGACGTCCTGCGGGTTGTTGGCGTAGAACTCCACGGCCGCGGCCATGATGTCCGAGGTCGCCTCGTTCAGACCGCCGGGCTCACCGCTGTAGGTCATGTTGCCGGTGACCGAGGTGAGGCCGTGGGTCATCTCGTGCGCGGCCACGTCGGTGGAGGTGAGGGGCTTGTTGTTGCCCTCGCCGTCGCCGTAGGTCATGCAGAAGCAGGAGTCCTGCCAGAAGGCGTTGACGTACGCGTTGCCGTAGTGGACCCGGGAGTACGGGGCCACGCCGTCGTTGCGCAGGCCGTTGCGGCCGTGCACGTTCTTGAAGTAGTCCCAGGTGACGGCCGCACCGTAGTGGGCGTCCGCGCCGGCGGTCTCCAGGTTGGACGGCTGGCCGTTGCCCCAGATGTCGTCCGGGCCGGAGAAGAGGGTGCCGGTGCCGGAGCTGCCCCGGTTGAGGTTGTACGTCTTGTGGGCGCCGCGGGCCGCGTCGGTCAGGGTCCAGTTGCTGCCCGACTGGCTGGTGCCCAGGGTCACCTGGCCGCTGTACATGGTGTTGCCGGTGCCGGTCTCGACGGCCTGCCACTCGGTGATCTTCGCGCCGGTCTTGGCGTTGGTGACCACGTGCAGCTCGTTCGGGGTGCCGTCGTGCTGGAGGCCGCCGACGACGGTCTCGTACGCCAGGACCGGCACGCCCTCGGCCGCCCAGATCACCTTGCGGGCGTTCTTCGCGGCCTTGGTGTCCTTGGAACCCTCGGCCTTGGCGGCGGAAAGGGCCTGGCTCTCGGCCGCGGCCGGGGTGACGGCGGCGTTGGTGTCGGCGACCTTGATCTCGTGCTGGGTCGCCTTGGTGACGCTCTTGGTGACGCCGTCCTTGGCGTGGACCGTCAGGTCACCGCCGAGGACCGGCAGTCCGCCGTAGGTCCGCTCGTACGTGGTGTGCGTGGTGCCGTCCGCGTCCTTGACCACGTCACGGACGATCAGCTTCTCCTGGTTGCCGAGACCGAGAGCCCGGGCCGCCTGGGCGGTGGTGGAGTTCGCGTCGGCTATGAGCGTCGCACGCTCGGAGGGGCTGAGCTTGAGGGCGACCGCGCCCGGGTTGGGCTGGGCGGCCTGGCGGGCCTGCGACGCGGTGGCGTCGGCAGTGGCGGACGTGGTCTGCATGCCGACGGCGAGCAGTGCCGCCGCGGCAATGAGAGCGCCGGCCGCGGTGGCGCGCCGCTGGGGGGTGGGACTCAACGCAGACTCCTTCTGCAAGGGGGGTTCCGGACGGCTGGGTGGGCCACCGGGCAGAACAGGGCTGTGCGCAGAACGGATCGAAGAGTGCCAGCTGCGGAGCCAACTGTCAGGGCCGCGTCAAAAGAATGGCCGGAAAGGGTCCGTTGTCCGAAGTGATGGGTTCGATATGCGAACCGTTCACCTTCGCGTGCGTCCGGCCGGGGGTGGCATCCCGGCCAACATCCGGAACCGGGCCCACCGGATGCTAACGAACGGACAACAAGAGACCTCGTTGCGGCAAACGGCATTTACCGTACGGGTGTTTGTCGTACTGTTTCCCGGTGCGACAGATGTCCGTCGTTTGGGGAAGCCGCGGACACTCGCCTTACGCCATAGACCACGTGCCAGGGGGGCCCATGAGGCATGTCCGTATTCCTGCGCAAAGAGTGGCCGGAAGGGCTCTGGAGTCGACTGTGCCGTCACGGCGCCTCGGCGACAAGGCCCTCTGGTACCTGCCTGCCGCGCTGACCGCCGACGTGCTCGGCGCCGCCGTGCCCGTCGGCCTCGTCTTCGACGCCGCCCAGCAGGCCCGTCCGCTCTTCTGCGCAGTCGGTGCGGCCGTTGCCTGGGTGGGTGTGCAGATGCTCCGCCGGCGGTATGCCACCCGGGCGCTCGGGGAGTCCCGGGGCGTGCTGCCCGTGGTCCATGACTGGCTGATTCTGATCGGTGTCCTGGCCGTGGCCCGGGCCGCCCTCGACGAGAGCACCCCGCGGCTGGCCGCGCTCGGTTCGCTGCTGCCCGCCCTGCTGATCACGGTCGCCTGCCGCAAGCTGACCTACCGGCACCTGTCCGCGGCCCGCCGCGAGGCCCAGGCGGTCAGCCGGGTGCTGGTGGTCGGCGAACCCGGGGCGGCCGACGAGGTCACGGCGCACCTGGCCGCCCGGACCGACCACCCGTACGTGGTGGTGGGCGTGGTCCCGGTCGGCGACGGTGCCCTCACCGGGGGCATACCGGTCGCCGCCCGGCTCGGCGAGGAGATGTCCGAGACCCCGGCCGGCGACGCCGACGAGGTCATGGCCGCGGTCCAGAGCCACCACGCCGACCTGGTCCTGGTCGTACCCGGCAGCCGGATCTCCGGGGAGCGGCTGCGCCGGGTGGCCTGGGCGCTGCACGATGCGGGGCTGGAACTGGCGGTGTTCCCCGGGCTGGTGGAGGTCTCGGTCAAGCGCCTGGAGACCCTCTCGGCGGGCGGGCTCGCCGTGCTGCGGGTGGCGCCGCCGGTCCGGGGCGGGGTGCAGCCGGTGCTCAAGTCGGTCTTCGACCGGGCCGGCGCGGGTCTGGGGCTGCTGCTCCTGGCCCCGGTCTTCCTGGGCATCGTGGCCGCGATCCGGTTCGGCAGCAGGGGTCCGGCGTTCTACCGGCAGCGGCGCATCGGGCGGGACGGAGTCCCGTTCGTGATGTGGAAGTTCCGCACGATGGTGGTCGATGCGGACCGGCGCAAGGCGGAGCTGGCGGGTGCCAACGAGAACGACGGCCTGATGTTCAAGATGCGCCGCGACCCCCGGGTGACCCGGGTGGGCCGGCTGCTGCGCCGCACCTCGCTGGACGAGCTGCCGCAGCTGCTGAACGTACTGACCGGGCACATGTCGTTGGTCGGCCCCAGGCCGCCGCTGCCCGAGGAAGTGGCTCAGTACGACGAGGTCGAGCTGCGGCGGCTGGCGGTGCGGCCCGGGATGACCGGACTGTGGCAGATCAGCGGACGGTCCGACCTGTCCTGGGATGAAACGATTCAGCTTGATTTGCAGTACGTGGACAACTGGTCGTTCACCAGCGATGTCGACGTCATGGGCCGTACGTTCCGCGCCGTGGTGGACGGACGCGGAGCGTACTGAGCCGATTCATGCAGAGATCACTTCTGGGCGGTGCGCTCGGCGTCGAGCCACCAGCGGTAGGTGGAGGCGATGCCGTCCCGCAGCGGGATGCCCGGCTTCCAGCCGAGGGAGCTCAGCCGGCTGACGTCCAGCAGCTTGCGCGGGGTGCCGTCCGGCTTGGAGGTGTCCCAGGCCAGCCGGCCGCGGAAGCCGGTCACCTCGGCGACGGTCTCGGCGAGTTCCCGGATGGTCAGGTCCTCGCCACAGCCGATGTTGACGGGCTCGTCACCGTCGTAGTCCCGCAGCAACACGGCACAGGCCGCGGCCAGGTCGTCCACGTGCAGGAACTCCCGACGCGGGGTGCCGGAGCCCCACAGCATGACCTCCTCGCGGTCCGCGGCTGCGGCCTCGTGGAAACGGCGGATCAGCGCGGGCAGCACGTGCGAGGTCTCGAGGTCGAAGTTGTCGCCCGGACCGTAGAGATTGGTCGGCATGGCCGAGATGTAGGAGGCGCCGTACTGCTTGCGGTACGACTGGACCTGCACGATGCCGGCGATCTTCGCGAGCGCGTACGCCTCGTTGGTCGGCTCCAGCGGGCCGGTCAGCAGGGCGTCCTCGCGGATGGGCTGCGGGGCCAGCTTGGGGTAGATGCAGGAGGAACCGAGGAACAGCAGCCGGCCCACGCCGGCGGCGTGGGCGCCGCCGATCACGCTGAGCTGGATCTGCAGGTTCTCCTCCAGGAACTGGACCGGGTAGGTGCTGTTGGCCATGATCCCGCCGACCTTGGCGGCGGCCAGCACGACGGCGTCCGGGCGGACCTCCTTCAGGAACGCGCCGGTCGCGGCGGCGTCCCGCAGATCGAGCTCCGCGCGGCTGCGGGTGATCACCTCGTGGCCGTCGGCGGTGAGCCGCCGGACGACCGCGGACCCGACGAGACCACGGTGGCCCGCGACGAAGATGCGGGCGTGCGGGGGCAGGTACGACTGCGGAGTTGTCATACCGCCGATAATGCCATTGGCTCCCGCCCCCGGTTGCGCCCCACCCGCCTCGGCCGGGCCTCCGCCCCGACCGGCCCGCTGCGCGCGAGGCGGTCCCCTGCCGGGCCGCCCCAGCCGGGCCCCGTGCTGGCGCGGGCGCCCGCAGGGCGGGGTCCGGGCAGGGCGCGGCCCCGGCCGACCCGCTGCCCGCAGCGCTGGACCTCGCCGGGGCTCCGCCCCGGCCGGCCGGCTCTGGGCGCGGAGCGCCTCGGCACCTCCCGCCACCGGCGGACCGGGGCTCCGCAAGGCCCCGGACGCAGTCCCCGGTACGGGTTCCCGCCGGGGCTTCGCATCGGGCAACTCCGGGCGCGGTGCGCCGTGGCACCGCCGCCCGCCACCGGCGGGCGGGCCCCGTGCCCGGCACGGGCGCCCGCAGGGCGGGACCATGGCGGGGCGCGGCCCCGGCCGACCCGCTGCCCGCGGGGCGAAGCCTTGCCGGGGCGCGGCCCCGGGCAACTCCGGGCGCCGAGCGCCGTGGCACCGCTTTCCGCCACCGGCGGGTGGGCCCGGTGCCCCGGCACGGGCGC
Source organism: Streptomyces venezuelae (assembly GCF_008642295.1). Classification (GTDB taxonomy): domain Bacteria; phylum Actinomycetota; class Actinomycetes; order Streptomycetales; family Streptomycetaceae; genus Streptomyces; species Streptomyces venezuelae_C. Next base: position 2,389,523 of record NZ_CP029190.1, on the reverse strand, counting down.
CCGCAGGGACGGGACCATGGCGGGCCCGGTGCCCGCAGGGCGGGACCCTGCCCGGGGCGTCGCCCCGGCCGGGCCGCCGCCGGCTTTGCCAGGGGCAGTGCCCGGCCAGGGCGGTGGCGGGGAGTGCGTACCATGCGGGGACCCGCCGCAGCACAGTCGAGGCATTGCCTCGGAACACATCACGAACCACGACGACAACCCCCGGGGGGAACCCGCATGAGCAAGACCGCGCTGATCACCGGAGTCACCGGCCAGGACGGCTCGTACCTGGCCGAGCTGCTGCTCTCCAAGGGCTACACGGTGCACGGCCTCGTGCGGCGCTCGTCCAGCTTCAACACGGAGCGGATCGACCACATCTACCAGGACCCGCAGACGGCCAACCGCTCCTTCGTGCTGCACCACGCGGACCTGTCCGACGGCGTGGCCCTGGTGAACCTGCTCCGCGACATACGGCCCGACGAGGTCTACAACCTCGGCGCCCAGTCGCACGTCCGCGTCTCCTTCGACGCGCCCCTCTACACCGGTGATGTCACCGGACTCGGCGCCCTCCGGCTGCTCGAGGCCATCCGGGCCAGCGGCGTGGACACCCGGATCTACCAGGCCTCGTCCTCCGAGATGTTCGGCGCCACCCCGCCGCCGCAGAACGAGCAGACCCCGTTCCACCCGCGCAGCCCGTACGGCGCCGCGAAGGTCTTCGCGTACTGGACCACGGTGAACTACCGCGAGGCCTACGACATGTTCGCGGTCAACGGCATCCTGTTCAACCACGAGTCCCCGCGCCGCGGCGAGACCTTCGTGACCCGCAAGATCACCCGCGCGGTGGCCCGCATCAAGGCCGGCCTCCAGGACAAGCTCTACCTCGGCAACCTCGACGCCGTCCGCGACTGGGGCTACGCCCCCGAGTACGTGGACGCCATGTGGCGGATGCTCCAGCAGGACGAGCCCACCGACTACGTGGTCGCCACCGGCGTCGCCGCGACCGTCCGCGAGTTCGTCCAGGCCTCCTTCGCGCACGCCGGCCTCGACTGGCAGGAGTACGTGGCCTACGACGCCAAGTACGAGCGCCCCAGCGAGGTCGACGCCCTGATCGGCGACGCGAGCAAGGCGCATGCGCTGCTTGGCTGGAAGCCGACGGTCCTGGTCGAGGAACTGGCCCGGATCATGGTCGACGCCGACATCCGCCAGGTCGAGGACCAGCTCGCCGGAGTGACCGTCCGCATCGACCGCTGAGGCGGGCTGCCGAGGGCCGCCGCGGTCCGCGCGTACTTGCGGTTACCTTACGATTTACCTGTCCTGGTCAAACCCCAGGGGATGACCAGGACAAATTCCGCCGTATGTCCGCAGCACACCCACCAGTTCGGAACCCGTTGATTCCAAGTTGGTATGCAATGGGTCAAGTGAGGTGACCGAGCCCTCGCAGGGGCCCTAGTGTGCGCCAGTACATATGGCTGTTCGTATAGTTCCAGCCATTCAACCGGGCGACGCCCTGGGGGGCTCATGCGTAGATCCAGAGGGCTGACTGCTGCCCTCGTCCTGTCACTGGCCGGTGCCGGAACCGGTCTTGGCCTGGTGTTGATGCCTCAGGCGTCCGCCATCACCCAGCCGGTGGCGTTCACGGCCGACGCGCTGCCCACCTGGCAGCCCAACGGCATTGTTTTCGCGATGGCCGAGGCCAACGGCACCGTCTTCGCCGGCGGTACCTTCTCCGCCGTCCGCCCGCCCGAGAACGCGGGCAGCGGCACCGAGCAGGACGCCGTGAACTTCGTGGCGCTGGACGCCGCGACCGGGGCCCCCACCTCGTGCAAGCTCTCCTTCACCATCGGTGACGGCATTGCCACCGTGCGGTCCCTGGTCGTCTCGAAGGACAAGAAGACCCTGTACGCGGGCGGCTACTTCGGCGCCGTCAACGGCACCCCGGTGAGCAGCGTCGCCGCGATCGACATCGCCTCCTGCGCGCCCAAGGCGTCCTTCCACCCGAGCTTCCCCGCCACCGTGCGCGCGCTCGCGGTCACCGACGACACCCTGTACGCGGCCGGCGACTTCGGCACCGTCGAGGGCCAGACCCGCGAGCGGTTCGCCGCGGTCGACGCCGCCTCCGGTGCCCTGAAGCCGTTCACCGCCAACGCCGACGAGCCGGGCCGCGCCATCGAGGTCACCCCGGACGGCAAGCACGTGCTGATCGGCGGCGACTTCTTCAGCGTCAACGGCTCCAACACCCACGCCCTGGCCGTGGTCGACGCCGCCTCCGGCGCGGTGAAGAAGACGTACGACAACATCCCGAGCAACTCGGTCGTCAAGGACATCTCCACCGACGAGACCGGCTTCTACACCGGCAACGAGGGCTCCGGCGGCGGCGTGTTCGACGGCCGCATCGGCCTCAACCTGACCGACTTCAGCGAGAAGTGGCGGGACCGCTGCCTCGGTGCCACCCAGTTCGTGCTGCCGTACGACGGGGTGCTGTACAGCTCCTCGCACGCCCACGACTGCTCCACCGAGCTGGAGTTCCCCGACGGCAAGCGCCACTTCCTGCTGGCCCAGCCCACCGACCACGCCGGCGCCGCCCCCGCGCCCGTGAACGGTTTCGTGCGCGGCCCGGGCAAGCTCGGCTGGCACCCCACCGCCAACGACGGCATCGGCGAGGGCATCGGCCCGCGCGTGATGGCGGTGGCGGAGAAGAACGACGTCAAGTACATGTGGGTCGGCGGTGAGTTCACCCTCATCAACGGCGTGGAGCAGCAGGGTCTGACCCGGTTCGCCTCCACCGGTGACGTCGGCGCCCCGACCACCCCGGTGGCCAGCGCGTCCAGCGTCAAGCCCGGCGAGGCCCAGGTCCGCTGGCGCACCAGCTACGACGCGGACGACAGCAAGCTGACCTACCGCATCTACCGCAACGGCTCGGGCACCCCGATCGCCACGGTCGCCGCGAACTCGCTGGAGTGGGAGCGCCCGCAGGCCTCCTGGACCGACACCACGGTCAAGGCCGGCCAGTCCTACAGCTACCGGGTGACCGCCACCGACGCGGCGGGCAACACCAGCGCCCTGTCGGCCACCGCCTCGGTGACCGTCCCGGCCACGGTCCAGTCCTACCCGAACCAGGTCCGTGCCGACGGTGCCAGCCTCTACTGGCGCTACGACGACACGGTCAGCCCGTACGTCGCCGACTCCTCGGTCTCCGGCAACACCAGCGGTGTCCAGGTCAACGCCCCGGCCCTGCGGCAGACGCCCGGCGCCGTCACCGGCTCCAGCACCGCGATGGGCTTCAACGGCACCAGCCAGCAGGTGCACAGCGACCGCCGCCAGACGGTGGGCGCCACGTACACCCTGGAGACCTGGTTCAAGACCGGGACCTCGCGCGGCGGCAAGCTGATCGGGTTCGGCAACAACACCACCCGCAACAGCGGCACGTACGACAAGCAGATCTACATGACGAACACCGGCCGCCTCGCGTTCGGTGTGTACAACGGGTCCACCCGCACCATCACCACGGGCCTGTTCGACACGTACAACGACAACAAGTGGCACCACGTGGTCGCCACCCAGGGTCCGGCCGGCATGGCCCTGTACGTGGACGGCCAGAACAAGGGCACGCTCAACGCCACCACCCACACCGACTACGCGGGCTACTGGCACGTCGGCGGCGACAACCTGGCCAGCTGGCCGAACCGTCCGACGAGCAACTTCTTCGCCGGGCAGATCGACGAGACGGCCGTCTACCCGAGCGTGCTGACCCAGGCGCAGGTCAAGAACCACTACGACCTGGCCAAGGCGCCGACCGACACGGTCACCGAGGTCTCCGCGACCGAGGACACCTACATCAACCAGGGCGCCCCGAGCACCGCGTACGGCACGTCCACCTCGCTCGCGGTGCGCGGCACCGCGGCGTACGAGACGTACCTGCGCTTCACCCTGCCGGCGGCCCCCGCCGGGCAGGTGCTGAAGTCCGCCTCGTTGCAGATCAAGACCACCACGCAGGCGGGCGCCGGTACGCCCGACAAGGTCTCGGTGGTTCCGGTCACCGGTACCTGGAGCGGTGCGGGCACCACGTTCAACACCAAGCCGACCCTGGGCACCACCCCGCTGGGCTCGATCACGGGCATCGCGGACGGTTCGGCCATCCACAACGTGGACCTGGACACGGCTGCGGTCTCCGCGGTGCTGGGTACCAGCTACGACATGGCCCTGACCAGCGCGGGCACCGACCCGCTGTGGATCTGGTCCTCCGAGGCGACGGCGGCGGAGGGCACTCCGCAGCTGATCCTCACCTTCGGCCCGAAGTAACGACGGCCTGCTGCGGGGCCCGGTCCGGCCTTCGGGCCGGGCCCCGCAGCCGACCCGGCACCAGCACCGCACCACCAGGAGCCCCTGTGAAGTACCGACGCCCGGCAGCGGCTGCCGTCCTGCTGGCCACCGCCCTGACCCTGACCCTGACCGGCTGCAGCTCGGACGGGGACAAGCCCGACGCCGAGGTCAAGGCCAAGCCGCCGGCCGCCTCCTCGGTCCCCGATCCGGCGGACGCCACCACGGCGCCGCCCGCCGCGCCCTCGCCGGACGCCAAGCCCACCGGGCCGGTGCTGCCGGACGCGAAGCTGACCCCGGCGACGGGCAGCTTCAAGGAGAACGAGAAGACGTACCTGCGCGGGCGGGTGCCGGAGAAGACGGACCCGGCGGCCGTCCTGCAGTCCGGGCAGGAGTCCTGCCAGCGGGTGGCGCGCACCGCCAAGCGGGACAAGGACGCGGCGACCGCATCGGTCATCGCGGGCGAGATCCCGAACGCCAAGGACGCGATCACGCTGCTCTGCCCGGAGCAGAAGCCGGTGCTGGCGGCGGCCGAGAAGGGCTTCGGCGACGGCACCCGGAAGGCGCCGCAGGCCGGCACCTTCCGCGCCATCAACCCGAGCCCGGCCTGCACCTGGCAGGCCAAGGGCAAGGACGGTGCCGTCCTGGCCTCGGGCCCCGAGCTGGGCGCCAAGCCCGGCGAGCGCATCACCGCCAAGATCCCGGCGGGCACGGCCGAGCTCGTCTCGGCGGGCTGCTTCGCCTGGGTCCCGGCGTAGTACCTCCGCGCAAACCCCCCAGCCCCCCGGCATCCTTGGGTTCTAGTGGTCGTCGCAACACCCCAGCTCAGGGGATGCGATGGACTTCGAGATCCGGGAGAACCGGAGGCCGGGCGGAGGGAGGCTGGTGCGGGAACGCGCCGCATACTTCGAGCTCATGGAGCAGGGCTACAGCACGAGGGATGCGGCGCGGATCGTCGGGATCAACCTGCGCACCGGCAAGCGGTGGCGTAACGGCTGGCACTCACCGCCGCACGGTCAGAAGCCGGTCCCTCCCATCTACGGGACGGGGCCGGCTGCCGCGTCGCCTGAGGCCGCTGACAGCCCTGGAACATCCCGGTTCCTGACCGAGTCCGAGCGGATTCACATCGCCGACCGGCTGCGGGAGAAGGCGTCGATCCGGCGCATCGCGTGCGAGCTGGGACGCAGTCCTTCCACCATCAGCCGGGAGGTCCGGCGTAACCGGCGGCCCATGCCCAACGGCGGCTTCGCCTACCAGCCGTTCCACGCCCACCGCCGGGCCGAACGGCGACGCGCCCGGCCCAAGACCGGGAAGATCGGGCAGAACCTTGAGCTGCGCGACTTCATACAGGACCACCTGACCCTGAGGTGGAGCCCGGAACAGATCTGCCGGGTCCTGCGCACACGCTTCCCCGACCGGCCGGAGATGCACGTGACCCACGAGACGATCTACCAGGCCCTCTACGTCCAGGGCCGAGGGGAACTGCGCCGTGAACTGACACGGGCTCTTCGCACCGGACGGGCATACCGCCGGCCGCACCGTCACGCCGCCAAGCGCATCAGCCGCCCGGTCAAGAACATGGTCATGATCAGCGAGCGTCCCGCCGAGGCAGCCGACCGAGCGGTCCCGGGCCACTGGGAAGGCGACCTCATCATCGGCAAGGACGGCCGCTCCGCCATCGGAACCCTGGTCGAGCGCGCCACCCGCTACGTCATGCTCGTCCACCTGCCCCACGGTCACAATGCGCAGGCCACCCGCAGCGCTCTCGCCGCCACCGTGGAAACGCTTCCGCGGCATCTGTGGCCGCTGACCTGGGACCAGGGCTCGGAGATGGCCGCCCACCGGGCATTCACGGTGGCCACCGACATCCCGGTCTACTTCTGCGACCCAGCCAGCCCCTGGCAACGCGGCTCGAACGAGAACACGAACGGCCTGCTGCGGCAGTACTTCCCCAAGGGCACCGACCTGACGGTCCACACCCCCGAGGACCTGGCAGCCGTCGCCGCCGAACTGAACAGCCGCCCACGCAAGACGCTCGGCTGGCAAACCCCAGCCGGGCGTCTGCGTGAGCTGACAGCTCCGCTGAACTGATCTTCGCCTACCTGGGATCGTCGCTTTCCCAGGGATAGACGAAGAGGTCGGGCTGGACGCCCCATGCGTTGAGCACGGTGTTCAGCTCAGACTCGTCCGGGGCGTCGGCGGACCCGATGAGCGCTGAGCCGATGTCGTAGTCGAAGCCATCCATGTGCTCGCGGTCGTACTCCCAATGCTCCAGCCGAAAGCTACGTTCAACGTCGCTGCGAACCCATCCCTCGTCCCGAGCCTGGACATCAGGCTCGCTCCGCGCGGGGCGGATGTCCACGAATGCGCGGCGATCTGGCCGCGATGCCGGGACTTCCGCAACCAGCCTCCTACCGAGTCGGAGCGCGGTCAGTTTGTCCGTCGGCCAGTCCGATCCGTCATTCATGAGGCTCATTCTGTTCCTGCCCGTGGAGGGCTGAGGAGTGGGGGCCAGGCGGGAACTCTGTGAGCCACTCAACCCCCAGCTCGCCGGAACGGGCAGCACATTCCCGCCGACAACGCAGCAGTGGCTCGGCTGGGAGTTCCCAGCCGAGCCACTGCTTACACTGCTGCCCAGACACGCCAGTGATCACGTGTTGCGACGATCCCTAGAATCCGCCATCGGCCGGGGGGCTTTTGCGTGCCACCCCACTGCGTGGCGCCACGATGACGCCACCCGGGCCGGCCCGGTGGGGCCGGGGACCGCGGCGGGCCGGTAGCCCGGCGCCATGTGGCGCCATAGTGGCGCCATTGAGGGTGGACATGGCGCCATGGGCGTGCCATGATGGCGGCATGGACCTCACGCCCTATGTGGATCACCTCCGCCACGAGCTGGCCGTCGCCGCCGGCGCCGGCGGCGACGAAGCCCGCGCCCTCGCCGAACGGCTCACCGCGCCGCTCGAGTCGGCCGCACGGCTCACCCTGCTCAACGCACTGTCCGCCGCCATGGGTGAGGTCACCCGGGAGCTGGCGCCGGGCTCGGTCGACGTACGGCTGCGCGGACTGGACCCCGAGTTCGTGGTGACCGCGCCGCCTGCCGGGCTGCCCGAGGGCGGGCCGGGCCCCGGCCCCGCCGCACAGCAGGCGCCCGCGCCCCAGCCCCCGGCCGCACCCGTGGCCGACGGCGACACCGCCCGGATCAACTTCCGGCTCCCCGCCCACCTCAAGAGCCGGGTCGAGGACGCCGCCGCGGCCGAGGGTCTGTCGGTCAACGCCTGGCTGGTCCGGGCCGCGACCGCCGCCCTGGAGCCGGCCGCTCCGGGGCGGAGCAGCAGCCGGTACCGGGGCGACCAGGGGTTCACCGGCTGGGTCCGCTGACCTTCCCGCGCCCGCGCCCGTACCCACCTTCACCGAACCAACGAGCCAAGAGGACGGCACAGCCATGCCTGCTTTCGAGACCACCGAAGCCATCAGCGCCATCGTCGAGATCGAGGTCGGATCGATCCGGATCACCGCGAGCAAGCGCACCGACACCCTCGTCGAGGTGCTGCCCGGCAACCCCGGGCACGACGGTGACGTACGGGCCGCCGAGGCGACCAAGGTCAGCTGCTCCGGCAACACCCTCACGGTCAAGGGCCCCAAGAAGAGCGGGCTGTTCGGCCGCACCCCCACCGTCGAGGTCAGCATCGAACTGCCCACCGGCTCCGAGGTCCGCGCCGGCACCGTGGTCGGGGACATCGACCTGGTCGGCGCCTTCGCCGACTGCCGGCTGAAGACCGCGATGGGCGAACTCCGGATCGACCGGGCCACCACCGTGCACCTCAAGAACGACCACGGCGGGGTCCACGTGGAGGAGATCACCGGCGACGCCGACATCACCGTCTCCGGCCGGGCCGAGATCGGCCGGATCGACGGCCGCGCCGTCCTCGGCAACGCCAACGGCGAGACGATCCTCGGCACGGTCGCGGGCGACCTGCGCGCGAAGGTATCCAACGGTTCGATCACCGTCGGCGCCGCACACGCCGGCGTGGACGCCCGCTCCTCCAACGGCCCCATCCGGATCGGCGAGGTGGTGCGCGGCCGGGTGGTGCTCGAGACCGCCGTCGGCGAGGTCGAGGTCGGCATCCGCCGGGCCACCGCCGCCTGGCTGGACGTCCACACCGACCTGGGCTCCGTCCAGAACCACCTCGGCTGCGTCGACGGTCCGACCGCCACCGACGAGACCGTCGAGGTGCGGGCCCGCAGCGGCTACGGCGACATCGTGATCCACCGCGCCTGACCCGGACCGGGACGGCGGGCCCGCCGCCCTCGCCTGGTCCGCCGGGCTCACCCTGGTCGGCTGCCTCTGGGCCCGGTCCGCGTTCAACCGCGGGGCTAAGCGGGCCTGAGCCCGATCCCCTCGTACACCGACAGCAGGGTGTCCAGGACCGCGTCCATGGAGAAGGCGTCCACGGCCAGCTTGCGGGCCGCCAGGGACGCGGCCCGGTTCGCCTCCGGCGCCAGCAGCTCCAGCACCGCGGCGGCCACCCCCTCCGGACCCGGTTCGACCACCCGCCCCGCACCCGCCGCCGCGATGTCCTTGGCCAGCCCGTTGGAACGGGTCACCACCGACGGCACCCCCACCGCCAGGGCCTCCAGGACCGACATCGGGAACGGCTCGTCCACCGAGGGCAGTACGTAGACCCCGGCGCGCCGGAGCTCCGCCAGCACCTCCGGGCCGGTCAGACCGCCGGTGACGGTGAACCGGTCGCCGAGGCCCAGGGCCGCGATCCGGGCCCGTACCGCCGGAAGTTCGCCCTCGTCCGGCCCGGCCACCACGAACTCCGCGTCCGGGTGCACGGCGAGGACCGCCGGCGCCGCGTCCACGAAGTCCACCGGCCGCTTGCGGGACTGCAGACGCGCCGAATACAGGATCCGCGGCGGACCGGACAGGGCCGGCCGCTCCTCCTGGGCCGGGACCCCGTTCACCAGCCGTACGGTGTTGCCCAGCGCGGAACCGGCCACCGCGTCCAGCCCGTTCCGCTCGTGCGGGGTGAGGTACAGCACCGCCCCGGCCCGGTGCAGCAGCCGCCGCACCGCAAGGGCGTCCAGCACCTTGGCGAGGGCCTTGCCGCTCGGGTCCACCATGCCGTGGGTCTGCAGCACCAGCGGCCGGCCGGCCCGCAGCGCCGCCAGCGCCACCGGCAGGGTCACCAGATCGCGGGCCAGGTGGACGTGGACCAGGTCCGCCTCCCGGACCAGCCGGCCCGCCGCGGCCAGCAGGGCCGGCGAGGTCATCCCGCTGAAGCCCAGCGGCAGCAGCCGGCGGGCCGGATACAGCGTCGCCGGAATCCCCTCGACCTCGGTGGGCCAGGGGTCGAACTCCTCGCCGAGGGCCAGCAGCCGGGCCTCGTGACCGCGGGCCCGCAGTCCGGCGGCCAGGTTCAGGGCCACCCGGACCGGGCCGCCGAAGGCATTGCGCGGGGAGTGCAGGGTGACCGCGTGCAGGACTCTCACTTCGGCTCCTCCACCGGGCGGCGCCCGCCGTCCACCGTCTGCAGGGTCAGCTCGGGCAGGTCCCGGTGCACCACGGCGCCGGCCCCGGCCACCGCGTGCCGGCCCACCGTCACCCCGGCCAGCACGGTCGCCCGTACCGCCACCCAGGCACCGTCCTCGACCACGATGGGCGCATTGCGGTACCGGAAGTCGGCGGCCCGGTGGTCGTGCGAGCCGGTGCAGAGCATCGCCTCCTGCGAGATGCACACGTGCGAACCGATGGCCACCGGCTCCAGGTTCAGCAGCCAGGCGCCCTCGCCGATCCAGCTGTGGTCGCCGATGCTCAGCTTCCACGGCCACAGGATCCGGACCTTGTGGCGGATGAACACGCCCTCGCCGATCTTCGCGCCGAAGGCACGCAGCAGGGCCACCCGCAGCCGGGCCGGACAGAACCAGGCCATGAACACCGTGTTCATCACGGCGAACCACAGCGCCTGCGTCAGGAACCCGCGCCCCTTGTCGTATCCGGCCAGCGTGAAGGCCGGGAGATCACGTGCCATGTACCCCCCATCCGGTCGCCCCCGCCGGCGCCTCCCCAGGTGCCGCGCGCTCAGACTAGACTGCGCGCGGAATACGCACAGGGGCGGGTGGGGGCACAGTGGCAACGGACATACGCAAGCCGCTGAGCACGCCACCGGTCCCCCAGGAGGACGAGAGCCAGTGGGGGCGGGTCACCACCCCGCGCACCCTGCTCTCCCGGGCCCTGTCCGTACCGCTGGCCCTCGGGTTCACCGTCTTCCTGCCGCTGTTCGTGGCCGTACAGTCCGGCGCGGGCGTGCGCGACGCCGCCTTCTGGCTCCAGCTGGCACTCACCATGTACGCGGGCGCGCGGCTCTCCGCGATGGTGCTGACCAGCCGCCGCAAACTGCTCCAGGGCTCGTTCTGGCTGTTCGTCTACATGGCGATGGGCGTGGCCCCGCTCGCCCAGGCCGTCCTCGGCCAGGTGCCCACCCCGGTGGTCGGCCCGCGCTCCGACCTCACCTGGGCGATCGCGCTGATCCTGGTCGGCTGCATCGCCTTCGACGTCGGCGTCCTGCTGGCCCGGCACCGGCCGTCCGGCCGGGCCGGCGGCTCACAGAAGGAACCCCGCCCGGTGATGGCGCACCGGCGGCGGCTCCAGCTGCTGACCGTGTTCGCGTTCCTGTGCAGCGCGGCCTTCGTCATGAAGCTGGGCGGACCGGCGGTGTTCTTCAGCAGCCGGCAGGAGATCATCGCCGGCATCGAGGAGGCCGGTGTCTCCAACGGCGACAGCCAGGCCGGGCAGGCCTTCCTGCGCGGCTTCGGCACGGTGCCGGCGCTGCTGGCGCTGCTGCTGTACACGCGGTGGCTGGTCACCTCGACGTACGCCCGCCGCAAGCCGATGGTGATCGCCACCTGGGCGGCCCTGGCCGGGCTCAACCTGGTGGTCAACAACCCCATCTCGAACCCGCGCTACTGGTTCCTGACCGTCCTGTTCGCGCTGCTGTTCACCGTCTTCCCGGTGAGCGCGGCGATGTACCGGGTGGCGCTGTCGATGGCCGTGGTCGTGGCCCTGCTGGTGTTCCCGTTCGCGGACCGCTTCCGGTACGACGAGAAGAACTACAAGCCGGTGGAGACCACGTCCTTCCTGGAGCCGATGGCGCTGAAGGACTACGACCAGGTGGGGATGTTCGCGAACACCATCACCTTCGCGGAATCCGGCCCCGGCCACTTCTACGGCCGCCAGCTGGCCGGCTCGGTGTTCTTCGCGGTACCCCGCTCGGTGTGGCCGGGCAAGCCGCGGGACACCGGCGTGATGGTCGGCCAGTGGATGGGCACGGTCAACACCAACCTGTCCTCGCCGATCTGGGCCGAGCTCTGGATCGACTTCGGCGCGGTCGGCATGGGCGGCGGCCTGATGGCGATGGGCTACGCCTCGGCCCGCGTCGACCGCCGCTACGCCAAGCGCGCCACCCGGCGCTCCCCGCCGGGCTCGCTGATCTCCGTGGTGGTCCCGCTGGTCGCGGGCTACTCCTTCATCCTGCTGCGCGGCCCGCTCCTCCAGGCCTCGGGCCGCGTCGCGATCGCCGCCCTCTGCCTGGCCATGGTGGCCACCTACCGCACGGACAAGTCCACCACCCTGCGCTGAGCCGGGCGCTCGCCGGTCTCAGTCGCAGAACTTGGCTTTCGCGTCCACGACCCCGTCCTTGTATCCGGCCTGCCAGTTCGCGTGCTTGTTCTGCAGGTTTCCGGGCGGCATGGCGTCACAGTTGCGCGAAATCCGCTGGAACGCCAGGTTGTAGCCCTGCTTGTACCGCCAGTCCTTGCTCGCCGGCTTCGGCGTGTGGCCGCAGAGCACCACGCCGTCCTCCTTGGTCTGGACGCCGTAGTTGCCGGGCTCCAGGTCACCGAAGTTGATGGTTCCCTGCGGTGACACCGGTCCGCCGCCACCCCCCTGCTTGATCCCGATGACCGAGTAGCCGGCCCCGGCGGTGAACTCCGTGCCCTTGATGGCGAACTTGGGTGCACCGGGCTTCGAGTTCTCCTCGTCGACGACCATCGTGCAGCTCGGGTCGGCAGGGAGACGGCCGGACTGGGGACTGACATCCGCCGGCGCGGCCGAGGCCGCGCCGGAGGCGAGCAGACCGAGAACGGCGGGAGTGGCGATGAGGGTGAGCCGGTTCATGCGTTGCATGACTTCTCCTCAGTGTCTGGTTTCGTTCAGACCCCCGAGGATTCCCGCACCCGGTCACCACTATTCCACCGGACGCGCCGCTCCGCATACGGGGCCCGCCGCCGGCAGCCGGTGGACCCGCCACCAGGCCGCCGTGGCCTTGAGGGCGGAGCCCAGGACCAGGCCCCAGGCCGCGCCCGTCACCCCCCAGGCCGCGTAACCGGCCAGCAGGAAGGCCACCGAGAGCAGCGAGAAGACCACCTGGAGGGAGAGGGTGGCCTTCGGGGCCAGCACGCGCAGGGTCAGCAGGGCGCAGGTGCCCAGGCCCATCACCGCGTACTGGGCGCCCGTCGCCGGCAGCACGGCGGAGGCCGCCGGCCAGGTGTCGCCCAGGAGTTGCCGGCCCCAGCGGTCCGGCAGTGCGTACAGGGCGGCGGCGACGCCCGCGCCGAGGGCGCCGAGGACCAGGCCCAGCACCAGGGTCGCCCGGACCACCGCGCGCTTGCCCGGCAGCCGGCCCAGCACCGGCGGGGCGAACGCGCTCGCCGAGTTGAACAGGACGTTCAGCGGGCCGAAGAGGGTGGTCGCACCGCGCAGCGCGCCCACCGCGAGCGGGGTCGCGAAGGTGCCCAGTCCGAGGACGGCCAGCTGGCTGGAGCCGTTGCCCACCGCGAACTCCACCACGAACCGCTGCCCGAGGTGCCCCCGGCGGAGGTAGGGCCGCAGGTCCGCCCGGGCCCCCCGGACGTACGGGCGCAGCAGCCACAGCCCGAGCAGCAGGGCCGGCAGCGCCGAGAGGCCCCACACCAGCACCAGCCGGGCCGCCGAGGCCCCGGCCGGCTGCACCGCCAGCGCCGCCACCACGCACACCAGCCGCAGGGTGTCCGCCGCCAGGGCCCGCTGGGGCGTCCGGAGCGCCGAGAAGCAGTAGCGCAGGCCGTCCTGGAGCAGTACCAGGGGGAGTACGCAGCCCAGCGCGAGGAATGCCGTCCCCACGGCGCCGGGCAGCAGGGCCCCCGCCGCCGCCAGCACCAGGCCCGCCGCCGCCGAGGCGGCGCCGGTGAAGGCCGCCGCCGACCGGCACACCGGGCCCAGGCGTTCTGCTGTCTTTTCCAGCACCACGGTCTGGCCGACGTAGGCCATGTTCAGCCCCAGCAGCACGCTGAAGGCCACGTAGACCATCGAGAACGCGGCGAAACCGGAGACCGAGGACAGCCGGGCGGCCAGGACCAGCACCAGGATGTTGGTGGCGCTGGAGGCCGCCTGGTCCAGGACGGAGGCGACCGCGGCGAGACCGCGCCGGCTCACCGCTGCCCGGTGCGGACCGTCCGCAGCGCGACCGTGTCCGTGCCGTCGCCAGGGATGTGCTGCTCCGGCGGGAGCGGGCGCGCGGCGGCGGCGGTGGGGCCGGCGGCCGGCGCCGGGGCGGTCGGGACGGGCACTCGGCGGCGGCCGTTGCCGCGCTTCTCACCGGGCAGCGGCCCGTGCAGCACCGCACCCAGCACCGTGCCGCCGGCCCCGCTGATCAGCTCGCGGATCCGGGTCAGGTCGGTGCGGTGCACCGCCCGCGGGTCGCAGACCACCAGGACGCCGTCGACCCGGTCGACCAGCGCCAGCGCATCCGCGTACGAGAGCACCGGCGGGGCGAGCACGACCACCGTCGAGTTGGGGGAGTCCGCCTCGGAGACGAGCCGGCTGGCCCGCTGCGAGGTCAGTGCGCGGGCCACGTTGCGGACCCGCTCGCCGGGGATCAGGTCGAAGGAGCCGGACTCGCCGGCGTCCACGGCGAGCTGCCGCCCGTCCGGCCAGTCGGACTCGCTGTGTCCGCCCGGCTGCTGGCCGGGCCCGCCCGGCATCTGGCTCCACCGGGGCCGGCCGCCCGCGTCCGTCGGCAGCTGGCTGGCCAGTACCGGCGTACGCAGGTCCGCCTCGATCAGCAGGACGTCCTTGCCGGTCTCCGCGAAGGAGGCGGCCAGGTTCACGGCCACCGCGGCGGCGATCTCACTGCTGCCGCGCGGGGCCACCACCAGCAGCCGGCGCCGGTCGGCGAACCGCGAGTCGTAGGCGAGCCGGAAGGCGACCGAGCGGAACTCCTCCGCCAGCCGCGGGTCCTCCTCGCCGGCCGCCAGCAGCGGTCCGCCGGCGCTCTTGTCCCGCGGCAGGGAACCCAGCACGGGCGCCCGCAGGGCCCGCGAGACGTCACCGTCGGAGCGCGGGGCCGGGTCGAACACCAGCCGTACCCAGGCGGCGAGGAGGCCCAGGGCCAGGCCCACGGCCGCGCCGAGCGCCAGCGACATGGGCAGGCCGGGGCCGTCGGGCGAGGACGGCGGGGTGGCCTTGGTGGTGATCCGGCCGGGGGTCATGTCCAGGGCGTCCAGCTTGGAGATCTGGCCGTTGAACTGACCGACCTTGCTCTGCAGGTCGGTCTTCTGGGAGAGCGCCGCGTCCCGGGCCGTGCCGGCCGGCATCCGGGCGATGTCCTTGGTGAGGTCGTCGAGCTGCTTGGCGACCGGGTCCCGCTGGTCCTTGTAGCTCTTGACCATCTTGTCGCGGGTGACGTCGAGGGCTTCCTGGCGCTTCGCCAGGTACGCCTCGGTCAGGGCGTTGGCCCGCCGGGCCGCTTCCTTCGGGTCCGCGGCGGTGTAGGTGAACTTCAGCACCATGGACTGCGGCGGGTTGGTCACCTGCAGGCCGCGGCGCAGCGCGCCGAGGCCGGTGTCGGGCAGGCCCAGCTTCTTCGCCGCCTCCGCGGCGATGGAGCTGGAGAGCGCCGTCTGCCGTTCGGAACCGATGTTGACCGTCTTGTCCGCGGCGATGCTCGGGTTGAACGGGTCGTCGGTCGGGGTGCGGAGCACCACGTCGGCGGTGGCCACGTAGGTGTCCGCGGTGGATATGCCGAGGTAGACGCCGCCCAGCAGACCGATGCCGATACCCGCTCCGATGAGCTTGCGGTAGCGGGTGAGCTGCCGGAACTGGTCCCTGAGGAGATCGGGTTCGTCCTCGGCCGGTATCGCCGCCGGGCGGTGCGTCTCGGTCACGGCCGGGTTCCCCCAAGTGCTTCGTCCATCAGTGCGTCGATACGGGCCAGGCCCGCCTCACGGCTCAGGTGCGCCGCCACATGGCGGGGCCCGGCCGCGCCCAGCGTGTCCGCGCCCTCCGGGTCCTCGGCCAGCGACCGTACGGCCTTCAGCAGGGCCTGCGGGTCCTCCGGCGGTACGAGCACCCCGGCGCCCGAACGTGCCACCTCCTGGGCGGTGCCCCCCGCAGCCGCCACGGAGGCGACGACGGGCCGGCCGGCCGCGAAGTAGGAAGTGAGTTTCGACGGCACGCTCATGTCCAGCACAGCCGCGTGCTGCGTGACCGCGAGCACGTCCGCCGCCGCGAGGATATCCGGGAACTCGCCGTCGGCGGCAGGGGGGATGATGTCCAGATTCGGTACGTCAGCGGACATCTCGGCGAGGGCCGTCCGCTGGCTGCCGTCACCCATCAGGACAAAACGCACGTCCGGATCCAGCCGGGCCGCCCCGACCAGGACCTCCAGGCCCTGCTTGAGACCCATGTTCCCGGAGTGCAGGACGACCGGTTGGCCCGGGGCCCAGCCCAGGTGCCTGCGGGTCTCGCCGCGCGGCTTGGTGGGGGAGGGCACATGGGACCAGTTGGGCACGAGGCGGATCTTCTTCTCGTCCACGCCCATGGCGAGGACCCGGTCCACGAAGGTCTCGTGGATCACGCCGACCAGGGTGGCCCGCTTCAGCGCGTAGGCCTCGGCCCGCCCGGCGATCGCCGCGGCCTTGTCGCCCCCGCTGATCCCGCTCTGCGCGGCGGCGGCCCCCATGAGGTCCTGGACCACCGGGACGTAGGGGACCTTCCAGCGAGCGGCCAGCCGGGCCGCCAGCACCCCGCCGGCCAGGCTCGGCATCTGCGCGAGGATCGCATCCGGCTTGGGCATGCGGGGCGGGGCCACCGCACCGTGCAGCAGAATCGATCCCTCGAACAGGGCCCGCTTCACGGCGGTCTGGCGGGCCGGGACGGTGTGCGCGCGCCGGTGCACGGTGACCCCCGCGCGCTGTTCCGTGCGCCGGAGCGCCCCCCGGTACTCCGGCTCGAGCGACCACGCCGGGTAGTGCGGCATGCCGGTGAAGACATGGGCCTCATGACCGGAATTCGCCCAGTGTTCAGCTATTTGTGTGGCGTACGGCCCGATTCCCGCGTGCTCGGGAGCGTAATTGGTGGAAACCAGCAGCAGGCGCCGGTGACCGGATGTGGACACTGAACGTCCCCTTCTTTCCCGATCTCCCCTGATCGATGCGCACGCCACCCTAATCGTTCACCCGCACGGCGCGGAACGTGCACGCTATTGTCTGCTAATCCACCGCACCGGGGGGTGCGGTCGCTGGGGGGTAACAGATGACGGAGCAGGACATGTCCGAGTTTGGCGTGCCCGCGCGGAGGCCCTACAAGGTGGGCTACGCGCCGGGTGCATACGATCTGTTCCATATCGGACATCTCAATATCCTTCGGCACGCCCGCAGTCAGTGCGACTACCTGGTGGCCGGAGTGGTCTCCGACGAGATGGCCGAACTCGCCAAGGGGCGCCGCCCGATGATCCCGCTGGTCGAGCGGCTCGAGATCGTGCGCAGCGTCAAGTACGTGGACGCGGCCTTCGTCGAGACCGTCCCGGACAAGGTCGAGACCTGGAAGCAGGTCCGGTTCGACGTGATCTTCAAGGGCGACGACTGGCGGGGCACCCCCAAGGGCGACAAGCTGGAGTCCGACTTCGCCGCGGTCGGCGTGGACGTCGTCTACTTCCCGTACACCGTGCACACGTCCAGCACCCAGCTGCGCCGGGCACTGGACGCGCTCGCGGAGCCGCTCACCGCCGAACTGCGCTGAGCTCCCGGAACCACTTGGTGAGGAAGGCCAGCAGGAACAGGGCGGCGGCCACGCCCAGTGCCGCGTACGCGTACCGGAACAGCTCGCCGCCGCCGAGCAGCAGGAACACCAGGCAGAACACCCCGTAGTCGACCGGCAGCAGCGCCACGGCGCGCACGGTCGACGGGGCGGCGGCGGGGTCGGTCGCGGCCGGCTTCGGCTTCAGCTTCTCGGTCAGCAGGCCGCCGAAGAAGGTGACGACGGCCGCGAACTGGAAGCCGAGCGGCACCAGCAGCCAGCCGTCGCCGGAGGTCCCGTACTCCTCGGGGAACCGGTAGAAGGCGATCAGCACACAGGTGTGCAGGGCGGTGAGCTTGGCGCAGTCCACCACGTGGTCGAGCCACTCACCGGCGGCGCTGCCGCCCCCGCGCAGCCGGGCCAGCTGCCCGTCCGCCGAGTCGAAGGCGAAGCCGACCGCGAGGGCCGCCCACACCGCGATGCCCAGCCCCCAGGAGGGGGCGCTCAGTGCGACCGCGGCGACGGCGGCGAAGCTGAACACGGCGCTGATCAGCGTGACCTGGTTCGGGGTGAGCCCCAGCGCATGCCCGACGGCGGCCAGATAGCGGCCGGCCGGCCGGTTCACGAAGCGCGAGTACAGCGACACACCCTTCGCCGACTTCTGCGCCCCGCGCAGTTCCTGCAGCGCGGTTCCCACACTCGCCATGTTTCACACACCCCTCGTCCCCACGATGTCCCCGGATCGCACACATCATCGCAGGGCGAATGCGTGCTCCCGTTCGGGATGTTCCCGCACGTCCGGCACCAGCAGTACGGCCAGGTTGGCGCCGGCCACCAGGGCGGCGCCCACCAGCAGCGGGCCGGTGGTCCCGGCGGCCGTGGCGAGCGGGGCGGCCACCGCCAGGCCCAGCGGCCGGGCGGCGAAGGAGATCAGGGTGTCGAAGGAGCCGACCCGGCCCAGTGCCTCGGCCGGGACCCGCTGCTGGATGACCGTCTCCCACAGCGGGCTGAGCAGGCCGACCCCGCCCAGGCCCAGGAAGTACGCGCCGGCAACCACCGGCACCGGCAGCCGCAGCCCGAGCGCGGCCAGTGCCAGGGCGAAGGCGGCCGAGGCGACGGCGACCCAGACCAGCGGGCGCCGTACCGGCAGCCGGCCCGCCGCCCAGGCCCCGACGAGCATTCCGGCCGTACCGGACTGGGCGATGGCCACCCAGGCGGCCTCGCCTCCCAGGGACTCCACGGCGATCAGCGGGCCGAGGGCGAGCAGCAGGCCGGCGGCCAGATGCCAGACGCCGTGCCCGAGCACATTGGCGAGAAACCACGGGTGGCGCCGGGTTTCGGCCCAGCCTTCGCGGAGCTCGGCCAGGAATCCGGGGCGTTCGGCGGGGACGGCCTTGGCCGGGGTGCGCAGTCCGCCCAGGGTGACCGCGGACACCGCGAACAGCCCTCCGGTCAGCAGCGAGGACCAGCCCGGGCCGACCGCCAGCATCAGGGCGCCGGCGGCGCCCGGCCCGGCCACCGAGGCGAGTCCCTGGGCCACCATCAGCCGGGAGTTGACCCGCAGCCGGTGGGGTCCGTCCACCACCGCGGCCACCAGGGTCCGGGCGGAGGGGGTGCCGAAGGCCACCGCGGCTCCGGTCACCGCCGAAAGGGCGGCCAGTTCGGGCACCCGTACCGGCCCGGCGAGCAGCAGGGCCCCGATGGCGAGCTGGGCGGCCGACCGGACCAGATCGGCGGCGAGCACCACCCGGCGGGCGGGGAACCGGTCGGCGGCCACGCCGGCCACCGGCAGCAGGAGCAGCATCGGGACCATTTCACAGGCGAGCACCAGGCCGAGGTCTTCGGCCGAACCGGTGCGGACCACCGCCAGGGTGAGGGTGGTGGGGATGAGCGCGGTGGCGAAGGCGGCAAAGGTGCGGCCGGCCAGCAGGCGCCAGATCATCGGGGTCATGCCCGGCAAAGTATTTCGCTGACGAATCGTTCGTCAACGAAATAACGCGTTCACCGGCCATAATGCCGGAATGAGCGAACAGGGAGCTGCCGGAGCGGCCGACGCGGCCGGCGTGACCGGCGCGGTCGTCGAGGATTCTGTCGACCGGCACATCGCGCGGTGGCGCGGCAAGGCGCCCTTCGACGTGCCGACCGAAGAGGTCATCACCCGCATCCAACTCCTGACCCGGCACATCAAACAGGTCAAGGACCGGGCCCTGGCCGAAACCGGTCTGCAGGTCTTCGAGTTCGAGACCCTGCACCGGCTGGCCTCCCGGGGCCGCCCCTGGCGGGCCACCCCCTCCGAACTCGCCGCCGAACTCCTGCTCTCCCCGGCCGGCATGACCGGCCGGCTCGCCACCCTGGAGGAGGCCGGACTGGTCCGCCGGCTGCGGGCCGCCGCGGACCGCCGCCGGGTCGACGTGGAACTCACCGAGGAGGGCCACGCCCGCTGGACCGCCGCCATGCGGCTGCGGGGCGAGGCGGAGACGGCGATGCTCGAACCCTTCGAACCGGCCGAGCGGGCCGCCCTCTCCGCCCTCCTCAAACGCATGCTCCTGCACGTCGAAACCCGCTGACGGCCACCGGCCCGCCGCCCGGGAGGATCAGTCGGCCACCCGCAGCAGCAGCACCGAGCGGGCCGGCACCGTGAGCGGCAGCCCGCCCCGGCAGAGCTGCCCCGGCACCACCGACTGGTCCTCCCGCGAGGTGTCCAGCACCACCTCGTAGGACGAGGCCCACGGCGGACCCGGCGGAATCCACGACACCGGCCGGTCCCCGGCGTGCAGCAGGGCCAGGAAACTGTCGTCCGTCACCTGCCGCCCCCGCTCGTCCCGGCCCGGGATGTCCCGCCCCGACAGGTACAGGCCCACCGCCGAGGCCGGCGCGTACCAGTCCCGCTCGGTCATCTCCGTGCCCTCCGGGGTGAACCAGGCCAGGTCCCGCAGCCCGTCCGCGCCCTGCGGCCGGCCGGAGAAGAACGCCCGCCGCCGCAGCACCGGATGGCTCCGGCGCAGCGCGAGCAGCCGCCTGGTCAGCGCGAACAGGTTCTGCCACCCCGGATCCGACAGCAGCGACCAGTCCACCCAGCCCGTCTCGTTGTCCTGGCAGTACGCGTTGTTGTTGCCGCCCTGGGTGCGCCCGAACTCGTCCCCCGCCACCAGCATCGGCACCCCGGTCGACAGCAGCAGCGTGGTCAGCAGGTTCCGGAGCTGACGGCGGCGCAGCGCCGCGATCCGCGGATCCACCCCCTCCGGCGGATCGCCCTCCACCCCGCAGTTCCACGACCGGTTGTCGTTGGTGCCGTCCCGGTTGTCCTCCCCGTTCGCCTCGTTGTGCTTGCGCTCGTAACTGACCAGGTCCCGCAGGGTGAAACCGTCGTGCGCGGTGACGAAGTTGACCGAGGCGTACGGACGCCGCCCGCCCCAGGCGTACAGATCGCTCGACCCGGAGAGCCGGTACCCCAGATCCCGTACGTCGGGCAGCGCGCCCCGCCAGAAATCCCGGACCGCGTCCCGGTAGCGGTCGTTCCACTCCGTCCACAGCGGCGGGAAGGCCCCCACCTGGTAGCCGCCCGAGCCCACGTCCCAGGGCTCCGCGATCAGCTTCACCCGGCGCAGCACCGGGTCCTGGGCGATCACCGCCAGGAACGGCGACAGCATGTCCACATCGTGCATCGACCGGGCCAGGGCCGCCGCCAGATCGAAGCGGAACCCGTCCACCCCCATCTCGGTGACCCAGTACCGCAGCGAATCGGTGATCAGCCGCAGCACGTGCGGGCGCCCGGCGTGCAGGGTGTTCCCGCAGCCGGTGTAGTCCGCATACCGCCGCTGGTCGGACTGGAGGCGGTAGTAGCCCCGGTTGTCGACCCCGCGCAGCGACAGCGTCGGCCCCAGTTCGCCCGCCTCCGCCGTGTGGTTGTAGACCACGTCCAGGATCACCTCGATCCCGGCCGCGTGCAGCGCCCGCACCATCCGCTTGAACTCGCCCACCTGCTGCCCGGCCGTCCCCGAGGAGGAGTAGCCGGCGTGCGGGGCGAAGTAGCCGATGGAGTTGTAGCCCCAGTGGTTGCGCAGCCCCCGCCGCAGCAGATGGTCCTCGTGCGCGAACTGGTGCACCGGCAGCAGCTCCACCGCCGTCACCCCGAGCTGTTGCAGGTGCTCGACGGCCGCCGGATGGGCCAGCCCCGCGTAGGTGCCGCGCAGGTGCTCCGGAACGCCCGGATGCCGCATGGTGAACCCGCGCACATGCAGCTCGTAGATGACGGAATCCGCCCACGGGGTCTTCGGCCGGACGTCGTCCGACCAGTCGTCCACGTCGTGGACCACGACCCCCTTCGGCACGAACGGCGCCGAGTCCCGGTCGTCCCGCACCGTGTCCGCGATGTACTGCTGCGGCCAGTCCCGGACGTGTCCGTACACCTCCGGCGGCAGGGTGAAGTCCCCGTCCACGGCCCGTGCGTACGGGTCCAGCAGCAGCTTCGCCGGGTTGAACCGGGCGCCGGTCCAGGGGTCCCAGCGGCCGTGCACCCGGAACCCGTACCGCTGCCCCGGCCGCACCCCCGGCACGAACCCGTGCCAGATCTCGTGCGTCAGCTCGGTCAGCGCACAGCGCGTCTCCCCGCCCTCCGCATCGAAGAGACACAGTTCCACCGCCTCCGCGCCCTGCGCCCACAATGCGAAATTGGTCCCCGCCACCCCGTCCGGGCCGGCCCGGTAACGGGCCCCCAGCGGATGGGAGGACCCGGGCCACACCGGTGGCCCCGGGCGGCGCGTGGCCGCCCGTACGACTCCGTTCGACCGGGGGGCGGGACCTGCCGTACCGCCCTCGACCACCTCTTGCTCGGCTGCGCTCGACACCTGCCCGCCTCCACGGCTTTCCAAGGCCACGGCGGGGGAACGAATGCGGCTCCGGCGTCCCGGCCAGGGCCCGCCCCCGTCTGGTCCTTCCCACTGTTCTGCCCGGGCTGCTCGGCCGGGCAACGTGGGGGCCGTACTCACGTTTCCCCGGAAGGCCCCCGTCGTTGGACCGACCGTGAGACTTGTGACGTCCAAGCGGGCGATGCGGGCAGTGGCGGGCGTGGCCGCCGTGGTGGCATGGGCGGGGCTGCTGGGCGGCCTGGCCGGCTGCACCCCCGACGGCGGATCCCCCATCGAGGTCCAACTGCCCGGCAAGCCCCGCTCGCCGGAGGAGGCCATCCGGATCACCCCGGAGGACAATGCCAGGGCCGTGCCGGCCGACGGGCCGCTGACCGTGAGCGTGCCCGAGGGCCGGCTGGAGCGGGTGGTGGTGACCAAGGTGGAGGACGCCCAGCAGGAGCGGGTGCCCGGGGCCATCGCCGCCGACGGGCTCAGCTGGAGCCCCGACCCGGACTACGGGAAGCTCGCCCTGGCCGCCAAGTACACCGTGGACGCGGTGGCCGTCGACGGCCACGACCGCCGCCAGGCCCGGCACACCACCTTCACCACCTATGTCCCCGAGGAGCGGTTCATCGGCTACTTCAAGCCCGAGAACCGCTCCACCGTCGGCACCGGCATGATCGTCTCGTTCCGGTTCAACCGGTCCATCGAGAACCGCGCCGAGGTCGAACGGGCCATCAGGATCACCGCCAAGCCCGCCGTCGAGGTCGTCGGCCACTGGTTCGGGCGCGACCGCCTCGACTTCCGCCCCCGGCAGTACTGGAAGCCGGGCACCGAGGTCACCATCGACATGCGGCTCCGCGACGTCGAGGGCGCCCGCGGCTCGTACGGCATCCAGAGCAAGACCGTCCGCTTCACCGTCGGCCGCCACCAGATCTCCACCGTGGACGCCGCCGAGCACACCATGACGGTCCGGCGCGACGGCGAGGTCCTCTCCACCGTCCCGGTCACCGCCGGCGCGCCCAAGACCACCACGTACAACGGCAAGATGGTGGTGATGGAGATGTTCGACGTCACCCGGATGAACGGCGCCACCGTCGGCTTCACCAGCGAGGACGGCAAGGGCGAGTACGACATCCCGGACGTCCCGCACGCCATGCGGCTCACCGGCTCCGGCACCTTCCTGCACGGGAACTACTGGGCCCACCCCGACACCTTCGGGTCCACCAACACCAGCCACGGCTGTGTGGGCCTGCGCGACAACAAGGGCGGCGGCTCGGACACCCCGGCCGGCTGGTTCTTCGACCGCACCCTGATCGGGGACATCGTGGAGGTCGTCAACTCCCAGGACAAGACGGTCGCCGCGGACAACGGCCTGGGCGGCTGGAACCTCTCCTGGGTGGACTGGATCGCCGGCTCCGCGATCACCTGACCCGCAGTGGCCCGACCCGGGCGGGCGCAGCTACGCGGGTGATCTCGTGCACCCGCCCGGCCGCACCCCCCGGGTGTTGCCCCCGCCCGCCGCCCCCGCCCGACCAGTCTGTCCAGGCAATCCAAACGATTAGATGGAGCGCCATGACAGCAAGGTCTTCCCGGCGTGCGAGACGGTCGTGGGTCGCGGGCATGGCGCTGGGCGCCCTGCTCGTCGGCGCGATGCCGGCCGTGGCCGCCCCGGGCTCGGGGGCGAAACCCGCGCCACGACCCGCCGCCCGGGCGGCGATCCCGTTGCCGAACCAGCTGGGACCGTGCCTCGGCCCGGAGTGTCCCGCCGTCTACCCGGGCATCAACGACGGGCCGTTCGCGGGCCGCGACCGCAACATCAACGCCTTCGTCGGCGACGACTTCCGGGTCCGCGGCACGGCGGCGGCCACCGAGGGCAAGGTGGTCACCCTCGGGGACTTCGACCAGAACAAGACCGCGGTCGGCAGCGACGGCTACTTCGTCGGCGTCGCCCCCGTCGGCTCCCGGGTCCCGCCGCCCGCCGGCACCGACTTCCTCGTCGCCGGCGGCAACGTCACCGTGGCCGCCGGCCAGGACCTGCACGCCGACACGGGCATCGTCCGGTACGCGGGCACCCTGACCGGCAGCGTCAGCGGCACCACCGTGCAGGACGCGAACGCGGTCGCCCCGTACGCGGCGTTCCGCAACAGCCTCAGCGCGACCAGCCAGTGCCTGGCCCGGCCGGGCGGGGTGGTGCGCACGGCGACCGGCAGCGTGACGGTCATCGGCGGGACGGTCCTCTTCTCCGGTGACGGCAGCTCGCAGCTCCAGGTCTTCAACATCGACCAGAACCTGACCGCCCTCCCCGGCGGCGGATCGGCGGCCTTCCAGTTCAGTGGCATCCCGGACGGCGCGACCGTCCTGGTGAACGTGCACGGGACCACCCGGTACGTCGACAGCTTCAGCGGCAGCTACGACGAGAACGACCCCTTCAACCGGCTGCGGCCGAGGCTGCTGTGGAACTATCCGGACGCCACCACGCTCAACCTGCGCGGCGATGCCGAGTTCCAGGGCACCCACCTGATGGGCCAGTACAGCTCGCTGACCACCGTGACCACGACCGGCCTCAGCGGCCGGGTCTACACGGCGGGCTCGCTGACGCACGGCTCGGCGGACCGCGGCTCGGGCCAGGAAATCCACTCCTACCCGTTCACCGGAAACCTGCCCGACGACTGCGCGCAGCCCCCGCAGGTCAGCCAGGTGACCGTCTTCAAGCGGGACGGCGTCACCCAGGCACTGCTCGCGGACGCCAGGTTCGAGCTGTGGCGCGAGTCGAACGGCGTGATGGGCCTCCAGACGGGCCCCGGTGGGGACACCAAGTGGGACGGCGACTGCCTGACCGGCCCCGACGGCCGCTGCACGCGCACCGTGCCCATCCAGCCCGACCCCTACTACTGGCTTGAGGTCCAGGCCCCGCCCGGCTACAACCTTCCGGTGAACCCGTTGACCCCGCTGGTCGCCAGCAACCCCCAGGGCGGAACCTCGGCGAACGTTCTGGACCGCCGGAACGAAGCGCCGCTGGGCAGGGTCTCGGTCCTGAAGCGGGATGCGGAGAACCAGGAGCCGCTCTCCGGTGCCACCTTCGAGCTGTGGCGGGAAGTGAGCGGCTCCGGCTTCGATCCCATGGTCGACCGCAGGATCAGTGAGTGTGTGACGCCCGCCAACGGCATCTGCACCCGCACGGTCGAGTTCGGCACCTATTACTGGCGCGAGATCCAGCCGGCCGACGGACACCTGACGCCGGCCAACCCGGTCGTCACCGTGGTCCTGAACGCACAGACCCCCAACAACCACGCGACCGTCACCCTGGACGACCCGCGGGAGCCGCCCATCACCGGCCCCGTCTCGCTCGTCAAGCGGGACGCGGCGAGCGGAGCGGTGCTCGCCGGTGCCCAGTTCCAGCTGTGGCGGGACAGCAACGGTATTCCCGGCCTCCAGACCACCGGCTTCAACCCGGACACCCGGGTCGGGCTCGTCTGCACCACGGGGGCGAACGGCACCTGTGTGGTCAACGCGCCGATCGGCCGCTACTTCTGGGAGGAGATCCAGGCCCCGCCCGGCTACCGGCTCCCGGAGGACACGGTCTTCGGCCCGGTGCTGCTGACCCAGGGCAACGCCCGGACCGGCGTACGGGTCCTGGCCGACGACCCGCGGATCACCGGCCCCGTGACCGTGATCAAGACCAACTCCGGCGGCACCCCGCTGGCGGGCGCGGTCTTCGAGCTGTGGCGGGAGACCAACGGACAGGAAGGCCTCCAGCGGGAGGACGACGCCAACCCCGACACCCGGGTCGGCTCGCCCTGCACCACCCCGGCGAACGGCACCTGCACCCGGACCGTCCCCACCGGGACGTACTACTGGGTGGAGATCCAGGCCCCGCCCGGCTTCGAGTTCCCGGCGAACCCGGTCTTCGGGCCGCTGGAGCTCACCGCGGAGAACGCCGAGCTGGGCGTCACCGAGCGGGTCACCAATGTCACGCCGCCGCGCGGCCGGGTCTCCGTCACCAAGACCGACCCGAAGGACAAGCCGCTGGCCGGCGCCCAGTTCGAGCTGTGGCGCGAGTCCAATGGGGTGGAGGGCCTCCAGACCACCGGCAACAACCCCGACTCCAAGGTGGCGGACTGCACCACGGCGAAGGACGGCGTCTGCGCCCGTGACGTGGAGAAGGGCATCTACTACTGGCGGGAGACCCAGGCCCCGGACGGCTACCTGCTCCCGAAGGACCCGGTGTTCGGTCCGCTGGAGCTGACCGACGAGAACCTGGAGACCGGCGTCACCGCCGTGGCGGTCAACAAGAAGCACAAGCCGCCGTTCCGCGGTTCGATCCGGGTGCTCAAGAAGGACGCCCAGACCGGCAGGCCGCTGGCCGGCGCGGTGTTCGAACTGTGGCGGGAGACCAACGGCGTCCGCGGCCTGCAGACGCAGGGCCGCAACCCCGACCGCAAGGCCGCCCGTAGCTGCCAGACGGACCGGCAGGGCGCCTGCGCCTGGGACGGCCTGGCCGAGGGCGCGTACTACGTACGGGAGACCGCCCCGCCCCGCGGCTACGTGAAGCCCCGTTACCCGGTGACCGGCCCGCTCCAGCTGGGCGGCAACACCCGCACCTCGGGGCACAGCCTCCTGGTCAAGGTGAAGAACGTCCGGTCCCAGGGCACCGGCGGGAACGGCACCGGCGGCAACGGCCACGGCAAGGGTCACCCCAAGGCCAAGCCCAAGCCGAAGGCCAACGCCAAGGCCCACGCCAAGGCCAAGCCCAAGGCCCACTGACCACCCGCACCACCGCCGGCCCGGAACCTTCAGGTTCCGGGCCGGCGCGCGTTCACGTGGCCTCTGCATCAGTTGGGACGGAACGGTGACACGTCCGTAGCTCTTCGTCATACCCCCATGTGGTTACCTGTCGACAGCGCGCGCGACTGCCTGCGCGCGGGGGACATGGGGAGAAGAACAGTGAACGTCCAGCCGACACGTGCCCTGTCGGCCCTGCTGCTGGGGGCGGCCCTGCTGCTCACCTCGGCGTGCAGCGGCGGCAACAGCAACGGCACCGGCAGCGGCGGCGACACCAACAAGGGCGGCGGCAGCGGCAAGACCGGTACCGAGGCGTCCCAGGCGGTTGTCACCATCAAGCCGGACGACGGTGCCAAGGAGGTCGCGACCAGCGGCGTCCTGAAGATAACCGCGGCCGGCGGCAAGCTGGCCACCGTCACCGTCGCCGACACCAAGGGCAACCAGGTGGAGGGCAAGCTGGCCGCCGACGGCACCAGCTGGGAGCCCTCCCGGCACCTGGGCTCGGCCACCGAGTACAAGGTGCACGCGGTCGCCAAGGACCCGGCGGGCCGGGAGTCCGCCAAGGACATCACCTTCACCACCCTCACCCCGAAGAACACCTTCATCGGGCACTACACCCCCGAGGACGGTGCGAAGGTCGGCGTCGGCATGCCGGTCTCGATCAACTTCACCCGGGGCATCACCAACCCGGAGGCCGTCGAGAAGGCCATCACCGTCACCGCCGAGCCCGCCGTGCCCGTCGAGGGCCACTGGTTCGGCAACGACCGGCTCGACTTCCGCCCGGAGAAGTACTGGGCGCCCGGCACCAAGGTCACCGTCAAGCTGAACCTGGACGGGGTGGAAGGCCGCCCCGGGGTCTACGGCAAGCAGACCCGCACCGTCACCTTCAGCATCGACCGCTCCCAGGTCACCACCGTGGACGCGAGCACCCACCAGATGGAGGTGGTCCGGGACGGGCAGGTGCTCAAGAACGTTCCGATCACCGCCGGCGCACCGTCGACCACCACGTACAACGGGCAGATGGTCATCAGCGAGAAGTACAAGGTGACCCGGATGAACGGCGCGACCGTCGGGTTCGGCGGCGAGTACGACATCAAGGACGTGCCGCACGCGATGCGCCTGTCCACCTCCGGCACCTTCGTCCACGGCAACTACTGGGCCGCCGCGTCCACCTTCGGCTCGGAGAACGTCAGCCACGGCTGCGTGGGCCTGCGCGACGTGCGCGGCGCAGGGGACCCCAACGCCCCGGCGGCCTGGTTCTACGACAACTCGATCATCGGCGACGTGGTGATCGTGAAGAACTCCAAGGACAAGCAGATCGCCCCGGACAACGGCCTGAACGGCTGGAACATGTCCTGGGCGGAGTGGATCAAGTAGCCCCACTGCCGCAGGGTCGTTAACGGGTACTAACGTGCCCGTATGACCCTCACTCTCGAAGTCTCCGAAGGCGTCGGCACCATCCGGCTGGACCGGCCGCCCATGAACGCCCTGGACATCGCCACCCAGGACCGGCTGCGCGAGCTGGCGACGGAGGCCGCCGAGCGCACCGACGTCCGCGCGGTGATCCTGTACGGCGGCGAGAAGGTGTTCGCGGCCGGCGCGGACATCAAGGAGATGCAGGCCATGGACCACGCGGCGATGGTCGCGCGGTCCCGGGCCCTGCAGGACTCCTTCACCGCCGTGGCCCGGATCCCCAAGCCCGTGGTCGCCGCCGTCACCGGCTACGCCCTGGGCGGCGGTTGCGAGCTGGCGCTCTGCGCGGACTACCGGATCGCCGCCGAGGACGCCAAGCTCGGCCAGCCGGAGATCCTCCTCGGCCTGATCCCGGGGGCCGGCGGCACCCAGCGGCTGTCCCGGCTGATCGGGCCGTCCCGGGCCAAGGACCTCATCTTCACCGGCCGGATGGTCAAGGCGGACGAGGCCCTGGCCCTCGGCCTGGTCGACCGGGTGGTGCCGGCCGCCGAGGTGTACGAGCAGGCGCACGCCTGGGCGGCGAAGCTGGCCCAGGGGCCGGCCATCGCCCTGCGCGCCGCGAAGGAGTGCGTGGACGGCGGCCTGGAGGCGGACATCGACACCGGCCTGGCCATCGAACGCAGCTGGTTCGCCGGGCTGTTCGCGACCGAGGACCGGGAGCGCGGGATGAGCAGCTTCGTCACCGAGGGCCCGGGCAAGGCGAAATTCCTCTGAGTCCCGGCTGAGTCCCGCCGGATCGCCCCTGAGGGTGGATTAGCCAGGCCTTAAGGCGACCTTAAGGGCCTCGGCTGATCCACTCAGCGTGATGATCGCTGATCAGTGAGTCATCGCAGGTCGAAGCGGGTTGGGCGGCCTCTCGATGCCGACGGCATATGTCAGAACACCCCTGGGAGCCCACTGTTCCGGGGGGTGTTTTCCTGCGGAACGGCCCGGACGGGCCCCTTGGCCGTCCATGATGGGTGCATGGCGGGCCTGGAGGGTGTGGAACAACCGCGGCAGCGCAGCAGCGCGTCCGGCGTACGGCTGACGGCGGCTCTCGAGGACGAACAGGGCCTGAGGGCCCTGGAGTTGTACGGGAACCCGGCCGAGGGGGAAGTGACCCTGCCCTCACTCCCCGAATCGGCGGGGATCGCCCGCCGGCTCACCCAGTACACGGTGGTCCGGATGTGGGGGATGTCCCCGCAGATCGCCGAGCATGTGGTCCTGCTGGTCTCAGAGTTGGTCGGCAACGCGGTCCGGCACACCGGTGCCCGCTCCTTCGGGCTGCGGTTACTCCGCAGGCGGGGCTGGATCCGTGTCGAAGTGCGCGACCCCTCGCGCGGACTGCCCTGCCTGATGCCCGTACACGAACTGGACACCACCGGCCGCGGGCTGTTCCTGGTCGACAAGCTCTCCGACCGCTGGGGTGCGGACCTGCTGCCGCGCGGCAAGACCACCTGGTTCGAGATGAGGGTCGCCGACCGCTGAAACACCTGAAGCCCCCTGGCACCGAGATCGGGCACCGCGGGGGCTTCATGGATCCGCCGAGGATCGAAGGGGGTGTGATCCTCGGCGTAGCGTCTTCGCTCGGGTCAATGGGGAAGGCGCGATTCCGACTATGGCAGACAGTGGCCCAAATGCCAAAAGTCCCAAGACGGACATAAGTGTGCAAATAGTGAGAGTTTCTAGCTAAATCGTAGGTGAGATGGGCCACTCGCCTCGCTTTCGGTGAATAAATATCGACTACCACGTGTAATTCGTTGATCAAATGGTGGACGCGCCTCCGGATGGGTCGACTCCGCGAGCGTCCTGAATTGGGTCAATCATTACCTTCCGGGGCATCCGGCTCTTAAATGGGCGAGTGCCCAGTTACCCGGACCGCCGCACCGCCCTCCGCGCCGGAGCCGCGGTCGCCGCCGGAGCCTTCGCCGCCTCCTGCGGGCAGCCCTCCCGCAGCCCCGCCCCGGCGCCCCCGGCCGGATCCGCCGCGCCGGCCCGCCCGGCCGCCGCCGCGGCTCCGGCCCCGCGCGCCTTCCCCGGGCAGCCCGCCGAGATCGGCCACGGCCCCCGCGACCGCAACCAGGTCGCCCTCACCTTCCACGGCAACGGCGATCCCGCCACTGCCCGCTCCGTGCTCGCCCAGGCCGAGAAGGCCGGCGCGCGGCTGACCGTACTGGCCGTCGGCGAATGGCTCGACGCACACCCCGACCTCGCCCGCCGGGTCCTTGCCGGCGGCCATGAGCTCGGCAACCACACCCAGCGCCACCTCGACATCAACACCATGGCGGAGGCCGAGGCGTACGCCGAGATCACCGGCTGCGCCCAACGGCTCAAGCGGCTCACCGGCTCCATCGGCAGCTGGTTCCGGCCGTCCAGGACGCAGTACGCCAGCCCGCTGGTCCGGAAGCTGGCCGCCCGGGCCGGCTACCCGCACGTCCTCTCGTACGACGTGGACTCCCTCGACTTCACCTCGCCCGGTGCCGCGGCCGTACTCCGCAACGTCACCGGGACGATCCGCGCCGGATCGGTGGTGAGCCTGCACTTCGGCTACGCGGACACGGTCGACGCGATGCCGCCCCTCCTCGAAGAACTCGCGCGCCGTGGACTGCGCGCGGTGACCACCACGGAGCTGCTGACCCCATGACGACCCCCCGCCTTCCCCGGAAGGCCACCGTGCTGCTCGCCGGACTGGTCCTCGCCGCCCTGGCCGGCTGCGGATCCACCGACGAGGGCAGGCCCGAGGCGCTCGGCACCAAGGGGGTGGGCCGGCCCGCCAAGGCGGTGCCCGTCGCCCCGCCGGGACTGCCCGGGATGCCCCCGCTGCTGGACCCGAAGGACGTGTACGCGGCGGACCGGCCGAACCGGCTCTCCCCGGTGGTCAAGGACTTCCCGTCCCGGGTCTACGTACCGAACACCTCCTCCAACACGGTCTCGGTGATCGACCCGGCCACCTACAAGGTGATCGACACCATCCCGGTCGGCATCCAGCCGCAGCACGTGGTGCCCTCCTGGGACCTGAAGACCCTGTGGGTCAACAACAACCGCGGGCACACGCTCACCCCCATCAACCCGGCCACCGGGGAGGCGGGCAAGCCGGTCGAGGTGCACGACCCGTACAACCTGTACTTCACGCCCAACGGCAAGTACGCCGTGGTCATGGCCTCGATGGACCGGGAGCTGGTGTTCCGGCACCCGCACACCATGGACCGGGTGAAGACCGTGCCCGTCAGCTGCTACGGGGTCAACCACGCGGACTTCTCGGCGGACGGCCGGTACTTCATCGTCTCCTGCGAGTTCTCCGGCGAACTCCTGAAGGTCGACACCGAGAAGATGGAGGTCATCGGCCAGCAGAAGATCCCCTTCGAGGGCGCGATGCCGCAGGACGTGAAGATCTCCCCGGACGGGAAGACCTTCTACATCGCCGACATGATGGCCCACGGCATGTGGGTGCTGGACGGCGAGAAGTTCACCACCCCCAAGCTGCTGCCCACCGGCAAGGGCTGCCACGGCCTGTACGTCAGCCGGGACTCCCGCGAGATGTACATCTCCAACCGCGGCGAGGGCACCGTCTCCGTCTTCGACTTCCCGCAGAACCGGCTCACCAAGAAGTGGGCCCTGCCCGACGGCGGCAGCCCCGACATGGGCGGGGTCTCGGCCGACGGCAAGGTGCTGTGGCTGTCGGGCCGGTACGACGGCGAGGTGTACGCCCTCGACACCGCGACCGGCAAGCAGCTGGCCCGCATCCCGGTGGGCGCCGGCCCGCACGGCCTCGCGGTCTACCCCCAGCCCGGCCGCTACTCCCTCGGCCACACCGGCATCTTCCGCTAGGAGCCCCGGGGTACGACGGTGCCCCGGGACACCGCTCCCGGGGCACCGCCCTGTGTTCACCAGGCGACCGGGAGCCGCTCCGGCAGTCGCTTGATGAAGCCCGTACGCCAGACCAGGTTCTCGGCGGGGACCGCCAGCCGGAGCCCGGGAAGCCGCTCCACCAGCACCTCCAGCGCGATCTCGGCGTGGGCCCGGCCCAGGGCGGAAGCCGGGCAGAAGTGCCGGCCGCCCCCGAAGGCGAGATGGGGGTTGTCCGCCCGCTCCAGGTCCAGCTCCTCGGGGTTCTCGAACACCGCCGGATCGAAGTTGGCACCCTCGATCAGCACCAGGACCAGCTCGCCCTCCTTCACCAGCACGTCCCCGAGACGGACGTCGGCGAGCGCGATCCGCGGCAGACCGTCCCCGACCGACAGGTTCCAGCGCAGCAGTTCGTCGACCGCCCCGGCCATCCGGTCGGGATGGGCGTGTAGGTAGCCGATCAGCTCCGGCCGCTGGAGCAGGGCCAGTACGGCCAGCACCAGGAACGCGGAGGTGGACACGGCGCCGGCCCCGAACAGCGAGACCGCGACGGTGGCGAACATCTCGTCGGTCAGGTGGGCCGACTCCGGGTCGGCCTCCTTCAGCCCGGCGAACCTGCCCAGGAGCCCCGTACGCTCCTGGGCCTCCCGCGCGAGCTGGGCGTCGAGCTGCCCGGCGAAGTACCCGACGTCCTTGTACCAGTTGAGGGCCGAGTCGGCGAAGGGCTCCCGCGCGGTCATGAACGCCACGTCCAGCCCCGACATCAGCCGCCGCCTGTCCGTGACCGGCACGCCCAGCACCCGGCAGTGCAGTGCGGCCGAGAAGGGGTCGGCGAAGCCGCCCCGGAGATCGGCCGGTCCGCCTTCCGCCGCCATCGCGTCGATCAGCTCGTGGGCGGTGGCGCGCAGGAACTCCTGCAGGCCCTGCTGCCGCGGGTTGAGCGACTTCATCACGGCAGTGCGCAGCCCGGCGCTGTTGATGTTGCCCATGTTGTTGACGACCTCGGGCGGGATCGTCAGCGCGTACTGGCGCGGCACACCGGCGTTCGCCGTGTCCTTGAGGCTGAACCGCTCGTCCTCCAGCACCTGCCTGGCCAGCGCGTGGCTGCTCACCAGCCAGGCGTGGTCGCCGGTGAGCGTACGGACCCTCGCCACCGGGGCCTTCTCGCGCAGCCAGGAGCACTCCTCGGGGAGGACGTCCCCCCGCCGGGAGAGGGGGAAGTCAAGCTGCACGGTGGTCAACGACGTTCCTTTCGGGCCGTACGACGGCGTAGGCCTGGTTGCGGGTGGCGCGGAGGCCGCCGCCGCGGGCGAAGAGCACCTCGGTGAGCGGCATCCTGACGTGGTAGGCGGCGACGGACGACGGCACGTCGAGAATGCTGGGGGTGTCCACGAAGAAGGGCAGCTCGGCTGCCATGTAGTCGAAACACACCTGCAACTGACCGTCGGTGATGGATTCACCTTCCGGCAACTTCGATCCGACGAAGTGAAGGGCCATCTCCTCGCAGCCCTTGCGGAACTCGTCATCGGTCTCCAGGAAATGCAGCACGCGCCGGTGCAGCAACTGGTAAACGGGATTGTCCTGGAACTCTGAGAGCGCCCTCACCCGGATCTCGGCGTGCTCGGGTCCTGATTCCTCCACGCCCTTGAGTATCCGCCGCCGGACCGCCTTGATCTCTTTGGCGGCGCGCTTCTCCGCGTGTTCCGGCGTGTAGCCGAAGGCGGCGAACATGCGGTCCACGTGGAGGTCTGCGTAGACGAAGTCGACCTGCGCGAACCGGGGTACGGCCCACCGGGCGAGTCCGGCGATGCGCTCGGCGCTGAAGTAGCTGTTTCCCGGACTCACGCCGATGAGCACATGGTCGCCGTCTTCCCAGATATGCCGGCAGGTGCGGGTGAAGGGCAGAACTTCGAATGATGCGTCAGCTGTGATCGTCACCTGTGTGATCGCCCTTGTTGCCGCTTGTCCCTGGGAGCCCTGCGCTCCTGGTGTGGCGGCAATGCCGGTACGTTATGCGGCGACGGCGGAGCGTGACAAGCCCGGTTCGGATTTGTTGGCTGGAATTATCGCTTCCGCTGTCGCCAGAAGGTCCGATTCCGCGTTACGGAAGGGTAATTGAATTTCTGTCGGCCGCCCGGTCGGGGGCCCGGCGGCGGGGACGCCCCCGGGGCCGCTACCCTGAGCCGGTCAACAAGCACCAAGAAGGGGTGGATCCCAAGTGGCGGACATCGAGAGCGCGCGCGA
Organism: Streptomyces venezuelae; assembly: GCF_008642295.1. Taxonomy (GTDB): domain Bacteria; phylum Actinomycetota; class Actinomycetes; order Streptomycetales; family Streptomycetaceae; genus Streptomyces; species Streptomyces venezuelae_C. The sequence goes on along the minus strand of NZ_CP029190.1, from coordinate 2,354,996 downwards.
GACCTTCGACCGGTTCGACGTGGACGGCGACGGCTACGTCACGGCCGACGAGTTCAAGGCCGCCATGGCCGCGATGGGCGACGCGTTCGCCGGTCCGGGTGCGCAGGCCGTGATCGCCGCGAAGGACAGCGACGGCGACGGCCGGATGAGCTTCGAGGAGTTCTGGGCCTCGCGCGCCAAGTAACCCCCACGGCCCGGCAGCCCCGGTCCGGCCCCGGCCTGGCCGAACCCCGGCCCCGGGCGCGGCCTTTGGGGCCGACGGAGCCGGAGCCGCTGTCCGGGCGGGCCCCGCCCGGACCCGGGCGCGGCCCCGCCTCGGGGGTCAGGCTTCCGGTTCGGGGGGTGTCATGCGGGCGACTTCGGCCATCGCTTCCGTCAGCCAGTCCAGCCAGAACGTCTCCAGGCCGATCCCGCCGCGCAGCACCAGCCGCCGCAGCCGGTCCTCGTCGCTGCTGCGCCGCTCGGGCGGGAAGTCCTTCTCCTCGATGGCCTCGTACTCGGCCAACTGCCGCCGGTGCAGCTCCAGGTGCCGGCGCAACTCGGCCGTGAGCCCGGCCGTTCCCACCACGCCGGCCGCCCGCATCCGCAGCAGCAGCGGGTCCCGGATCGGCTTCGGGTCCTGGCTCTCGCCGACCCAGCGGGCCAGCTCCGCCGACCCGGCGGGCAGCACCTCGAACTCCTTCTTCTGCCCCCGCGCGGGCTGTTCGCTGGGCAGCGCCCGGATCAGACCGGCCTCCTCCAGCCGGCCCAGCTCCCGGTAGATCTGCTGGTGCGTGGCCGACCAGAAGTACCCGATGGACTTGTCGAACCGGCGGGTCAGCTCCAGCCCCGACGAGGGCTTCTCGAGCAGGGCGGTGAGGATGGCGTGCGGCAGCGACATGCCGTCCATTGTGTGGCCTGCCGGATCCGGCTCACCGCCAGGAGCTCAGCGCCTCCGGGGTGCGCGGGCCCGCGGCATCGGCCGCGAGGAGGCCGCGGTCGCGCAGGAACGCGGCCACCGAGGGCGCCCACGCCCGGCGCAGGCCCGCCGAGGAAAGCAGTTCCGGATCGGAGAGCAGCGGGCCGGCCGGGCCGGTCCGGATCCCGTCCGGGGTCAGGACGGCCGCGTCGTCGGCCCAGCGGACCGCGAGGTCCACATCGTGGGTGGCCATCACCACCGTGGTGCCGGTCAGTCCGGCGAGCACGGCGAGCAGCCGTTCCTGGCCGTCCGGGTCCAGCCCGGCGGTCGGCTCGTCCAGGATCAGCACCCGCGGGGCCATCGCCACCGCCCCCGCGATCGCCGCCCGTTTGCGCTGCCCGTAGGAGAGCAGGTGGGTGGGCCGGTCCCGCAGGTGCGTGATGTCCAGGGCGGCCAGGGCGGCGTCCACCCGGCCTTGGACCTCGGCCGTGGCCAGACCCTGGTTCAGCGGGCCGAAGGACACGTCCTGCTCCACCGAGGCCGCGAACAGCTGGTCGTCCGGGTCCTGGACCACCAGCTGCACCGAGGACCGCAGCCGGGTCAGGCCCGCGCGGTCGTACCGTACCGGCGAGCCGTCCAGCAGCAGCTGCCCCGAGCCCGGCCGCAGGCCGCCGCTCAGCAGCCGCATCAGCGTGGTCTTGCCGCTGCCGTTGCGGCCCAGCAGGACCAGCCCCCGCCCCTCGGCGATGGCGAAGTCCACCCCGGTCAGCACCGCGGGCCCGTCCTCGTACGCATAGCCCGCACCGGACAGTTCCACCAACGGCTTCAAAGCCAGAGTCCTTTCAGTACGAGGGTCGTGGCGACCACGACCGTCAGCAGGGCCGCCGATGCGGCCAGGAACCGCGCCGACAGGGCCGCCTCGGGTACCAGCACCCGCAGGGTGCCGTCGTACCCGCGGCCCGCCAGGCCGGCCTGGAGCCGGCCCGCGCGGTCGAAGGCCCGGACGAAGGCGGTCGCGGCCAGCCCGGCCACCGAACGCCAGGCCGCCGCCCGGCCGGTGTGCCCCAGCCGGGCCGCCTGGGCCCGCCGGACCTGGGCGAGCGAGTCCAGCAGCAGGAACCCGATCCGGTACATGACCAGCGCGACATCCACCACCGGGGCCGGCACCCCGGCCCGCACCAGGCGGGGCAGGACGTCCGAGACCGGGGTGGTGAAGGCGAACAGCAGCACCCCGAGCGAGGCGGCCGAGGTCCGCAGCAGCAGCTCGGCCGCGTGCCGGGGGCCGTCCGGGGCCAGCGAGACCCAGCCGGCCGGGCCGCCCACCGCGAACAGCAGCGGGACGGCTCCGGTGACGCAGAAGCCCAGCGGGATCCGGAAGGCCCGCCACAGCTGCCGCCCGGCCACCCCGGCCGGGCCCAGCAGCACGGCGAGGGTGGCCGCGGCCACCAGCGGCGCGCCGGGCCAGGGCGGCAGGCACACCGCGGCGGCCGTCAGCCCCAGGCCCAGCAGGGCCTTCTCCAGGGGATGACGGTGCCGCCAGCGGCTGGTGTGGGCCGCCGCGTCGATCGGCAGCACCGGGTCAGGACTTCGCCGGTGCGGCGCCGGCCGTCGCCGGCCCGTCGGCCGGCTCGGCGGTCGCGGTGCCGGTCGCGGTGGCCGCGCCCTGGCGGCGCCCCTTGCGCAGGCCGAAGTAGTACGCGAGCACGCCCGCGCCCAGCGCCGCCTGGAGGGCGAACAGGGCCGACTCCACCTCGCCCGACGGGGGCTCGTACAGCGGGGAGAACCACGGCTCGTAATCCGGCTTCAGCTCGGTGATGGCCGCCTCCGCCTGCGCGTCGGCGCCCGCGAACGGCTCCTCCTTGCCGTCGCCCAGTCCCAGCGCGAGCGGCAGCACCGCCAGGGCCGCCACCACCAGCAGCAGCAGAGTGTTGATCTTCGCGTTCCTCGACATCAGACCGACGCCTCCTGCTTCTTCTGCTGCTGCTTGTCCTGCGTACCCGTCAGCTTGGCGACACCCAGCCGGACCAGGTCCGACGTGCTCGACTGCATCAGCAGCCGCATCACCAGCACCGTCAGCAGGCCCTCGCTGACCGCCAGCGGGATCTGGGTGACCGCGAAGATCCCGCCGAACTTGCCGAGCGCGCCCGCGAACCCGGTGCCCGGGTCCGGGAAGGCCAGCGCCAGCTGGACGCTGGTGACGCAGTAGGTGACCAGGTCGGCGAAGAAGGCGCCGAAGAAGACGGACACCATCAGCGGTGCGTCGAACCGCTTCAGCAGCCGGTAGACCCCGTAGCCCGCCCAGGGGCCCGCAATGGCCATCGAGAAGACGTTGGCGCCCAGGGTGGTCAGGCCGCCGTGGGCCAGCAGCAGCGCCTGGAAGAGCAGGGTGATGGTGCCGAGCACCGCCATGATCGGCGGCCGGAACAGGATGGCACCCAGCCCGGTGCCGGTGGGGTGGGAACAACTGCCCGTCACCGAAGGGATCTTCAGGGCGGACAGGACGAAAGTGAACGCTCCGGACGCGCCGAGGAGCAGGGTGCTCTCCGGATTCGACTTGACCTCACGGGTCAGCGCGCGGACTCCGTGGACGACGAAGGGAGCGGACGCGGCGCCCCAGGCGACCGCGTGCAAGGGGGGCAGGAAGCCCTCGGCTATATGCATGAGTGGGGAGACCTCTCCAGCACCTCGTGGATGGACAACGCACCTCGGCCGGTCTCCTGGCTCACGGGTACTGATGCCCTGGCTCCGCCTTCCCGGGCAGCGCGGACTCCCCGCGTCAGCCCAGTGGCTTCCCGCAGGATTGGAGCCGGACTTCCCGATCACAGTGGCGAGGGCCGCACCGGTTTTTCACCGGTTTCCCGAACACCAAGGCCCGATGACCCTAGTCGGCGCCGTGACCGGCCACAACCCGCCCCCGCGGCCGGTTGGCCGGCCGGCTGCGGGGGCAGGGACGACGCAGTCGGGTAGCGCCGCCTTCGAGGACTCCGAGGCCGTGGTCAGTGGCCGTTGCCGGCGGCCCTGAATCCGCCCGGCACCATCCACAGGACCAGCAGGGCCACGACGGCCACGATGCCGACGGACACATAGGCGGTGGTGGTGAGCGCACTGTCGAAGGCGGACCGGGCGGCGTCGAACAACTGCTCGCCGGCCGGTCCCGGCAGTGCCTCGGCCGCCTCCTTCGCACCGCCGATCGATTCGTGGGCGAGCGCGGGCGCGGTGTCCGGCATCCGGGCGGCGTAGAGGGCGCCGTGGACCGAGCCGAGCAGCGCCACCCCGAGGCCCACCCCGAGTTCGTAGGCGGTCTCCGAGACGGCCCCGGCCTGACCGGCCCGGGACGTCGGCACCGCGGACACCAGGGTGGCGGCGCTGGCGGTGATGGCCAGTCCGTCACCGAGGCCGAGCAGGGCGAGGAAGACGGCGACGTAGGCGTACGAGGTCGGTTGGGGGGCCAGGGCCAGCAGAAGGAAACCCGTCAGGAGTCCCAGCAGTCCGATGCACAGCACCGCGCGGACGCCGATGCGGTGCATCAGGCGCGGGGCGAGCAGGGCACCGATCAGCATGGCCAGGGCCACCGGCAGGGTGCGCAGACCCGCCTGGAACGGCGAGTAGCCGTGTACGTACTGGAACCAGAGGGAGAGCAGGAACAGGGCGGCGCCGGCCGCGATCATGGCCATGAGGGTGACGAGAGCCGCCGCGGTGAACGGCCGGCTCAGGAAGAGCCGTACGTCGAGCAGGGGGTCCGGCAGCTTCAGCTGGCGGCGGGCGAACGCGGTGAGCACCAGCAGTCCGACGGCCAGGACGGCCAGGTCGGTGAGGGCGAGGCTGCCCTTGGCCACGTGCTTGATGCCCCAGGCGAGCGCAACGATGCCGACGACGGAGAGCGCGGCGCTGGGCCAGTCCAGGGCGTGGGTGCCGGCCGCCTTGTATTCGGGCAGCAGCCGTAGGCCGGCCACCACGGTCACCACGACGACGGGGACGTTGACCCAGAAGGCCGCCGACCAGCCGAACTGTTCGACGAGCAGCCCGCCGATCAGCGGGCCGATGGCGGCACCCGCACCCGCGACCGCGGCCCAGATGCCGATGGCGACGGTCCGCTCGCGCGGGTCGGTGAAGATGTTCCGGATCAGCGACAGGGTCGAGGGCATCACCATCGCGCCGCCGAGGCCGAGCAGGACCCGTCCGGCGATCAGCACGGCCGGGCTGGTGGCGGTCGCGGCGACCACGGAGGCCAGGCCGAACAGGACGAAACCGATCAGGAAGAGCCGCTTGCGTCCGTACCGGTCGCCGATCGCGCCGGTGGTCACGAGCAGGCCGCCGAGGACCAGACCGTAGACGTCGATGATCCACAGCTGTTGCAGGGCGGTGGGCTGCATGTCGTCGATGAGCGAGGGCAGCGCGACGTTCAGGATGGTGGCGTCCATGGCCACCAGGAGCAGGCTGGCGCACAGCACGGCGAGCATGACCCAGCGTCCGGATCCGGACGCCGGTCGGGGTTCCGTGGCGGCACCCGTGGGGTTCAGGGTTCGAGCCACGGATATCTCATCCTTTCGGGGGAGTTATGTCTATTTCACCTTCCTTTCCAAGGTAAATGGCCGGTATCGCCTTGTCCAAGGGCTTTGGTCCCGGGTGTCCGGGACCAGGGAACCCCGCCGTCGCGTCAGCAGACGTTGGCGTGCTTGACGTCCAGCACGAACCGCTCCGGCCCGTGCAGCTTGAAGGTCTTGTACTCCGGCCTGGTGTTGAAGGCGGCGCCGAAGGTCACGTACCCCTCGTAGTCGCCGGTCATCGCGATGCCCTTGAGCTTGGGCAGCCAGATCTTGAGGAGCTTGGGCCCCTTGTAGACGGACTGGCCCGCGTCGTTGTGCCCGGCGGCGGGGTGCAGCCGGATCTCCAGGAAGTACTTGCCCGCGAGCGGTACGGGCTTGCCGGAGCCGTCGTAGTAGAGCTTGGCCGCCCTGCGGACGGTCACCTCGGGGACGTACCCCGCGATGTCGATGACGAGCCGGTCATACGTGCAGTGACCGCCCCAGCGGGCGTTGACGACCAGCGGGGTCTGGGTCTGGGCTTGGGCCCGGGGGGAGAGCTGGGCCCGGGGCTGGGCCGCGGCCGGTGCGGCGAGCACGACACCGGCGGTGAGGAGGGTGCCCGTGGCGAGAGCCACGAGCTGCTGACGACGCAGATGGTTCATGGCGTCCCCCGATTCTCCGGATATGGGGACAATGCTGTCGTCCATGGAGACACCCGCCGGCCGCCTACGGTTGCATCAGCGCCACAGCAATGTGTTCAGCTCGGCGTCCAGGTCGTAGTACCGCCCCTCCGCCCCCCGCGGCACCAGGGTGGTCATCCGGCGGCACAGCCGGCGTACGTCCTTGGCGCGGGCCGACACCACACCGTCCTGGTGCCCGTTCGAGAAGGCGAGCAGCACCCGCGGCTCGACCCCCCGCCAGGCCGGCCAGATCCGGATGTCGCCCTGGCCGGTCGCCCGGATCTGGCCGTCGAGCAGCAGATCGCGGGCGAAGACCCAGCGCGCCAGGATCATGCCGGCCCCGTGGAAGTCCAGGGACACCTCGTACGGCCGGTCGGAGCGGTACCCGAACACGCCCCGGAGCTCGATCGGGTCGGGCCCGGTCTCCAGGTGCAGCGGGATGACACAGTGTTCGGTGGTCGCCATGCGGGGGTCCCTCGGTCAGCCTCCGCCGGAGGTTCGAAAGAACGTGCACCCGCACGCTATCCCGACCGGAACCCCCCGCTCCGGGGCCGAAGGTCCCGAAGCGGTCAGGCCCTGCGACCCGAAGTTCTCAGGCCGTTGAAGCGCTCAGCACTCGATGACGTTGACCGCGAGTCCGCCGCGGGCCGTCTCCTTGTACTTGATCTTCATATCGGCGCCGGTCTCCTTCATGGTCTTGATGACCTTGTCCAGGGAGACCTTGTGGCTGCCGTCGCCGCGCATCGCCATCTTCGCCGCGGTGACGGCCTTGACCGCCGCCATGCCGTTGCGCTCGATGCACGGGATCTGGACCAGACCGCCGACCGGGTCGCAGGTCAGGCCCAGGTTGTGCTCCATGCCGATCTCGGCCGCGTTCTCCACCTGCTCCGGGCTGCCGCCGAGGACCTCGGCCAGGGCGCCCGCCGCCATCGAGCAGGCCGAGCCCACCTCGCCCTGGCAGCCGACCTCGGCGCCGGAGATCGAGGCGTTCTCCTTGAACAGCATGCCGATGGCGCCGGCCGCCAGCAGGAAGCGCACCACGCCGTCCTCGTCCGCGCCCGGGACGAAGTTCACGTAGTAGTGCAGGACGGCCGGGATGATGCCGGCGGCGCCGTTGGTCGGGGCGGTGACCACCCGGCCGCCCGCCGCGTTCTCCTCGTTCACGGCCATGGCGTAGAGGGTGATCCACTCCATGGAGAGCGCCAGCGGGTCGCCCTCGGAGCGCAGCTTGCGCGCGGTGGTGGCGGCGCGGCGCTTGACGCGCAGGCCGCCCGGCAGGATGCCCTCGCGGGACATGCCGCGCGCCACGCAGGCCTGCATGACCCGCCAGATCTCCAGCAGACCCTCGCGGATCTCCTCCTCGGTCCGCCAGGCCTTCTCGTTCTCCAGCATCAGCGAGGAGATCGACAGGCCCGTCTCGCGGGTCAGCCGCAGCATCTCGTCGCCCGAGCGGAACGGGTACCGCAGGACGGTGTCGTCGAGCTTGATCCGGTCCTCGCCGACCGCGTCCTCGTCCACCACGAAGCCGCCGCCGACCGAGTAGTACGTCTTCTCCAGCAGCGGGGCGCCGGACTCGTCGTACGCGAAGAGGGTCATGCCGTTCGCGTGGTACGGCAGCGCGCGGCGGCGGTGCAGGATCAGCTGGCTGGGCTCGTCGAAGGCGATCTCGTGGGCGCTCCCTATCTCGGCCCCGAGCAGCCGCAGCCGGCCGGTCTTGCGGATGCGCTCCACCTCGTCGTCCGCCGTCTCCACGTTCACCGAGCGCGGGGAGTGGCCCTCCAGCCCCAGCAGGACGGCCTTGGGGGTGCCGTGGCCGTGGCCGGTGGCACCGAGCGAGCCGTACAGCTCGGCGCGGACGGAGGCGGTCTGGGCGAGGACCCCGTCCTTCTTGAGCCGGTTCACGAACATGCGGGCGGCGCGCATCGGGCCGACGGTGTGCGAGCTGGACGGACCGATGCCGATCGAGAAGAGATCGAAGACGGAAATGGCCACGGTGGCGGACTCCCGGATCACCCCCGCGGTGGCGGGGAAGGAACCGTCCAGTCGCTCTCGCAGCTTAGCGGGGCGGCCGACGGAGGGGCGGACTTTGCAGGGATTGCAGGCAAAGGGCACCTCGTGGGCGCCCTTGCCCGGTTAATCAGCGTACGTCAGTTCGTGCACGGCCCGGTTACGCCGGTTTGTACGGCGGCTTGCGCGGCCTCGACGTCGAGGCCGCGGCTCCGGGGTATGGGTAAGGCCCGGCCTGTGCGGACACGGCCGGGCCCCCTTCCGCCGCTTAGAGCGACGGGTACAGCGGGTGCTTCGCGGCGAGGGCCTCGACGCGCGCCCGCAGCGCCTTCGCGTCGTAGGCCGGCTTCAGGGTCTCCGCGATGATCTCGGCGACCTCGGTGAAGTCCTCGGCGCCGAAACCGCGGGTGGCCAGGGCCGGCGTGCCGATCCGCAGACCCGAGGTGACCATCGGGGGCCGCGGGTCGTTCGGGATGGCGTTCCGGTTGACCGTGATGCCGACCTCGTGCAGGCGGTCCTCGGCCTGCTGGCCGTCCAGCTCGGAGTTCCGCAGGTCGACCAGGACCAGGTGCACGTCGGTGCCGCCGGTGAGCACGTCCACGCCCACCGCCTTCACGTCGTCCTGGACCAGGCGGGCGGCGAGGATCTTCGCGCCCTCCAGGGTGCGCTCCTGGCGCTCCTTGAACTCGGGCGAGGCCGCGACCTTGAAGGAGACAGCCTTGGCGGCGATCACGTGCTCCAGCGGACCGCCCTGCTGGCCGGGGAAGACCGCAGAGTTGATCTTCTTGGCCAGCTCCTGCGTCGACAGGATGACACCGCCGCGCGGACCGCCGAGGGTCTTGTGCGTGGTGGTGGTGACGACGTGGGCGTGCGGCACCGGGTTCGGGTGCAGGCCCGCGGCGACCAGACCGGCGAAGTGCGCCATGTCGACCATGAGGTAGGCGCCGACCTCGTCCGCGATCCGGCGGAAGGCGGCGAAGTCCAGCTGGCGCGGGTACGCGGACCAGCCGGCCACGATCAGCTGCGGCTTGGACTCCTTGGCGAGGCGCTCGACCTCGGCCATGTCCACCTGGCCGTCCTCGCCGACGTGGTAGGGCACCACGTTGTAGAGCTTGCCGGAGAAGTTGATCTTCATGCCGTGGGTCAGGTGACCGCCGTGGGCCAGGTTCAGGCCCATGATGGTGTCGCCCGGCTTCAGCAGCGCGAACATCGCCGCCGCGTTGGCCTGGGCACCCGAGTGGGGCTGCACGTTGGCGGCCTCGGCGCCGAACAGCGCCTTGATCCGGTCGATCGCGATCTGCTCGACCACGTCCACGTGCTCGCAGCCACCGTAGTAGCGGCGGCCCGGGTAGCCCTCGGCGTACTTGTTGGTCAGGACCGAGCCCTGGGCCTCCATGACGGCCACCGGAGCGAAGTTCTCCGAGGCGATCATTTCCAGGGTCGACTGCTGGCGCACGAGCTCGGCGTCGACGGCGGCGGCGACGTCCGGGTCAAGCTCGTGGAGAGGGGTGTTCAGTACAGACATCAGGTTCCCTAGGTCTCGTGCCCGGCCGGTGTCAGCCCGCGAAGTCGGTGTACTCGGCAGCGGTGAGCAGGTCGTCCGGCTCGCCCGCGATCTTGACCTTGAACAGCCAGCCGCCCTCGAAGGGGGCGCTGTTCACGAGCGACGGGTCGTCCACGACGTCCTGGTTGGCCTCGACGATCTCACCGGTCACCGGAGCGAACAGGTCGCTGACCGACTTGGTCGACTCCAGCTCGCCACAGGTCTCGCCGGCGGTGATGGTGTCGCCCACCTCGGGCAGCTGGGCGTAGACGACATCGCCGAGGGCGTTGGCCGCGAACGCCGTGATGCCGACCGTGGCGACGCCGTCCGCGTCGACCGCCGAGACCCACTCGTGTTCCTTGGTGTAACGCAGCTGCGTGGGGTTGCTCATGACCTGATTCTCCTGGATGCGGGGAGTGCTGATGAACGGTGGTCTTGCAGGGTGAGACGGGTCCCGGTGGGGGAGAGCGTCACTTCTGCCGCTTGTAGAAGGGCAGCGCGACGACCTCGTACGGCTCATGGGTACCGCGAATGTCCACGCCGACGCCGGAGGTGCCGGGCGCGGCGTGCGACGCGTCGACGTACGCCATGGCGATCGGCTTGCCCAGGGTGGGGGAGGGGGCGCCCGAGGTGATCTCACCGATGACCCGGCCTTCGGCGACCACGGGGAAGCCGGCCCGCGGGACCCGGCGGCCTTCGGCGATCAGGCCGACCAGCTTGCGCGGGGCCTTGCTCTCGGCGCGCTCGGCGGCGGCCTCCAGGGCGGCGCGGCCCACGAAGTCGCCCTCCTTCTCGAACTTCACAACCCGGCCCAGACCCGCATCGAAGGGAGTCAGGTCGGTGGTCAGCTCGTGCCCGTACAGCGGCATGCCCGCCTCCAGGCGCAGGGTGTCCCGGCAGGACAGGCCGCAGGGCACCAGGCCGGCATCCGCACCGGCCTCGGTCAGGGCCTCCCACAGCTGCACGGCGTGCTTCGGGTCGACGAACAGCTCGAAGCCGTCCTCGCCGGTGTAGCCGGTACGGGCGATCAGCGCGGGCACGCCCGCGACGGTGCCGGGCAGGCCGGCGTAGTACTTCAGCCCGTCCAGGTCGGCGTCGGTGAGCGACTTCAGGATGCCGGGGGACTCCGGGCCCTGCACGGCGATCAGCGCGTACGCGTCGCGGTCGTCGCGGACCTCGGCGTCGAAGCCGGCGGCGCGCTCGGTCAGGGCGTCGAGGACGACCTGGGCGTTGGAGGCGTTCGCGACCACCATGTACTCGGTCTCGCCGAGACGGTAGACGATCAGGTCGTCGAGGATGCCGCCGTCCTCACGGCAGATGTGGGTGTAACGGGCGCGGCCGACGCCCACCGTGGAGATGTTGCCGACCAGCGCGTAGTCGAGGACCTTGACGGCCTCCGGGCCGGTCAGGGTGATCTCGCCCATGTGGGACAGGTCGAACAGGCCGGCCCTGGTCCGTACGGCGTTGTGCTCGTCACGCTCGCTGCCGTAGCGCAGCGGCATGTCCCAGCCCGCGAAGTCGGTCATGGTGGCGCCGAGCGAGCGGTGCAGCGCATCGAGGGCGGTCAGACGGGGGGCATTGCTCATGGGTACGGCTCCCAGGTCCCAGGGCATCGACAAGACATGACGAGGACGATCCTCCCCATCTGTCATCGGAACCTGAGAGGTTCGCCGAGAGTCTCTGTCACAACGGATCCGTCACGACGGATCCGGATCTCGGCTTGCACCTTGGGTGGAGCCGCGGCAGCGCGGCTCGCTTTTCAGATCTGCCTCATCCACGCGGTACGGGGCCTGAGAGATTCAAGGGAGGTTCTTGCTCCTTCGGCGCCCGGGTCGCCGTGCGGCGACGGCTTCCGGGACTCTCCCGCGCGGATTCAAGCGGCCGGTATGCAGTTGGTGTCCAGTTGGCGCACATCATTGCATGCGACTGTCGGGAATGGGGGTCCGGGCCCGAAAGTGAGTACGGACCGGGACCGGAACCCGGACCGTACCGGAACCATGCCTGCCGGATTACCGTCTCTTTACACTCAGTGGGAAAGGGTCCGCGTGACCCGATGCGGGGGGAGGCGAACACTGTGCGGAGGCTCAACGGAGTGGACGGACTGACGGCGGTGGTGGCGGCGGTACCGGTGCAGCGGGGCCCGCTGGGCCCCGGGGCTCTGGCCGCGGCGGCGCCGGCGCCGGCGACCGTGCGCGACCTGCGCGGGCGCAGCTGCGGCCCGGCCCGGCTCGGCTTCGCCGAGGGCGACATCGTGGTGGTCTCCGGGCTCCCCGGCGGCGGCAAGAGCACGCTGATCAAGCGGGCCGTCCGGGACATCGGGATCGACTCCCAGGACGTCCGCGAGCGCTGGGAGCACCGGATGCCCGGGAGCCTGCCGTACGCCCTCTACCGCCCGCTGGTCCGGATCGCCCACTACGCAGGCCTCGCCCGCGCGCTGCGCTCGGGCCGCTCCGTGGTCGTCCACGACTGCGGCACCCAGGCCTGGGTGCGCGGCCTGCTGGCCCGGACCGCGCGGCGGCGCGGTCGCGCACTGCACCTGCTGCTGCTGGACGCGAGCCCGGCGGAGGCGCTGTCCGGGCAGGCGGCCCGGGGCCGCGGCGTCTCGGCGTACGCCTTCGCCCGGCACCGCGGGGCGGTGGCCCGGCTGCTCCGGGCGGCGGAATCCGGCCGTCTTCCGGCCGGCTGCACCTCGGCCACCCTGCTGGACCGAGCGGCGGCCACCCGGGTCACCCACATCGCCTTCGACGGCAGTCCCTAGGGGGGTCCGGTGCGGCCCGGGGCGGGCCGGAGCGCGGCCGGGGGGAGCCAGTACCCTTCGGCCCGAAGGCTGTGGGACCACAGGAAGGCGTAGGAACATGCACGGCAACGGCTGGCCCGCCAATGAGCTGGAGCAGGTGCTCGGCGCAGCCCTCGGCAACCCGCACGCCGGGGCCCGCATTCTGGAGGTGCTGGCCCGCAGCGAGCTCTGGGTGCCGTTGCCGGCCGGCGGCGGCCCGGACAGTGCCGCCCTGCGCCTTCCCACCATGGACATCGGCGGCGCCGCCTACGTCCCGGTCTACAGCTCCCATGACCAGTTCCTCGCCTGCGCCGGCCCCGCCATGGACTTCGCCGTGGTCCCCGCCGTGGAGTTCGCCCGCGGCCTGCCCCCGCAGCTGGGCGTCGCCGTGAACCCGGAGGGCGCGGTCGGCGTCCCGCTGCCCCCGCCGGCCGTCGCCGAGCTGTGCCGGGCCGGGCGGACCGAGCTCGACGGCCCCGGCACCGGCGGCCGGGTCCGGCTGTTCGAGCCGGACTGGCAGGAGGAGCCGGTGGACTTCCTGTCCGCCGCCTCGGAGGAGTTCCGCGCCACCGGCGTGGTCGCCGCCGCCCACCGCTGCCTGGCCAGCGTCGAGGGCGAGGCCCCCGAGCTGTACATCGGCGTCCGCCTGCTGGGACAGCCGGCCGAGTTCCGGGACGCTCCGATGGACGCACTGGCCCGGGCCCTGAACCGGGTCCAGCCGCCCTGGCCGGTCCACCTGATCCTGCTCGATGTCACCGACGATCCGGTGGCCGACCACATCCGCGAGCGCGTGCACCCGTTCTACCTGCCCTAGGGGCCCGTAAGCTGGTTTCATTTCCGGGCTGGACGACGGGCGGACGAAGAGGGGTACCGGGGTGAGTGCGTCAGGCACGGCCGCGGCCGGGCAGGTCGAGCACATGATGCGCCAGGTGACTCCCGGGCGCTATGACGGATACGAGACATTCCTGCACGCCCTCGGCGAGGGCCGGCTGTGGATGCTGCTCTGGCACGGGCAGCCGGGTTCCCCGGACGCCCAGTACGGCGGCATGGAGGTGGAGGGGCTCGGCTATGCGCCGTGCGTGACCTCCCCGCAGGAGTTGGCGGCCAGCGGCTGGAACCGCGGGTTCGAGGTGGTGACCGGACGGGACATCGCCCGTGCCCTCTACCCCGACCGGTGGGGGCTGTGGCTGAATCCGCACGATCCGGGGGGCGGCCTCGGCATTCCCTGGGCCGATCTGCGCCGGGTGGCCACCGGGCTGGACCGGATGCCGGCCGGGCCGCTGCGGCTGTCCGAGCCCGCGCTGGAACTCCCGCAGTTCTACGGACTGCTCACCCAGCACGCGCACCGGACCCCCGCGGTCCGCTCGCTCCGGCGCGCCTGGGTGCAGCCCGCGCTCGGCCTCCCGTACCTGGCCGTGGGGCTCGACCTGTACGATGCCTCCGCGCCCGCGCTGGAGTCGGTGCGCGAGATGATGCGGCAGTCGGTCGGGGCGGTCCCCGAGGGCGTTCCGGTCTGCACGGTCGCGCTCGCGGACGAGCACGACCCGGTCGCGATGTGGCTGCGCGCCCAGGCCCGGCCGTTCTACGACCGCGAGGCACACGTGTCCGGCTACTGAGACTCCCGTACCAGGGGCGCCCGTTCGCGTATCTCCCTGGCCGAACCTGCATCAGGCCGCATGGAACGAGAAGCGTTCCGTGCGGCCTTTGTCTTGCCCTGACCGTTCCGGTTGCTGTCCGGATTTGGCCGGTCGTTCGGCCCCAAAAAGCGCACAGGAACCGCCAGTTGGGCGCGATGTCCGCTTCCGCACCGAACGGCTGGTCTTGCTCCGCTCAGACGACAGCCAAGTCCGGATAACGGGAACCTGCCCCTCAGATCACGGTTGCGCATCCATTCATCTGCGGGTCTGGCGGCTGGTCGAGCGGCCGATGAAGACTCCCCCACCAAGAGCCGATCAGTCCTCCCAATCTCCGGCTTGTCTCCCGCATTTCGAAGCGCCACTCCGCACCAACGCCGCCACAGCGGCGGGCATGGGCCGGCCCACCCGTCGGCCGAGAGGGGTCCCCACCACGATGACGGCACCACTGCACGACACGAGCGCGGAACAAGCCCCCGCGGCCGTTGCCGTAGCCGATGTCCCTGCACAGGCCATCGAAGGCCGCTCACCGGGCCGTATCGCCTGGATGCGGCTCAAGCGCGACAAGATCGCACTGACCGGCGGCATCGTTGTGATCTTCCTGATCCTGGTGGCGGTCTTCGCGCCGCAGATCGTGAGCCTGCTGGGCCACCCGCCCAACGAGTTCCACGAGGATCTGCTCGACCCGGAACTCGGCACGCCGGTCGGCTCGTTCGGCGGCATGAGTTCGGACTTCCTGCTGGGTGTCGAGCCCACCAACGGGCGCGACATCTTCAGCCGGATCGTCTACGGCGCGCGCATCTCGCTGACCGTGGCCTTCCTGGCGGCCTTTGTCTCCGTGATCATCGGCAGCCTGCTGGGCGCCCTCGCGGGCTTCCTCGGCGGCTGGGTGGACGCGCTGATCAGCCGCCTGATGGACCTGCTGCTGGCCTTCCCGCAGCTGCTCTTCACCATCGCCCTGGTCTCGGTGGTCCCGAACTCCGTCTGGGGCTTCGAGGGCACCGGCGTCCGGATGGGCGTCCTCGTGATCGTCATCGGCTTCTTCGGCTGGCCGTACATCGGACGCATCGTCCGCGGCCAGACGATCTCGATGCGCGAGCGCGAGTACGTGGAGGCCGCACGCAGCCTCGGCGCCGGCCGCGGGTACATCCTGATCAAGGAACTGCTGCCCAACCTGGTCGCTCCGATCCTGGTCTACGCGACCCTGATCATCCCGACCAACATCCTGACGGAGGCGGCGCTCAGCTTCCTCGGCGCCGGCGTCAAACCGCCCACGGCGTCCTGGGGAAAGATGCTGTCCGACGCCGTCCCCATCTACCAGGACGCACCGATGTTCATGGTCGTCCCCGGTCTCGCGATCTTCATCACTGTCCTGGCGTTCAACCTCTTCGGGGACGGGCTGCGTGACGCACTCGACCCCAAGGGCAGCTGAACCGCTTCAACGATTCACCCACTCATGGAGGTTGGACACATCGTGATCCGCAGAAAGCAGGCTCTCGCGATCACCGCGGTGATCGCCGCCCTCTCCCTGACCGCCGCGTGCGGCGGAAACGGCGATGACGACAAGGACGGCGGCAAGGGGGGCACCGCCAGCGGTGCCGGGTTCGACGCCGCCACCAAGGGGTTCGTCAACGTCTCGGACAAGAAGGGCGGGGAGCTCAAGCTCTGGTCGCCCCAGGACGTCGACTACCTCGACCCGGCGCGTGCCTACTACGGCTTCGTGTGGAACATGCAGCGCCTGTACGTCCGCCAGCTGCTCGCGTACGACGCGAAGCCGGGCAAGGACGGCACCAAGCTGGTCCCGGACCTCGCCGAGGCGCTCCCCGAGATCAGCAACGAGGGCAAGACCTACACGTTCAAGCTCAAGGACGGGGTGAAGTTCGAGGACGGTTCGCCGATCACCTCGAAGGACATCAAGTACGGCATCGAGCGGACGTTCGCGCAGGACGTGCTCTCCGGTGGCCCGACCTACCTCATGGACCTGCTCGACCAGGGCCAGAAGTACCCCGGCCCGTACAAGGACACGGACCCGAACAAGATGGGTCTGAAGTCGGTCCAGACGCCGGACGACAAGACCATCGTCTTCAACCTGGCCTCCGCGAACTCGGACTTCAGCTACCTGATGGCCATGCCGACCTCCTCGCCGGTCCCGGCGGGCAAGGACACGGGCGCCACGTACACCAACAAGCCGGTGTCCACCGGTCCGTACAAGGTCGAGGGCTTCACCGCGAACAAGGGCGCCACCTTCGTCCGCAACGAGCACTGGGACCCGAAGACCGACACGATCCGCAAGGGTCTGCCGGACAAGGTCACCTTCACGGTGACCACCAACGCCGAGGACATGGACCAGCGCCTGCTCAACGGCGACATCGACCTCGCCGTCGACGGCACCGGCCTGCTCCAGGCCGCGAAGAACAAGGTGCTCAAGGACGACAACCTCAAGAAGAACGCGGACAACCCGTTCACGGGCTACATCCGCTACATGGTCTTCCCGCAGACCGTGGCGCCGTTCGACAACATCGAGTGCCGCAAGGCCGTCATCTACGCGGCCGACCCGAAGTCCCTGCAGACCGCCCGTGGCGGCCCGACCAGCGGTGACCTCGGCGCGAACATGCTGCCGCCCGGCATCCCCGGCTCCGACAAGGCCTACGACCCGTACGGCCTGACCGCCGGCAAGCCGCAGGAGGACAAGGCCAAGGCCGCCCTCCAGGCCTGTGGCAAGCCGAACGGCTTCGAGACCACCATCGCGGTCCGCAACAACCGCGCCGCCGAGATCAAGACGGCCGAGTCCCTCCAGGCCGCTCTGGCCAAGGTCGGCATCACCGCCAAGATCGACCAGTACGACGGCAAGCTCACCTCCTCCACGATCGGCTCGCCCGAGAACGTGAAGAAGAAGAACTACGGCATCATCGTCATGGGCTGGGGCGCCGACTACAACTCCGGCGCGGGCTTCCTGCAGCCGCTGGTGGACGGCACGTTCATCAAGGAGAACGGCAACAACAACTACTCCATGATCAACGACCCGGAGATCAACAAGCTGTTCGACGACGCTGCTGCCGCCAAGACCCCGGAAGAGGCCGCGCCGTTCTACACGCAGATCAACAAGAAGACCATGGAGAAGGCCCTCTACCTGCCCATCAACTTCGACAAGGCCTTCGTCTACCACAACCCGCGGCTGACGAACGTCTACTTCAACGACTCCATGGGCAAGATCGACCTCGCCACGGTGGGCGTCATCAAGTAACTGTCAGGCACGTGCCTTCACCGCACATGCGCTAGTCCGAAGGGCAGGTGAAGGCCGCAGGCGGCGGCTGTCGTCCCCACGAGGGGCGACAGCCGCCGGCCCTGGCGGCCGACTGCAGTGCTCGTCTACCTCATCCGGCGGCTGTTCAACGTCGTCTCCACGCTGCTGGTGGTCTCCGTGGTCACCTTCGGCATCTTCTTCGCGGTGCCGAAGATCACCGGGTCCGATCCCGCGCTGATGTACGCCGGCCGCGAGACCAATGAGACCGCCCTGGCGGGCATCCGCGCGAAGATGGGCTTCGACAAGCCGATCTCCGAGCAGTACCTGCTCTTTCTCAAGGGCATCGTGGCCGGCCGTGACTACGACAACGGCGTGGACACGACCCACTGCCCGGCCCCGTGCTTCGGCTACTCCTTCAAGAGCGAGACACCCGTCTGGGACACGCTGATCGACCGTCTGCCGGTGACCGTCTCGCTGGCCCTCGGCGCGGCCGTGATCTGGGTCATCGCGGGTGTCCTGACCGGTGTGGTCTCGGCACTCAAACGCCGCACCATGGTCGACCGCGCGGTGATGGTCGGTGCCCTGGCCGGCGTATCGCTGCCGATCTTCTTCACCGGCCTGCTCGCCCCGGCGATCCTGGTCTACGGCCTCGGCTGGCTGGACGCCTCCAACTACAAACCTCTCACCGAGGATCCGGGGGCCTGGCTGAACAGCATGATCCTGCCCTGGATCACGCTGGCCTTCCTCTTCGCCGCCACCTACGCCCGCATCACCCGCGCCACCATGCTCGAGGTGATGGGCGAGGACTACATCCGCACCGCACGCGCCAAGGGCCTGACCGAGCGGGTGGTCATCCGCAAGCACGCCCTGCGCTCCACCCTCACCCCGCTGGTCACCATGTTCGGCCTGGACTTCGGAGGTCTGCTCGGCGGCGCCGTCCTCACCGAGACCACCTTCAACTTCCAGGGCCTGGGCACGGCGGCCGTCGGCGCGATCAGGGACGGCGACCTGCCCGTGATCATGGGCGTGACCCTGCTCGCGGCGCTGTTCGTCGTGATGGCGAACCTGATCGTGGACATGCTGTACGCCGTCATCGACCCGCGCGTGAGGCTGACGTGACCGAGAACCACACCCCCCTGGTCCCCGAGCAGTCGGGGCCCCGTTCCGATGCATTCCTCTCGGTCCGCGACCTCAAGGTGCACTTCCCCACCGACGACGGCCTGGTCAAGTCCGTCGACGGGCTCTCCTTCGACCTGGAGCGCGGCAAGACCCTCGGCATCGTGGGCGAGTCCGGCTCCGGCAAGTCGGTGACCTCGCTCGCTGTCATGGGCCTGCACCGCACCGGGCACTCCCGCTCCCGGCCCGCCATCCAGGGCGAGGTCTGGCTGGACGGCGAGGAGCTGCTGCGCGCCGACGCCGACGAGGTGCGGCGGCTGCGGGGCCGCAAGATGGCCATGGTCTTCCAGGACCCGCTGAGCGCCATGCACCCGTACTACACGGTCGGGCACCAGATCATCGAGGCGTACCGGACGCACCACGACGTCGACAAGAAGACCGCGAAGAAGCGCGCGGTCGAGATGCTCGACCGCGTCGGCATCCCCGAGCCGGGCAAGCGCGTCGACGCCTACCCGCACGAGTTCTCCGGCGGTATGCGCCAGCGCGCGATGATCGCGATGGCCCTGGTCAACAACCCCGAGCTGCTCATCGCGGACGAGCCGACCACCGCCCTGGACGTCACCGTCCAGGCGCAGATCCTGGACCTGATCCGCGATCTGCAGAAGGAGTTCGGCTCCGCCGTCATCATGATCACGCACGATCTCGGCGTGGTCGCCGAGATGGCCGACGACATCCTGGTGATGTACGGCGGCCGGTGCGTGGAGCGCGGCACCGCCGAGAAGGTCTTCTACGAGCCCCGGCACCCGTACACCTGGGGCCTGCTCGGCTCGATGCCGCGTATCGACCGGGACCAGACCGAGCGCCTCATCCCGGTCAAGGGCTCCCCGCCCAGTCTGATCAACATCCCCAGCGGCTGCGCCTTCCACCCGCGCTGCCCGTACGCCGACCTGCCCAAGGACAACCTCACCCGGACCGTCCGTCCGGAGCTGGTGACCGCCGACGGTGAACGGCACTGGTCCGCCTGCCACATGTCGCAGGAGGAGCGGACCCGGATCTGGACCGAAGAGATTGCGCCGAAGCTGTGACCGACAACGAAAAGGCCTCCGCGCCCACGCTCCCCGCCCAGGCCGCAGCCTCAGCCACCGCCCCGGCCTCCGCGGAACCCCTGCTCAAGGTGACCGGCCTGGTCAAGCACTTCCCCATCCACAAGGGGCTGATGCGCCGCCAGACCGGCGCCGTCAAGGCGGTCGACGGCATCGACTTCGACGTGCGCCGCGGTGAAACCCTCGGCGTGGTCGGCGAGTCCGGCTGCGGCAAGTCGACCATGGGCCGGCTGATCACCCGGCTGCTGGAACCCACCAGCGGCACGGTGGAGTTCGAGGGGCGGGACATCACCCACCTCGGCGTGGCCGGGATGAGGCCGCTGCGCCGCGACGTACAGATGATCTTCCAGGACCCGTACGGCTCGCTGAACCCGCGCCATACGGTCGGCGCGATCGTCTCCGCCCCGTTCAAGCTCCAGAAGGTCACGCCGGAGGGTGGGATCAAGGCGGAGGTGCAGCGGCTGCTGTCGCTGGTGGGCCTCAACCCCGAGCACTACAACCGCTACCCGCACGAGTTCTCGGGCGGTCAGCGCCAGCGCATCGGCATCGCCCGGGCGCTGGCCCTGAAGCCGAAGCTGGTGGTGGCGGACGAGCCGGTTTCCGCGCTGGACGTCTCGATCCAGGCGCAGGTGGTCAACCTGCTGGACGACCTCCAGGACGAGCTCGGCCTCACGTACGTGATCATCGCGCACGACCTGTCGGTCATCCGGCACGTCTCGGACCGGATCGCGGTGATGTACCTCGGCAAGATCGTCGAGCTGACCGACCGCAAGGCGCTGTACGAGTCGCCGATGCACCCGTACACGAAGGCGCTGCTGTCGGCGGTGCCGGTGCCGGACCCGCGCAGGCGCGGGGCGAAGAGCGGCCGGATCCTCCTCAAGGGAGACGTCCCGTCCCCGATCGCTCCGCCGAGCGGCTGCCGGTTCCACACGCGGTGCTGGAAGGCGACGCAGATGTGTGCCACGCAGGAGCCGCCGCTGGTGGCTCTGAAGCCGGGCCACCAGGTCGCCTGCCACCACCCGGAAAACGGCCCGGACCAGTCCCCCTCGGACCCGCCGCTTGCGGGGCCGTCGGCGTAGGGGGTACCCGGCAGATCATGGCCGGCCCTGGCCCGGCTGCCCCCGGCCCGGGGCCGGTGCCGTTCCTGAGCCGGAGGCCGGGCCCGGCCCGGACGCGCCGGGGCCGTCCGTCCCTGAGTCGGAAGGCCGGGGCCTGCCTCGGGCGGGCCTGGGCCGGGCCCGCCCAGGGCCGGAGGGCCGGGGCCGCCCGTGGGGCCAGGGGGCGGAGCCCCGGGGGTCGGGGGGCGGAGCCCCCGGAAAGCGGGTGCCGGGCGGAGCCCGAGCACCCCGGCGGGGCCCGGGGCCGCAGGCCCCGGTTTCGGGGAGGGGCGGGGTGGGGGAAAGCCCCGCGCAGCGGCCCGCCCGGCTGCGGCCGGGGCGTGGGGCGGAGCCCCGGGGGAGGGGCCGCCCGGGCGCGGGCCCCGAGGGTCGCCCGGCCCGCCGCCAGGCGGCCTGCACAATGGGCCGGTGTTGTTCCACGATCTCTTCCCGCCCGGCGTCCAGCACGCCCTGGACCTCGCGGGCATCTTCGTCTTCGCCACCGCCGGCGCGCTCCTCGCCGTCCGCAAGAACTTCGACGTCTTCGGCATCGCCGTCCTCGCCCTGGTCACCGCCCTCGGCGGTGGCCTCTTCCGGGACCTGGTCATCGGCGCGGTGCCGCCCGCCGCCTTCGGGGAGCTCAGCTTCTTCGTCACCCCCCTGATCGCCGCCGGCATCGTCTTCTTCCTGCACCCCGAGGTGCAGCGCATCAACCGGGCCATCAACGTCTTCGACGCGGCCGGCCTCGGCCTGTTCTGTGTGACCGGCACGACCAAGGCCTATGAGTACGGCCTCGGACTCACCGCCTCCGCCGCGCTCGGCGTGGCCACCGCCGTCGGCGGCGGCGTACTGCGGGACGTCCTGGTCAACGAGGTCCCCTCGCTGCTCCGGGACCGCGAGATGTATGCCGTGCCCGCCCTGGTGGGGGCGACCATGGTCGCCCTCTGCATCGCCTTCGAGATGCTCAACGCCGTCACCAGCGGTATCGCCGTGGTCACCACCTTCCTGCTGCGCCTGCTGGCGATGCGCTACCACTGGCGCGCCCCGCTCGCCTGGAACCGCCGTTCCTCCGTCAAGGAGGAGAACCCCTGAGCGAAAGAAAAGCTACCGCTTAGTAGCCTGCCGGTGTACGGTCGATCCATGTCACACGCAGCAGCGGCCCAGGCATCCATCGGCGACAGCGAATTCGACCGCGACACCACCGTCACGCCCCGCGCGGGCGAGCCCGGGGTGTACGACGCGGAGCTCTCCGCCGGCTGGACGATCATCACCGCGGTCAACGGCGGCTACCTGCTGGCCCTGGTCGGCCGGGCCCTGTCCGCCGCCCTGCCGCACCCGGACCCGTTCACCGTCTCCGCGCACTACCTGAGCGCCTCCGCCCCCGGCCCTGCGGTGATCCGTACCGAGGTCGTCCGGGCCGGCCGCACCCTTTCCACCGGCCAGGCCTCCCTCCTCCAGTACGACCCCGAGACCGGCGCCGAGGTCGAGCGCATCCGGGTCCTCGCCTCCTACGGCGACCTCGACTCCCTGCCCGACGACGTCCGCACCACCGCCGTGCCCCCGGTGATCCCCGCGTACGAGGACTGCCTCGGCCCCGAGGCCGGACCCGCCCCGATCCCCGGCAGTTCGGCCATCGTCGACCGGCTCCGGCTCCGGCTGGACCCGGCCACCGCAGGCTGGGCCGTCGGCGCCCCCTCCGGCAAGGGCGAGATGCGGGCCTGGTTCGAACTCGCCGACGGCCGCGACGCCGACCCGATGTCCCTGCTGCTCGCCGTGGACGCGCTGCCGCCCACCTCCTTCGACCTCGGACTGCTCGGCTGGACCCCGACGGTGGAACTCACCACCCATGTCCGCCGCCGTCCCGCCCCCGGCCCGCTCCGCATCTCGATCACCACCCGCAACCTCGCGGGGGGCTTCCTGGAGGAGGACGCCGAGGTCTGGGACACCGCGGGTCACCTGGTCGCCCAGTCCCGCCAACTGGCCCGCGCCCCGCGCACCTGAGCCCGGGCCGTACGGCGTCCGCCCCCGGCGTCCGCCCCGGCGGGCGCCGGCGGGTGCCGGAAACCACCGGCCGCGTTCCGGGCCGCCGGGGCCGACCGTAGAATCGGGGGATCATGGCCTACCTCGACCACGCCGCGACCACCCCCATGCTGCCGGAGGCAGCCGCCGCGATGACCGCGCAGTTCGGCATCACGGGCAACGCCTCCGCCCTGCACGCCGCCGGCCGCCGGGCCCGCCGCACCGTCGAAGAGGGCCGGGAGGCCCTCGCCGAGGCGCTCGGAGCCCGGCCCAGCGAGGTGGTCTTCACCGCCGGCGGCACCGAGGCCGACAACCTCGCCGTCAAGGGCCTGTACTGGGCCCGCCGGGACGCGGACCCGGCCCGGACCCGGGTGCTCGCCAGCCCCGTCGAGCACCACGCCGTACTCGACGCCGTGCACTGGCTCGCCGAGCACGAGGGCGCCACCGTCGACTACCTGCCCGTGGACCGCTACGGGCGGGTCGCGCCCGAGGGCTTCCGCGCCGCGATCGAGCGCAGCCCCGGCGATGTCGCCCTCGCCACCGTCATGTGGGCCAACAACGAGATCGGCACCGTCCAGCCCGTCTCCGAACTCGCCGCCATCGCCCGCGAGTTCGAGATCCCGCTGCACTCCGACGCGGTCCAGGCCGTGGGCCAGCTCGACGTCCGCTTCGGGGTATCCGGTCTCGCCGCCATGACCGTCAGCAGCCACAAGATCGGCGGACCGTACGGCATCGGCGCGCTGTTGCTCGGCCGCGACCAGACCCCCGTCCCCGTCCTGCACGGCGGCGGCCAGGAGCGGCACGTCCGCTCCGGCACCCTCGACGTCCCCGCCATCGCCGCCTTCGCGGTCGCCGCCACCCTCGCCGCCGAGCGCCGAGAGGCCTTCGCCCGCGAGATCGGCGCCCTGCGCGACGAACTGATCACCGCCGTCCTGGCGGCCGTCCCCGACGCCGTCCTCGGCGGTGACCCGCAGGACCGGCTCCCCGCCAACGCGCACTTCAGCTTCCCCGGCTGTGAGGGCGACTCCCTGCTCCTGCTGCTCGACGCCCAGGGCATCGCCTGCTCGACCGGATCGGCCTGCACCGCGGGCATCGCGCAGCCCAGCCACGTCCTGCTCGCCACCGGCACCGACCCCGACCTGGCCCGCGGCACCCTCCGCTTCTCCCTGGGCCACACCTCCACCAAGGAGGACGTGGCCGCACTGGCCGCCGCCATCGGCCCGGCCGTGGAGCGCGCCCGTACCGCCGGCCTCAGCTAGCCGCCGGCTGCTGCGCAAGCCGCTCCCGGACCAGCTTGAGGTACCGGTCCCAGTCCCAGTGCGGGCCCGGATCGGTGTGGTCGGCACCCGGCACCTCGGAGTGGCCCAGTATGTGCTCCCGGTCGACGGGTATCCCGTACCTCCGGCAGATCGCCGCGGCCAGCTGCGCCGAGGCCTCGTACATCGCCGGGGTGAAGTCCTTGGGGCGGTCCACGAACCCCACGTGCTCGATCCCCACACTGCGCTCGTTCATCGAGCGGTTGCCCGCGTGGAACGCCACGTCCAGCTCGCGGACCATCTGCTCGATATGGCCGTCCCCGCGCACGATGTAGTGGGCGGACGCCTTGTGCCAGGGGTTCTTGAAGGCGTCCACCGAGGACGCGAAACCGCCCTGGGTGACATGCACGACGATCCGGTCCACCCGGTAGTCGTCGGGCCGGTCGGCCAGCCGCCAGTTCGCCGGAGAGGCGGCCGTCCACCGCGCCCCCGGGTGGTCCAGCTCGCCCTCCTTGCGCGGTTTGGAAACCCCTGGCAGCAGCCAGTACCCGCGCTCGATCTCTTCCCGGCCCGCCACCGCACCCGCCGTGACCAGGCCGAGCCCCGCCAGCAGCACCGCCCGCCGGGTCTTCTTCGGCTTCTTCGGCTTCATGCCGGTCATAGGCCACCCCCCATCACGGAACAACGCGCTGGACCTCCGCGCGGTTCCCCGTACCCTGGAAGGCGCTATGACTGAGACCCTGCCGCGCACCTCCCGCCCCCTTCGCGTCCTGGCCGCCATGTCCGGCGGCGTGGACTCCGCCGTCGCCGCCGCCCGCGCGGTCGAAGCCGGGCACGACGTGACCGGCGTCCACCTCGCGCTCTCCGCGAACCCGCAGTCCTTCCGCACCGGCGCCCGCGGCTGCTGCACGATCGAGGACTCCCGGGACGCCCGCCGCGCCGCGGACGTCATCGGCATCCCCTTCTACTGCTGGGACCTCGCCGAGCGCTTCCGCGAGGACGTGGTGGAGGACTTCATCGCCGAGTACGAGGCGGGCCGCACCCCGAACCCCTGTCTGCGCTGCAACGAGAAGATCAAGTTCGCGGCACTGCTGGACAAGGCCCTCGCGCTCGGCTTCGACGCGGTCTGCACCGGCCACTACGCCACGGTCGTGGAGCGGGAGGACGGCTCCCGCGAGCTGCACCGCGCCAGCGACATGGCCAAGGACCAGTCCTACGTCCTGGGCGTCCTGGACGAGAAGCAGCTGGCCCACGCGCTCTTCCCGCTCGGCGACACCGTCACCACCAAGGACGAGATCCGCGCGGAGGCGGAGCGCCGGGGCCTGGCGGTGGCGAAGAAGCCGGACAGCCACGACATCTGCTTCATCGCCGACGGCGACACCCAGGGCTTCCTGGCGAAGCGGCTGGGCAAGGCGGAGGGCGACATCGTCGACGAGTCCGGCGCGAAGATCGGCACGCACGACGGCGCCTTCGGCTTCACCATCGGCCAGCGCAAGGGCCTGCGGATCGGCCACCCGGCGGCCGACGGCAAGCCGCGCTATGTGCTGGACATCTCCCCGGTGAACAACACGGTCACGGTCGGCCCGGCGGCGTCCCTGGACGTCACCGCCCTCACCGCGATCCGCCCCCGCTGGTGCGGCAACCCGCCGGCCGGCCCGGCGACGTACACGGCGCAGCTGCGCGCCCACGGCGGCGAGACGGAGGTCTTCGCCGAGCCGGTGGACGGCGAGCTCCGCGTCACCTTCACCGAACCGGTCCGCGGGGTCGCCCCCGGCCAGGCGATCGTCCTCTACGACGGCACCCGCGTGGTCGGCTCCGCCACGATCGCCTCGACCACCCGCGCCACGGCGCTGCTCTAGCGTGCAGGCCGCCGCCCCGGAGCCGGTCCCGGCACCGGGCGAGCTGTGGACGGTCGGCGCGGTCATCCTCGGCGAGGACGGCCGCGCCTTCGCCCAGCGCCGCAGCCCGGACCGGCGGCTGTTCCCCGGTTGCTGGGACATCGTCGGCGGGCATGTCGAGCCGGGCGAGTCCCTGCGGGACGCGCTGGCGCGCGAGATCCGCGAGGAAACCGGCTGGCGGCTCCGCCGGGTCCGCCGGTTCCTCGGCGTCACCACCTGGACCGGCGACGACGGCGCCGGCCCGCGCCACGAGGCGGACTACCTCGTCGAGGTCGACGGCGACCTGACCCGGCCGGCCCTGGAGTGGTCGAAGCACACGGCCTACGACTGGTTCGGCCCCACGGACCTTCCCCGCCTGAAGGAAAACGTCCTCCCGTCCCAGACCCTGATCCACGACCTGATCGCGGGCGTCCTCGAAGCGCCGCGCTGAGGCCGCGGGGCCCCCTTCCTGCGGCCGGTGGCCCGCGGCCGGTCACGCCGCCGCTCAGGCCACGGTCAAGACGATCTTGCCCGTGGTGCGGCCCTGTTCGCCGAGTTCGTGTGCCTTGGCCGCCTGCGCCAGCGGCAGCACCGTGTCCACCGCCGGCCGCAGCCTGCCCTCCTCCACCAGCGCCGCGATCGCGTTCAGGCCCGCCAGGTCCGGCTCGACCAGCATCCAGCCCGTCCGGTGGTCCCCGCCGCCGACAGGCACGTCGTCCGGCCCGTTCAGGGTGATCAGCCGGCCGCCGGGGCGCAGCACCTTCAGGGAGCGCGCCCCGTAGTCGCCGCCGATCGCGTCGATCACCACGTCCACCTCGGCGACCGCGTCCTCGAAGTCCGTGCTCCGGTAGTCGATCACCTCGTCGGCCCCGATCGAGCGCAGGAACCCGTGCTTGGGCGCGCTGGCCGTACCGATCACATACGCGCCGAGCGCCTTGGCGATCTGGACCGCGAAGTGCCCCACGCCGCCCGCCGCGGCATGCACCAGCACCCGCTGGCCCGGCCGCACCTCCGCCGTGTCCGCCAGGGCCTGCCAGGCGGTCAGCGCCGCCAGCGGCAGGGCGGCGGCCTCCACATGGGTCAGGGAGGCCGGCTTACGGGCGAAGTGCCGCGCGGTCGCAGTCACGTACTCCGCGTAACCGCCCGCCTGCCGCGGGAAGCTCGGCATGCCGAAGACCTCGTCGCCCTCCCGGTACAGGGTCACACCGGGGCCGACCGCCTCGACCACCCCCGACACGTCCCAGCCGACCATCGGAACCGGCCCCCACGGGATCAGCGCCCCGCTGGCCCGCGTCTTCCAGTCCACCGGGTTCACCCCGGCCGCGTGCACCCGGACCAGGATCTCTCCCATGGCCGGCTCGAGCCGCTCCAGCTCGGTTTCGGTCAGTACCCCGGGCCCGCCCCACTGGCTGACGACGACGGCGCGCATGGTGTTTCTCCTCAGGTCGGTGCTGCTGATGGCACCAGCTTCGGCGGCGGAGCCGCCCCGCAGTGTTGGCCGGACGGCCAGCATGTGTCAGGATCTGGCCATGGATCTGGCCACGGAGTCTGCACACAGCCAAGCCGTCCACCGGGTGGCCGTCCTCGCCCTCGAAGGCGTCCCCCCGTTCGAGCTCGGCATCCCGTCCCGGGTCTTCGGCAACGCCTACGACGCCGAGGGCCGGCCGCTCTACGAGGTGACCGTCTGCACCGCCGACGGGCAGCCCGTCACCAGCGACGCGGGCTTCGGCATCACCGTCTCCGCCGGCCCCGAAGCGCTCGCCGCCGCCGACACCGTGATCATCCCGCCCACCCATGCCATGGACGAGCTGGCCGAGGGCGCCCCCCTCGGCCCGGAGCTCGCCGCCGCGATCGCCGGGATCCGGCCCGGCACCCGGCTGGTCTCCATCTGCACCGGCTCCTATGTGCTCGCCGCCGCCGGCCTGCTGGACGGCCGGCCCGCCACCACCCACTGGCTGAAGGCGCAGGAGTTCCAGCGGGCCTTCCCCCGGGTCCGGCTCGACGAGGAGGTGCTCTTCGTCGACGACGGCGACGTCCTCACCTCGGCCGGGGTGGCCGCCGGGGTCGATCTCTGCCTGCACCTGATCCGCCGCGACCACGGCAGCACCGTCGCCAACCGCGCCGCCCGGCTGTGCGTGGTACCGCCGTGGCGCGACGGCGGCCAGGCCCAGTACATCGACCGCCCGGTCCCCGAACCCACCGTCGCCTCCACCACCGCCACCCGCGCCTGGGCCCTGGAGCGGCTCGGCGAACCGCTCTCGCTCGCCGAGCTCGCCGAGCACGCCCGGATGAGCCTGCGCTCCTTCACCCGGCGGTTCCGCGACGAGGTCGGCATGACCCCCGTCCAGTGGCTCACCGCCCAGCGCCTGGAACTGGCCCGGCAGTTGCTGGAAACCAGCGACCTGCCGATCGATCTGGTCGCACACCGTGCCGGATTCGGGTCCGCGAATTCGCTGCGCGCCCACATGCGGACCTCTCTCGGTGTCTCCCCGAATGCCTACCGCCGCACCTTCCGTCCCAACGACCTTGTCCCGACGCATGGTTGATCACACGTCAGACCCGGGTGATACTCGCCTTCCGCGGGACGAGATCCGTCCCGGCGGGCGATAACGCCTTTTCCAGGGGGAATTGACGTGCCTTCACATCGCAACAGGCGTACGGGGGCGGCGGCGTTAGCCGCAGCCGCCGCCCTCGCGCTCGCGGCGGGCCTGACCACACCCTCCGCAGCAGCATCCGCATCCGCACCCGCAGCCACCCCCAAGCCGTTCGCGGCCAAGGAACGGCAGCAAACCTCCCGGGCCCTCACCCACCTCACCCTGATCACCGGTGACCGGGTCACCGTCGACGCCAAGGGCAACCCGGTCGGCTTCCGGCCGGCCAAGGGCCGCGAGAAGATACCCGTTTCGACGCAGCGCCAGAACGGCCGTACCAGCGTCGTCCCCTTCGACGCCCAGCGTCTGATCGAGGCCGGCCGGCTCGACGCCCGCCTCTTCGACCTCACCGAACTCAGCCGCCCCGAATACCGCAAGGCCCGAGGCGACCGCCTGAAGCTGATCGTCCGGTACGAGGGCGGAGCCGCCCCCGCCGCCAAGGCAGACCTGCGCGCCACCGGCGGCACCGAGGTCGGCCGCACCTTCCCGTCCCTGGGTGCCGAAGCCGTCACCGCGAGCCCGGACCGGGCCGCCGCCCTCTGGGAGACCCTCACCGACGCCCAGGCCGGCACCGGCCGCCGCGCCACCGCCGCCGGCATCGCCACCATCTGGCTCGACGGCATCCGCAAGGCCCACCTGGACAAGAGCACCAAGCAAATCGGCGCCGACAAGGCGTGGGCCGCCGGATACGACGGCACCGGCGTGAAGATCGCCGTCCTCGACACCGGTGTCGACGCCACCCACCCCGACCTCGCCGGACAGGTCGTCGCCGAACAGAACTTCTCCGCCGCCCCGGACGCCAAGGACCGGTTCGGCCACGGCACCCACGTCGCCTCCATCGCCGCCGGTACGGGCGCCAAATCGGGCGGCGCATTCAAGGGCGTGGCACCCGGCGCCAAGGTCCTCAACGGCAAGGTCCTCGACGACTCCGGCTCCGGCGACGACGCGGGCATCCTCGCCGGTATGGAATGGGCCGTCGCCCAGGGCGCCCAGGTCATCAACATGAGCCTCGGCGGACCCGACGGCCCCGACACCGACCCGCTCGAAACGGCCGTGAACAAGCTCTCCGCCGACAAGGGCGTGCTCTTCGCCATCTCGGCCGGCAACAGCGGCCAGGGCGGGGCCGGCACCATCGGCTCCCCGGGCAGCGCCCAGGCGGCCCTCACCGTCGGCGCGGTGGACGACGGCGACGCCCTCGCCGACTTCTCCAGCATCGGCCCGCGCATCGGCGACGGCGCCGTCAAACCGGATGTCACCGCCCCCGGCGTGGACACCACCGCAGCCGCCGCCCCGGGCAGCGTCATCGAACGCGAGGTCGGCCAGAGCCCCGAGGGCTACCTCACCATCTCCGGCACCTCCATGGCCGCACCGCACGCGGCCGGCGCCGCCGCCCTGCTCAAGCAGCAGCACCCCGCGTGGACCGGCGCCGACCTCAAGGGCGTACTCACCGCCTCCACCAAGCCCGGCGCGTACACCCCCTTCCAGCAGGGCAGCGGACGCATCGCGGTCGACAAGGCCCTCGGCCAGTCCGTGATCGCCGAACCCGTCTCGCTGGCCTTCGCCGGACAACCGTGGCCGCACCACGACGACACGCCCGAGGCGAAGAAGCTCGGCTACCGCAACCTCGGCACGGCCCCGGTCACCCTCGACGTGGCCGTCACCGCCACCGGCCCCGACGGCAAGCCCGCCCCGGCCGGCTTCCTCACCGCCGACGCCGCCCAGGTGACCGTCCCGGCCGGCGGCACCGCCTCGGTCAACCTCACCCTGAACACCCGGCTCGGCGGCCAGGTCGACGGCACCTACACGGCGTACGCGACCGCGACCGCGGCCGGCGGCGGCCAGAGCACGCGTACGGCCATCGCCGTGGAACGCGAGGTCGAGTCCTACAACCTGACGGTCAAGCACCTCGACCGCAAGGGCAAGGCGACCGCGAACTACGGCACCACGGTGCTGGGCACCACCGGCCTCGCCGCCGGCAAGCGGTACCAGCAGCACGACGAGTCCGGCACCCTCACCATCCGGGTGCCCAAGGGAGGCTACCTCCTCAACTCCAACATCGTGGCCGACCCGGACGACGTCACCCAGGGCCTCGACTGGCTCGCCCAGCCCAAGCTGGACGTCACCGGCAACACCACGGTGACCGTCGACGCGCGCGCCGCCAAGCCGGTCGCCGTCACCGTGCCCTCCCGCACCGCCGTCGAGACCTTCGCCACCCCCACCTACGACGTACGGGTCGGCGACCACTCGTACGGCTTCGGCTGGTGGCTGGACTCCTACGCGCCGCTGCGCACCCGGCACCTCGGCCCGGCCGCACCGGCCGGCACCCTGGTCCAGCAGTGGGACGCGCACTGGCAGGACGGCGCCGACCAGGAGTACCACGCCGCCCTCGGCGGACCGGTGACCCGGCTCGCCACCGGCTACACCCGGCACCTCAAGGCCGCCGACCTGGCCACCGTCTCGGTGGAACAGGGCGCTTCGGTGACCGGCAAAAAGGGCGGCCTGACCGTCCTCGGCTGGCTGCCCGACCCGACCGGGGCGAGCGGCATCACCATCCCGAGGCCGCTCCCGGCCACGGCGAAGCTCCACCTGTCCACCCTCGACGGGGCCACCTGGGAGACCATCTTCAGCCAGACCGGCGGCACCGACGAGAACGGCTGGCCGATCGACGAGGCGGTCTACCTCAGTGACGGGCAGCGCAGCTACCAGGGCGGCAAGAGCTACCGCGAGCGCTACAACGCAGCCGTCTTCGGCCCGCACATGGACACCGCCGGCGTGCTCGGCGTCCACCGCGAGGGCAACCGGCTGACCGGTACCCTGCCGCTGCTCGCCGACGGGGCCGGCCACAACGGCGCGTCCTTCCTGGCCACGGGCAGCACGGTGCTCTACCGCAACGGCGTGGTGGCCGGCAGCCGGGACACCGAGCTCCGGGACGCCGACCCCTTCGAGGTGCCGGCGGCCGAGGCCTCGTACAAGCTGGTCACCAAGACCACGGTGCCCGCCACGGTCTCCGGCACCTCCACCAAGGTGACGGCGACCTGGTGGTTCCGCTCGAAGCAGACCGCGGAACCCACCCAGCTGCCGGCGTCGGTGGTCCGCTTCACCCCTGAACTGTCGCTCACCGGAACCTCCCCGGCGGGCCGTACGGTCCAGATCCCGGTCACCGTCCAGGGCCCGGCGGCCGGCCCCAACCTGGCCTCCCTGACGGTCCAGGCCTCGTACGACGACGGCTACACCTGGCAGACCCTCCCGGTCCGGGCGGGCAAGGTGACCGTGCAGAACCCGGCGAAGGGCGGGCACGTTTCGCTGCGCGGCGTGACGGTCGACAAGCGCGGCAACAAGTCCGAGATCACCCTCACCAGGGCCTACCTGGCGGGCTGACGCCCTTGCCAGGCCCGGCACGACCCCGGAGGCCACCGCCTCCGGGGTCGTACGGGCGTCCCGCCGGGGGTCCGGGGCGGAGCCCCGCGAACGGGGCCCGGCGCCCAGCCCCGGCAACGGGCGTGCCGGGCGGAGCCCGGGCACCTCACGGGGTCCGGGGCGGAGCCCGGTGATCGGGGCCCGGCGCCCAGCCCCGGCAACGGGCGTGCCGGGCGGAGCCCGGGCACCTCACGGGGTCAGGGGCGGAGCCCCGGTTTCGGGAAGGGGCGGGGTGGGGGAATCGCCCCGCAGGGCCGGCGCCCGCGCCAGGAGGCCGCCGCGCGGGGACCGTTCCGCCCCGCAGGCCGTGCGTACGGAACGAGGTCCCCCGGGCCCGGCCCGGCCGGAGTGCGAGCATGGGGCCATGGCTACTCACCTCATCACCGGTGCCGGCTCCGGCATCGGCGCCTCCGTCGCGGACCGCCTGCACGCCCGCGGCGACGAGCTCATCCTGCTCGCCCGCGACGCCGCCCGCGGCAAGGAGCTCACCGCCCGCTACCCCGGCGCCCGCGCCCTCGTCGCCGATCTCGCCGACCCCGACCGGATCTCCTGGGCGTTCTCCCACCAGGCGCTGCCCGACCGCCTCGACTCCCTCCTCCACATCGCCGGGATCGTCGACCTCGGCCCGGTCGGCGAGCTGCGCCCCAAGACCTGGCACCAGCAGCTCAACGTCAACCTGATCGCCCCCGCCGAGCTCACCCGGCTGCTGCTGCCCTCCCTGCGTGCCGCCCAGGGCCAGGTGGTGTTCGTGAACTCCGGCGCCGGACTGAACGCCCACCCCGAGTGGGGTGCGTACGCCGCCTCCAAGCACGGACTGAAGGCGCTCGCCGACTCCCTGCGCGGCGAGGAGCGGGCCAACGGCGTGCGGGTCACCTCCGTGTACCCGGGCCGGACCGCCACCCCCATGCAGGCCAAGGTGCACTCCCAGGAGGGCAAGGCCTACGATCCGCAGGCCTGGATCGACCCGGAGTCGGTGGCCACCACCATCCTCATGGCCGTCGACCTGCCCCGGGACGCCGAGGTCAACGACCTGACCGTGCGGCCCGGCCGATGAGCGGCGGCGCAGCCACCGGAGTCGGCTCGCTGCCGGGCGGCGATGCCCGCGAGGCGGCCAAGACCGTCACGGGGACCTTCGAGGAGTTCCCCTACCTGCCCGAACTGCCCGCCCGCGGCCCCGGCGCCGACATGATCGGCCGGTCCCTGGGCCTGCTCGTCGACCTGTTCGCGCACGTCGAGCCCAGCGGCTGGCGGATCAGCGACCGGCCCGGCCGGGACACCAAGCGGGCCCGGTCCTGGCTGGGTGAGGACCTCGACGCGCTGGAGGAGTTCACCCAGGGGTACCAGGGGCGGCTCAAGGTCCAGGCCGTGGGTCCCTGGACGCTGGCCGCGGCGCTGGAACTGCGCAGCGGCGAGGCCCTGCTCCAGGACGCCGGCGCCTGCCGGGACCTGGCCGGCTCGCTCGCCGAAGGCCTCCGGGACCACCTCGCCGACCTGCGCAAACGCATCCCCGGCGCGGAGATCGTGCTCCAGTTCGACGAGCCCTCGCTGACCGCCGTACTGCGCGGACAGGTGAAGACCGCCAGCGGTTACCGCACCTACCGGGCCGTGGACCGGCAGGTGGTCGAGGGCGCCCTGCGGGACCTGTTCGCCGTCACCGACGGCGAGGTGCTGGTCCACTCCTGCGCCCCCGACGTCCCCTTCGCCCTGCTCCGGCGGGCGGGCGCGACGGGCGTGTCGTTCGATTTCTCGCTGCTTACCGAGCGCGAGGACGACGCCATCGGCGAGGCCGTCGAAAGCGGTACGAAACTCTTCGCCGGAGTGGTGCCGGGCACCGACGCCCCGTTGTCGGACCCTGCCGGTAGCGTCATGGGGGTCAGGAAGCTTTGGCGCAGGCTGGGGCTGGCCCCGGGGACTCTGGCCGAGTCCGTGGTGGTCACCCCGTCGTGCGGTCTGGCGGGCGCTTCGCCCGCCTATGCCCGCGCGGTGCAGGCGCACTGCGTCAGGGCGGCGAGGTCGCTCGCCGACAACCCTGAGTGATCGAAACGGGAGGATCAGGGGCATGGCAGCCGAACAGCAGGAGACGGTACCGGCGGAGCTGCGCGAGCAGCACCAGCTGCTGGCCGAGCAGGTCGAGGAGCACCGCTTCCGGTACTACGTGAAGGACCAGCCGGTCGTCAGCGACGCCGAGTTCGACAAGCTGCTGCGCTCCCTGGAGGCGCTGGAGGAGCAGTACCCGGAGCTGCGCACGCCCGACTCGCCCACCCAGAAGGTGGCCGGGTCGTATGAGACGGACTTCGCCTCCGTCGAGCACCGCGAGCGCATGATGTCCCTGGACAACGCCTTCGACGAGGAGGAGCTCTCGGGCTGGGCCGACCGGGTCGCCCGGGACGTGGGCTCCTCGGCCTTCCACTACCTGTGCGAGCTCAAGGTGGACGGCCTCGCCGTCAACCTCACCTACGAGAAGGGCCGGCTCACCCGGGCCGCCACCCGCGGCGACGGCCGCACCGGCGAGGACATCACCCCGAACGTGCGCACGATCGCGGAGATCCCGGACCGCCTCAAGGGTGACCGGATCCCGGAGCTGGTGGAGATCCGCGGCGAGGTCTTCTTCCCGATGGAGAAGTTCGAGGAGCTCAACGCCCGCCTGGTCGAGGCCGGTGACAAGCCCTTCGCCAACCCGCGCAACGCCGCGGCCGGCTCGCTGCGCCAGAAGGACCCGAAGGTCACCGCGACCCGCCCGCTGCACATGGTGGTGCACGGCCTCGGCGCCCGCGAGGGCTTCGACATCGGCCGGCTCTCCGAGGCGTACGAGCTGCTGCACGAGTGGGGCCTGCCCACCGCCCGGCACAACAGCGTCGTCGGCACCCTGGCGGAAGTCCGGGCGTTCATCGAGTACTTCGGCGAGAACCGGCACTCGGTCGAGCACGAGATCGACGGGGTGGTGGTCAAGCTCGACGAGATCCCGCTCCAGGGCCGGCTCGGCTCCACGGCGCGCGCCCCGCGCTGGGCGATCGCCTGGAAGTACGCCCCGGAAGAGGTCAACACCAAGCTCATCGACATCAAGGTGGGCGTCGGCAGGACCGGCCGGGTCACCCCGTACGCGCAGGTGGAACCGGTGACGGTGGCCGGTTCCGAGGTCGAGTTCGCCACCCTGCACAACCAGGAGGTGGTCAAGGCCAAGGGCGTGCTCATCGGGGACACCGTGGTGCTGCGCAAGGCCGGCGATGTGATCCCGGAGATCCTCGGCCCGGTGGTGGACCTGCGCGACGGCACCGAGCGGGAGTTCGTGATGCCGGCCCAGTGCCCCGAGTGCGGGACGGAGCTGCGGCCGATGAAGGAGGGCGACATCGACCTCCGCTGCCCCAACGGGCAGAGCTGCCCGGCCCAGTTGCGTGAGCGGCTGTTCTACCTGGGCGGCCGGCAGTGCCTGGACATCGAGAACTTCGGTGCGGTGGCCGCCGCCGCGCTGACCCGTCCGCTGGAGCCGGCCGAGCCGCCGATGCTCGACGAGGGCGATCTGTTCGGCCTGACGGTCGAGCAGCTGCTGCCCATCAAGGCGTATGTACTGGACCCGGACAGCGGGCTGCCCAAGCGGGACCCGAAGACCGGCGAGGAGAAGATCGTCACGGTCTTCGCCAACCAGGAGGGCGAGCCGAAGAAGAACACCCTGGCCATGCTCGCCAACATCGAGGCCGCGAAGTCCCGCCCGCTGGCCCGGATCATCAACGGCCTGTCGATCCGTCATGTCGGCCCGGTCGCCGCCGAGGCACTGGCCCGCGAGTTCCGTTCCATCGAGCGGATCGAGCAGGCGACCGAGGAGGAGCTGACGGCCACCGACGGGGTCGGCGCGATCATCGCCGCCTCGCTGAAGGAATGGTTCGCCGTCGACTGGCACCAGGAGATCCTCCGCAAGTGGCGGGAGGCGGGGGTCCGGATGGAGGAGGAGTCCTCCGGGGAAGAGGAGGGTCCGCGTCCGCTGGAGGGTCTGACCGTGGTGGTCACCGGCACTTTGCAGAGCCACACGCGGGACGGCGCCAAGGAGGCCCTGCAGAGCCGCGGCGCGAAGGTGACCGGCTCGGTGTCGAAGAAGACCTCCTTCGTCGTGGTCGGCGACAACCCCGGGTCGAAGTACGACAAGGCCATGCAGTTGAAGCTGCCGGTGCTCGACGACGCAGGATTTGAAGTGCTGCTGACGGAAGGACCGGAAGCGGCCCGCGAGGCTGCCCTCCCGGTGGAGGATTCCGGCGCCACGGAGTAGGACCCGCACGGGGGAGTCGCGAAGGCGAACGGATGCGTGGCGTGCGGCTGCCCGGGCGGGCGCACGCCGGGCGCGCCCGGCGGTGGCAAACGGCCGGCAGGGGGCTGGCCACAGGGCGGTGACCTGTCGGATCATCGGACGGGTGACGGGGGGCCCGCAGTCCGTTCTCACCCGTTCGGCGGATACCGTACTGATGAGGATGGCTGGGTCGCATTCGGGCAACCGCCGCCGACCGCTGCCCCTGGGAGCCTCCCGCGTCCTACTGTTGAGGGGTGCGCCTGTCGTGCACGGCTGCGTGGTGCGATGCCGGCCGTGATGGCATGACATCGGGGCCATCGCGTGGCATCGGCATTGCCGGCTGTGAGAGGGACGGGCATGAAACCCACCGAAAGCGCCGACCCGTCACCTGATTTCGGCGGGGAACTCCCGTCCGTACGGACGGGCCGGCTCGGCATCCTGAGATCCAGGACGCCGCACACCCACCCGTTGGACGACGGCACGGCCGCCGTCGGTTCCGGATGGCGCGCCGCGCTGCCGCTCGCCATCGTGGCCTCGGCCGGCATCGTCCTCCTCATCGGCCTGGCCGGGGTCCTGACCAACCGTCATGCCCTGTTCCCGGGCGGCAGCGTGGGCTGGGCGCTGGCCCTGCTCACCGGCATCATCGTCGGCCACCTGGTCGCCCTCGGCCGGGACCGCTGGTGGGGCGGCACCGGATCCGGGGCCGCCCTCACCCTGGCCGTCCTCCTGCTCTACGGGTGGATCACCGCCGGTCTGGTCTCGCTGGCCGTGGTCGCGCTGGTCGGCGCGGCCCGCCGGCACCGCTGGCGGCAGAGCGTGCTGCACGGCTCGGCCGACATCCTCGGCATCGGAGCGGGAGCCCTGGTCCTCGCCGCCGTCGGTGAGTCACCCACCGTGGAGTCCCCCTGGGGCCCCGGGGAATGGGGCCCCGCCGCCGTCCCCGAGGTGATCCTGGCGGCCCTGGCCTACCTGGCGGTGACCCGGGTGCTGCTCTGGCTGGCGCTGGCCCCGCGCGGCGGCGGGCTGCCCACGGTCGCCCGTACCGCCCTGCTGCGACAGGGTTTAGTCGCGGTCGCCCTGCTCGGGATCGCCCCGCTGATCTGCGTGGTCGCCGTCACGAAGCCGGTGCTCCTGCCGCTCTTCGCGGTCCCGCTGATCGCCCTCGACTCCACCCTGTGGATCGCCCGGGCCCGCGCCGAGGAACAGCTGCGGGACCCGCTCACCGGACTGCCCAACCGGCAGTGGCTGCTGGAACGGGCCTGGACCGCATTGGACGAGGCTGAACGTTTGGGCACCCGGTCAGCTCTTGTGCTGATCGACCTGGACCGGTTCCGGGCGGTCAACGACACCCTCGGCCACCTCGCCGGGGACCGGCTGCTCCTCCAGATCGCCGAGCGGCTGCGGCAGGCCCTGCCGAAGGAGGCGGAGGTCGCCCGCCTCGGCGGCGATGAGTTCGCCGTCCTCCTCCCCGCCACCGACTCCACCACCAGCGCCCAGCGGGTCGCCCGCCACCTGGTCGCCGAGCTAGGCTCCCCGCTCGACCTGGACGGACTCACCCTCGTCCTGGAGGCCAGCGCCGGCCTCGCGGTCTTCCCCGACCACGCCCTCGACGCCGAGGGCCTGCTGCGCCGGGCCGATGTCGCGATGTACCAGGCGAAGCGGGACCGTACCGGCGTCGAGGTCTACGAGTCCAAGCGGGACAGCAACACCCCCGACCGGCTCGGGCTCCTCGGCGACCTCCGCCGTGCCCTCGACGCGGGCGAGGTCGAGCTCCACTACCAGCCCAAGGTCCGCTTCGACGGCCAGGTCGCCGGCCTGGAGGCGCTGGTCCGCTGGGTGCACCCGGAGCGCGGCCGGGTCTCCCCGGACGAGTTCATCGCCATCGCCGAGACCTCCGGCCTGATGCCCCACCTGACCGAGTACGTCCTGGAGACCGCCCTCGCCCAGGTCGCCCGCTGGCGCGCCCAGGGCCTCAAGGTCCCGGTCGCCGTCAACGTCTCACCACGGGACGTCCACACCCCGGGCTTCGCCGGCGCCGTCGCGGCCCGGCTCGCCCGGCACGGCGTACCGGCGGGCGCCCTCCAGCTCGAGATAACGGAACACGTCCTCCTGGAGGACCCGCAGCGGGCCGCCGACACCATGGCCGGGCTGACCGGCCACGGCGTGAAGATGTCCCTGGACGACTTCGGCACCGGCTACTCCTCGCTGGTCCACCTGCGCCGCCTCCCGGTCAGCGAGCTGAAGATCGACCGCTCCTTCGTGGCGCGCCTGGCGGTGGACGCCCAGGACGCGGAGATCGTCCGCTGCACGGTAGACCTCGCCCACTCCCTGGGCCTGCTGGTGGTGGCGGAGGGCGTCGAGGACGACGAGACCTGGGAGCGCCTGCGGGACCTGGGCTGCGATGCGGTGCAGGGCTGGCTGGTCGCCGCGGCCATGCCCCCGCAGGAGGCCACCGCCTGGCTCCTGGCCCGCGGCGAACGCGGCTGGCGCCGGCCGGCCGACATCACCGCAGAACTCACGGACACGCCCGCCCCGTGACCCGGGCCGGGTCCGCCGCGGCGGATCGCGCAGTTACCCGCGCCCCTGGTGGGGCTTCGGCGCGCGGGTTGTGGGGCGCCCCACGGGGTCTGGGGCGGAGCCCCGAGGGGTATGGGGCGGAGCCCCGCGGGGGCCGGGGCGGAGCCCCGGTTTCGGGAAGGGGCGGGGTGGGGAGGAGCGCCGCGCAGCGGACCCCGGCCCGCTGCGCGGCGGGTACCGGCCCGGCCGAGGGTTTACCGTTTCGTGGGTCCGGGGCCCCGCCCCATAGGATTGGGGCCGAAACTACACACTCACCCCAGAGGATCGCTGCATGCCTGGCATCACGCGCGAGGAGGTCGCCCACCTCGCTCGGCTGGCACGTCTGGAACTGGCCGAAGACGAGCTCGACCACTTCGCCGGACAGCTGGACGACATCATCGGCGCGGTCGCCCGCGTCGCCGAGGTCGCCGACCAAGACGTCCCGCCGACCTCCCACCCGCTGCCGCTGACCAACGTCATGCGCGCGGACGAGGTCCGTCCCTCGCTCACCCCCGAGCAGGCGCTCTCCGGCGCCCCGGCACAGGAGCAGCAGCGTTTCAAGGTGCCGCAGATCCTGGGGGAGGACTAATCACATGACCGAGATCGTCAAGCTCACGGCCGCCCAGACCGCCGAGAAGATCGCCTCCGGCGAGCTCACGGCCGTCGAGGTCACCGAAGCCCACCTGGCCCGCATCGAGGCCGTCGACGAGAAGGTGCACGCCTTCCTGCACGTCGACCGCGAGGGCGCGCTCGCCCAGGCCCGGGCCGTCGACGCCAAGCGCGCCGCCGGCGAGAAGCTGGGCCCGCTGGCCGGCGTGCCGCTCGCCCTCAAGGACATCTTCACCACCGTCGGGGTCCCGACCACCGTCGGTTCGAAGATCCTCGAAGGCTGGATCCCGCCGTACGACGCCACCCTCACGCGCAAGCTGAAGGAGGCCGACGTCGTCATCCTCGGCAAGACCAACATGGACGAGTTCGCCATGGGGTCCTCCACCGAGAACAGCGCCTTCGGCCCCACCGGCAACCCGTGGGACCTCACCCGGATCCCCGGCGGCTCCGGCGGCGGCTCCTCCGCGGCCCTCGCCTCGTACCAGGCCCCGCTCGCCATCGGCACGGACACCGGCGGCTCCATCCGCCAGCCCGCCGCGGTCACCGCCACGGTCGGCGTCAAGCCCACCTACGGCGGCGTCTCCCGCTACGGCATGGTGGCCTTCTCCTCCTCCCTCGACCAGGGCGGCCCCTGCGCCCGCACGGTCCTGGACGCGGCCCTCCTCCACGAGGTCATCGCCGGCCACGACCCGCTGGACTCCACCTCCATCGACGCCCCGGTCCCGCCGGTCGTCGAGGCGGCCCGCAACGGCTCCGTCGCCGGCATGCGCGTCGGCGTGGTCAAGCAGTTCCGCGGCGAGGGCTACCAGGCCGGTGTCGTGCAGCGCTTCGACGAGTCCGTGGAGCTCCTCAAGGAGCTCGGCGCCGAGATCGTCGAGCTGGACTGCCCGTCCTTCGACCTGGCGCTGGCCGCGTACTACCTGATCGCCCCGTCCGAGGCCTCGTCCAACCTGGCCCGCTTCGACGCCATGCGCTACGGCCTGCGCGTCGGCGACGACGGCACCAAGTCCGCCGAGGACGTCACCGCCATGACCCGCGAGGCCGGCTTCGGCCCCGAGGTCAAGCGCCGCATCATCCTCGGCACGTACGCGCTCAGCTCCGGCTACTACGACGCGTACTACGGCTCCGCCCAGAAGGTCCGCACCCTCATCACGAAGGACTTCGAGAAGGCCTTCGAGAGCGTGGACGTGATCGTCTCCCCGACGACCCCGACCACCGCCTTCGCGATCGGCGAGCGCGCCGACGACCCGATGGCTATGTACCTCGCGGACCTGTGCACCATCCCGACCAACCTGGCCGGCAACGCCGCCATGTCGCTGCCCTGCGGCCTGGCGCCGGAAGACGGCCTCCCGGTCGGACTGCAGATCATCGCCCCGGCCATGAAGGACGACCGCCTGTACAAGGTGGGCGCCGCCGTGGAGGCGGCCTTCGTCGCCCGCTGGGGTCACCCGCTGCTGGAGGAGGCTCCGTCCCTGTGAGTGCACTGTCCAAGGCCAAGGGCTTCAAGAAGTCGAAGTCCGGCACCTACCTGTCGATCGGCACCACCGCCTTCGGTGCCATCAGCGTCATCAAGCAGGCCCGCCGGGCCCGCACGGAGAACGACACGCTCCAGCTGGTCGACGCCGTTGTGTCCGCCGCCGCCATCGTCACCGGCCTCGCGATCCTGTACCGCGAGCTGAAGCGCCTCGGCGACGACGACGTCCTGCTGGGCTGAGAGGGAAAGTTCCACCGTGACCGTCACCGAACTCCTGTCGTACGACGCGGCCCTCGCCGCGTACGACCCCGTCATGGGCCTCGAGGTCCACGTCGAGCTCGGCACCCGCACCAAGATGTTCTGCGGCTGCTCCACCGAGCTCGGCGCCGAGCCCAACGCGCAGACCTGCCCGGTCTGCCTCGGCCTGCCCGGCTCCCTGCCGGTGGTCAACGCCATCGGCGTCGAATCCGCGATCAAGATCGGCCTCGCGCTGAACTGCGAGATCGCCGAGTGGTGCCGCTTCGCCCGGAAGAACTACTTCTATCCGGACATGCCGAAGAACTTCCAGACCTCCCAGTACGACGAGCCGATCGCCTTCAACGGCTACCTGGACGTCCAGCTGGAGGACGGGGAGATCTTCCGCGTGGAGATCGAGCGCGCCCACATGGAGGAGGACACCGGCAAGTCGACCCACGTCGGCGGTGCCACCGGCCGTATCCACGGCGCGTCCCACTCCCTGCTCGACTACAACCGGGCCGGCATCCCCCTCATCGAGATCGTCACCAAGCCGATCGAGGGCGCCGGCGAGCGCGCCCCCGAGGTCGCCAAGGCGTACGTGGCCGAGCTCCGCGAGGTCATCAAGGCGCTCGGCGTCTCCGAGGCCCGGATGGACAAGGGCCAGATGCGCTGCGAC
Organism: Streptomyces venezuelae; assembly: GCF_008642295.1. Lineage (GTDB taxonomy): Bacteria > Actinomycetota > Actinomycetes > Streptomycetales > Streptomycetaceae > Streptomyces > Streptomyces venezuelae_C. Next base: position 2,313,324 of record NZ_CP029190.1, on the reverse strand, counting down.
GTGAACCTGTCGCTGCGCCCGAACGGCACCAAGGCCTTCGGCACCCGCTCGGAGACCAAGAACGTCAACTCCCTGCGCTCGGTCGAGCGCGCGGCGCGCTTCGAGATCCAGCGCCACGCGGCCGTCCTGCAGTCCGGCGGCACCATCGTGCAGGAGACCCGTCACTTCCACGAGGACGACGGCACCACCACCTCCGGCCGCATCAAGGACAACGCCGAGGACTACCGGTACTTCCCGGAGCCCGACCTGGTCCCGGTGGCCCCGGCCCGCGAGTGGGTCGAGGAGCTGCGCGCCGGCCTGCCCGAGATGCCGCGGGTGCGCCGCAACCGGCTCCGCGAGGAGTGGGGGATCGGCGAGTTCGACATGCAGTCGATCCTCAATGCCGGTGCCGTGGAGTCCATCGAGGCCACCATCGCGGCCGGCGCCGACTCGGTCGCCGCCCGCAAGTGGTGGATGGGCGAGCTGGCCCGCAACGCCAACGAGCAGGGCGTGGGCGTGGACGAGCTCCCGATCACTCCGGTGGACGTCGCCCGGGTCGCCGCGCTGGTCGCGGACGGCTCGCTCAACGACAAGCTGGCCCGCCAGGTCCTGGAGGGCGTCCTCGCGGGCGAGGGCACCCCGGACGAGGTCGTCGAGAAGCGCGGCCTGAAGGTCGTCTCGGACGAGGGCGCGCTGGGCGCGGCCGTGGACGAGGCCATCGCCGGCAACGCGGCCATCGCGGACAAGATCCGCGGCGGCAAGATCGCGGCGGTCGGCGCGCTGGTCGGCGCGGTCATGAAGACCACCCGCGGCCAGGCGGACGCGGCCCGCGTGAAGGAGCTCATCCTGGAGCGCCTGGGCGTCTCCGAGGGCTAGTCCACTCGGCTGCCGCTTACGCGACACAAGGTGCCCCGTGCCGGTCATGACCGGCACGGGGCACCTTGTGTGTCGGCACTTCGTCAGCCGGGCTGTCCGTCGTCGGGCACGACCATGAGGATGGCCACGGCTGGTGGCGGCGGGTGTGGGCTGTACAGGTATGCGACCGCGAGCCCTGGGACACCGTCGCGGGGCTCGATCCGGGTCTTGTAGACCTCGTGCCCCGTCGCGGGCGAACTACCGCGTCGGACACCTAGGCGGGGCGAACGTTCCAGCTCCAGGCGGAGTTCTTCGACAGCCTCCGTGGCCGCCTCCCCGAACTCCTTGAGGCGCCGCTGGGCCCGCTCGGTCACCACGGCGACAGCAACCTGATCGGACGTGCTCAATGGTCCCCTGATTCGTTCCTCAGGCGGAGCAGTTCCTGCTCCGCCTCCTGCAAGGCCAGGTCGTATTCCGGGTCGCTGTGCAGCCGGATGCGCCCGCGGTAGTCGATGATCACCGCGGCGACCGCTTGGAAGTCGGTCTCTGAGGCTCTTTCAAGGGCGCGATCGAGGTCCCGCTCGAAGTCTTCCTTGTCACCGGGGAGGCCGTAGCCCGCTCGGAGGGCGGCCCGGACGTCCCCCAGTGTCCGCAGCTGAGGGGCTCCCTGCCCCGGCATTTCGCTGTGCTGCGCTGTCATGGTGCCGCCTCCGTTGGGTTCGCCCGAGAAGACCACGGTAGCCGTGTCAGCGGGCGGTGTCGGCGAGGAAGGCGGTCCAGGTGGTGGGGGAGACGGTGAGGGTCGGGCCGTCGGTGAGCTTGGAGTCCCGGACGTGGATCGCGGAGGGGTGGGCGGCGACCTCGATGCAGTCGCCACCGGAGTCACCGCTGTAGCTCGACTTGCGCCAGTGGTAGGCGACTTCGATGCAGTTGCCACCCGAGTCGCTGCTGTAGCTCGACTTGAACCAGGTCAGATCGTGCGTCATGACTCTCCTAGCAGGTCGTCCAGCAGGCCCCGGCTGCGGCATCGCTACCGGGTCAGGGCGAGGAAGGCGGTCCAGGTGGTGGGGGAGACGGTGAGGGTCGGGCCGTCGGTGAGCTTGGAGTCCCGGACGTGGACGGCGGCGGGGTGGGTGGCGATCTCGACGCAGTCGCCCCCCTGGCTGCCGCTGTAGCTCGACTTGCGCCAGTGGTAGGCGACTTCGATGCAGGCGCCGCCCGTGTCGCTGCTGTAGCTCGACTTGAACCAGGTCAGATCGTGCGTCATGACTCTCCTAGCAGATCGTCCAGCAGGCCCACGCTGTCCTCCATGGACAGGGCCTGGGATCGCAGCATCCCATATTTGAGGTGCAGTCGATGGACCTCGGCGGGATCGTCCTGGAGGAAGCCCACGTCCTGGCCTTCGAGGTAGGCGAGCTGCTCGTGGTCCTTGGTCTCCAGCAGCACCATCGGCCCTGCCAGGGCCGCGTGGGTGGTCCGGTCGGTGGGGATGATCTGGAGGCCGAGGAAGGGGAGTTCGGCCATCTCGCGCAGGTGTCGCAGTTGGCCGTGCAGTACCTCCCGGCCGCCGATCGGGCGTTCCAGGATCACCTGCTCCAGCACGAAGTGCATCATCGGCGGCCAGGGCTTGCGGGCGAACACTGCCTGGCGGGTCATCCGCTGGGCGGTCTTCTGCTCGGTCTCCTCCTTGGTGAGCGGCGGATAGTGGCAGCCGAAGACGGCCGCCGCGTACTCCGGGGTCTGGAGCAGGCCCGGGACCACCTGGTTCTCGTACCACTGGAGGCTCTCCGCAGTCCGCTCGTGGTCGATGAAATCGATCGCGAACGCCGGATAGCGCTCCCGCTTCGGAACCTTCGCCAGCGCTTTGCTCAACGCCCCGCGCGTCTCGAACAGTTCGTCCAGGGCCGTCGCCATCTTCGGCTGGAGGAGACGGCGGCCCTGTTCCATCGAGGCGACCGTTTCGCGGTCCACGTGCAGGTGCTCCGCCAGGCTCTCCTGGGTGAACGGCGTCTGTCCGCGGAAGTGCGCGGCCAGGACGCCGATGACCGTCCAAGAGGCGTGGCGCTTGGTCTGGTTGGTGTCTGTCATGCCGGGTCCTTCCCCGGCCGGGCTGGCTCCGACGCTCCGTCGACTCGTACTTCACCCGTACAAAAACAGCTCGGTCAACACGCCGAAAGTCGAGCGCCCGTTCGTCACGACGGGGACTCCAGGCTGAGCTGGCGCCAGTCCGTGACCACCGGCACCAGCTCGCCCCGTGCCCACAAAGCCAGTTGGTCCCGATGGTGCGGGTCGCCCGGGACGCCGTCCGCGCCCAGGGGGACCACCCACAGGCTGTCCTCGCGCCGGGCCAGGTCCCAGACGTACCGGGCCGCCGGGGCGCGGACGATCAGATCGGTGACGCCCGGGACCGAGGAGGTCGCGTTGATGCAGTCGTGGTCGCCCGCCAGGCCCGGCCACGAGGCCTCCGCGTCCGGCAGGGCCTGCCAGGGGGCGAGCCGGTGGACCTCCGACCACGGCGCCTCGCGGAAGGTGGCCGCCGTCTCCTCCAGGGCCGCGCGTGCATGGGCCGTGCGGTCGAGCTCCGGCAGCAGCGGGCTGCCGAGCAGGCCCTCCAGGGCGTAGCCCGTCTTTGGCAGGAGCAGCTGCCAGTCGTGCAGCACCTCGGGGCCGGTCGGCGGGCCGGCCAGCTCCGCGAACAGCGGGTCGGCGGCGATCCGGCGGGCGAGGGCGGAGCGGTAGGCCGCGAAGAGGGCCGCGTCCGTACTGTCCGCCGCCATCGAGCGGTCCCAGCCCAGCAGCCGCTCGCGTACCGCGCGGGCCGCGGGCCCGAGGCCGTCGAGGGCCTGTAGCGGGGCGAGCAGGGGGCCGGCGGCGGCCAGGTGGGTGTCCCGGTGGATCTCCGCCATGTCCTTGGCCGACCAGCCCGCCGAGCCGCTGAGCAGTTCGCGGATGCGGTGCGCGCGGTGGCCGGGGGCGAACTCCACGCCGTACGGGGAGGCGATGCCGCGCGCGTTCGCCATCACGGCGAAGCCCTGCACCGGCTCGGTGACGGTGGCGGCCCAGCCCTGCCAGGCGTACTGCGGGTCCCAGGCGGGCACCGGCCGCAGCCGGTTGGCGGGGTCGCGCAGCGGTACGGCGCCCGCGACCCGGTGCAGCAGGCCGCCCTCGGAGTCGGCGGCGAGGACCACGTTGACGGGCTCGGCCCAGCCGTCGAGCGCGCGGTCGAGGTCGGCGACCGTACGGGCCCGCAGCAGCTCGGGCAGTGCGGCGAAGCCGAGGTCCTCGCGGACCCGGGGCGGGTAGCGCAGGCTCAGGTCCTGCTCCGCCCCGTCGACGCCCTGCCGGACGACGACCGGGCCGTGCGCGGTCTCCAGCACCTCCACTTCGATGTGGTGGAAGGTTTCTGCGTCCTTGACGGTGATGGTCTCGGTGTGGCGTGCGACCGGCTCCCAGCTGTCGCCGGCGGCGCGGGCCAGCAGCCGGCCGTGGCCGTCCTCGCGCAACTCCTCGACGTACAGGTCGTGGTAGTCGGCCATGGCGTTGGTGATGGCCCAGGCCACGGTGCCGGTGTGGCCGAAATGGGCGATGCCGGGGACCCCGGGGACGGCGAGGCCGAGCACGTCGTACTCCGGGCAGCAGAGACGTATCTGCTGGTAGATGCCCGGGTCCTCGATGGTCCGGTGGGGGTCGCCCGCGAGGATCGCCGAGCCGCCGGCCGTACGGTCCCCGGGCACCAGCCAGCCGTTGCTGCCGCAGCTGCCCGGGTGGTCGGCGGCGAACAGCGGGACGGCCGCATCGCCGAGGGTGCGGGCGACCCGGTCGCGCCACAGCTTGGTGGGGAAGCCGGCGAACAGGATGTGGGTGGAGACCCAGACGGCGAGCGGAACCCAGGGCTCCCAGGGGGCGGGGGAGAGGCCGGTGTCCGCGAACCGGGGGTCGCGGGCGGCCCCTTGGGCGAGTCCGGCGTTCACCCCGGACACGTACGCCCGGACCCAGTCGGCGGTCTCCGGATCCAGCGCGTCGAAGCAGCGCCGGGCGGTGTCCGCGAGCCGCGCCTGGCGGGCGAACCGGTCCCAGGCGACGGCCCCGGGGCCCAGGAACGCGGCGGTGGAACCCTGCGCGCGGTGGCGGGCGTTCTCCAGCTGCCAGGCCCGGTCGAGCGCGGTGATCCGGCCCTGGGCATAGGCGAGTTCGCGTGGTCCGGCGGCGCGCAGGTGGGGGATGCCGTGGGCGTCCCGGTACACCTCGTGGTCCGCACCGGTCGCTTCGCTCGCACTGCTCACACATACCCCCAGGCGCGTCAGGTTAGGCTGACCTAACTATATGGTGCCGGGAAAGGGGCGGACGGACATGGCTGTGGGCAAGGGCTGGGAGGGCGTGGTCCTCAAACTCCTGCGGGCCAAGGACTTTACGTTCACTGTGACCGGGGCCGAGCAGGTCACCGCGGACTACCGGCGGATCGGCTTCACCGACGGCGGACTGCTGGCGGCGGCCGGGCCGTCCCTGCACCCGACGATGTGGGTGCGGCTGTGGTTCCAGGACCACGGCAAGCCGCACCAGCGCGCCTACACCCTGGTCGACCCCGACCCGGCGGCCGGCACCTTCTCGCTGGAGTTCGCCCTGCACGACGGGGCGGCCAGCAACTGGGCGCGTACCGCAGCTCCGGGGGACACCATCGAGGCCACGGTCCAGGGCACCGGGTTCGTCCCGCCCGCGCCCGCCCCCGAGCGGCTGCTGGTGATCGGCGACGCGGCCTCGCTGCCCGCCGTCAACTCCCTGCTGGACGCCTATCCGGACACGCCCGCGACCCTGTGGTTCGAGACCCAGCACGCGTCGGACGCGGAGCTTCCGGTCCGGCTGGACCCGGCCCGGCACGAGATCCGCCGGATTGCCCGGGAGCGTGCCGGGGCGGCCCTGGTGGAGCGGGTCAAGGCCGAACTTCCGGCGCTGGCGCCGGATCCGGCCTCCGCGTACGTCTGGCTGGCCTGCGACACCGCCACCACCCGCACCCTGACCGGCTGGCTCCGCAAGGACCTCGGCCTGCCCAAGTCCCGGGTGAACAGCCTGGGGTACTGGCGGGATGCACCCGGCGGGGCCGCGGCGTAGGCGTTCCGCCCTTGCCGCCGGGCCGTCCCCGGCTGCCTGACCGGTTGCCGGGCCGGCCGCCGGGCCGGTTGGCGGCCTGGAACCCCGCGGGCGGCTCCCGGCGTCTGCGGGAACATGTTCCCGAACGAGCGCACGCAGGCCACGCGAGCTTTGCAGGCCACGCAAGCCGTGCCGGCCGAGCAGGCCATGCAGGCTGAGCCGGCCGAGCGGGCCGTGCCGGCCGAGCGGGCCGTGCCGGCTGAGCAGGCCGTGCCGGCCGAGCGGGCCGGGCGGCCCGCGCAGCCCGGGCAGGCCACGCGACCCTTGCAGGCCGAGCAGGCCTGTCAGCCCGCGCAGCCCGCGAGGCCCGCGCAGCCCGCGCGGCCCGCGAGGCCCGCGCGGCCCGGGCAGGCCACGCAAGCCGTGCCAGCCGTGCCGGCTGAGCAGGCCGAGCAGGCCATGCAGGCTGAGCCGGCTGAGCCGGCCGAGCCGGCCGAGCAGGCCAGGCGGCCCGCGCAGCGCACGAGGCCCGCGCGGGCCATGAGGGCCGCGCGGGCCATGAGGGCCGCGCAGCCCGCGCAGCCCGCGCAGGCCGCGCGGCCCGTGCTGCGCGCGCGGGCCGCGCGCGCAGGCGGGCAGCTGCTGCGGTTCGGTCTGCTCCAGGCCCGCTGCTGTGCCTTCCCGGTCGCCCTGGTGCTCGGCATCGGGGCGTCCGGCCTGCTCCCCGAGCTGCCGGTGGCCCGCTACGACCTGGTCCTGCTCTACGGGGTGGGCCTGACCGTGCTGGCCCGCAAGGCCGGCTGGGACACCGCCCGCGACACCGCCGTGATCGCCGCCTGCCACGCCATCGGGCTGCTCTTCGAGCTGGTCAAGGTGCAGATGGGGTCCTGGGTCTACCCGGAGGAGGCCCTCACCAAGGTGGCGGGCGTCCCGCTGTACGGCGGCTTCCTCTACGCGGCCGTCGGCAGCTACGTGTGCCGCGCCTGGCGGCTGATGGACCTCTCCCTGGACCGGTACCGGCCGCGGCCGATGGCCGTCCTCGCCGCCCTCGTCTACCTCAACTTCTTCACCCACCACTGGCTGCCCGACCTCCGGTGGCCGCTCGCCGCCCTGATGCTGCTCGCCCTGCGGGGCACCTGGGTGCACTACACCGTGGCCGCCGTCCGCCACCGAATGCCGCTGGCCCTGGCCTTCGTACTGATCGGCTTCTTCCTCTGGGTCGCCGAGAACGCCGCCACCTATGCCGGCGCCTGGAGCTACCCCGACCAGCTCGACGGCTGGCAGCCGGTGCCGCTCGCCAAATTCGCCGCCTGGTCCCTGCTGATCAGCGTCACCTTCGTCATCGCGGCCCGGCCCCGCTATTCCGCCGCAGTCCAGACGTACGGCGTGGTGACGCCCAGCACCTCGAAGCCCAGCCGCTCCAGGATCGGCCGGCTCTGGTCGGAGGCGTCGACCTGGAGCCAGCGGATGCCGCGGGCGGCGGCGATGCGGGCGCGGTGGGCGACCAGGGCGCGGTAGATACCGCGGCCCCGCCACTCGGGGGCGGTGCCGCCGCCCCACAGGCCGGCGAACGAGGCCCCGGCCGGCATCTCGATCCGCGCCGCGCTCACCGGCCGGCCGGCCGCCATCGCCACCACCGCGGCCAGGGTGTCCGGCTCCTCGGTGAGCCGGGTCAGGATCTGGTGGTGCAGGCGCGGCTGGGACTCCCCGAAGGCCGCCTCGTGCGCGGCCATCATCATCCCCACCCCGGCCGCGTCCGTCACCGGTACCAGGGTCACTCCTTCCGGTAGCGCCGGGCCGTCCGCCACCGACCGTGCGGCCAGATCCGCCACCCGCGCCACCATCAGCGTCTCCGGCGGCCCGGGCACCAGCCCGGCGCGCACCAGCCGCGCCCCCAGATCCGCCGGACCGTCGTGGCCGTACAGCTTCCACTCGAACTCGTCCGCGCCACGCCCCGCGAAGTACGCCACCTGCTCGGCGATCGCGGCGTCCGCGGTCTGGGAGGTCAGGTCCGACCAGAGCACCGCGTTCCAGCCGAGGCCCGGCGTACTGTGCCGGACCACTCGCCCGGCCCGCTCCACCACCGCACCCGGTCCCTCGGGCCGGGCCCCGAGCCGCATCTCGGCGTCGTACCGGGCCCGCACCGCCGCGCCATCCGTCATGTCGTCCGCCATGCCGTCCGCCGTGCCATCTGCCATGCCATCCGTCGTCATCCGCGCAGCTGACCAGCCGTCGGCCCGCCCCCGCAACTGCATTAGCCTCCCTGCCATGAGCGACGACAACGTGTACGTCGGGCGGGCGGCTGCCGATGCCGCCCTCGACCACGGCTGGCTCCTCGGCCACTTCAAGGACCCCGGCGGCCCCCGCCACAGCGCGGACGTAGAGATCAAGTGGGGCGTACACGCCAAGGGCGAGGAACGCGCCCAGTGGGTACGGGGCGAGCAGCGCACCGCCCTCCAGGTCCTCATCAGCGGGCGCTTCCGGCTGGAGTTCCCCGGGCGCACGGTCGTCCTCGCCGAACAGGGCGACTATGTGGTCTGGGGCCGCGGAGTCGATCATTCCTGGTGCGCGGAGGAGGACACGGTCGTCCTGACGGTCCGTTGGCCCTCCGTCCCCGGGTACAAGGTCCCGCAGACCCCCGCAGCCCTGTGACGATGCACACGAACCGGACCAACGATCATCATTCGCTGCGATCGTGTCGGTGGAGACCACCCAGGGCGACCCCCGGGGTCACAGGTCACCGTTTGCGTTCTGCGTCGGGCCGATCCCGGTGAAGATCCGAGCCACCACCAGGGAGCACGATCCGTTGGCAGCAATCGCACGGTGGTGCCTGCGGCACCGCCTCGTCGTCGTCCTGCTCTGGCTGATCGCCCTCGGCGGCACCGCGCTGGCCGCCGGCACCGCCGGCAGCGCGTACTCCAACGACTACGAGATCCCCGGCACCGAATCCGGCAAGGCCGCCGACCTGCTCCGCGACGGCTTCCACGGCCAGGGCGGCGACACCGACACCGTGGTCTGGCGCACCCCGCCGGACCGGACCGTCCGCGCCCCCGACGTCGAGCAGCGGATGACCGCCGCCCTCGACACCATCGCCGGACTCCCGGGCGTCGGCTCGGTCGCCGGCCCCTACGGCCCCGGCCCCGAGGGCGCGAGCCGGATCAGCGCCGACGGGCGCACCGCCTACGCCGTGGTCAGCTTCGACCGGCCGGCCGACGCGGTCCCCAGGGCCCAGGCCGAGGCGGTCGTCAAGGCCGCCAAGAACGCGCAGACGGAGGCCGACGGCCTCCGGGTCGAGCTCGGCGGCCGGGCCATCGGACTCACCGAGGCGCCCGCCGCCCACTTCGCCGAGGCCATCGGCGTGGCCGTCGCCGCCCTGGTCCTCTTCCTCGCCTTCGGCTCGCTCGCCGCCAGCCTGCTCCCCATCGCGACCGCCCTGGTCAGCGTCGGCACCGCCTACTCCGGCATCAGCCTGCTCGGCCACGCCATGCCCGTCGCCGACTTCGCCCCCATGCTCGGCACCCTGGTCGGCCTCGGCGTCGGCATCGACTACGCCCTCTTCATCGTCACCCGGCACCGCAAGGGCCTCCAGCGCGGCCTCCCGGTCGAGGAGGCCGCCCGGACCGCGGTGGCCACCACCGGCCGGGCCGTGGTCTTCGCCGGGGCCACCGTCTGCATCGCCCTGCTCGGCATGCTGGTGCTCCGGCTGGACTTCCTCAACGGCGTCGCGCTGGCCGCCTCGCTCACGGTGGTCCTCACCGTCGCCGCCTCGGTGACGCTGCTCCCGGCCCTCCTCTCGTACATCGGCATGCGGGCCCTGTCCCGCCGCGAACGCCGCAGGCTCGCCGAGCACGGCCCGCAGCCCGAAGGGCCGAGCGGCTTCGCCGTCCGCTGGTCCGCCTTCGTGGAACGGCACCCCAAACTGCTCGGTCTGGTCGCCACCCTCGTCATGGCCGTACTGGCCCTGCCCGCCCTCTCCCTCCACCTTGGCACCTCCGACCAGGGCAACAACCCGGCCACCGCCACCACCCGCCAGGCCTACGACCTGCTCGCCGACGGCTTCGGCCCCGGCACCAACGGCCCGCTCGCGCTGGTCGCCCGGCTGGACGACGCGGGCGACCGGGTCGCCCTGGACCGGCTCGGTGCGGCCCTGCGGGACACCGAGGGGGTCGCCTCCGTCGGGCCCGCCGTCGTCAACAGCAGCGGGGACACCGCCGTCCTGACCGTGGTACCGGACTCCGCCCCGCAGTCCCGGGACACCAGCGAGCTGGTCGACCGGCTCCGCCAGGACGTCGTCCCGCGCGCCGAAGCGGGCACCACCATGGAGGTGTACGTCGGCGGGGTGACCGCCGGCTATGACGACTTCGCCGAGGTGATCATCGGCAAACTGCCGCTCTTCGTCGGTGTGGTGATCGCCCTGGGCTGCGTCCTGCTGCTGCTCGCCTTCCGGTCCCTCGGGATCCCGGTCAAAGCGGCCCTGATGAACATCGCCGCCGTCGCCTCCTCCTTCGGGGTGGTCGTGGCGGTCTTCCAGTGGGGCTGGGGCAGCGAGCCGATGGGTCTGGGCAGCGCCGGACCGATCGAGCCCTTCCTGCCCGTGATCATGGTTTCGGTGCTCTTCGGACTGTCCATGGACTACCAGGTCTTCCTGGTCAGCCGGATGTACGAGGAATGGCTGGAGACCGGTGACAACCGGCGTGCCGTCCGGGTCGGCCTGGCCGAGACCAGCCGGGTGATCAACTCGGCGGCGGTCATCATGATCTCCGTCTTCCTCGCCTTCGTCCTCAGCGGGGACCGGCTGATCGCCATGTTCGGCATCGCCCTCGCCGTGGCCGTCGCCCTGGACGCCTTTGTCCTGCGCACCCTCCTCGTCCCCGCCCTGATGCACCTGCTGGGCGGCGCGAACTGGTGGCTGCCCGGCTGGCTCGACCGCCGGCTGCCCAAGATCAGTATTGAGCCGCCCGAGGACCCGGCGCATGCGAAACTGCCTGCGCAGCGGCCCACCGGGGACCCCGTGGAAGCCGCCTCCAACTGACCGTCCAACGGCCCACGCGCCGCAAGGAGCCCGCATGTTCTCCATAGACCTGGCCGACGACGCCCAGCTCTTCCCGCTCGAGGTCTGGCACGCCGAGGAGTTCCTGGCGCACATCGACCGCGGTCGTGAGTTCATCGGCGTCCACGTGCCCTTCCCGGACCGGGCCACCGACCTCGAATCGGCCCGCACCCTGCTCGGCACCAACGCCGCGAAGGCCGCCGCCGACGGCGCCCGCCTCTACGGCATCCGGGTCGACGGCATCCTGCGCGGCGGGGTCCTCTTCCCCGCCTTCGACGCCGAGCAGGGCGTGTGCGAGGTCGGCTGCTGGCTGGAGCCCGCCGCGGCCGGCCGCGGCCTGATCACCACCGCCTGCCGGGTCCTGATCGACTGGGCCTTCCACACTCGCGGCATGCACCGGGTGGAATGGCACGTCTCCTCCGCCAACGCCAAGAGCATCGCGGTCGCCGAGCGGCTGGGCTTCACCCGGGAAGGCGTGCTGCGCGAGAACTTCCGCCACCGCGGGGTCCGCCAGTCCACCGAGATCTGGTCGGTCCTCGCCCACGAGTGGCCCAAGGCCTGATCTCTCAGGAAGCTCTCATGCGGGGCGCCTACGGTGCCCCGCATGGACACCACAACCCCCACGACCCCCAAGCCCGCCGAGCCCGCCGAATCGGCCGAGTCGGCCGAGGCTGCTGAGCCCGCGCAGACCGACGCGCTGGACCAGGAGCCGGACGAGGAGCTGGAGGAGCTCAAGGAGCCCGAGGAGTCCGAGGAGCGCCCGACCGGAGTCGGTGCCGCAGCCGCCGCCCTGGCCGGTGCCGGGCTCTCCGTCATCGCCCTCACCGGCAGCTGGGTCTCCCGGGTACTCGCCGAGCGCCAGACCCTGATCGGCCAGATCGAGTCCGTCAACGCCCCGAGCACCGAGGCCAAGATCAACGCCCTGTACGGCGATGCCTGGCACCTCACCGCCCTGGTCAACGGCTGCTTTTCCGCCCTCGCCCTGATCCTCGGCATGCTCGTCCTGGCCGGCCCCGCCTTCGGCGCCCCCGGCCGCTTCAACCCCACCTGGGTCAGGGCCGTCTCCTGGGCGGCCTTCGCCCTCGGAGCCCTCGGCGTCCTGCTCTTCGGACTCATGTACTTCGACGTCCTCACCCCCCTCCCGAAGGCCGCCGGCTAAGTCCTAGGGGGGCCTTAGGCCGGGGTACGGCGGGCTGAGGCCCGGGTCTAAGGCCCCCTGCCCCGTACAGATGCGGCATGCTCCCGATGTGCCGGCACCCCCTGGGACGCGAATCTTGAATCACACCGAACGAGGTGCAAGAGGAACCAACCGGGGAGAGAACGAGATGTTCGCGTACGAGATCGCCGCCACCCGCCGCGCCGACCTGATCCGCCAGGCCGATGCCTACCGCCAGGCCCAGCAGGCCAAGCGGGCGCGCCGCGGCGCGGCGCGGGGCCAGGAACCCGCACCGGCCGCGCGGGACGACCGCAACCGCTTCACCACCGTCGCGTAGCCCGCGCCGCGACCCATGTTGATATCGAGTGCCGTCGGGCAGCAGGTCTGTGACATGCTCGGCGGCGTGGAGACCAGATCTGTCAGCCCGGTGTTCGTCGGCCGCGCCGACGAACTGGCCGTACTCACCGATGCATTCGCCCGAGCCGCCGGCGGAGAGCCGCAGGCCCTCCTCATCGCCGGTGAGGCCGGGGTCGGGAAGACCCGGCTCACCGAGGAGTTCCTGGGCGACGCGACCCGGCAGGCCGCCGTCGTGGCCATCGGAGGCTGTGTGGAGATCGGGGCGGAGGGACTTCCCTTCGCCCCCTTTTCCACAGCCCTGCGCACCCTGCGCCGCCGCCTCCCCGAGGAGTTCGCCGCCGCAGCCGCCGGCCAGGAGGACGAGCTGGCCCGGATCCTCCCGGAACTCGGCGACACCCCCCGCGGCCCGCACGACGAGGAAAGCACCCACCGCCTCTTCGAGCTGACGGCCCGGCTGCTGGAACGCCTCGCCGCCGACCGCACCGTGGTCCTGGTCCTGGAAGACCTGCACTGGGCCGACACCTCCACCCGGCACCTGCTCGCCTACCTCTACCGCACCCTCATCAGCGGACGCCTGGTCGTTCTCGCCACCTACCGCGCCGACGACATCCACCGCCGCCACCCGCTGCGCCCGCTGCTCGCCGAACTCGACCGGCTGCGCACCGTCCAGCGGGTCGAGCTGTCCCGCTTCAACCGGGGCGAAGTCCGCCGCCAGCTCGCCGGGATCCTCGCCTCCCAGCCCGACGAGTCCCTCGTCGACACCGTCTTCGACCGCTCCGACGGCAACGCCTTCTTCGTCGAGGAACTCATCGCCTCCATGGAGAGCGGCTGCCGCAGCGGCCTCACCGCAAACCTCCGCGACCTGCTGCTGGTCCGCGTCGAGGTGCTCCCCGAGGCCGCGCAGCGGGTCGCCCGGATCGTCGCCGAAGGCGGCTCCACCATCGAATACCCGCTGCTGCGGGCCGTTGCCGGGCTGACCGAGGACGAACTCTTCGAGGCCCTGCGGGCCGCCGTCGGCGCCAACATCCTGCTCGCCACCCCCGACGGCGACGGCTACCGCTTCCGGCACTCCCTGGTCCGCGAAGCGGTCAGCGACGACCTGCTGCCCGGCGAACGCGCCCGCGTCAACCGCCGCTATGCCGAGGCCCTCGAAGCCGACGACACCCTGGTCCGCGCCGAGGAGCGGATCATCCGGCTGGCCAGCTACTGGTACTACGCCAACGACCCGGCCAAGGCGCTGCCCGCAGCGCTGGAGGGCTCGGTGGCCGCCCGCCGCCGGCACGCCTACTCCGAGCAGCTGCGCCTGCTGGAACGCGCCATGGACCTGTGGGACAGCACCCCGGAGGAGGTCCGCGAGGCGTTGCGCCCGGCGGACTACACCGAGGTGTACCCGCCGTGCGGCTGCGATCCGGCGACCACACCACTGCAACGGCTCGACCTGCTGGCCGAGGCCACCGTCGCGGCCCGGTTCGGCGGCGAACGCGAACGCGCCCTGAAGATCACCAAGATTGCGCTCCGGATGCTGGAGGACGCCGCCGCCGACCAGGACCTGCTGCGCGCCGCCTGGTTCTGGACCGAACGCTCCGGACTCGTCGCCAGCCTGGCCCGCGGCGACGGCTGGAAGGAACTGGGGATCGCCCAGGACCTCGTCCGGGGGCTGCCCCCGTCCCAGGTGCACGCCGAAGTCCTGGTCAAGGCCGCCGGCTGGGGCATGCTCCACAACCCCGGCCCCGACAACCTCGCGGCGGCGGAGCGCGCCGCCGAGTACGCGCGGATGGTCGGCGCCGAGGACGTCGAACTCAATGCCCGGATCACCGTCGGCTGCCTGCGCACCGACGCCGGCGAACCCGAGCAGGGGCTGGCCGAGCTGGGCTCGGTCGCCGACCGGGCCATCTCGCTCGGCCTGCCCATGATTGCCGGACGTGCACATATCAACCTCACCTCTCAACTGGAAAGCAGGGGCCGGTCCCGGGAAGCGGTGGAACGGGCGGAACAAGGGGTGGAACTCGTCGCCAAGGCCCGGCTGCTGGACACCGAGGCATGGCTGCGCGGGAACATGGCCGAAAGCCTGTACAGCCTCGGCCGCTGGGACGAAGCCGCCGAGACCGCCCGGCGCACCCTGAGCGTCGCGCAGAGCGCGGCCCCCCGCGGGTCGGCCTCCGCCCGGCTGGCCTACATCGCCCTGGCCCGCGGCGAGCTGACCGAGGCCGCCACCCGGCTCGCCGCCGCCCACCAGCACTTCGGCACCCACGACAGCCAGCCCCAGCACCGCATCCCGCTCTACCGGCTGACGGTGGGCGTGGCCGCGGGGGAGGGCCGGCTCGCCGACGCCCGCGCCGAGTGCGCCGAGGCGGTCGGCCACGGCTTCCCGCTCGGCCACCACCGCTACGCCTGGCCGCTGCTGCTGGCGGCGGCCACCGCAGAAGCGGACGCCCGGGGCCTGCCGTCCGCGGACGCCGGCCGGGACGCCGCCGTCCGGCTGATCCGCGACGCCGCCCGCACGCTGGCCACCCCGGTCCCGGTGTGGGCGGCGCACGCCGAGTACGTCCGCGCCGAACTCCTGCGCGCCGAGGGCCGGGACTCCGTGGCCGACTGGTCCGCGGTCGAGGAACAGGTCCGCGTGCTGGAGCGCCCGTACCTGCTGGCCCGGGCCCGCCACCGGCTCGGCGAGGCACTGCTCACGGCCGGCGGCGACCGGGAGCGGGCCGTCGGCCTGCTTCGCGCCGCCTCCGCCGACGCCGAGCGCCTCGGCGCCCGTCGGCTCCGCGAGGACCTCGCCCTGCTCGCGCAGCGCGCCCGGCTCCCGCTCACCGCCCACGAGGCGCCGGCCGCACCCGCAGCCGACACCGATCCGGTGGAGGCCCTGGGGCTGACCAGCCGCGAGCGGGACGTCCTGCGCCTGGTCGCCGCCGGGCAGACCAACCGTCAGGTCGCCGAGGAGCTCTTCATCTCACCGAAGACCGCCAGCGTCCACGTGTCCAACATCCTGGCCAAGCTGGGTGTCGCGGGCCGCGGCGAAGCCGCCGCCCTCGCCCACCGCCTCCGCCTGTTCGCCCCGGGCGCCGGTCAGCAGTCGGCGCGCGCCTGACCGCCGGCCTCACCGCCGGGCTGATCACCGGGCGGGTCCTCGACCCGTATGAGGACCTGCCCGGAGTCGAGGTCTATCGGACCCCGCCCCGGATCCCCGTCGCCCACGTCGACCCGGGACAGCTCCAGCCGCTTGCGCTCGTCGTCGGTGTGCTTGCGTCCCGGGTTGAACAGCTCCTCGATCATGTTGAACACGTGCCCACCGTGCCTTCCGCCCCCTGCGAGGGCCTCGCCCAGTCGGTTACCGCACTGTCAGGGTCAGGATCCGGTCGTCCCCCGCTTCCGGCGAGCCCCGTCCGTCCGTCTCGCTGGTGACCAGCAGCAGCCGGTCACCACCGAGGGCCAGCACCGTCCGCAGCCGACCGTACCGGCCGGTGAGGAAGGCCTCCGGCTCGGCCACCGGGGTCGCGCCCGCCAGCGGGATCCGCCACAGCCGCTCGCCCTTCAGCCCGGCCATCCACACCGAGCCGGCCGCCCAGGCGATCCCGCTCGGCGAGGCCTCGTCGGTCTTCCACTGGGCCACCGGGTCCTTGAACCCGGCCTTGCCCGCCTTCCCCTCCGCCTCCGGCCAGCCGTAGTTCCCGCCCGGCTCGATCAGGTTGAGCTCGTCCCAGGTGTCCTGCCCGAACTCCGCCGCCCACAGCCGCCGGTCCCGGTCCCAGGCCAGACCCTGCACATTGCGGTGCCCGTACGAGTAGACGACCGAGTCGGCCTCCGGATTGCCGTGCACCGGCTCCCCGTCCGGGGTCATCCGCAGGATCTTGCCGCCCAGCGAGGCCTTGTCCTGTGCGAGCCCGGTGTCACCGGTCTCGCCCGTCCCCACGTACAGCATCTTGTCCGGGCCGAACGCGATCCGCCCGCCGTTGTGCACGAACCCCTTCGGAATGCCCCGGAACACCGTGTCCGGCGCGCTCAGTTGCTGGCCCGGCGGTCTCTGCTCGTCATACCGAAGCCGGGCGATCCGGTTGTCGGACTCGGTGGTGAAGTACGCATAGACCATCCGGTCCGAGGCGAAGGAGGGCGACAGCGCCAGGCCCAGCAGCCCGCCCTCGCCGCCCGGTGCCACCCCGGGCACCTCGCCGATCACCGCCGACTTCCCGGTCTTCACCTCCACCCGGCTGATCGTCCCCCGGTCACGGGAGGCCACCAGCAGATCGCCGTCCGGCAGCGGGGCCACCCCCCAGGGCGATTCCAGGCCCTTGGCCACCTCGCCGGACACCGTCACCGCCCCCTTGGCGGGCGGCGCCGGCGGTCCGGACGCCGTGGGGGAGGCGGGCGGCCCGTCCGATGTCGTGCCCGTCGGCGGGGTCCGACCCGCCGGGCCGCCGGCCGGCTCCGCCGAGCATCCGGCCAGCAGCAGGACCGAGCACCCCGCCAGGGCCGCCGTCGTCACCGCCGCCCGCCGGATCCCGCCCCGCACCGATCCGCCCCGTACAGATCCGCCCCGCGCAGTTCCCTCTCGCATGGCCCTGCTCCCTTCCGGTCTGCCGATCCTGCCCGTCACCCCTTCAACAGCCCCGGCCGTTCCCGAAGTTCCGGACTTCGTACACCCGATCGAGTGGCTTTGCGCGGCCCCGGAACGGGGAAGGGCCCCAGACCTGAGCCCTCAGTCCTCAGCCCTCAGCCCTCAGTCCCAGGCTCCCACCGCCACCGGCAGCGTCGCGATCTCGGCCAGATCCGCCGCCGTCAGCAGCACCTCGGCGGCCCGCGCGTTCTCCACCGCCCACGCCTCCCGATCGGCCCCCGGAACCGGCACCACGTGCGGCCCCTGCGCCAGCACCCAGGCCAGCGCCACCTGCGCCGCAGTGACCTGCGGACCGTGCCGCCCGGCCACCCGCCGCAGGCCCGCCACCAGCACCTGGTTCGCCGCCATCGCCTCCGCCGTGAACCGCGGGTGCCGGGCCCGCGCGTCATCGGCCTCGAAGCCCTGCCCCGGCGTCAGCGTCCCGGTCAGGAAACCGCTGCCCAGCGGCATCGCCGCCAGGAACCCCACCCCCCGCGCCGCACACCACGGCAGCAGGTGCCAGGCCGCCTCCGGCGACCACACCGACAGCTCCGCCTGCACCGCGCTCACCGGGAACACCTGCTGGGCCCGCTCCAACTGCCCGATGGTCACGGCGTACGACCGGTCCCCGCGCCGCCCGGCCCCCGGCCCCGCACCCGCCCCCACCGCGCAGAACCCCAGCGCCCGCACCTTTCCCGCGGCCACCAGTTCCGCCATCGCCCCCCAGGTCTCCTCCACCGGAACCTCCGGATCCACCCGGTGCAGCTGGTACAGGTCGATCACATCGGTCTGCAGTCTCCGCAGGGAGGCGTCGCAGGCCCGGCGTATGTACGGAGGGCGGCCGTTGGCCACCACATGCTGATCAC
This sequence comes from Streptomyces venezuelae, assembly GCF_008642295.1. GTDB lineage: Bacteria > Actinomycetota > Actinomycetes > Streptomycetales > Streptomycetaceae > Streptomyces > Streptomyces venezuelae_C. Next base: position 2,295,385 of record NZ_CP029190.1, on the reverse strand, counting down.
CCACCCGCAGGCCCACCTTGGTGGAGACGAAGGCCTCGGCCCGCCGCTCCCGCAGCACCCGGCCGAGCAGCAGCTCATTGGTGAACGGCCCGTAGATGTCCGCCGTGTCGAGCAGGTTCGCCCCCAGATCGAGCGCCGCGTGCACGGCGGCCAGCGACCGCGCCCCGTCCCGCCGCGAGGCCGCGTACGCCCAGCTCATCGGCATGCAGCCGAGTCCGATCGCGCCCACCGTCAGCGCCGACGCCCCGATTGACCTGCGCTCCACGCCCGGGTCCCCCTCCCTTTGACGCACCCCAAACTAACGGCTTGATCGCGATGGCTTCACATAGCCTCGGGATCATGTCTTCCACCACGCCAGAGGTCTGGCTGCCGTTCCCCGCCGACGAGGTCGACGGCCTCCCCGCCGCCTTCCGCTACCACCGGTGGGACGGCGAGGACGAGTTCCCCGCCGACCCGGCCGACTGCGTCTTCTACGTCACCCCGTATATGAAGTCCTCCGAGGTCAGCATCCGCCCGCTGGCCCTGATGCCGCGGCTCCGGATCGTCCAGACCCTGACTGCCGGCATCGACCACGTCCTCGGCGGCCTCGGGGACCTGCAACCGGGCGTCCGGCTGTGCAATGCCCGCGGGGTCCACGAGGCCAGCACCGCCGAACTCGCCCTCACCCTGGTGCTCGCCTCCCTGCGCGGCATTCCCGGGATGGTCCGCGGCCAGGACCGCGAGGACTGGCAGGGCGGGTTCTACCCGGCCCTCGCCGACAAGTCCGTGCTGATCGTGGGGTACGGATCCATCGGCGCCGCCATCGAGGACCGGCTCGCGCCCTTCGAGTGCGGGGGGATCACCCGGGTCGCGCGCTCGGCGCGGACCACCGCCCGCGGGCCCGTACACCCGTTCACCGAACTGCCGGACCTGCTGCCCCGGGCCGATGTGGTGATCCTCTCCACCCCGCTCACCGAGGAGACCCGGGGGCTCGCCGGCGCCGGCTTCCTCGGCCGTATGAAGGACGGCGCGCTGCTGGTCAACGTGGCCCGCGGGCCCGTGGTCGACACCAAGTCCCTGCTGGCCGAGCTGGAGTCGGGACGGCTGCGGGCGGCGCTCGACGTGACCGACCCGGAACCGCTGCCGGCCGGGCACCCGCTCTGGCATGCTCCCCATGTCCTGATCACGCCCCATGTGGGCGGCAGCAGCTCGGCGTTCGAGCCGCGGGCGAAGCGGCTGCTGGCCCGTCAGCTCACCCGGTTCGCCGCCGGGGAGCCGGTGGAGAACACCGTATTGATCACGGAATGAGCCCGAATGTGCACACTCCGCATTCGATCATGTGCACTCCGTGTGCACAACTCTCCCTTTGGTGACGGAGCGTACATCGACCCTGTCCCTGAGTAACGAAAGTGGTGTATCGTCCGGAACAAGGGGCTGCGCCGTGAACGTATGGCGCTGGGGAGTGATCGGACAGTTTGGGGGGCGACGGGCGATGCACGGTCAATGGACGAAGGATCCGACGCGGCGGAGCCGCCGGAGGCGCCACGCGAGTGCGCCGAAACCAGCCAACCGGGTCACGACCGCCGCACCGGCGGCCCCGCGGGCCCGGCCGGCCCCGGCCCCATCGGCCGAACCGGCTCCATCAGCCCACCCGGCCCGACCAGCCGGAGCGGCGGCACCGCCGGCCGAGGGGGCCCCGTGAGCTCCCCCGGTGCGCTCCTGGCCCAGTCGCCGGTCTCCGGCAGCGGCAAGGGACTGCTGGCGCAGCTCCTCCTCGCCCTGATCAGCGGCGCCTATGCGATCGGGGCGACCTTCAGCTGGGGCTCCAAAGAACTCGCCGTGTTCATGGGCGACTTCGGGCTCAGCGCCGCCGGGTTACTCGCCGCGGTCTCCTGCTACCACTACGCCCGCACCCACCGCAGCCGGGAACGCCCCGCCTGGCTGCTGTTCGCCTTCTCCTCCCTGATGGGGGCCGTCGGCAACGCCGTCTGGGGCTGGTACGAGGTGGTCCTCGACACCGAGGTGCCCAGCCACTCCCTCGCCGACTTCGCCTTCCTCTGCTTCGCCCCGCCCGCCATCGTGGGCCTGCTCGTCCTCGCCAAACGCCCGGTCACCCGGGCCGGCTGGGTCTGCCTGGCCCTCGACTCCTGGCTCATCGGCGGCTCCCTGCTCACCCTGTCCTGGAGCCTCGCCCTCGCCAACGCCGCGGAGACCGCCCAGTCCGGAGCCCCCGGCAGCGTCGCCCGCGCCGCGCTCGCACTCGCCTATCCGCTGCTGGACATCGCCCTCGTCTCGATGGTCCTGGTCCTGCACTTCCGGCGCTCCGCGGGCAACCGCTCGGCCGTCAACACGGCCATCGCCGGCCTCGCGCTGACCGTGCTCAGCGACGCCCTGTTCATCTCGCCGCTGCTCCGCGAGAACTACCAGTCCGGGCAGCTGCTCGACGCCGGCTGGTTCGCCGGCTCGCTGCTCCTCGCGTACGCACCCTGGGGCGCCCGGCGCACCCCGCCGGGCCCGGTCGGGCGGCGGCCCGGCCAGCCGTACCCCGCCCGCCAGGTCAGCCGGCCGATCACGGGCTCGCTGCCCGCCCTCACCCCGTACCTCGCGGCGGCCGTCTGCACCCTGGGCATCCTGTACAACGTGCTGGACGGCAGCCGGAAGGTCGACCGGGTGGTCGTCTTCACCGCCTGCACCGTGGTCCTCGCCCTCGTCGTCCGCCAGGGCATCATGCTCCTCGACAACATCGCGCTCACCCAGGAACTGGCCCAGAAGGAGAACCACTTCCGCTCCCTGGTCCAGGGGTCCAGCGATGTCATCATGATCGCCGCGCCCTCCGGCGTGTTGCGGTACGTCAGCCCCGCCGCGGCCGGGGTCTACGGCCGTGAGGCGGAGGAACTGGTCGGCCGCCGGCTCGCCGAGCTCATCCACCCCGACGACCTCGGCCGGGTGGTCCACGAGGTGCGGCGCTTCCTCGCCGTCCCGCCCGGCGAGGAGTCCACCACCCGGATCGAATGCCGCTTCGAGTCCGGCCGGGGCGAATGGCTCAACGTGGAGTCCACCGTCAACCGCCACCAGGGCGGGCTGATCCTCAACAGCCGTGACGTCACCGAACGGGTCCGCCTCCAGGCCCAGCTCCAGCACAGCGCCGAACACGACCCGCTGACCGACCTGCCCAACCGGGCCCTGTTCACCCGCCGGGTCCGCCAGGCCCTGGCCGGCCGACGGGCCGGGGACCACAGCAGCGCCGTGCTCTTCATCGACCTCGACGGCTTCAAGGCCGTCAACGACACCATCGGCCACCAGGCCGGCGACGAGCTGCTCATCGAGGCGGCCCGCCGGCTCCAGGACTCGGTGCGCGCCGGGGACACCGCCGCCCGCCTCGGCGGCGACGAGTTCGCCGCCCTCATCCTCGGCGACGGCAACCGCGACCCGGCCGGCCGCGAGCACCTGGTGCACGAGATCGCCGAGCGCCTGCGCAGCACCCTCTCCCAGCCCTACCGGATCGCCGGCAGCGAGGTCCGGGTGGCCGCCAGCATCGGCGTGGCGTTCGCCGACTCCGGCACCACCCCCTCGGACCTGATGCGCAACGCGGACCTGGCGATGTACCGGGCCAAGGCCGGCGGCAAGGACCGGGTCGAGCTGTACGTCCCCCAGATGCAGACCGAGGCGGTCCACAAGGCCGAGCCGTCCGGCCGGCTGCGCGGCCCGCGGCAGGAGGGGGAGTTCGCCCTGTTGCACCAGCCCGTGGTCTCGCTGGCCACCGGCGAGGTCACCGCGGTGGCCGCGCAGGCCCGCTGGCGCTCCGCCCAGGGCATCCTCTTCACCCCCGCCGAATTCCTCCGGGTGGCCGAATCCCAGGACTCCCGGGAATTCCAGGTCTCCCGGGACTCCCAGGACTCCGGGGAACCCCAGGACGCGCCTCGGACCGCCGGTCCGGATGCCTCCCGCGCCGCCGAGCTGGGCCACCGGCTGCTGGAGGAGGCCGTGGGGCAGGCGGCCGAGCGCCACCGGGCCGGGCACGACACCCCGGTCGCGGTCCGCATGAGCGCCCGGCAGCTGCTGGACAGAGCCGTTCCGCCCGCCTCCGTGGAAGCCCTGCTGGCCCGCCACGGGCTGCCGTCCGGGGCCCTGATCCTGGAACTGGCCGACAGTGATCCACGCGTGCCCTTCGACGAGCTGGAGCGCCGTCTGACGGCCTTGCGCCGGCTCGGGGTCCGGATCGCCCTGGACGGCTTCGGCAGCGGCTACGCAGGCATCAGCGCCCTCCGCCGCCTCCCCGTGGACGTACTCAAACTGGACCGCGGCCTCGTCGAGGGGGTGGTGGAATCGGCCAGACTCAACAAGATCACGGCTGGTTTGTTGCGTATCGCAAACGATCTGGGAATGCAATCGGTGGCCGAAGGGGTGGACCTCCCCGAGCAGGTCCTCGCCCTCCGCGCCATGGGCTGCACCCACGGTCAAGGATTGGCCTTCTCCGAACCTCTTGACGAATACCGGCTGCACCGCGCGCTCGTCAGGAGTACGTTTCCAGTACCGGGCGGGGCAGCCCTGCCTGCCTTGGCCGGCGGTTCGCTGGGGGGCTCCTTGGTCATCCAGAGGGGCTCACATAATGAGACGCCCGTCCCACCCACTTGACATCGACCTCCCGCCGGAGGGAGGGTCTGTGCCATGCGCACCCGAATTCTCGTACTTGGAAAGCGCGTCGGCTAAGGCTGGGACCAGCATGTCCCCGCTGCACGCACCCGACGCGCTCCCCTCGCTTGCCTCCCGGCACGAGGGGTTTTTTGTTGCTCCTGTAAAACCCTCAGCTTCGAGAAGAGAATGCCGATGACCGAGCAGGCCTCCGGGGCCCACCATCCGCAGCCGCGGGCCCGTTCCGGCGGACAGCAGACCGCCGCAATTGAGCACGTCACGGGTGCGCAGTCCCTCATCCGTTCTCTCGAAGAGGTGGGGTGCGACACCGTCTTCGGTATTCCGGGTGGTGCCATCCTCCCCGCGTACGACCCGATGATGGACTCCAAGAAGGTCCGTCACATCCTGGTCCGCCACGAGCAGGGGGCCGGCCACGCCGCCACCGGCTACGCGCAGGCCACCGGCAAGGTCGGCGTCTGTATGGCCACCTCCGGACCGGGCGCCACCAACCTGGTCACCCCGATCGCCGACGCCCACATGGACTCCGTCCCGCTGGTCGCGATCACCGGCCAGGTCTCCTCCAAGGCGATCGGCACCGACGCCTTCCAGGAGGCGGACATCGTCGGCATCACCATGCCGATCACCAAGCACAACTTCCTGGTCACCAAGGCCGAGGACATCCCGCGGACCATCGCCGAGGCCTTCCACATCGCCTCCACCGGCCGCCCCGGCCCGGTCCTCGTGGACATCGCCAAGGACGCCCTCCAGGCACAGACCACCTTCAGCTGGCCGCCGTCCCAGGACCTCCCGGGTTACCGGCCGGTCACCAAGCCGCACGCCAAGCAGATCCGCGAGGCCGCCAAGCTGATCGCCGCGTCCAAGCGCCCGGTCCTGTACGTCGGCGGCGGCATCATGAAGTCCGGCGCCACCGCCGAGCTGAAGGTGCTCGCCGAACTGACCGGCGTCCCGGTCTCCACCACCCTGATGGCCCTGGGCTCCTTCCCCGACAGCCACCCGCTGCACGTCGGCATGCCGGGCATGCACGGCGCGGTCACCGCCGTCACCGCCCTGCAGAAGTCGGACCTGCTGATCGCCCTCGGCACCCGCTTCGACGACCGGGTCACCGGCAAGCTCGACAGCTTCGCGCCCTTCGCCAAGGTCATCCACGCCGACATCGACCCGGCCGAGATCGGCAAGAACCGCGCCGTGGACGTCCCGATCGTCGGCGACGCCCGCGAGGTCATCGCCGACCTGATCCAGGCCGTCCAGGCCGAGATCAACGAGGGCAACACCGGCGACTACACCGCCTGGTGGAAGGACCTCAACCGCTGGCGGGACACCTACCCGCTCGGCTACGACCTGCCCGAGGACGGCATGCTGTCGCCGCAGCAGGTCATCGAGCGGATCGGCCAGCTCGCGCCGCAGGGCACCATCTACGCGGCCGGAGTGGGCCAGCACCAGATGTGGGCCTCGCACTTCGTCAACTACGAGGAGCCCCGCACCTGGCTGAACTCCGGCGGCGCCGGAACCATGGGCTACGCGGTCCCCGCCGCGATGGGCGCCAAGGTCGGCATGCCGGAGCGCACGGTCTGGGCGATCGACGGCGACGGCTGCTTCCAGATGACCAATCAGGAACTGGTCACCTGCGCCCTGAACAACATCCCGATCAAGGTCGCGATCATCAACAACGGTGCGCTGGGCATGGTCCGCCAGTGGCAGACCCTGTTCTACAACCAGCGCTACTCCAACACCGTGCTGCACGCCGACGAGACCGGCCACGACACGGTCGGCTCCCAGCTCGGCGAGTCCGCCGCGCCCCGCCAGGGCACCCGCGTCCCGGACTTCGTCAAGCTGTCCGAGGCGATGGGCTGCGTGGCCCTGCGCTGCGAGGACCCGGCCGACCTGGACAAGGTCATCGCCGAGGCCAACGCGATCAACGACCGTACGGTGGTCATCGACTTCATCGTCCACGAGGACGCCATGGTGTGGCCGATGGTCGCCGCCGGCACCTCCAACGACGAGGTCATGGCAGCCCGGGGCGTCCGTCCCGACTTCGGCGACGGCGAAGACGACTGAGCCGCGAGAGCCTGAGAGAGAGAACGACTCACATGTCCAAGCACACGCTCTCGGTCCTGGTCGAGAACACCCCCGGCATCCTCGCCCGGATCGCCGCCCTGTTCTCCCGCCGCGGGTTCAACATCGACTCCCTCGCGGTCGGCGTCACCGAGCACCCCGACATCTCCCGCATCACCATCGTGGTCAATGTCGAGGACCTGCCCCTGGAGCAGGTGACCAAGCAGCTCAACAAGCTGGTCAACGTCCTCAAGATCGTCGAGCTGGAGCCCGCCTCCGCGATCGAGCGCGAGCTCGTCCTGGTGAAGGTCCGCGCCGACAACGAGACCCGCTCGCAGATCGTCGAGATCGTCCAGCTGTTCCGCGCCAAGACGGTCGACGTCTCCCCGGAGGCCGTCACCATCGAGGCCACCGGCGGTGCCGACAAGCTCGGCGCGATGCTCAAGATGCTGGAGCCGTTCGGCATCAAGGAGCTCGTGCAGTCCGGCACCATCGCCATAGGGCGTGGCGGCCGGTCCATCACGGACCGCAGCCTGCGGGCGCTCGACCGCAGCGCCTGACCGCCGTAGCGCCTGACCGCGTTCGCATCGCGAGACCGAGAAACTTACAGTCCGTTCCCCGCCGTACGGTGGGAGCAATACCAGCGCACCAAGGAGATATCCCAGTGGCCGAGCTGTTCTACGAGAACGACGCCGACCTGTCCATCATCCAGGGCCGCAAGGTCGCGGTCATCGGTTACGGCAGCCAGGGCCACGCCCACGCGCTGTCGCTCCGTGACTCCGGTGTCGACGTCGTCGTCGGCCTGAAGGAGGGCTCGAAGTCCAAGGCCAAGGCCGAGGAGCAGGGCCTGAAGGTCGTCCCCGTGGCCGAGGCCGCCGAGTGGGCGAACGTCATCATGATCCTGACCCCGGACCCGCTGCAGGCCGAGATCTACGAGGAGTCCATCAAGGACCACCTCAAGGAGGGCGACGCGCTCTTCTTCGGTCACGGCTTCAACGTCCGCTACGGCTTCATCAAGCCCCCGGCCAACGTGGACGTCGCCCTGGTCGCCCCGAAGGGCCCGGGCCACCTGGTCCGCCGTCAGTACGAGGAGGGCCGCGGCGTTCCGTGCATCGCCGCCGTCGAGCAGGACTTCAGCGGCAACGCCTTCCAGCTCGCGCTCTCCTACGCGGCCGGCATCGGCGGCACCCGCGCCGGTGTCATCAAGACCACCTTCACCGAGGAGACCGAGACCGACCTCTTCGGCGAGCAGGCCGTTCTCTGCGGTGGCGCCTCCGCGCTCGTCAAGGCGGGCTTCGAGGTCCTGACCGAGGCCGGCTACCAGCCCGAGATCGCGTACTTCGAGTGCCTGCACGAGCTCAAGCTGATCGTCGACCTGATGTACGAGGGCGGCCTGGAGAAGATGCGCTGGTCGGTCTCCGAGACCGCCGAGTGGGGCGACTACATCACCGGCCCGCGCGTCATCACCGACGCCACCAAGGCCGAGATGAAGCAGGTCCTCGCCGAGATCCAGAGCGGCGAGTTCGCCAACACCTGGATGGCCGAGTACAAGGCCGGCCTGCCCAAGTACAACGAGTACAAGAAGGCCGACTCCGAGCACCTGCTCGAGACCACCGGCAAGAAGCTGCGCAAGCTGATGAGCTGGGTCTCCGACGAGGAGAAGTAAGCCCCGGGCAGGACCCGCGGCGGCGGGGCCGGGACGCGTGCGTCCCGGCCCCGCCCGGTCCCGGGCCGGTTCCGCTTGTCCACCCTGGCCAACCCCGGACGGGTGATCCTTCCGGACAGGCGGAAAACAAGTCCGCCGCCGCTACTACACTGCACAACACATACGCGTCAGGCCCACAGTGTCGTGCGTCTTCCACGCGGCTAGCCCCTCCACCGCCTGCGGCCGTCGGGACGGCCGTCCGCACTGGACTTGTGAGGACCCACGTGAGCTCGAAACCAGTCGTACTCATCGCCGAAGAGCTGTCGCCCGCCACCGTGGACGCGCTCGGCCCCGACTTCGAGATCCGGCACTGCAACGGCGCCGACCGTGCGGAGCTGCTGCCCGCCATCGCCGACGTCGACGCCATTCTGGTCCGCTCCGCCACCAAGGTGGACGCCGAGGCCATCGCCGCCGCGAAGAAGCTGAAGGTCGTGGCCCGGGCCGGAGTCGGCCTGGACAACGTGGACGTCTCCGCCGCCACCAAGGCCGGCGTGATGGTGGTCAACGCGCCCACCTCGAACATCGTCACCGCCGCCGAGCTGGCCTGCGGCCTGCTCGTCGCCACCGCCCGCAACATCCCGCAGGCCAACACCGCCCTGAAGAACGGCGAGTGGAAGCGGAACAAGTACACGGGTGTCGAGCTCAGCGAGAAGACCCTCGGTGTCGTCGGCCTCGGCCGTATCGGCGTCCTGGTCGCCCAGCGGATGTCCGCCTTCGGGATGAAGGTCGTCGCCTACGACCCCTACGTCCAGCCCGCGCGGGCCGCCCAGATGGGCGTCAAGATGCTCACCCTGGACGAGCTCCTCGAGGTCGCCGACTTCATCACCGTGCACCTGCCCAAGACCCCCGAGACCATCGGTCTCATCGGTGACGAGGCCCTGCACAAGGTCAAGCCGAGCGTCCGCATCGTCAACGCCGCCCGCGGCGGGATCGTCGACGAGGCCGCGCTGTACTCGGCGCTCAAGGAGGGCCGGGTCGCCGGCGCCGGCCTCGACGTGTACGCGAAGGAGCCCTGCACGGACTCCCCGCTCTTCGAGCTCGACCAGGTCGTCTGCACCCCGCACCTCGGTGCGTCCACGGACGAGGCCCAGGAGAAGGCCGGTATCGCGGTCGCCAAGTCGGTGCGCCTCGCGCTCGCCGGCGAGCTGGTGCCGGACGCGGTCAACGTCCAGGGTGGCGTCATCGCCGAGGACGTGCGTCCCGGTCTGCCGCTCGCCGAGAAGCTGGGCCGTATCTTCACCGCTCTCGCGGGCGAGGTCGCGGTCCGCCTCGACGTCGAGGTCTGTGGCGAGATCACCCAGCACGATGTGAAGGTGCTGGAACTGTCCGCCCTCAAGGGTGTGTTCGAGGACGTCGTCGACGAGACGGTCTCCTACGTCAACGCCCCGCTGTTCGCGCAGGAGCGCGGTGTCGAGGTGCGGCTGACCACCAGCTCGGAGTCCCCGGACCACCGCAACGTGGTGACCGTCCGCGGCACCCTGTCGGACGGTCAGGAGGTGTCGGTCTCCGGCACCCTGGCCGGCCCCAAGCACCTCCAGAAGATCGTCGGCATCGGCGAGTACGACGTGGACCTCGCGCTCGCCGACCACATGGTGGTGCTCGGCTACCAGGACCGCCCGGGTGTCGTCGGCACCGTCGGCCGGATCCTCGGCGAGGCCGGTCTGAACATCGCGGGCATGCAGGTCGCCCGGGCCGAGGAGCACGGTGAGGCGCTTGCCGTCCTGACCGTGGACGACACCCTCCCGGCGAGCGTCCTGGCGGAGATCGCCGAGGAGATCGGCGCGGCCTCGGCCCGCTCGGTCAACCTGGACGGCTGACCGCACCGCGTCGCACCCGCGCACGCGCACGCACACGCACGACGAAGGGCCCGGGGGATTCCCCGGGCCCTTTTCGTATGTTCGTACGTCGCTCAGTGCGCCGCACCCACCGGCTCGGCCGCAGCTCCGGCCGGCGCGGAGCCCCCGCCGGGGCGCAGCAGCACCAGGGCGAGCGCGGCGGCGGCCAGCAGCAGCACACCCGCCCCCCAGGCGGCGTAGTGCAGCCCGTGCACAAAGGCTTCGCGGGCCGCGGCCAGCACCGCGGCACCTGCCTCACCGCCCAGCTGCTGCGCGGCTGACACGGCCCCGCCGAGGGTCTCGCGGACGGCGGGGTCGGCATCCGCCAGGTCGCTGCGGTAGACGGCGGTGCCCAGGCTGCCCAGCAGGGCCATGCCCAGGGCGCCGCCGAACTCCTGGCCGGTCTCCAGCACGGAGGCGGCCGAACCGGCCTTCTCGGCGGGGGCGGCGGCCAGTGCCATGTCCGAGGCCAGGGACATCACGGTGACGATGCCGCCGGCCAGCACCGCGCAGCCGGCCAGCAGCAGCCACAGCGAATCGGTGCCGACCAGAGCGAACAGGGCGAAGCCGAGGGCGCCGGTGGCGAACCCGCCGGCGATGACCGGGCCCTTGCCGAGCCGCTGCCCGAGGGTGGCGGCGACCGGGGCGGTGGCACCCACGGCCAGGGACGGGGCGAGGCTCCACAGGGCGGCCTCCAGGGTGTCCATGCCGAGGACCGACTGGAGGTACTGGGTGGAGAAATAGGCCGAGCCCATCATGGCGAAGGCGGCGAGGGTGTTGAGGGTGACGGCGGCGCCGAAGCCGCGGGCCCGGAACAGCTCTGGGCTGATCATCGCGTCGGCCCGGGAGCGCTGGCGGCGGACGAAGACGAACCCGATGATCCCGCCCACGGCCAGGCAGCCCAGCCGGAAGGGGTCGACCCCCTCGGCGGCGATCTCCTTCAGCCCGTACACCACCGGCAGCACGGCCCCCATGGACAGCGGCACGCCCAGCAGGTCGAAGCGGCCCGGGGCCGGGTCCTTGAACTCGGGGACCAGTACTGGCGACAGGACAAGCAGCAGCAGCATCGCCGGGACATTGATCAGGAAGACCGAGCCCCACCAGAAGTGACTCAGCAGCACGCCGCTCATCACGGAACCGAGGGCGATGCCGCCCGCCATCGCGCCGGACCAGAGGGCGATGGCCCGGGTGCGCTGCGCGTCGTCCTGGAACAGGTTCCGGACCAGGGCCAGGGTGGAGGGCATCAGGGTGGCCCCGCCGATGCCGAGCAGGATGCGGGCGGCGATCAGCATGTCGGCGCTGGTGGCGTAGGCCGCGCCGACCGAGGCGAGCCCGAAGGCGGCGGCGCCGATCAGGAGCAGCTTGCGCCGCCCGATCCGGTCGCCGAGCGAACCCATGGTGATCAGCAGGCCGGCCAGTGCGAAGGCGTAGCTGTCGAAGATCCACAGCTGCTGGGTGGCGGTGGGGTCGAGCTCCCGGGTGATGGCCGGGATGGCGAAGTACAGGACGGAGACGTCCATCGAGACCAGGAGGAGGGGCAGCAGGAGGACGGTGAAGGCGGTCCATTCCCGGCGGCCGGCGCGAGGCGGGTTCGTCATGAGCAGGAATGTACAACCGTCATAAACGTTTGTCTATGACGGCTGTATGGGACGGCCGTGTAAGACGGTCGTCTTGATAGAGTCGGGGGCATGGGACACAAGGAAGATCTGCTCGAGGGTGCGAAGAAGTGCCTGGTCGAGAAGGGGTTCGTGCGGACCACCGCGCGCGACATCGTGAACGCCTCGGGCGCCAACCTGGCCTCCATCGGCTACCACTACGGCTCCAAGGACGCCCTGCTCACCCAGGCCTTCATCGCCCTCATGGAGGAGTGGGGCGAGAGCTTCGCGGCCGGCCGGAAGGGTGCGGACGGTTCGCTGGAGCGCTTCCGCGGGGTGTGGGAGGGCGTGCTCGCCCAGCACGAGGCCTCCGGTCCCGTCTGGGCCGCCAGCCTCGAGGTCGCGCTGAGCCGCGACCGGGTGCCGGAGCTGCGTACGATGCTCGCCGCCTCCCAGGCCGAGGGGCGGCGCGGGCTGATCGCGATGATGACCGGCACCCCCGAAGAGCAGCTGGACGAGCGCGATGTACGGACGCTGGGCGCCTTCTACCAGGCCCTGCTGAACGGCCTGATGATCCAGTGGCTGTTCGACCCCGAATCGGCCGCCACTCCCGAGGAGTTCACCGAGGGTATGCGGCGGGCGGCCGAGGCCGCGCTGGGCGCCGAGGGCTGACCGCCGCCGCGGAACCGCTGTCGGTCGTGGCCCGTCACAGCTCCAAACCTGCTCGACCCAGGGGGAGTTGTGAGACGGAGAGCGATGTCGGCGGCGGTTCTGGCCGTACTGGTCGTGGCTGCCGCCGGATGCGGAGGGGTGGACGGCCCGGGATCGCCGGAGCCCGGTTCGCCGGGGTCTTCGGATGGGCGGGGCGGGGGTGGTGGCACGGCCGTCTCCCGCGCCCGGATGGCGGAGGTGGCCCGCGCCTGGGAGGGCTCGGCGGCCCTCAGGCAGTGGAGGGAGGGCTTCCATCCGCTCCAGGACCTGATCCGGGTCCCGGACGGCGCGTTCCGCAACGCCGAGGACAAGCGCGCCTACCTGGAGCGGAACTTCACGCTGCGGACCGAGCTGCCGTCGGCGGCGCCCCCGCCCGGCCGGATCACCTGGTCCGACGGGAGTTCCCTGCCCGTCACCCCGCTGTCCGCCCCGGACACGTACCGCCTTGTCGACCGGGACCCCGACCGGGCCGGCGGCCTGGTGGTGACCGCGGCCCGGCTCGGCGAGCTCACCCTGGACACCAGCCGCGGCCCCGCCCGGGTGCCGGCCTGGTTGTTCACGCTGGAGGGGTACGGCACCCCGCTCGCCCGGGTCGCGGTCGGCCCCGACCGGCTGCCCGCACCACCGATCGGGCCGGCCTCCGAGTACGCCCACGGCTCCGGATCGCTGTCCGGCCACACCGCCGCCTCGCCCGAGGCCGCCCGCTTCACCGTGATCGCGGCCCGCGGCAGCTGCGAGGAGGTCGGGATCGAGGTCCTGGAAGGCGCCGACACCGTCGTTCTGGCGGCCGGGACGCGTCCCCGCGGCCGGTCCGGGGATGTCTGCGATGCCGCGCTGCGCACTGAGGAGGTACCGGTGGAACTGAGCCGTCCGCTCGGCAGTCGGATCCTGCTCGACGCGGCCTCCGGTGCCCCGGTCCCGTTCTACTCCGGCGCCGGCCCGCGCTGACCGCCCGCCGCGCTGCCCGCCGGGCCGCCGTGGCCTGTGGCCAGTTGGGCGATGAGGTGGTCCAGTGCGGCCTCGGCCGCCGGGCCGCCGTCGGCGACCTCGGGCACGAGGTCGCCGGCCGACCGGCGCAGTTCCACCCAGCCGAGGTAGGCGGCGTAGGCGACCACCGCCTGCTGCCGGGCGGCGGTGGCGTCCAGGCCCAGGTCCGCGTAGAGCTCGGTGAGGTAGCCGATCCGGCGCCCGGTGACCCGGCGCAGGACCGGCGCGACGGCCGGATGGTCGGCGTGGGCGACGATCGCGGGCTCCAGGCCGCTGATGTCCTCCGTGCCGAGGGCGGCGGCGAACAGGGCGGCCAGCCGCTGCCGGGGATCGGTGATGCCGCCGAGTTCCCGGATCAGGCCGTCCGTGTCCTCCTGCTCCCACATCTCCAGTGCGGCCGTCAGCAGGGCGTCCCGGTCCTTGAAATGCCAGTAGAAGCTGCCGCGGGTCGCCCCCAGCTCTCCGGCCAGCGCATTGACCGACACCGCGGCGACACCGCCGCGGGCCATCGCGCGCAGCGCCGCAACCGACCAGTCCTGGGGGGTGAGTTGTTTCCTCGCCATGTCCGTACAGTACTGTACGGTCGTTCCGTACAACGGTGTATGGAGCGCTGAGTGCCTTGAGAATCGAGGTGGTTGACCGTGATGAGATCTGCTCGATGGATTCCCCGACTGGTGACCGCACTGGCCGGTCTGCACTTCCTGGTGGCGGTGATCCTCTACCGCAGCTTCGACGACCTGGCCCGCGAGGGCTTCTGGGACGCCGCGACCGGGAATGCGCAGCGCGAATCTGAACTGTGGTTCTTCCTGGCGGGTTTCGGGCTCCTGGCCCTGGGCACCCTGAGCGCGCGAATCGTCCGCGACACCGGCCGGCTGCCGGGCGAGCTGGGCTGGTACCTGCTTGCCATCGGGGTGCCGCTGATGGTGCTCAACCCGGCGTCCGGGGCGCCCGGACTGATTGTGCTGGGGGTGTACGCCCTGGTCACGACGGCCCGGCAGCGGTCCGACGCAGCCCGGCGGTCCGATGCAACCCAGCGGACCGACTCAGACCGGCGGCCCGGTTCAGCCCGGCAGCCGGGCGGCCTTCAGGGCCATGTGCAGCAGTAGCCGGTCCTCGCCCTCGTCCAGGTCCAGGCCGGTCAGCTGCTCCACCCGGGAGAGCCGGTAGTAGAGCGTCTGGCGGTGGATGCCCAGGGCTGCGGCTGCCCGGCCGGCCTGCCCGGCGCAGTCCAGGAACACCTCGGCCGTGCGGGCCAGTTCGGGATGGGCGGGGCCGAGCAGGGCCTTGACCGCAGGGTCCGGCGCCGGATCGGCGGTGAGCGCCGCCAGCATCCGGTACGGGCCGATGCGGTCCCACTCGGCCACCGGGCCGAGCTTCGGCTGGGCGAGGGCGGCGCGGGCCGCCGCCGTCGCCTGCGCCCATGCCTCCGGCAGCTCCGCGAGTCCCCGGACCGGCCGTCCGACCCCGGCCGCCGGGGCCGGCGTACGGGTGGGCGCACCGGTCGTGGGCCCGGTGACGGGGCCGGCGCCGGGTCCGGCGGCCGGGCCGCCCGTTCCCGCCAGCAGGCGGCCGGCCGTGGTCACCGCCGGGGCCAGCAGGTCCGCCGAGCGGAGCCGGACCAGCACGGCCAGCGCCGGCTGGGCCGGGACCGCCCCGCCGTCCCCGGACCCGCCGACGGCCCCTGGCTCCGCCCCGGCCCCGGCCCCGGACCCGGGCCCGCCGTCCGTCCCGGCCGCCCGCAGCGGAGCCACGCACACCGCCGCCGCGCCCTGCACGGACGCCGGGGCATCACCGGTCCACGGCGCCACGCACACCACCGCGTGCAGCCCGTCCGCCCCCGCCCCCAGCGCGGCCCGCAGCGCGGCCACCCTCAGCTCCCGCTCCCGGCCCCGCCCCGCGGTCAGCGCCGCCCGGAACTCCCGGGACAGGTCCGCCCCGGCCTTCGCCTCCTCGGCCAGCAGCAGCCCGATCCGCTCGGCCACCTCCATCGCGGCAGCCAGCTGCTCCGGATCGGGCCCGGGCTCCGCGTCGAGCAGCCAGACGTACCCGTGGACGATTCCCCGGAACCGCACCGGCAGACAGATCCGCCCCCGGTTCACCCCCGCCTCCGGCGCCGCCGGAATCCGGACCGGCCCGGTCGCCCGGGCGATGCCGAAGCCCTCGAACCAGGACCGCACCGCCGCCGTGGACTGCCGGGTGAGGATCGACCGGGTGCGGACGGGGTCCATCGCGAGGTCGTCCTCGCTGTCGTGGGCACCGAAGGCGATCAGGCGGAAGTCCCGGTTCTCCAGCGTCGCCGGGGCGTCCAGCAGCGCCGAGATCTCGTCCACCAGGTCCTGGTAATCGCCCTTCACGGGCACATTCTCCCACCCGGATCCCGCGGCCTCAGACATATGTATGAGATCCCGGCCACGGATGCGTGACAGCTGTCGATGGCCGAGGATCGATTCGATCCTTAGGTTTCACGGTGGATTCACTTAGCTTTCTGCCACCCGTTGGAGGTACCCGTGCTGGGTCCCGCGATCCTCGCCGCCTCGCGCAGCGACAAGATGCGCCGAATCGTCTCTGCCGCCCCGGTGACCAAGCCCGTGGTGAACCGGTTCATCCCCGGTGAGACGGTCGACCAGGTCATCCCGATCGTCGCCGACCTCACGGAGAAGGGCCTCGAGGTCACCCTCGACGTGGTGGGCGAGGACATCACCACCGTGGAGCAGTCCTACGCCGCTCGCGACGCCTACCTGGAGCTCATCGAGCGCCTGAAGGACCTGGGCCTGGGCACCAGGGCCGAGATGTCGGTCAAGCTCTCCATGTTCGGCCAGGCGCTGCCCGGCGGCCACGAGCTGGCGCTGGCCAACGTCCGCCCGGTGGTCGAGGCCGCCGCCGCCATCGGCACCACCGTCACGCTGGACGCCGAGGACCACACCACCCTCGACTCGATGTTCGCCATCCACGACGAACTGCGGAAGGACTTCCCGCAGACCGGATGCGTCATCCAGGCCTACCTCTTCCGCACCGAGGCCGACGCCCGCCGGCTGGCCGACGCCGGCAGCCGGGTCCGGATCGTCAAGGGCGCCTACAAGGAGCCCGCGGAGGTCGCGTACCAGGACAAGGCCGAGATCGACAAGGCCTACGTCCGCATCCTGAAGATCTTGATGGAGGGCCGGGGATACCCGATGATCGGGTCCCACGACCCGCGCCTGATCGCCATCACCCAGGAGCTCGCCCGCAAGGCCGGGCGCAAACTGGATGAGTACGAATTCCAGATGCTCTACGGCATCCGCAGCGAGGAACACCTGCGGCTGGCCGCCGAAGGCCACCGCATGCGCGTCTACACCGCGTACGGCACGGACTGGTACGGATACTTCATGCGCCGCCTGGCGGAGAAGCCGGCCAACCTGCTCTTCTTCGTCCGCTCGATGATCACCAAGAACTAGGCCCAAGGAGCTGTCAGACCCATGGACGCTGTGACCCAGGTCCCCGCGCCGGTCAACGAGCCGGTCCACTCGTACGCCCCCGGCAGCCCGGAGCGCGCCCGGCTGGAGATTCAGCTCAAGCAGCTGGCCGAGAACCCGATCGACCTCCCGATGACCATCAACGGCGTCAAGCGGATGGGTGCGGGCGAGCGCTTCGACGTCGTGCAGCCGCACGACCACAAGTCGGTCCTCGGCACCTACGCCAACGCCACCCAGGACGACGCCCGCGAGGCCATCGACGCAGCCCTCGCCGCCGCCCCGGCCTGGCGCGCCACCTCCTTCGACGACCGCGCCGCGATCATCCTGCGCGCCGCCGAGCTGCTGTCCGGCCCGTGGCGCGAGAAGCTGGCCGCGTCCACCATGCTGGGCCAGTCGAAGACCGCGCAGCAGGCCGAGATCGACACCCCGTGCGAGCTCGTCGACTTCTGGCGCTTCAACGTGCACTTCGCCCGGCAGATCCTGGCCGAGCAGCCGATCGCGAACTCGGCCGGCGTGTGGAACCGCAGCGACCACCGCCCGCTCGAGGGCTTCGTCTACGCGATCACCCCGTTCAACTTCACGGCCATCGCCGGCAACCTGCCGACCGCCCCGGCCCTGATGGGCAACGTGGTCGTGTGGAAGCCGTCCCCGACGCAGACCCACGCCGCGGTCCTGCTCATGGAGCTCCTCGAAGAGGCCGGCCTGCCCAAGGGCGTCATCAACCTGGTGACCGGCGACGGCATCGCGGTCTCCGAGGTCGCCCTGGAGCACCCGGAGCTGGCCGGCATCCACTTCACCGGTTCGACCAAGACCTTCCAGTACCTGTGGAAGACGGTCGGCAACAACATCGAGAAGTACAAGTCCTACCCGCGCCTGGTCGGCGAGACCGGCGGCAAGGACTTCGTCGTCGCGCACCCGTCCGCGGACCGCGCGATCCTGAAGACCGCCCTGACCCGTGGCTCCTTCGAGTTCCAGGGCCAGAAGTGCTCGGCGTCCTCCCGCGCCTACATCCCGGCGTCCATCTGGAACGACGGGTTCAAGGAGCAGTTCGCGGCCGAGGTCGACGGCATCACCATGGGCCCGGTCACCGACCTGTCGAACTTCATCGGCGCGGTCATCGACGAGCGCTCCTTCGCGAAGAACAAGGCCGCGATCGACCGCGCGAAGGCCGACCCGACCTGCACCATCGTCGCGGGCGGCACGTACGACGACTCGGAGGGCTACTTCGTCCGCCCGACCGTCATCGAGTGCACCGACCCGGAGAACGAGGTCTTCACGACCGAGTACTTCGGCCCGATCCTCGCCGTGCACGTCTACGAGGACGCCGAGTTCGACGCGATGCTGGCCCAGATGGAGTCGGTCTCCGCGTACGCCCTGACCGGCTCGGTCATCGCCGCCGACCGCTACGCGGCGGCGGACGCGATGGAGAAGCTCCGCTT
Organism: Streptomyces venezuelae; assembly: GCF_008642295.1. Taxonomy (GTDB): domain Bacteria; phylum Actinomycetota; class Actinomycetes; order Streptomycetales; family Streptomycetaceae; genus Streptomyces; species Streptomyces venezuelae_C. The sequence continues at coordinate 2,276,977 of NZ_CP029190.1, read as the reverse complement.
CGCCGCGGGCAACTTCTACATCAACGACAAGTCCACCGGTGCCGTGGTCGGCCAGCAGCCGTTCGGCGGCGGCCGGGCCTCGGGCACCAACGACAAGGCGGGCGCCGCGTCGAACCTGCTCCGCTGGACCTCGACCCGCTCCATCAAGGAGACCCTGGTCCCGCCGACCGAGTACGGCTACCCCCACATGGGCTGATCACGCCCTCCGCATGACCCCGCCCCCGTTCCGGTACCCCCAAGTCCGGAGCGGGGGCGGTTTCCATGTCCCGGCGGCCCGGACAACCCCTAGACCTCGACCAGCACCTGGTCCAGGGACTTCCGGACCAGGTCGGGCACCTGGCAGTCCTCCGCCGGGTAGCCCACCGGGATCACGGCGAAGGCCCTCTCGTTCTCCGGGCGGTTCAGAACGTGACCCAGGAAGCGCATCGGGCTCGGGGTGTGGACCAGGGCGGCCAGGCCGGACAGGTGGAGGGCGGACAGCAGCATGCCGACCGCGATGCCGACCGACTCGTCCACGTAGTAGTGCTTGTGCTTGGTGCCGTCCGGGCCCAGCCAGTAGCGCTGCTGGAAGACCACGATCAGCGCGGGCGCATCGGTGAGGTGCGTCTTGACCGCGTCCGTGCCCAGCGGGCGCAGCGCCTCCAGCCATTCGTCGCCGAGCCGGCCCTCGTAGGAGATCTCCTCCTCCTGCTCGGCCGCGGCCCGGATCCGCTCACGGATCGCCGGGTCCTTGACCAGCACGAAGGTCCACGGTTGCTGATGAGCGCCGGAGGGGGCGGTGGCCGCGCAGGCGATCGCGTCCCGGACCACCTCCTCGGGCACGGGGTCGGCGGAGAAGTGCCGTACGGTACGCCGCTCGTCCATGCGTTTCCGCAACTCGGCGGCCCGGGCGAGGGATTCACCTGCGGGCATCCGGGCGGGACGGTAGGGGACGGGGCGGTAGGGCTCGCCGTGGGTGGGCGTCCACTGCTGGGTGGTGTGCGACATGGGGCGAGTCTGCCCACGCCCGGACCGGGCGGCCAGAAATGTGCCAGCCGATTCCTGGCGGGTGGACACTGGTTGTATGACCGATACACGGACACGGACACGGCTCGCGCACACCTCGGAACTGGGTGAGCGAGCACTGAAGGAGATCCGGTCCCTGCTCGATGCCGCCTTCGACGGCGACTTCTGCGACGAGGACTTCGAGCACGGGCTCGGCGGGATGCACGCCCTGGTGCACCAGGACGGGGAACTGGTCGCCCACGGCAGCCTGGTGCAGCGGCGGGTGGTCCACCGGGGTCAGGCCCTGCGCACCGGATACGTCGAGGCCGTGGCCGTACGGGCGGACTGCCGCCGGCAGGGACTGGGGAGCGCGGTCATGGCCGGGCTCGAAGGGGTGATCGCGCGGGCGTACGTGCTCGGCGCGCTGTCCGCCTCCGATGAAGGCGCCGCGCTGTACGAGCAGCGGGGCTGGACCGTGTGGGGCGGCCGGATCGGGACGCTGGCACCCGAGGGGCCCCAGCGGCTGGCCGAGGAAGAGGGGTCCACCTACCTGTGGGTGCCCGAGGGCGCCGCACTGCCCGACACCGCCGGCCCGCTGTGGTTCGACTGGCGGAACGGGGACGTGCTCTAGGAGCTGCATCGAGGGGCCGGACGGCGCGATGCCGTCCGGCCCCCGTGGCCGTGCCCGGAAGGTCCGTTCCCCCGTTCCCCCGTGCCCTCCGGTCCGGCCGTGGCGGCCCGGCCTCCTGGCGGGAGGCCGGGCCGCTGTCTTTCCCCCGTTGGTCGTTGGTCGTTGGTCCTCGAGCCGCCCGGCCGGTCAGGGCCGGACCGCTACCACCACACGCCGGCGCGCAGCTTGGCCCAGGTGTTCGTGCCGACCTCACCGTCGACGGAGATGCCGGCGTGGCTCTGGACGGACTTCACGGCGTTGTAGGTGGCCGAGCCGAACTGGCCGTCCTCGGCCAGCCAGTTTGGGTAGCTCGTGTTCTGGTTGATCAGGCACTGCACTTGCTTGATCCGCTGCACGGCGGCCGAGCCCGTCTGGCCCGACTTCGTGAGTGCGGTGCCGCCGTAGTAGTTGCAGCTGTGTGCCACACGCTGCTCCGCCGCCGTGGGCGACGGGGCGGCGGCGTTGGCGGACCCGGCGAACGCGAGTCCGCTGCCGAGGACGGCCGTGGCGACCGCCACCGTGAACTGCTTGCGAAGGTTCATGAAATCAGTTCCCTCCGTGTTCCCTCCGTTGACCGGGCGGTTGGGCCCGGCGTCGACAGCGACTCTCCTGCGCCAAAGCCGATCGCGTCCAGTGCGGCCGGGAAAAGGGGTCAGCGTGGGACGTCCCACGCTCTGACCTGCTGGGACGTCCTGCGGCGGGATGCTTTCGCGGGATGCCGGCGGCGAGCCCGGTTCGGGCCAAGCCGTGCAAACCACTGGTGGCCGGAAGGCGGGGGCCCGAAGCTGGGGACCGGACCGAGGGGGGGAAGAGGCAGTGGCGCGTTGGAAGGAACTGCCCGCAGCACTGGACAGCCGTGAGGGGCGACTCATCGCGGAGCTGCGGCGGTTGAAGGATCACAGCGGCCTGAGCCTGGCCGCGCTCGCGGGGAAGACCGGCTACAGCCGTTCGTCGTGGGAGAGGTACCTCAACGGAAAGCAGCCCGTGCCGCGCGAAGCCGTCCGGGAACTGGCCGAGGTGTGCGGGCTGGAGCCGACGCGCCTGCTGGTGCTCCACGACGTGGCCGCACAGGTGCGGCGGCCGGGAGGTACGGGCGCTCCCCGTACCGAGGCGCCCGGTACCGAGGCTCCCCGCGCGGAACGGGGCGAGGACTCCGCCCCGCAGCGGACGGTCTCGCTCCGCGGATGCATCGCCGGAATCGTCGCCGCCGTGGTCGTGGCCTTCACCGCGGGGCTGCTGGCCGGGGGAGTGTGGGGCGGTGACGAGGCGGTGGCCGACAACGGCAAGGCCGGCTACCGGCGCGGGGTGGCCTACAGCTGCGACATCCGGCGGCACGGCGAAGAGCTGCGCGCGGGGCACAGCACGAGCCGCGACATCCTGCTCGACATCAACAGTACGGGTTTCGACGTGGTCGAGGTCCAGTGCCTGCTCCGCGAACACGGTTTCGACCCGGGTTCCACCGATGGGCTGTACGGCCAGCCCACGAAGGATGCCGCGACGCGGTTCCAGAAGGCGCGCGGACTGGTTGCGGACGGCATCGTCGGGCCGAAGACCTGGGGGGAGCTGCGCAGGTGATGACGTCCACGGAGTGTGAGCAGCTCGCCGCCGAACTGAGTCGGCTGCGTGAGCGGACGGGGCTGAGCCTCGCAGCCCTCGGCGAGCGCACCCCGTACAGCAAGTCCTCCTGGGAGCGGTACCTCAACGGCAAGCAGCCGCCGCCCCGGCAGGCGGTCGAGGCGCTGTGCGCCGTCGCGGGCGAGCCGCCCGCCCGCCTGCGCGCTCTCTGGGAGCTCGCCGATGCGGCCTGGAGCGGCAGGGGCCGGCCCACGCCCGTAGCCGTGCCCGTGTCCGTGCCCGTACCGGTGTCCGTGCCCGGGTCCGGGGCGGAACCGGCCGCCCCGCGCCGGCGTCGGGCCGCTGTGGTGGCCGGGGTGCTGTCCGTCGTCCTGCTGGCGGCTGCGGCCGTGACGGGGGTAATCCTGCTCCGGGGGCCGGGGACGGAGCCGCAGGGATCCCCGGCCGCGGAGGCGGAGAAGCCGGTACGCAATCCCGGCTGCGCGGCGGCGGGCTGTGCGGGCAAGGACCCGCTGCGCATGGGGTGCGGGGGTGCGGGCATGGTGACCACCGTCCTGACCGGCAGCGCTCCGGGCGGTCGCCAACTGGAGCTGCGCCACGGAGAGTTGTGTCAGGCGGTGTGGGTGCGGGCGGCGGGCCTCAAGGCCGGGGACCGCGTCGAGGTGTCCGTACCGGGCAGCCCGGCGTCCCAGGAGCTCCGGGTGACGGACCGGGACCTCGGCCAGTACGTGGCGACCCCGATGGCGCCGGCGGCGAAAGGGCCCGCCGGCGCCCGGTTCTGTCTGACGCCGGGCAGCCCGGCCGAGGGCGGCCGGGTCTGCTTCGGCTGAGATCGGTTGGAGACCCGCTGGGAGACCCGCTGGGAGACCGGCTAGGACCCGGTGATGCTGGGCGCGCCCGTTTCGATGTGGCCCGTGTAGCGGCGCGACCAGGTGCCGTCGGAGTCGGCCAGGATCGTGAAGTCGTACCAGCCCTTGCTGTACGCCACCGCGTTGAAGAAGTCCTCGCGGGAGGAGTTCGCCGGGACGGTGTAGGTCCAGGGGCCGTCCGAGCGGTAGGCGTTCGAGCGGATGGTGAAGGTGACCGGTGCGCCCGAGGCGTTGGTCATCTTGAAGTAGACCGCCGGCTTGCCGGTGCCCGGCTCCACCGCGAAGCGGGCCGCGACCTCCAGGGACTTGCCCGGCTTGGTCGCGTCCCCGATGAACCGGCGCAGAAAGCGGTTCGGGCCGTACATGGAGATGTCGTACTTGCCCGAGCCGTGGCCCAGTCCGATGTGGAAGTAGTCGGTGGCGGTGCCTCCGGGGTCCACCGTGTACTGCCAGGCCGTCGTGTCCCGGTGCTGGTGCGGGTGGATGGAGAAGTGCGCCGGGCGCTTCGCCTGGCTGCCCTGGTTGGTCATCGAGAACCAGGCGGTGATCTTTCCGACCGAGCCGAACTCCAGCCGGTCCAGGTTGCCGTTGACCTGGTAGGGCAGCGCCCGGGCCGGCCGGGTACCGGGCTCCTGGGCGGGCAGGGCGTTGTTCTGCGGGACCGGGTTCGGGAGCGGGGCGCAGGTGCCCTGGCCGATGACCTTGGCCGTGGAGGGCAGGCCGGCCGGTACGCCGTACACGGGCGACGTGAAGTCGAAGACGCCGGTGAGGTCGCCCGACACCTTGCGCCGCCAGGCGCTGATGTTGGGGCAGAGCGCGGGCTTGCCCAGGGCCGTGGACCAGGTCTCCATGAAGCGGAGCACCGAGGTGTGGTCGAAGACCTCGGAGCTGACCCAGCCGCCGCGGGTCCACGGGGACATCACCAGCATCGGCACCCGGAAGCCGAGGCCGACCGGGACGCCGTCCAGGTACTCGCCGGGGGTGCCGGGCGGGGCCACCGGCGGCGGCACATGGTCGAAGAAGCCGTCGTTCTCGTCGTAGTTGAGGAACAGGACGGTGGAGTCGAACACCTCGGGATCGGCGGCCAGGGCCCGGTAGACCAGGTCGACGAAGTGTGCGCCGTCACCGGGCGGGGCGTACGGGTGCTCGGAGAACGCCTCGTTCGCGACCACCCAGGACACCTGGGGGAGGGTGCCGGCCACGACGTCCGCCCGGATCGCCGCCGCGATGTCGTCCGGGGTGGAGCCGGTGACGCGGGGGACGGAGGACATGCCCTTGTCGTGCCAGGGGGTGCCCGGTGCCGCGTCCGTGAACTTCTTGAAGTAGGCCAGGCCGTTGTCCCCGTAGTTGTCCTGGGCGTTCTGGTAGACCCGCCAGGAGATGCCGGCCCGCTCCAGGGCCTCCGCGTACGTCTCCCAGGTCAGCCCGGATTCCTCCCCGCCGTCCTTGCTGGAGGCGTCGATCTTCCCGCTCCACAGGAAGGTGCGGTTGGGGCCGGTGGCGCTGAGCGCGGAGCAGAAGTACGCGTCACAGACGGTGTAGTGGTCGGCGAGGGCGTAGTGGAAGGGTATGTCGCCGCGGTCCAGGTAGCCGAGGGTGCGGGTGTTGCCCACGCCCATCACCCAGTTGTCCATCCGGCCCTTGTTCCAGGCCGCGTGCTGCGAGGTCCAGCTGTGCGGCAGGTCGCCGCTGCACTGGGCCAGGGTCTCGCCGTCCACCCCGCCGGCCGGCGGGGTGGCGGACAGCTTCCACGGGAACTGCCGGCCGCCCCAGTTCGGCTGCTGGAAGGTGCCCCAGCCGCCCGGGATGTTGCCGGCCGCCCGGTCTCCGAACCCGCGTACGCCCTTCAGCCGGCCGAAGTAGTGGTCGAAGCTGCGGTTCTCCTGCATCAGGATCACCACATGGCGTACGTCGGTGATCGTGCCGGTGGCAGCCGCTGCCGCCGCCGACAGGGTCCCGGCCTCGGCTGTGCCGGCGTTGGCGAGGGTCGCCCCCGCCACCAGACCCGCTCCGATTCCCACGAACCCTCTGCGGCTGATCGGTGTCACTTGCCCCTCGCCTCCCACTCCGGTGCCACGGCGGCACATCGACGGCAAGGGTGACGGCAGCCCCTCCAAAGGTCTACAGCCGTGCGGTAAGAGTTCGGTTAACTTCCAGGTGGCCGTAATCAAGGGGCGAGACGGACCAGCATCTTGCCCGTGTTGCCCCCGCGGAGCATGGTCAGGAAGGCGTCCACGGTGTGCTCGATTCCCTGCACAACGGTGGTGTCGGTGCCGACCCGCCCGCTGCACAGATGCGGGACGAGGAACTCCTCCAGTTCTGCCTGCAGATTGGTGTGATTGCGAACCAATACCCCTTCCAGGCGCAGCGACTTGTGTACGACCTCGAAGAGGTTGCGGGGAGCGGCCGGTGCGCGGTCGCCGTTGTAGTGGGAGATCGCGCCGACCCAGGCGATCCGGCCGTACTCGCGGAGCACGTCGATCGCGCCCGCCAGGTGGTCCCCGCCGACGTTGTCCACGTACACGTCGATGCCGTCCGGTGCGGCTGCGGCGAGGAGTTCGCCGACCGGACCGTCGTGGTAGTCGAAGGCCGCGTCGAAGCCGAGGGTCCCGGTGAGGTGGCGGACCTTCGCGGCCGAGCCGGCACTGCCGATGATCCGGCGGGCGCCCAGCAGCCGGGCGATGTGCAGGGTGGCGGTGCCGACGCCGCCCGCGGCGGAGGACACGTACAGGTCCTCACCCTCCCGGAGGGCGGCCGTCCGGGTGAGTGCCGCGTACGCGGTCAGGCCGGTGCCGCCGAGGATGGAGAGGTGGGCCTCCAGCGGCACCCCCTCGTACGGGCGGACCACGCGGGTGCCGTCCACGCCCGCGGTGACCAGGGCGTGGGTGCGCCAGCCGGCCCGGTGGAAGACCAGGTCGCCTTCGGACAGCCCGGGGTCGCGGGAGGCGATCACCCGGCCCAGCGAGCGGCCCTCCAGCGGGGTGTGCAGCTCGAAACCGTCCTCGCCGCCGTCCATCATGCCGCGGTGGTACGGGTCCACCGAGAGCAGCAGGTTCTCCACCACGGCGGTGCCGGGTGCGGGGGCGGGGACCGGGGTCTCGACGAGGCGGAACGCGTCGGCGGTGGGGAAGCCGGTGGGGCGGGTGATCTGGTGGACGGCGTGGCCGGTCTGGGTGCTCATGACGACGACGCTAGGAAGGAATCACCGGGCCGGGCAGAGGGTTGCGTTCATGGAAGCCGCACATCCATGAGCGGCGCTCATGGAAAGAGGGGCGGGCCGCATGGCACACGGGCAGGCACAGGACACGGCCGGGGTGGCCGCCGAGCTCGCCCCGCAGGAGCTCCGGGTCCTGGTGGCCGTCGCCGAGAACGGCGGGTTCTCCGCCGCCGCCGGGACGCTCGGCCTCACCCAGTCGGCCGTCTCGCACTCGGTGCGCGGCAGCGAGGCCAAGCTCGGCGCCGTGCTCTTCGACCGCGGCCGGTCCGGCGCCCGGCCCACCCCCGCCGGGGAGCGGGCCGTGGCCCACGCCCGCCGGATCCTCCGGCTGTACGAGGTCCTCGCCGCGGAGGTGCGCGCCGCGGCGGCGCCCGCCGGGGCCCTGGCCGGGCCCCTGCGCATCGCCGCCTTCCGCAGCGCGGCCCTGCACCTGCTGCCACCCGCCCTGGAGCGGCTCACCGCCCGCCACCCCGGGATCCGGCCCGAGGTGCGGGTGGTCCGCGAGCTCGGCGCCGGCACGGCGGGGGAGGTGGCCGCCGGCCGGGCCGACCTCGGCATCGCCACCCTCGGCGGCTCCGCGGACGTACCGGCCGGCCTGCTGAGCGGGGTGCTCGTCGAGGAGCCGTACGCCCTGGTGCACCCCGCCGGACACCCCGATCCCAAGGCGCTGCCGCTGCTGGACTGGGACGAGAACTGCGGGTCCTACACCCGGGAGTGGTGGCGCGGGCAGGACTGGATTCCGCGGGCCACCGTCACGGCGGAGGACGACGGCATGGTGCTGACCATGGTGGAACGGGGCCTCGGCATGGCGATCATGCCCGCCCTCTCCCTGGCCGGAGCACCGGACACGGTGCAGATCACCGATCTCGGACCGGAGCGCCCCACCCGTTCGGTGGGCTACGTCACCACCCGTGAGCAGGCCGGCACCCTGGCCGTCCAGGCCCTGATCCGCGAGCTCCGCGCCCAGCGGCGCCCCTCCGGCAGCTGAACCGCGCCGCGCCGCGCCGGGCCCCGGCCTGCGCGCCCGGCATCGTCCCGGCATCGCCCGGGCACCACCCGAGCACTCTCCGGGCACTCTCCGGGCACCGTTCGCGTATCGACCTGACACGTTCGTCTCAGATGCTAGGAAGTCCGAGTAATTGCGCAGACATACAGCCCGACCTGTCCTAGCTTTGTAGAAGCCGAACGTCTCGCCGATCCGGCGAATGGCGGTCGAGAGCGCGCGCCCCGAGCAGGCAACCCCTGCGGCGATGCGCTCCCCGCCCCTCCGGCGCCTTGAAGGAACCCCCCTCATCCGTGGCCCCGCCACGCCGTGATCTCAAGGAGTCGATCACCATGCACACCACCTCCTCCTCCCGCCCCGCCACCCGCCGCGTCCGCCACTCCTCCTCGGCCGACGCGGACCGCAGGAACGCTGCCGCCGCCCTGCAGCGCGCCCTGGACCGCCGTGACAACGGCGGCGAGACCGGCCACTGAGACCCGCCGGACCTGCTGCCGCCCCGGCATGTTGCGTCCAGATGGTGGACGCAACATGCCCGAGGGCTGGACAAGGAGTACGGTGCCGTCATGTCGACCAGCATCAATCTCGCAGTGATCCCCGGTGATGGCATCGGCCAGGAAGTCGTGGCTCAGGGCCTCAAGGTCCTTTCCGCGGTCCTGCCCCAGGATGTGAAGCTGGAGACCAAGGAATACGACCTCGGCGCCCAGCGCTGGCACCGCACCGGCGAGACCCTGCCGGACGCGGAGCTGGAGGCCCTCAAGCACCACGACGCGATCCTGCTGGGCGCCATCGGCGACCCCTCGGTCCCGTCCGGTGTCCTGGAGCGCGGTCTGCTGCTGAAGCTCCGCTTCGCCTTCGACCACTTCATCAACCTGCGCCCGTCCAAGCTGTTCCCGAACACCGCCACCCCGCTGGCCGGCCGCCCGGAGATCGACTTCATCGTCGTCCGCGAGGGCACCGAGGGCCCGTACACCGGCAACGGCGGCTCGCTGCGCACCGGTACCCCCGCCGAGGTGGCCACCGAGGTCAGCATCAACACCGCCTACGGTGTCGAGCGGGTCGTCCGCGACGCGTACGAGCGGGCCAACGCCCGCCCCCGCAAGAAGCTGACCCTGGTGCATAAGAACAACGTTCTCGTGTACGCCGGCCACCTGTGGAAGAACATCTTCGACACGGTCGGCCGGGAATACCCCGAGGTCACCACCGACTACCTGCACGTCGACGCCGCGACGATCTTCTTCGTCACGCAGCCCGAGCGCTTCGACGTCATCGTCACGGACAACCTCTTCGGTGACATCCTCACCGACCTGGCCGCCGCCGTGACCGGCGGAATCGGCCTGGCCGCCTCCGGGAACATCAACCCGACCGGCGCCTTCCCGTCCATGTTCGAGCCGGTCCACGGCTCCGCCCCGGACATCGCGGGCACCGGCAAGGCCGACCCGACCGCCACGATCCTCTCCGTCGCCCTCCTGCTGCGCCACCTCGGCTACGAGGCCCAGGCCGTCCGCATCGAGGAGGCCGTCTCGGCCGACCTGGCCGAGCGCGACGGCACCTTCCGGTCCACCGACCGCATCGGCGATGCCCTCGCCGCACGCGTAGCCGGCTGACCCGGCACACCTCGGCTCCACCAGCACAAGGAAAGCCGCCGGGTCGCGTTCCCTGGACCCGGCGGCTTTTCCTGTGCGGCCCCGGGTGCCACCATCTCCCTGGGCCGCAACGCCCCGTTTCTCCGAAGCCACCCCGCGCGCGATAATCGAACGCGAGGCCGCGGAATACGGGGAAGCTCGGACGTCCTAGTACGCCGTGAGCGCGGTCCGCCATACACAACCGGTGAAGGACAAGCACTCATGACGACGCCCACCATCGAGCTCAAGCCCTCCTCGAACCCGCTGTCCGACGCGGAGCGCGAGGCGATCCTGGCCAGCCCCGGATTCGGCCGCCACTTCACCGACCACATGGTGACCGTCAAGTGGACCGAGGGCCGCGGCTGGCACGACGCCGAGCTGGTCCCGTACGCGCCGCTGTCCATGGACCCGGCGAACATGACGCTGCACTACGCGCAGACGATCTTCGAGGGCCTCAAGGCGTACCGCCAGCCCGACGGCACCGTCGCCACCTTCCGCCCCGAGGCCAACGCCGAGCGGTTCCAGGCCTCCGCCCGCCGCATGGCGATGCCCGAGCTGCCCACCGAGCTGTTCATCGAGGCCTGCGACGCGCTCATCAAGCAGGACCGCGCCTGGGTGCCGGACTCCGGTGAAGCCTCCCTCTACCTGCGGCCGTTCATGTTCGCGACCGAGGTCGGCCTGGGCGTCCGCCCGGCCAACGAGTTCCTCTTCATGGTCATCGCCTCGCCCGCCGGCGCCTACTTCCCCGGTGGCGTCAAGCCGGTCTCCGTCTGGCTCTCCGAGGAGTACGTCCGCGCGGTCAAGGGCGGCACCGGCGCGGCCAAGACCGGCGGCAACTACGCGGCCTCGCTGGTCGCGCAGGCCCAGGCGGCCTCGCACGGCTGCGACCAGGTGGTCTGGCTGGATGCCGTCGAGCACCGCTGGATCGAGGAAATGGGCGGCATGAACCTGTACTTCGTGTACGGCGACCGCATCGTGACCCCCGAGCTCACCGGCTCGCTCCTCCCCGGCATCACCCGCGACTCCCTCCTCACCATCGCCCGCGACCTCGGCTACACCGCCGAGGAGGGCCGGATCACCACCGAGGACTGGAAGCGGGACAACGAGAACGGCACGCTCACCGAGGTGTTCGCCTGCGGTACCGCCGCCGTGATCACCCCGGTCGGCTCGGTCAAGTCCGAGCGCGCCAACTGGACCCAGGGCGACGGCGAGCCCGGCCAGGTCACCATGCGCCTGCGCAAGGCCCTGCTGGAGCTCCAGACCGGCCACTCCGCCGACACCCATGGCTGGATGCACCAGCTCGGCTGATGCCGCGCACCCCTGTCGTACGGCGAAGGGCCCCCGCGCAGTGGCGCGGGGGCCCTTGTGCGTGGGGCCGCAGTGGTCAGCCCTCGTTCTTCTTCTCGTCCTTCTTGTCCTCGTCCCCGCGCTTGGCCCGGCCCTCCGGGCCGAGCCCGGTCAGGGCGTCGCCGAAGGCGTACGCGAGGCCCGCGATCCCCTTGACCACCTTGCCGGCCACGTATGCGAGCTCTTCCACAGCGCCTCCCCGTTTGTCGTACCGCTAGTCGATCGCCAGCACGACCTCCCGGACCGGTGCGGTCCGGAAGGTCAGCGCCGTGTACACCAGGCCGCCGACCAGCCCCGACAGGATGAAGCTGCAGTCCACCCCGCCGGTCAGGGCCAGCAGCGGCCCTTCGTACAGCGGGGTCGACACGGCGGCCAGGCCCACCGCCGCACCCGCCGCCCAGGAGGCGGTGGCGCGGAGGTTCCACCCGGCGCTGTACCAGTAGACGCCGCCACGGGCCCGGCGGTTGAACACCTGGAGCGCTTCCTGGTCGTACTTCCCGCGGCAGCGCAGATGGCCGATCAGGGTGATCACGGCCCAGGGCGTGCCCAGCGCGGTGAGCAGCAGCACGAAGGAGGTCATCGCGGCCTGCGCGCTCCAGGCGAAGGAGCCGAGGAAGACGAAGCCGGTGGCGACGCCCGCGGCGATCAGGGTGGCCCGGGTCCGGGTGGCGCGGGGCAGGATGGCGTCGAGGTCGAGGCCCATCGAGTACAGCATCAGCCCGGCGTTGCCGATGGAGCCGCCCGCGGCGGCCAGCAGCAGCGGGATCAGGTACCAGCCGGGCGAGGCCTCGACCAGCGGTCCGGCGTAGTCCAGGCCGGCCCGGGCGGCCAGCGCGGTGTAGGTGCCGAAGAGCTGCGGGACCAGCAGGCCGAAGAGCAGGCCGGCGCAGGTGGCCCAGAAGACCTTGCGGGAGCCGTGCCGGGCGGGGGAGATGTAGCGGGTGTAGTCGCCGAGCAGGGTGATGAAGGCGACCGGGCCACTGAGCCCGGCGGCGACGGCGGCGAGCACCCAGGTCGGCCAGAAGGAGCCCAGCAGGTACGGGGTGTCCGGCGGGGCGGCGGTGGTGAAATCGCCGGAGTACGCGAACACGCCCACCGCCAGCAGTACCACCATGGCCACGGCCAGCAGCTTGCTCATCCGCAGCAGCAGCCGGTAGCCGAAGACGGCCCCGACGACGGTGCAGGCGGCCAGGACCCCGTACATCAGGGCCCGGGAGGCCCCGCCGTCCGGCAGCCCGGTGAGCCGGGAGAGCACCCCGACCATCACGTCGCCGCCGATCCACAGGGTGAGCGCGGTGTAGCCGAGCGAGAGCAGCAGTCCCACCACCGAGCCGACGAGCCGGCCCCGGACCCCGAACTGGGCCCCGCTGGAGGTGGACAGGTTGGTGCCCGTCCGGAGCGAGACGAGGGCGAGCGGCGCGGTGAACGCGATCCCGATGAGGGTGCCGGTCACGATGGCGGTCACCGAGGGCCACAGGCCCAGGCCGAAGGAGGGCGGCAACCAGCCGAAGACGATCACGCCGAGGCAGAGATTCGATCCGAGCAGGATCGCCACGAGGTCGCGCGGGGTGCTGGTGCGCTCCTCCTCCGGGATGGTGTCGACTCCGCGCTGTTCTATGGGCATGGGGGGACTCCCGGGCAGAGGGCGGTGACTGGGGGGTGGGTTTGTTTGAGCGGCACTCAATGTGACTCAAGGCCCGGTCTCAGGTCAATGGTTCCTTGCGGGAAAGTGAAGAGTTAGAGTGATGCTCTAACCGAATCCGTTGCCCTCAACCGCCTGTACTGCCTGTAGACCAGCGAGGACCACTGACGTGATCATGAACAAGCCCGTGGACGCCGGATTCCGCATGCCCCCCGAGTGGGCGCCGCACGAGCGCACCTGGATGGCCTGGCCCAGCCTCAATCCGACCTTCACCAACACGGAGGAGCTCGCCGAGGCCCGCCGCGCCTGGGGCGCCGTGGCCCGCGCCGTCAGCGCGTACGAGCCGGTCACCCTGGTGGTCTCGCCCGGCGACGCCGAAGGCGCCCGCGCCGTGGTCGGCCCCGGCGACAAGCACCCCATCGACCTGGTCGAGCGGGAGCTGGACGACGCCTGGATGCGGGACATCGGCCCCACCTTTGTCACCAACCGCCAGGGCGAGCTCGCCGCCGTGGACTGGACCTTCAACGGCTGGGGCGCCCAGGAATGGGCCCGCTGGGACAACGACTCCAAGGTCGCCCGCCACGTCTCCGACCTGGTCGGCACCCGTACGTACTCCACCCCGCTGGTCAACGAGGGCGGCGCCATCCACGTCGACGGCGAGGGCACCGTCCTGCTGACCGACACCGTGCAGCTGGGCGCGGGCCGCAACCCCGACTGGACCCGCGAGCAGGTCGAGCAGGAGATCCACGCCCACCTGGGCACCACCAAGGCCATCTGGCTGCCGTACGGCCTGGCCGGCGACTACGGCACCTATGGCACCCAGGGCCATGTGGACATCGTCGCGGCCTTCGCCCGCCCCGGCGTGGTCATGGTCCACAGCCAGCCCGACCCGGCCCACCCGGACCACGAGCGCGGCAAGACCATCGCCGCCATCCTGCGCGCCGCCACCGACGCCCAGGGCCGGCCGCTGGAGGTCGTGGAGATCCCCGCCCCGACCGTGCTGGAAGAGGACGACGAGTGGGTGGACTACTCGTATATCAACCACTACCTGTGCAACGACGGCGTCGTGCTGTGCTCCTTCGACGACCCGCGCGACGACGAGGCCGCCGAGATCTTCCGCGGACTGTTCCCGGAGCGGACCGTGACACTGGTTGACGCACGTACGATTTTCGCCGGGGGTGGCGGCATCCACTGCATCACCCAGCAACAGCCGAAGGTGTGAGGAGAGTGGCCATGGTGGCGGGTGGGGTACGCGCGCGGAAGAACGCGCCGCCGCGCGAGGACGTACTCGTCGCCGCCATGGCCACGATCGCCGAGCGCGGCCTGGACGGGCTCACCATGGCCGGACTGGGCCGCCAGGTCGGCATGAGCAGCGGCCACCTCCTCTACTACTTCCGCAGCAAGGACGAGCTGCTGCTGCAGACCCTGGAGTGGAGCGAGGCGGCCCTCGGCGGCGAACGGCGGGCCCTGCTCTCCCGGCGCGGCCCGGTCCGCGACCGGCTGACCGCCTATGTCGACCTGTACGTGCCCCAGTACGCCCGGGACCCGCACTGGACGCTCTGGCTGGAGGTCTGGAACCGCTCCCAGAACGCCGGCCCGGAGGAGCGCGACCGCCAGGCCGCCATCGAGGGCGCCTGGCACCGCGACCTGGTGGCGCTGCTCGCCGAGGGCATCTCGCGCGGCGAATTCCGGCCGGTGGACGCCGACCGCTTCGCCGCCCGCACCCGGGCCCTGCTGGACGGGTTCAGCATCCAGCTGGCGGTCGGCCTGCCCGGCCTGGACCGCCGGCAGATCCTCGACCACGTACAGGAGTTCTTCGCCGAGGCCCTCACCCCGGTGACCGTATCGTGAGACCGGCGTCCAGCTGCCGGAGGCGATGTGGCAAACTGCGGGCGTGCTTGCTCAGCCCATGATTATCGGCAGCAGCGCGCCGGTCCGCAGTGGCCGCTGAACCGTGGACAACCTCCGCGGAGGCGGCCACCGTGCCCCAGACCCGCGCGCAGACCTCTCGCACCCGCGAGGGGTCTTTTCGTTTACCGGCTCCATTCCGGCCGGAGACCGTGAGCGCGCGATGATGGGGGCAAGTGGCGGCGACCATCCCTGGGCGGGCATCCGGAGCCACTCATCCGACAGGAGCCAGAACACCGTGACGCCAACAGAGACGACAGCGCCGAAGGCCGTCCTCGACGACAGCTTCCACGTCTTCGACACCACGCTGCGGGACGGCGCGCAGCGCGAGGGCATCAACCTCACGGTCGCGGACAAGCTGACGATCGCCCGGTACCTGGACGAGTTCGGTGTCGGCTTCATCGAGGGCGGCTGGCCCGGCGCCAACCCGCGCGACACCGAGTTCTTCGCCCGCGCCCGCGCCGAGATCGACTTCAAGCACGCCCAGCTGGTGGCCTTCGGCGCCACCCGCCGGGCCGGCGGCTCCGCGGCCGAGGACCCCCAGGTTCGGGCCCTGCTGGAGTCCGGCGCACCCGTGATCACCCTGGTCGCCAAATCCCACGACCGGCATGTCGAGCTGGCCCTGCGCACCACCCTGGACGAGAACCTGGAGATGGTCCGGGACACCGTCTCCTACCTGCGCGAGCAGGGCCGCCGGGTGTTCGTCGACTGCGAGCACTTCTTCGACGGCTACCGGGCCAACCCGGAGTACGCCAAGTCCGTGGTCCGCACCGCGTACGAGGCCGGCGCCGACGTGGTCGTCCTCTGCGACACCAACGGCGGCATGCTCCCCGCCCAGGTCACCGCCGTGGTCTCCACCGTCCTCGCCGACACCGGCGCCCGGCTCGGCATCCACGCCCAGGACGACACCGGCTGCGCCGTGGCCAACACCCTCGCCGCCGTGGACGGCGGCGCCACCCATGTGCAGTGCACCGCCAACGGCTACGGCGAGCGGGTCGGCAACGCCAACCTCTTCCCGGTGGTCGCCGCCCTGGAGATCAAGTACGGCCGCGAGGTCCTGCCGCCCGGCGCCCTGGCCGAGATGACCCGGATCTCCCACGCCATCGCCGAGGTCGTCAACCTCACCC
Source organism: Streptomyces venezuelae (assembly GCF_008642295.1). GTDB lineage: Bacteria > Actinomycetota > Actinomycetes > Streptomycetales > Streptomycetaceae > Streptomyces > Streptomyces venezuelae_C. The sequence continues at coordinate 2,261,013 of NZ_CP029190.1, read as the reverse complement.
CCTCCACGCACCAGCCGTACGTCGGAGTCTCCGCCTTCGCCCACAAGGCCGGACTGCACGCCTCGGCCATCAAGGTCGACCCGGACCTCTACCAGCACATCGACCCCGAGCGGGTCGGCAACACCATGCGGATGCTGGTCTCCGACATGGCCGGCCGGGCCTCCATCGAGCTCAAGGGCCGGGAGCTCGGCGTGGACCTCGGCGGGGACCGCGCCCTGGTCTCCCGGGTCGTGGAGCGGGTCAAGGAACGGGAGCTGGCCGGCTACACCTACGAGGCCGCCGACGCCTCCTTCGAGCTCCTGCTCAGGGAGGAGGCGGAGGGCCGCGCCCGCCGGTTCTTCCGGATCGAGTCCTGGCGGGCCATCGTCGAGGACCGCCCGGACGGTACGCACGCCAACGAGGCCACCGTGAAGCTCTGGGCCAAGGGGGAGCGGATCGTGGCCACGGCGGAGGGCAACGGCCCCGTCAACGCCCTGGACCGGGCGCTCCGGGTGGCCCTGGAGCGCTTCTTCCCGCAGCTGGCCAAGTTCGAGCTGGTCGACTACAAGGTCCGCATCCTGGAGGGCACCCACGGCACCGAGTCCACCACCCGGGTGCTGGTCACCACCACGGACGGCCACCGCGAGTGGAACACGGTCGGGGTGGCGCCGAATGTGATCGCCGCGTCCTGGCAGGCGCTGGAGGACGCCTTCACCTACGGCCTCCTGCACGCGGGCATCGAACCGGCGGAGTAGCCCGGCTCCGGTGCTCCCGCCTCCGGCGCTCCCGCCCCGCCGGGCTCCGGCCCGGCGGGGACTTATGTCCTATTAACACAGGAAAGTGCCTGTTCAGGTAGCGTCGTAGGCATGAGGACCAGGCTGATATCCGTACTTTCCGGTGTGCTGTTGGCCCTGCCGGTGGGCGCCGTCGCCCTCGCGTCGCCGGCCGCCGCAGCAACCGGGCCCGCCGCTGTGGCCGAGGCGCTCAAGGAGAGCCCGGTCTATGTCGATCCGCGCGCCGCGGCGCAGTTGCCGAAGGACCAGGCGGACGCGCTGGCGAAGAAGATCAAGGACGCCGACAAGCCCGTGTTCGTCGCGGTGCTGCCGAACTCCGCCGAGTTCCCGCCCGAGAGCGTGCTCTCCACCGTCCGCAACAACACCGGCATCACCGGCCTCTATGCGATCCGGCTCGGCGACGGCTTCAACGCCGGCGCGGACAAGGCCGTCATGCCCACCAACGCGGTACGCAACCTCACCAGCGCGGTGAAGAGCGGCGGGACGGTGGACGCCGCCACCCAGCTGAACACCTTCGTGGACCAGGCACTGGCCCAGGCCAAGGGCAGCGCCCCGGCCTCCTGGGGCACCACCGGCACGGACGGCGGGGCCCCGGTCGCCGGCCTGATCGGTCTCGGCGCCGTGGTGGCGGTCGGCGGCGGTGGCGCGTACGCCCTGGTCCGCCGCAACCGGAAGCAGAAGGAAGAGGCCCGGCGCGAGGCCATCGAGAAGCTGCGGGTGGTGGTCGACGAGGACATCACCGCCTTCGGCGAGGAGCTGGAACGCCTCGACTTCCACCCGTCCGAGCCCGGCGCCGACGACTCCATGCGCACGGACTACGAGAAGGCCCTGGACTCGTACGACAAGGCCAAGCAGATCATGGGCAACGTCCAGCACCCCGACGAGGTCAAGGGCGTGACCCAGGCGCTGGAGGACGGCCGGTTCTCGCTGGCCGTGCTCGCCGCCCGCCGCGAGGGCCGGGCGCTTCCCGAGCGCCGGCTGCCCTGCTTCTTCGACCCGCGGCACGGACCCAGCACCGAGGACGCGGGCTGGGCGCCGGCCGGCGGGACCGCCCGGACGGTCCCGGTGTGCACGGCGGACGCGGTCCGGCTGCGCGAGGGCCGGGACCCGATGCTCCGTACGGTGGACACCGAGCACGGGCCGCGGCCGTACTACGACGCCGGCCCGGCGTACGGTCCCTGGGCCGGCGGCTACTTCGGCGGCGGCATCCTGCCCGGCCTGCTGATGGGCACGATGCTCGGCTCGATGATGTCCACCCCGGCCTATGCCGCCGACTTCGGCAGCGGCGACGTCGGCAACGGCTTCGAGGGCGGGGACTTCTCCGGCTCCGACTTCAGCGCCTCCGACTTCGGCGGCGGGGACTGGGGCGGTGGCGGCGGCTTCGACGGGGGCGGCTTCTAGGCCGCCCCCCGGGGGTCCCTGTCGCCGGTGCTCAGGCCTGCTTGATCGCCGAGATGTCGAAGGTCAGCTTCACCCTGTCGCTGACCATCACACCGCCGGCCTCCAAGGCCGCGTTCCAGGTCAGGCCCCAGTCGGAACGCAGGATCTCGGTGCTGCCCTCGAACCCCACCCGCTCGTTGCCGTACACATCGGTGGCGGAGCCGTTGAACTCCAGGTCGATGGCGAGCGGCCGGGTGACGTCCTTGATGGTCAGGTCGCCGCTGATCCGGTAGCGGTCGCCGCCCAGCTGCTGCGCTGCGGTGGACCGGAAGGTCATCACCGGGTACGCCTCGGCGTCGAAGAAGTCACCGCTGCGCAGGTGCGTGTCGCGGTCCGCGATACCGGTGTCCACCGAGGCGATCCGGACCTCGATGGCGGCGGTCGACCGGGCCGGGTCGGCGCCGTCCAGGTGCAGGGTGCCCTGGTGTTCGGCGAAGGTGCCCCGGACGTTGGTCACCATCGCGTGCCGGACGGTGAAGCCGATGCTGCTGTGCGCGGCGTCGATCACGTAGTCGCCGGTGAGGGCGGCGAGGGCCGGGTCAAGGGTGGAGACGGTGCCGGCGGCGGCGGTGGTGGTGTTCTGCTGGCTGCGACGGGTGAACAGGCCCATGATGCACTCCTCGGTTGTTGTTGAAACTTCAATGAAAATGACGGTAGACCCATTCCGTTCAAATTTCAACATCTAGGTTGAGTTTGTGGACACCCCACAAAGGATGAAGGTCCCTCCTGGTGATGTCCTTGCGCCGCTCCCCGGTTCTGTCCCGTCCTCACAGCGGATCGCGCCCGAGACTGTGCGGTATCTACGGAGGGTTTCGCTTGGTCCTCTTCGTAAGGTCGATACATGACCGTTGTGGACCAGATCCCGGGCGAGCCGACGGATGCTCGCGGCCGAGTGGCCGAGCTGCACGACCTGCGCGAGCAGGCGCGGCGCGGCCCCAGCGACCGCGCCACCGAAGCCCAGCACGCCAAGGGCAAGCTCACCGCCCGCGAGCGCATCGCGCTCCTGCTGGACGAGGGTTCCTTCAAGGAGGTCGAGCAGCTGCGCCGGCACCGCGCCAGCGGGTTCGGTCTGGAAGCCCGCAAGCCGTACACGGACGGTGTGATCACCGGCTGGGGCACGGTGGAGGGCCGGACGGTCTTCGTCTACGCCCACGACTTCCGGATCTTCGGCGGCGCGCTCGGTGAGGCGCACGCGGCGAAGATCCACAAGATCATGGACATGGCCATTGCGGCCGGTGCGCCGCTGGTCTCGCTCAACGACGGGGCCGGCGCCCGTATCCAGGAGGGCGTCAGTGCCCTGGCCGGGTACGGCGGTATCTTCCAGCGCAACACCAAGGCCTCGGGCGTCATCCCGCAGATCTCGGTCATGCTCGGCCCCTGCGCCGGCGGTGCGGCGTACTCGCCGGCGCTGACGGACTTCGTGTTCATGGTCCGGGACACCTCGCAGATGTTCATCACCGGCCCGGACGTGGTCCGTGCGGTGACCGGCGAGGAGATCAGCCAGAACGGCCTGGGCGGCGCCGACGTGCACGCCGAGACCTCCGGCGTCGCGCACTTCGCCTACGACGACGAAGAGAACTGCATCGCCGAGGTCCGCTACCTCATCTCGATGCTGCCCTCGAACAACCGCGAGAACCCGCCGGTGCACGCCACCGACGACCCGGCCGACCGGCGCTCGGACGTACTGCTCGACCTGGTCCCGGCCGATGGCAACCGCCCGTACGACATGCACAAGGTGATCGAGGAACTCGTCGACGACGGCGACTTCCTGGAGATCCACGAGCGCTGGGCCCGCAACATCATCTGCGCGCTCGCCCGCCTGGACGGCCAGGTCGTCGGCATCGTCGCCAACCAGCCGGCCCACCTCGCAGGTGTCCTGGACATCGAGGCCTCGGAGAAGTCCGCGCGCTTCGTCCAGATGTGCGACGCGTTCAACATTCCGATCGTGACCCTGCTGGATGTGCCGGGCTTCCTGCCGGGTGTGGACCAGGAGCACGGCGGGATCATCCGGCACGGTGCGAAGCTGCTGTACGCGTACTGCAACGCCACCGTCCCGCGGATCAGCCTGATCCTGCGCAAGGCCTACGGCGGTGCGTACATCGTGATGGACTCCCAGTCCATCGGCGCCGACCTCACCTACGCCTGGCCCACCAACGAGATCGCGGTCATGGGCGCGGAGGGCGCGGCCAACGTCATCTTCCGCCGCCAGATCGCCGACGCCGAAGACCCCGAGGCCATGCGCGCCCGGATGGTCAAGGAGTACAAGGCCGAGCTGATGCACCCGTACTACGCGGCCGAACGCGGCCTCGTCGACGACGTCATCGACCCCGCCGAAACCCGCGAGACGCTGATCAGCGCCCTCGCGATGCTCCGCAACAAGCACGCCGACCTGCCGTCCCGCAAGCACGGCAACCCGCCGCAGTAAGAGGAGACACGCCACCGATGAGCACCGACATGCTGCTGCGCGTCGAAAAGGGCAACGCCAAGCCCGAGGAGCTGGCCGCGATCACCGCGATCCTGCTGGCCCGCGCCGCGTCCACCCCGGACATCCCGGCCCCCCGCGCCCGCACCACGGCCGGCTGGCGCCGCCTGGAGCGCACCCCGGGCTTCCGCGCCCCGCACTCCTGGCAGGGCTGACCCCCAGACCCCTCCGTACGGCCGCTCAGCCGAGCCGGACGTTGATGCCCTCGGGCACCGAGTCCAGGTTCGGGGGGCGGCCGTCGGCCGTTCGGCAGCCGTAGAGGTACAGAGTCTCCAGGGTGCCGAGCGAGGCCAGCGAACCCAAGTCCGCCGGCAGCAGACAGTCCCGGAACGCGACGGTGCCCAGCCGGCGTGGCGCGCTGCGGATGGCCGGGAGCCAGGTGCGCAGGTCGTAGCCATCCATGGCCAGGAAGAAGAGATGGCTCAGGCCGCTCAGCTCGTCGAATCCACGCGGTTCACCGCGGCCCCGCAGGTCGAGGAGGCCCAGCGCGGGCCGGTCGGTGAGGGACGCGAGGTCCGTTTCGGGGGCAAGGCGGCCCAGGCTCAGATTCCATGTCTCGGCGGGCACCGGGATGTCCCGGAGCGGGGGCAGCGATACCCAGCCCTCCAGTGCCAGGTTGTCCAGTCTGGGCAGGTCGCGCAGCGGCGTGGCATCGGTCAGCGGCACGTTCCCCCGCAGGGTGAGCGACGTGAGCTCATCGTGATGCCGCAACGGAGCGAGATCTGCCTCATTGCGGAGGTCGTACATCGTGAGACTGTGCAAGCCGGCCAGCTGGGTCGTCTGGGCGAGGCCGTCGAAGAACGGGTACACCACCCCCACGCGACGGACGTCGGGGAGCCGCAGTAGAGCAGGCCACTGCGTTGGGTGCGTCAGCGTCAGATGCACCCGCGTCAGCGGCAGTCGGCGCAAGACCCGCTCCGCGTACTCATCCGGGTCGAAGTACCCCCATGCGCCCGCGAGGGACGATGCCGACCTGCCCTCAGCGCCGGGCACCCAATGGGCCAGCCGGTCCAGGGCCCGGGAGCCGCCGATGAGTGCGGCCGTGCGCACGGTGGCCTCTGCGGGCTCCGTCGACAGCCCGCTCAAGGACCCGGGAAGCCGGCTCAGCACCGCCGGGCCCACCGCCGCCAGCGCCGCGGCCTCCTCGTCCCCGCTCGGCGGGATCAGCGAGTCCAGCGCCTCGTCCAGGCCGGACACGACCTCCTCCGGCACCGCTTCCATCGTCTCCAGGCAGGACGCCGCCAGCCGCTTCAGCCGCCTCCGGTGCCGTGGCTCCGCAGCCGCCCGCCCCAGCACCCCCTCGATCAGCTCCGTCCGCTGGGTGCGGTTCGCGTGGCCCGCCGCCATCACGATCGTCTCGTACCAGAAGTCCAGGTGCGCCCGCCCCACCAGGTTGCCGATGTTGTCCTGCACGGCCGCGTCCGCCGCCGCCAGGTACTCCTGGAAGCTGCGGTGCAGGAAGTCGATCCGGCCGTCGGCCGGGGAGCGGAGCACCCCCGAGCGGGCCACCAGGTGGTCCAGCACCGCGGACGCCTCGAAGCCCTCCAGATGCCGCATCGCGCCGAGCGCATAGTGCACATGGACCTCGGCCCGCTGCCGCGCGATCTCGTTGCGACCGTTGTCCGACAGCCGCCAGGCGAGGTCCTGGAGCAGCCGCAGCTTGTCGGTCAGCGTCAGCTGGACGTCCAGGCCGCTCGGCACGCACCGCTCGGCGTCCCGGCGCTGCACCAGGATCTCCAGGGCGATCCGGTACAGCTCCATCCGGTTGCGCGGCAGCTGCCCGCGCCGGTCCAGGTGCAGGGCGCAGAGCAGAGCCGCCAGCAAGGGCGTGGCCGCCAGGGACTGGAGGTGCGGCCGGTTCTGGAGGCTGGTCAGCAAGGCCCGCTCGTAGTCGGGCAGTTCCTCGTCCCGGTCCAGCACCGCCTCGTGCCACTGGCGGACGAACTCGGCCAGGTCGGCCGGCCGCATCCGGTCCAGCAGGACCGGCCGGAAGCCTTCCGCCCGCAGCCAGTCGCTGCGGGCCGCCGCCGGGCGGGAGGTGACCACCGCGCGGTTGGCCGGATAGGCGAGCAGCAGGCGGCGCAGCCAGTCCCGGACCGCCCGCCGTTCGGCGGCGGGCAGCTCGTCCACCCCGTCCACCAGTAACAGCGCGCGCCCGGCGGCGAGCTGCCGGTCCACCCAGGCCGTCGGCATGTGCCCGGTCAGCGGACCCGCCACCTCGTCCAACAGGGCCTCGGGAGAGGGGAGTTCCCGGCCCGCGTACCGGCGCAGGGTGACCGGGACCGGCACCAGGCCGTTCCAGGCGGCCAGCTCCCCCTCGAAGGCACCGCGGGCGGCGGTCACCGCCAGCCACTGGAGCAGGGTCGTCTTGCCGGAGCCGGCCTCGCCCCGCAGCAGCACCCGGTCCGCGTCCTTCAGCGCGCTCTCCACCCGCCGGCCGTGCCCGTCGTCCTCGGGCGCATGGGGCACGGCCTCCTGGGTGGTCCGCAGGCTCACGTACGCCACCGACAGCTTTGTCCGCGCGGCGCGCTCCGAGGCGAAGCTGAACAGTTCGATCTCGTCCAGCGAGCGGGAGACGAGCTCCAGGTACTCCCGGCGGAAGGCCTCGTCCCGGCCTTCGCCCTCGGGCGCGTACAGGGACCGGGCCGGGAGCCGTTCCAGGACCTGGGAGAGCTCCGCCGCCAGGGAGGTGGTCCGGCCCAGCAGTTCCGTCACCGCGCGTTCGGTGAACACCGGCAGCCGGCGCAGGACGCGTACGTAGCAGTCGCAGCACTCCGAGAACAGCAGCTCGTACAGCGCCTCGGCCGGCTCGTCCAGGCCGGCCGGGGCCGGGACCGCGCGGCGGATGCGGCGGGCCAGCTCCGCCGCGTCCGCGTCCGAGCCGATGATCGCCGCGTCCGAGAGGTCGGCCCGGGTGAAGGTGTCCGTCACCGCGTCGAGGGCGGACCGGCGGCCGGCTTCCGAAAGGCCGCGGAACTCGTGGGCGAGCAGCGGTTCCAGCCGGGCCGCCACCGCGTCCGCGATCTGCTCGAACTGCCGCTCCAGGCTCCGCTGCGGACGCAGTCCGGCCACCCGCACCCGGATCAGCTCCGACAGCTCGGACCGGCCCTCCTGGGCGCGGCGTTTCGGCGCCAGCCACAGTCCGGCCGCCCGGGTCGCCAGCACCCGCCCCAGATTGATCGCCGCAACCTCAGCGCTCATCGCACCCCCTCGTCGGAAAGACAGAACGCCGGGGACCCGTGGACGGGTTCCCGGCGTTCCGGAAGATGCGCTCCGACTTACTACCGCAGTCGTGCCATGAGTGCGTGTTCGACGAGCGTGATGAGGGCGCTCTTGGCGTCGGCGCGGTGGCGTGCGTCGGTGGTGATGATGGGTGCGTCGGGGCCGATCTGGAGTGCTTCGCGGACTTCTTCGGGGGTGTAGGGCTGGTGTCCGTCGAAGCCGTTGAGGGCGATGACGAAGGGGAGGCCGCTGTTTTCGAAGTAGTCGACGGCGGGGAAGCAGTCGGCGAGTCGGCGGGTGTCGACGAGGACGACGGCGCCGATGGCGCCGCGGACGAGGTCGTCCCACATGAACCAGAAGCGGTCCTGTCCGGGGGTGCCGAACAGGTAGAGGATGAGGTCCTGGTCGAGGGTGATGCGGCCGAAGTCCATGGCGACCGTGGTGGTCGTCTTGTCTCCGGTGTGGGTGAGGTCGTCGATGCCGGCGGAGGCGGATGTCATGACGGCTTCGGTGCGCAGCGGGTTGATCTCGGAGACCGCGCCGACGAACGTGGTCTTGCCCACGCCGAAGCCGCCCGCCACCACGATCTTCGCGGAGGTGGTGGAGCGAGCCGCTCCGCCGTTAGAGCTTGCGAAGTCCACTGAGCACCCTTTCGAGCAGTGTCACATCTGGCTGGCCGCCGGCGGACTCGTCGCCGCCGGGCTGGTGAATGGCGACAAGGCCGGCCTCCGCCAGGTCGGCGACGAGGATCCGGGCAACGCCGAGAGGAATGGAGAGAAGTGCCGAGATCTCCGCGACGGATTTGATCTCCTGGCACAGGCGGCAGATGCGCTGGTGCTCGGGCAACTGCCCTTGCAGCCGGGCGGGATCGGCCGTGGTGCTGACCAGTGCCTCGATGGCGAGCTGGTAGCGCGGCCGGGTCCGGCCGCCGGTCATTGCGTACGGGCGCACCAGCGGGTTGTGAGCCTTCGGCGCCTGCGGCTGCGAGGCCCGAGGGGCTCGCTGGGCCGGCGCGTAGGGCTGCTGCTGGGGCTGCTGGCCGTACGGCTGGTTCTGGTACGGGTTCTGCTCCGGCACGGGACGGCTGGGAGCGGAGGGAAAGTTGAAGCGGTTCTGGTCGTGCCCACCCTGCGGCTGTTGCGCGCCGCCATAAGGATGTCCTCCTGGGGGTGTTGTCACGTTTCCTCCTCCGACTCCAAAACGCAGTACTCCCGTTGGAACCGCGCCACCGCACCTTAAGGTGCGATGACGCGAAACGCACTGCCTGTCTGCTAGCTGAGAAGACTTCCCTGGAGCTCGGCGCGCAGGTCCGGGGTGAGGACACTGCCCGCACGATCCACCAGAAGAGCCATCTCGTACCCCACGAGGCCGATGTCGCACTCGGGGTGCGCCAGTACGGCCAGCGAGGATCCATCCGAGACGGACATGAGGAAAAGGAATCCCCGGTCCATCTCGACCACGGTCTGGTTGACGGCCCCACCCTCGAAGATCCGGGAGGCACCCGCGGTCAGCGAGGTCAGTCCGGAGGCCACGGCCGCCAGCTGGTCGGCGCGGTCGCGCGGAAACCCTTCGGACATCGCCAGAAGAAGGCCGTCGGCGGAGACCACCACTGTGTGGGACACCCCAGGGGTGTTGTCCACAAAGTTGGTGATCAACCAGTTCAGGTTCTGCGCCGCCTGGCTCATCGCGCTCACACTAACGCTCCTGGTCATAGCTGTTACTTGACTGCTCCGAGCCCGCACTGCGTCCCTGCTGGACACCGCGTCGCAGGTTGCTCAGCCTGCCACGGACGTCCTCCGGGGCGCGGGAGACCTGTGGGCCGCCCTGCGGGGTCGACTCCGCTGCACCCTCGACCAGGTTGGCCTTGGGCACGCGCCGAGGGAGACCGGACGGGGTGACCCCGCCCGCCTTCGGCTCACGGAGCTTGCCGGCCTGCTGCCAGCGCTCGTCGTTGGCCGAGCGCCAGCCCGTACCGTTCTGATCCTGCTCCGGTGCCGCGGGGGACCGCTGCTCGAAGAGGGACTTGCTGGGCTCCGCTTCCTGCTGTGCCGGCTGCCACTGCTGCTGGCTGCCGCGACGCGGCAGACCCGCGCCGGTCAGCTGGTGGCCGGTGTCGGCAGCGGCATCCGGACGGTCGAAGCCTACGCGGTCCGGGGCCGGTTCGGGAGCGGACTGGGGTTCCGATTCGGTTCCGTAGTCCTGCTGGTAGGCAGCGGGGTAGGAGCTCTGCTCCGGCCACCCTGCCTGCTGGGACTGGTCCTCGTAGCCGGCGTCGTAGCTCTGCTCGGCCTGCTGCGGGTCCTGGTACGAGCCTTCCGGATAGGTATACCCGTCCTGCGGGTATGACTCATAGCCGGGCTGGTTCTGCTGAGCACCGTAACCGGGCTCGTAGCCCTGTTCGGACTGCTGCTCATACCCCTGGTACGCCTGGTACCCGTGTTCCGGCTGAGGTTCCGGATAGTCCTGCGCGTACTCCCCGTCCTGCGGGCGGCCCGGCTGCTCCTGGTCGCTCTGGTGGCCCATCTGGGCCTCCAGAGCGGCCCGGCGCTCCTCGCGGACCAGAGAGCGTCCCACGGGGTCCAGATCGCGCGCCTCGGCGCCGCCCTGGCCCGGGTTGTCGTACCGGGAGTCGTCGAAGCCGAGCTCGGCGGCCGTACGCATCGGGGCGGCCTCGTAGCCCTGCTGCTGCGAGTGCTGCTGCGGGATCATCGAGGAGACCGTGAAGTCGTCGTCCGGGATGCCCTCGCCACCACCACCGTGGGTGATCGCGTCCGGGAGCATGACCAGCGAGGTGGTGCCGGCCTGCTCGCCCGAGGGGCGCAGCTGGACTCGGATGCCGTGCCGGTCGGCCAGCCGGCCGACCACGAAGAGGCCCATGCGCTGCGAGATCGCGGCGTCCACGGTCGGCGGGTTGGCCAGCTTGTGGTTGATGTCCGCGAAGTCCTCGGCGGTGAGGCCGATGCCCTTGTCGTGGATCTCGACCATCACGCGGCCGTCGGGCAGACGGGTGGCGTTGACCCGGACCTTGGTCTGCGGGGAGGAGAACGTGGTGGCGTTCTCCAGCAGCTCGGCCAGCAGGTGCACGAGGTCGGTCACGGCCTGGCCGTGGATCTCGGCGTCGGAGACGCCGGAGAGCTCGATGCGCTCGTACTGCTCCACCTCGGAGGAGGAGGCCCGCAGGACGTCGACGAGGGGCACCGGCTGGTCCCAGCGGCGGCCCGGCTCCTCACCCGCGAGGATGAGGAGGTTTTCGCCGTTGCGACGCATACGGGTGGCGAGGTGGTCCAGCCGGAAGAGGTTCTCCAGCTGGTCCGGGTCCGCCTCGTTGTTCTCCAGGTCGGTGATGAGGGTCAGCTGGCCCTCGATCAGCGACTGGTTGCGCATGGAGAGGTTGGTGAAGATCGCGTTGACGTTCCCTCGCAGGAGCGCCTGCTCGGCGGCGAGCCGGACGGCCTCGCGGTGCACCTGGTCGAAGGCGCGGGCGACCTCGCCGATCTCGTCCTGGGAGTTGATCGGGATGGGCAGCACGCGGGTGTCGACCTTGCCCGGGTCGGTGCGCGAGAGCTGGTCGACGAGCGAGGGCAGGCGCTGCTCGGCGATGTCGAAGGCGGCGGTGCGCAGCCGGCTCATGGAGCGGCTCATCTGGCGGGCCATCATGGCGGCCAGGATGAAGGCGGCGAGCAGCGCGACGACCACGATGGCGCCGATGATGATGGCGTCGTTCCGGGCGTCGTCGGAGACGGCCACGGCGTCGTTGACGGCCTTGTCGAGGAGTTCCTTCTCGATCTCCGAGTAGCCCTCGAACTTGGCGGTCGCGGCGGCCTGCCAGAACAGCGGGTTGGTGCCGGCCGCGGCCAGCTTGTCCTTGGACTGGCCGGTGGCTATCGCCTCGGTCATACCGGTGAGGTACGAGCCGCCCACGTTCGGCGGGGCCTTGAAGGGCTTGCCGGTCTGGATGGCCTGGTTCTTGGCCTCGTCCAGCTTGGCCGAGCCCTCGGAGCTCTTCTTGCCCATGACCTCCTTCAGCCGGTCGGTCTCGGCTTCGGTGCCGCCCGCGACGTACTCGCCGATGGCGATTTCCTCGAGGTAGGCGTAGGAGGAGAAGGCGACCAGCTGGGCCTTGTGGATCTCTTCCTTGGAGTTCGGGCGGATCAGCAGGTGGGTGCCGACCGAGCGCTGGAGGGAGTTGGCGGCCTTGGCGAGCTGGACCGCGTACACCATGCGGCCGTAGCTGGTCACGTTTCCGGTGCCCAGGCCCAGCTCGTTGGCGAACTGCATGAGGTAGTGCTGGACCTGCACATACCCCTCTTCGGTCGGGATGGGACCGAGCACGCCGTTGTTGAGGTCCTTCTTGGCGGCCTCAAGGTCCGCGGCGTACGCCGTCTCGCGGACCTTCTGCAGCTTGGGCTCCTCCTGCTGGAAGAGCTGGAGGCGGCGCTCCAGGCCCTGCTTCTCCGGCAGGTCCTTGACGGCCTCGGCGAACTTGGCCTTGGCCGCGTCCGTTTCGGCGTACGCCTTGGTGACGATCTCGTCGTCGCGCTTGCCGCTCAGGATCGGGGCGGCGGTCAGGTCGCGCTCGTTGAGCAGGGCCTGGCCGTATTCCGCTGCGGCCTGGACGATGCGCGCCGTCTTCTCGGCGTCCTTGGCCTCGTCCCAGGTGTCGATGGCGCCCTTCACCTGGAAGCCGCCCATGACCAGTCCGACGAGGACGGGGACGAGCAGAATGGCGTTCAGACGGGTCGGCACGCGCCAGTTGCGGGGCGAGAACCTGCTGGTGCTGCCGCTCGCGGACGCCTCCACGGGTGCGTCGACGGGCGACGCGGCCACGCGCGGCGGCGGGGTGAAGTTGCCGCGCGCGGGTTCATTCGCGGGGCTCGTGTTGCTTCGCCTCACTCGACCAACAACCTCTCGGCGGTGCTACTAGCTAGTTCGTTGAATTCCAGCATGGGTAACGGCCGTGTTCCAAACAGTTGAATCTGGCCATTCCCAGAGACTTATCCCTCACATAAATCGGACATAAAGAGCGAGCAGCAGCAAAAATCAAGGCTGTTGTGCGCGCAGTGACACCGGCCGCATGCACCGTGTGTCCGACTACCGACAATTCTCTGTCGAAACGTTATGAACGCCACGGGCGGACCGTGTCCCAGGACACAGTCCGCCCGCAGAGGTATGGACTTGCTTACTTCAGTCGTGCCATGAGTGCGTGTTCGACGAGCGTGATGAGGGCGCTCTTGGCGTCGGCGCGGTGGCGTGCGTCGGTGGTGATGATGGGTGCGTCGGGGCCGATCTGGAGTGCTTCGCGGACTTCTTCGGGGGTGTAGGGCTGGTGTCCGTCGAAGCCGTTGAGGGCGATGACGAAGGGGAGGCCGCTGTTTTCGAAGTAGTCGACGGCGGGGAAGCAGTCGGCGAGTCGGCGGGTGTCGACGAGGACGACGGCGCCGATGGCGCCGCGGACGAGGTCGTCCCACATGAACCAGAAGCGGTCCTGTCCGGGGGTGCCGAACAGGTAGAGGATGAGGTCCTGGTCGAGGGTGATGCGGCCGAAGTCCATGGCGACCGTGGTGGTCGTCTTGTCTCCGGTGTGGGTGAGGTCGTCGATGCCGGCGGAGGCGGATGTCATGACGGCTTCGGTGCGCAGCGGGTTGATCTCGGAGACCGCGCCGACGAACGTGGTCTTGCCCACGCCGAAGCCGCCCGCCACCACGATCTTCGCGGAGGTGGTGGAGCGAGCCGCTCCGCCGTGAGAACCCCCGTTAGAGCTTGCGAAGTCCACTGAGCACCCTTTCGAGCAGCGTTACGTCCGGCGTGCCGCCGGCCTCTCCATTGCCCGGCTGGTGAATGGCCACCATGCCCGCCTCGGCCAGGTCGGCGACGAGGATGCGGGCCACGCCGAGCGGCATCGACAGCAGGGCGGATACTTCGGCAACCGACTTGACCTCGCGGCACAGCTGGCAGATCCGCTGGTGTTCGGGCAGCAGGGTCGACAGGTGCATCGGATCGGCCGTGGTGCTGACCAGTGCCTCGATGGCGAGCTGGTAGCGCGGCCGGGTCCGGCCGCCGGTCATGGCATAGGGGCGTACCAGCGGCTGGTCGCCTTCCGAGCCGTACGAGGAATCACCGTACGAATCGGGATAGGCGGGGGGCGGGGTCATGGATCCTCCGGGCTCGACAGCAGTGGTCAGCGTGCCGTCTGACGGTGGCCGGTGGGGGGAGTGGATGACGGCCGGACGGTGGTACTGGGTCCCGGGGCCAGGGATGGCACCCGGTCTCCCGGCCGGCAGTACCGTCCGGCCGGGAGAGTGGCAGTCAGATGAGCAGGCTTCCCTGGAGCTCGGCGCGCAGGTCCGGAGTGAGGACACTGCCCGCACGGTCCACGAGGAGGGCCATCTCGTAGCCCACGAGGCCGATGTCGCACTCGGGGTGCGCCAGTACGGCCAGCGAGGATCCATCGGAGACGGACATCAGGAAGAGGAATCCCCGGTCCATCTCGACCACGGTCTGGTTGACGGGCCCACCCTCGAAGATCCGGGAGGCACCGGCGGTCAGCGAGGTCAGTCCGGAGGCCACGGCCGCCAGCTGGTCGGCGCGGTCGCGCGGAAAGCCCTCGGACATCGCCAGAAGGAGGCCGTCGGCGGAGACCACCACCGTGTGGGACACCCCGGGGGTGTTGTCCACGAAGTTGGTGATCAACCAGTTCAGGTTCTGTGCCGCCTGGCTCATCGAACTCAACTATCGCTCCTGCTGGTAAGTGGGGTCGACGTGGTAATTGCCGGTCGACGGGCCGTTGTTGCCGGCCTGGCGGCCCTGCTGGATACCTCGCCGGAGGTTGGTGAGCCGGCCGCGCACGTCGTCCGGCGCACGCGAGACCTGCGGTCCCGTCTGGGCGTCGGCCTGCTCCTGCGCGGTACCGGCCACCAGGTTGGCACGGGGCACCCGGCGGGGCAGACCCGAGGTGGTCACTCCGCCGGCCGCGGGCTGGCGCACGCGCTCGGCCTGCCGCATCAGCTCGTCGTTCGGCGAGGACCGCCAGCTCACCTGCGGCATGGCGGCGGTGGCGGCCGGATCGGCCGCCGCCCGCTGCTGGCCGCGCTGCGGCAGGGACTGCTGCGGCTGCTGCGGGGCCGGGGCGCTCTGCTGCGGCTGCTGGGGTACGGCCGGCGCCTGCGCCGAGGGCTGCGGCTCGCCGCCGCCCTCCTGGCGGAACCAGTTCGACTCCAGCGTGTCGAAGATCGGGCTGCGGGCATCGCCGCCGCCGTGGCTCGGAGCCGGGGGCAGCGCCTCGGGCTGGTGGGCCTGCGGCAGCCGCGGCATCTCGGCACGCGGCACCGGTGCGGGCGTGTGGGGCGCCTGCGGTGCCGGCTGGGCCGGTGCCTCGTACGAGCCGACGCCGGGGCCGCCGGCCCGCTGAGCCGGGAACTCCGGCCGGGCGAACTGGCCGGTGGACGCCGGGTCCAGCGGTCCGCGCACGTCCGGGCGCTCGAACTGGCCCGTGGTGCTGTTGCCCTGCGGGAGCGGGGCGTTGAAGTCGGGACGGGGGAACTCGGCCGTGGAACCCGGGCCGGTCAGCTCGTCGTGCCCGCGGGGCACGTCCGGGCCACCGGGACGGCCCTGGCCGGCCCCCCAGCTGGTGGTGGGCGGCAGTCCGGCGGGACCGCCCGCGGCGCCGGGGAGCTCCGGGCGCGGAGCGCCACCGCGCGGCGGCAGCTGCGGCCGGGGGCCGCGGCCCTGGGCCGGAGCCTGCGGAGCGGGGGTCTGCTGCCGGGGCGCGGCCGGCGCGGGGGCCGGAGCCGGAGCCTGCGGGCGCTCGAAGGCATTGCCCTGCCCGAACCCGGCGGCCGGGCCGCCCGCGTTCGGGGCCGGTACCGGGCGGGCCTGCGGGCCGCCGGCCGGGGCGTTGCCGCCGAAGCCGCCGCGTCCCTGGTTGCCCTGGTTGCCCTGGTTCGGGTGGTTGCCGGGTCCACCGGGGCCGCCGGCCGGGCCGCGGCCCGGCAGCGGACCGCCGGCACCGAAGGCGTTCGGGCCGCCCTGCGGACCGGAGTTCTGCGGACGCACGCCCTGCGGCTGGCCGTCGCGGCCGGGCAGCGCGGCGCGCTGCGCACCGCCGGGAACCTGACCGCGCTGCGAGCCGGCACCCACCGGCTGGCGTGCGGGCCCACCGGGCACCGAACCCTGACCGGCCGGGTTGCCCGGCTGGCCACCGGGGCCGCCGGGACCGCCCTGGCCGCCGGGGCCGGGCTTGCGCCCGCCCTGGGCGACGTCCACGGGCAGCATGACGAGGGCCGTCGTACCGCCGGAGTCGGAGGGGCGCAGCTGGATGCGGATGCCGTGTCGCAGGGACAGGCGGCCGACCACGAACAGACCCATGCGGCGGGAGACCGAGACGTCCACGGTCGGCGGCGCCGCGAGCCGCTCGTTGATCGCCGCCAGGTCCTCGGGGGACAGGCCGATACCGGTGTCGTGGATCTCGACCAGCACGCGGCCGTCGGGCAGCGCGTGACCGGTCACCTTGACCTTGGTCTGCGGGGAGGAGAACGAGGTGGCGTTCTCCAGCAGCTCGGCGAGGAGGTGCACGAGGTCGTTGACGACGCGGCCGGCCACATCGGTCGAGGGGACCGAGGCCAGTTCGATGCGCTCGTACTGCTCCACCTCGGACGCCGCGGCACGCAGGACGTCGACCAGCGGGACCGGGCGGGTCCACCGGCGGCCCGGCTCCTCGCCCGCGAGGACGAGGAGGTTTTCGCCGTTCCGGCGCATACGGGTCGCGAGGTGGTCGAGCTTGAAGAGCGAGGACAGCTGGTCCGGGTCGGCCTCGCGGGACTCCAGCTCGGAGATCAACGAGAGCTGACGCTGGATGAGACCCTGCGAGCGGCGCGAGAGGTTGGTGAACATCGCGTTGACGTTGCCCCGGAGGAGGGCCTGCTCGGCGGCGAGGCGGACGGCCTCGCGGTGCACGTCGTCGAAGGCCGCGGCCACCTGGCCGATCTCGTCGCGGGAGTGCACACCGACCGATTCCACGGAGGTGTCCACGTCCTGCGGGTCGGACTCGGAGAGCTGCTTGACGAGCTCGGGCAGCCGTTCCTGGGCGACCCGGGTCGCGGTGTCCTGCAGACGGCGCAGCGAACGGATCATGGACCGGGCCATGATGAACGCGCCGATCAGCGAGACGCCGAGGACGAGGAGGATCAGCGCACCGTTGATGATGGCGTCGCGCTGGGACTCGTTCTTGAGCTCGCGGGCCTTCTGCTCCATGTCCTCGAGGAGCGAGAGCTCGATCCTCTTCATGGTCTGGATCTTGTTGTCGTCCGAGTCGTACCAGTCTCGCCAGGAGCGGGGCTTCTCCTTGGCGAACTGTCCCGGGTTCCTCAGGACGCGGCCGGCGTAGCTGTTCGCCGAGGAGATCTCGGCGTTGCCCTCGCCGAGCGGCTGCAGCAGTTCCTCGGCCTTGCCCTGGTAGACCAGAATGAAGGTGCCCATGGCCTGGTCGTAGTTCCGGTACGCCGACAGGGCGTAGAGCCGGTCGTTCTCTTTCAGGTCGCCGACCTGGGTGTTGCTCTGCGGGAGCGCGGCGGCGATCATCGCGCGCTGGATGGAGGCGTACTCCTTGGCCGAGGAGAAGGCGGCCAGCGCGCGGGTCCGCTTGATCATCTCCGGGCTGGAGGTGGCCTGGGCCATGTCCTGGGAGAGCGAGAGCAGCGAGACGATCAGCGAGTTGTACTGGGAGACGGTCTGCTGGGAGCCGCTCTTGTAGGCGCTGGTGCGGATTTCCTTGAGCGCGTCGATCTGCCGGGTGATCTGCGTGACGTTGCGACGGATCGACTGGAGGGTCTCGTCCTTGTCCCCTTGCGCGTCGATGCTCTCCGTGGCGGAGGTGAAGGCGGTGGCGGCGGAGTCGGTCTGCTCGCGGACCGTCTCGACCTCACTGGCGACCGACTTGTTGCTGATCGGACCGGCCGACAGGTCGCGCTCCTCCTGGAGCGCGGAGGCCAGGTTGGTGGCCTGCCGGGTCATGGTCGTCAGCAGCTGCATGTGCTCCAGCTGGTCGATCTCGCTGAGCGAGTCGCCGATTCGGACGGCGCCGAGCGTGGTCGCGGCGACAACGGGCAGGGTCAGCAGCGACAGCAGTCGCGTGCTGATGCGCCAGTTCTGCAGGGCGAGACGGGAACCGGGCCCACTGGGGGCCTTCGGTATCGCCTGGTCCTGGCCGGCCGGCTCGGGGGTGACCGCACCGGCCTGGCCTGACTGGCCGGCCTTCCCGGTCTTCCCGGTCTTGCCCGGCTTGTCGGCCTTGGCCTTCCTGCCCTTGCCCTTCGCCTTGTCGGCGGTGGCAGGGGTGGTGCGGACACCATCGGAGCCCGGCCCGCGGTTCTGGGCGTGCTGGGGCGAGGAGCCGCGGTCGGTCCCGCCGCGCGGCTCCTGCTCCGCCGCAGCGCTGCCATCCCTCTTGAAACGTCCCTGCACTAGCGTCGCAACCTCTGGACCAGGCGCCCC
Organism: Streptomyces venezuelae; assembly: GCF_008642295.1. GTDB lineage: Bacteria > Actinomycetota > Actinomycetes > Streptomycetales > Streptomycetaceae > Streptomyces > Streptomyces venezuelae_C. The sequence goes on along the minus strand of NZ_CP029190.1, from coordinate 2,242,608 downwards.
ACCGGGCGAGCGGTGGAGCGGTGTCGAGTCGTGGGGCATCGGTTCGGCCCCGTGGTGGTCGTCGGTGACCGCGCGTTCTCGTTGATTTCCGTCGATTCCCGCGGCGGTCCCGCGAATTCCAGCACAGTGGCGGATCTCCAACAAGGTGCGAGGGTCGGCCCGGAGAGTCGGTGACGGGTGGTGACAGGCGGGCTACTCGCAGTGGAGGCATTACCGGGGCGAACCGGACTTTGTCTATGGAAACGCAGAGGCCTGCCGGGTGTCCCAGTCGAGATGATCAGGAGCGGAATGGAGCATTCAGTGGCGCAATGTCCGTTTCCGCAGTGGCATGTGAGTTGCCGTTATGTCCATAATGCCCGGTCGTTCGTGAGCAAACTCACATACCCATGGCCATTACTTACCGGTTCTCGCGGGGATTCAAATGTTTAGCCTTGCCCTTTACAGCTATCGCTCATCCGACAACCGGCGTCCGAGGGGCGCCCCACTCACCGACGAGGGTTCACGACTCCGATGAAGACGACCATGATGTTCCGCAACATAGCCAACCCCCGCCGCACCACCCTCGCGCACCTCAAGGACGCGGAGGAGCTGCAGGCGGTCGAGGCCCCGGAACACGCGGTCGAGCTGCCGACCCAGACCGCCAACCCCCGCCGCACCGTGCTGATGGTCGCCCCCGCCGCCGCGCAGTAGCCGCGCGGCAGACCACACAGCACAACCTCGCAGGACGGGCCCCGCAACCGCGTTAGCCTGGACACGCAGACTCCAGCCAGCGGAAACAGAGGGGCAGGCGCGACCTTTGCGCATCGCCAGATTCTCGATCGACGGAAATGTCGCCTTCGGCGCCGTGGAGGGCAGCACCGCCTCCGGCGACCAGAGCGACCTCGTCCTCGACATCATCAAGGGCATCCCGTTCGCGGACTTCGAGCTCTCCGGTACGAAGGTCCCGGTAGGCAAGGTGCGCCTGCTGCCGCCCGTGCTCCCCAACAAGGTCGTGGCCATCGGCCGCAACTACGCGGAGCACGCGGCGGAGCTCGGCAACGAGGTCCCGGACGTGCCCATCACCTTCTTCAAGCCCTCCACGTCGGTGGTCGGCCCCGGCGACCCGATCGCCTACCCCTCCTTCTCCCAGGAGGTCCACCACGAGGCGGAGCTCGCCGTGGTGATCGGCCGGATGTGCCGGGAGGTCCCGCGGGACCGCGTCAAGGACGTCATCCTCGGCTACACCTGTGCCAACGACGTCACCGCGCGCGACGTCCAGCAGCGCGAGAAGCAGTGGGCCCGGGCCAAGGGCTTCGACAGCGCCTGCCCGCTCGGCCCCTGGATCGAGACCGACCTCGACCCGGCCGACCTCGCGATCGAGTGCACCGTCAACGGCGAACTGCGCCAGTCCGGCCGCACCAGCCAGATGGTCCGCTCCATCGAGGACCTGATCGTCCACATCACCGAGGCCATGACGCTGCTGCCCGGCGACGTCGTCCTCACGGGGACCCCGGCCGGAGTCGGCCCCCTCAACGTCGGCGACGAGGTCGCCGTCACCATCGAAGGTATCGGCACTCTCGCCAACAAGGTGATCAAGCGTGGCTAACGCGAACGTCCGCGTACGTTTCTGTCCCTCGCCGACCGGCAACCCCCACGTGGGTCTGGTCCGCACGGCCCTCTTCAACTGGGCCTTCGCCCGCCACCACGGCGGTACGTTCGTCTTCCGCATCGAGGACACCGACGCGGCCCGCGACTCCGAGGAGTCGTACGAGCAGCTGCTCGACTCCCTGAAGTGGCTCGGCTTCACCTGGGACGAGGGCCCCGAGGTCGGCGGACCGCACGCCCCGTACCGCCAGTCCCAGCGGATGGACCTCTACAAGGACGTCGCCCAGCGGCTGCTCGACGGCGGCTACGCCTACCGCTGCTACTGCACCGCGGAAGAGCTGGACGAGCGCCGCGAGCTCGCCCGCCGCGAGGGCCGGCCCTCCGGCTACGACGGCATGTGCCGGGTGGTGACCGAGGAGCAGAAGGCCGCGTACGAGGCCGAGGGCCGGACCTCGATCGTGCGCTTCCGGATGCCCGACGAGCCGATCACCTTCACCGACCTGGTCCGCGGCGAGATGACCTTCACCCCGGACAACGTGCCGGACTACGGCATCGTCCGGGCCAACGGCGCCCCGCTGTACACCCTGGTCAACCCGGTCGACGACGCGCTCATGCAGATCACCCACGTACTGCGCGGCGAGGACCTGCTGTCCTCCACCCCCCGCCAGATCGCCCTGTACAAGGCGCTGATGGAGCTGGGCATCGCCACCGGCATCCCCTCCTTCGGCCACCTGCCGTACGTGATGGGCGAGGGCAACAAGAAGCTCTCCAAGCGCGACCCGGAGTCCTCGCTCAACCTCTACCGCGAGCGCGGCTTCCTGCCCGAGGGCCTGCTGAACTACCTCTCGCTCCTGGGCTGGTCCTTCTCCAAGGACCAGGACATCTTCACGATGGACGAGATGGTCGCGAAGTTCGACATCCCGGACGTGAACGCCAACCCGGCCCGCTTCGACCTGAAGAAGTGCGAGTCCATCAACGCCGACCACATCCGGATGCTGGACCCGAAGGCCTTCGCGGACGCCTGCACCCCGTGGCTGCAGGCCCCGCACGCGAACTGGGCCCCCGAGGACTTCGACGCCGCGGCCTGGGAGCGCATCGCGCCGTACGCCCAGACCCGGGTGACCGTCCTGTCGGACATCACCGCCAACGTCGACTTCCTGTTCCTGAAGGAGCCGGTGGCGGACCAGGCCTCGTGGGACAAGGCGATGAAGGGCGAGCCGGCGGCCCTGCTGACCACGGCCCGCGAGAACCTCGCCGCCGCCGACTGGAGCGACCCCGAGTCCCTCAAGCAGGCCGTTCTCACCGCGGGCGAGACCCACGGCCTCAAGCTCGGCAAGGCCCAGGCGCCGGTCCGGGTGGCCGTCACCGGCCGTACGGTCGGCCTGCCGCTGTTCGAGTCCCTGGAGATCCTGGGCCGGGAGCGTTCCCTGGCCCGGATCGACGCGGCCCTGGCGAAGCTCGCCGCCTGAGCCCCGTCCGCACCTCCCGTGGGGGCGGCAGCCGTACCGGCTGCCGCCCCCACGGCGTAAGGTCGGTCACATGCCGATCCGCGCCGTGCTGTGGGACATCGACGACACCCTGTTCGACTACACGGGGGCCGACACCGCCGGACTCGCGCAGCACCTGGCCGAGGAGGGCCTGGGGGACCGGTACGGCACCCCGGCCGAGGCACTGGCGCTGTGGCGCGAGCTCACCGAGCGGAACTGGGCGCGTTTCGCCGCCGGCGAGACCGGCTTCCAGGAGCAGCGGCGGGACCGGGTGCGTGACTTCCTCCGGCAGCCGGATCTGACCGAGGCGGAGGCCGACGCCTGGTTCGACCGGTACGTGGCGCACTACCAGGCCGCCTGGAAGGTGTTCCCGGACGTGCTGCCCGCCCTGGACGCCCTGGCGGCCGGCTACCGGCACGGGGTGCTCACCAACTCCAGCAGCGCCAACCAGGACCCCAAACTGCGCCGGCTGGGCCTGCGCGACCGCTTCGAGGTGCTGGTGTGCGCCGCCGAGCTGGGGATCAGCAAGCCTCAGGCCGGGGCCTTCAGGGCCGCTTGTGCGGCCATGGGGCTGGAGGCCGGGGAGGTGGCCTACGTGGGGGACCAGCCGGAGATCGACGCCCGCGGGGCCCGCGATGCCGGGCTGCTCGCCGTATGGCTGGACCGGGACGGCGGGCGCGGTGCGGGGCCGGAGGGAGTGCACCGGATCGGCGGGCTTGCCCAGCTCCCCGGGGTGCTGGCCGGGGATACCCGTTTTGGAGCACGGTCAGGCATCCGGTAATGTTCTTTCTGCGCCGCCGGAGCGGGCCGAAAGGCCGGACGGAGGCGCCACTCAAAAGAAAGTTCCGACAAGGGCTTGACTTTTGGTGGGGTATAGTGTAATTGGCAACACGAGGGTTTCTGGTTCCCTTATTCTAGGTTCGAGTCCTGGTACCCCAGCGCAGTGCAAATGATTGACGCAGTGCTTTGCCCCCGTTGTGTAGCGGCCTAGCACGCCGCCCTCTCAAGGCGGTAGCGCCGGTTCGAATCCGGTCGGGGGTACAGATCCTTCCCGCAAGATCTCCTTGGGTAGCTCCCGGACGTCTTGATGCAGGATCGCTAGGGCCCCCGTTGTGTAGCGGCCTAGCACGCCGCCCTCTCAAGGCGGTAGCGCCGGTTCGAATCCGGTCGGGGGTACTGTGGTCTGGTCTAGACCTCATTGGGCTATGGTGTAATTGGCAACACGAAGGTTTCTGGTTCCTTTGTTCTAGGTTCGAGTCCTGGTAGCCCAGCGCAGTAACAAGCAAGCCCCCGTTGTGTAGCGGCCTAGCACGCCGCCCTCTCAAGGCGGTAGCGCCGGTTCGAATCCGGTCGGGGGTACGCACAGGAGAAGCCCCTCGCGACATGGTCGCGGGGGGCTTCTCCGCATGTCCGGCCGGTGTGCGCACCAGAAGTACGGGCCCGGAGGCGCGAGTTCGGACGTGTGCGGCGTCGTACGCGCCCCCGGACCCGGGGGAGTGAGTGGAACGGGACGGGATCAGCCGGAGCGGCGCAACGCCTCGGTCAGCCGGGCAGCGGCGTCGATGACCGCCTGGGCGTGCATCCGGCCCGGGTGGCGGGTCAGCCGCTCGATCGGTCCGGAGACCGACACGGCGGCCACCACGCGGTTCGAGGGGCCGCGGACCGGCGCCGAGACGGAGGCCACACCGGGCTCCCGCTCGCCGATCGACTGGGCCCAGCCCCGGCGCCGTACGCCCGACAGGGCCGTCGCCGTGAAGCGCGCGCCCTGGAGGCCGCGGTGGAGCCGCTCCGGCTCCTCCCAGGCCATCAGGATCTGGGCGGCCGAGCCGGCCTTCATCGGGAGCGTGGAGCCCACCGGGACGGTGTCCCGCAGGCCCGACAGCCGTTCGGCCGCCGCCACGCAGATCCGCATGTCCCCCTGCCGGCGGTAGAGCTGTGCGCTCTCCCCGGTCACATCACGGAGGTGGGTGAGTACCGGTCCCGCCGTGGCCAGCAGGCGGTCCTCGCCGGCCGCGGCGGCGAGCTCCGCCAGCCGCGGGCCGAGGATGAACCGGCCCTGCATGTCCCTCGCCACCATCCGGTGGTGTTCCAGTGCCACGGCCAGGCGATGTGCCGTGGGTCGTGCGAGCCCTGTCGCCGCGACCAGCCCGGCGAGGGTGGCCGGACCGGACTCCAGTGCGCTCAATACCAGAGCTGCCTTGTCGAGAACGCCGACGCCGCTAGAGTTGTCCATGCAACGATATTCACGTCTCACACTGTGAAACGCAAGTTCAATTTTTCCAAGAACCCGCCAGTCTGTATGTGCGGGCACACGAACCACTGGGTCCGGGATCTCTAGGAGTGCCGGCACAACCAGCCGGCCGGAGGGAAAGCGATGGGTAGGACACTCGCGGAGAAGGTCTGGGACGATCACGTCGTCCGGCGCGCAGAGGGCGAGCCCGACCTCCTCTTCATCGATCTGCACCTGCTGCACGAGGTGACCAGCCCGCAGGCCTTCGACGGGCTGCGGCAGGCCGGCCGCAAGGTCCGGCGCCTGGACCTGACCATCGCCACCGAGGACCACAACACCCCGACCCTCGACATCGACAAGCCGATCGCGGACCCGGTCTCCCGGGCCCAGCTGGAGACGCTGCGCCGCAACTGCGCGGAATTCGGTGTCCGGCTGCATTCGCTGGGTGACGTCGAGCAGGGTGTGGTCCACGTGGTGGGACCGCAGCTGGGACTGACCCAGCCCGGCACCACCGTGGTCTGCGGTGACTCCCACACCTCCACCCACGGCGCCTTCGGCGCGCTGGCCTTCGGCATCGGCACCAGCCAGGTCGAGCACGTACTGGCCACCCAGACGCTCCCGCTGGCCCGCCCCAAGACCATGGCCATCACGGTCACCGGGGAGCTGGCCGAGGGCGTCACCGCCAAGGACCTGATCCTGGCGATCATCGCCAAGATCGGCACCGGCGGCGGCCAGGGCTATGTCCTGGAATACCGCGGCGCGGCCATCGAGAAGCTCTCGATGGAAGCCCGGATGACCATCTGCAACATGTCGATCGAGGCCGGCGCCCGGGCGGGCATGATCGCCCCCGACCAGACCACCTTCGACTACCTGGAAGGGCGAGACCACGCCCCCCGGGGCGCCGACTGGGACGCGGCGGTCGCCTACTGGAAGACCCTGCGCACCGACGAGGACGCGGTCTTCGACGCCGAGGTCGTCATCGACGGCTCCGCGCTGTCCCCGTTCGTCACCTGGGGCACCAACCCGGGCCAGGGCGCGCCGCTGTCCGCCAACGTCCCCGACCCGGCTTCGTACGAGGACGCTTCGGAGCGCCTGGCCGCCGAAAAGGCCCTGGAATACATGGGGTTGACCGCCGGGCAGCCGCTGCGCGACATCAGGGTCGACACCGTCTTCGTAGGTTCCTGCACCAACGGGCGGATCGAGGACCTGCGGGCCGTGGCCGGCATCATCAGGGGCCGCAAAGTCGCCGACGGCGTACGGATGCTGGTCGTTCCCGGCTCGGTCCGGGTCGCCCTGCAGGCCGTCGAGGAGGGCCTGGACAAGGTCTTCACCGAGGCCGGCGCCGAATGGCGGCACGCGGGCTGCTCGATGTGTCTGGGGATGAACCCCGACCAACTGGCCCCCGGTGAGCGCTCCGCGTCCACCTCCAACCGCAACTTCGAGGGCCGGCAGGGCAAGGGCGGACGCACCCACCTGGTCTCCCCGCAGGTGGCCGCGGCCACCGCGGTGCTGGGCCACCTGGCCTCGCCCGCAGATCTGACCGACGCCCCCGCCCCCGCGACCGCCGGAGTCTGAAACCATGGAAGCCTTCACCACCCACACCGGCCGGGCCGTCCCGCTGCGCCGCAGCAACGTCGACACCGACCAGATCATCCCGGCCCACTGGCTGAAGAAGATCACCCGTGACGGGTTCGAGGACGGGCTCTTCGAGGCCTGGCGCAAGGACCCCGAGTTCGTCACGAACCGCCCCGAGCGCCAGGGTGCGACCGTGCTGGTCGCCGGCCCCGACTTCGGCACCGGCTCCTCCCGCGAGCACGCCGTCTGGGCCCTGCAGAACTTCGGCTTCAAGACGGTCATCTCCTCCCGCTTCGCGGACATCTTCCGCGGCAACTCGCTGAAGAACGGTCTGCTGACCGTGGTGCTGCCGCAGGAGACGGTGGACCGGCTGTGGGAGCTGACCGAGGCCGACCCGACCGCCGAGATCACCGTCGACCTGGTCGCCCGGCAGGTCCGCGCGGCAGGCATCGAGGCCGAGTTCGAGCTCGACGACAACGCCCGCTGGCGTCTGCTGGAGGGTCTGGACGACATCTCGCTCACCCTTCAGAACGAAGCGGACATCGCCACGTACGAAAGCGCCCGGCCCTCCTACAAGCCCCGTACCCTCCAGGCCTGATTCCGGCCTGATCAGGGCTTATTCGCTCCCGGGTGATCGCTCTCCCGGCACTGTGCCCCCCGCCCTCCGGCGGGGGGCACAGCCGTATGTTGAGGCCCCGTGAGGCGACAACTCGCCCCAGATGGCACAATCTGTGCATGGAACGCGACAGTCAACTCGAGCTCTACGAACTCGTCGCGGACCGGCTGAAAGAAGCACACGCAAAGGTGCGCGCACTGCAAGTCCCGGAGGGCGTAAGGATGACGCTGACCCGGAAGCTGTTGGTCGTCACGGCTGCGGCGAAGCACGATCTCGCCGATGCGGCAAGGCGCCTGGACAGGTTGATGAAGGACCTCGACGAGGGTCGATTCCCTGAAGGCGACTGATGCGAAGGAACTCCGCAACGACCTTCATCGTTGCGGCAGGAGGGTGATTAGCCCGTTTCGTGTTTGATTTGCGGTATATATCCGCCTAACGTGCGAAATAGCTTGAACACATTCGTTCTGGCGATGTCTCCGAAGGGGAAGACGTGAACAAGGCGCAGCTCGTAGAAGCGATTGCCGACAAGCTCGGCGGACGCCAGCAGGCCGCGGACGCCGTCGACGCGGTACTCGACGCGATGGTCCGCGCGGTCGTCGCGGGCGACCGGGTCTCGGTCACGGGCTTCGGCTCGTTCGAGAAGGTCGACCGTCCGGCCCGCTACGCCCGCAACCCGCAGACGGGTGAGCGCGTCCGGGTCAAGAAGACCTCGGTTCCGCGCTTCCGCGCAGGTCAGGGCTTCAAAGACCTGGTCAGCGGCACCAAGAAGCTCCCCAAGGGCGACGAGGTGGCGGTCAAGAAGGCGCCCAAGGGCAGCCTGACCGGCGGTGCTTCCGCCACGGTCAAGAAGGCGGCGGCCAAGAAGGCCACCACCGCCAAGAAGGCCGCGGCGAAGAAGGCCGCACCGGCCAAGAAGGTCGTCGCCAAGAAGGCCGCACCGGCCAAGAAGACCACCACCGCCGTCAAGAAGGCCGCGGTCAAGAAGACCACCGCGGCTGCGAAGAAGGCGGCCCCGGCCAAGGCGGCGGCCAAGAAGACCACCGCCAAGAAGACCGCCCCGGCCAAGAAGGCCGTGGCGAAGAAGGCGCCCGCCAAGAAGACGACGGCGCGCAAGACCACCACCGCGAAGAAGACCACCGCCCGCAAGAAGTAGGGCAGCAGTCACACACGTCGGGCGGGTCTCCCCTCATCGGGGAGACCCGCCCGCGGTGCGTCCGGCGTGATCAGGGCGCTCGCAGTGCGGTCAGAGCGTCTGCAGGGTGATCAGGGTGATGCGCAGGGCGCTGCCCTCCCCGTCCGTCTCGATCCGCACCCGCTGCCCCGGACGCAGCAGACGCAGCCCGCCCGCCTCGAAGGCCGGCGCCTCGAAGGGCACCGGGGTGCCGTCGTCGAGCAGCACACTGCCGCTGTGGGTCTGTTCGTCGTACGTGTACGCGGTTGCCTGCATACCCGCACTGTATCGGGCGGTGTGACGGCCCAGCCCGAGGACGGCGGCAGCCCGCAGATCCACCCCCGTGTCCACGTCCCGGCGCACGCTGTCGACGTCCGTGAGTGCGATTTCCACCGCCCCCGAAGCGGAATGCCGGGCCCGGGAGGGCCCGCCGAACGCAGGGGCCAATTCCACACCCGGAGCAGCGGAAAGCAAGGTCGTTCCGATTCCTGCCGCATCCGGCAGAAATGCCCGGGGAAATACCTCCGCCCTTTCGAGCACCCGTAGCAATTCCACCGGCCGCAAGGACGGCAGATCGGCGTTCATCGCCGCCACCGCAGCCGCCGGCCGGGCCGTCCGGACCATCCGCGCCCCGTGGGCCAGGGCCGCGTTGAGCCCCGCCCCCGGAACGTCCGGCACGATCCGCGCGCCCAGCCGCGCCAGTTCCGCACCGGCCCGCGGATCGTCCGTGACGACCACCACATCCCGTACGGACGCGCAGGCCAGCGCCGCTGCCACGGTGTCCTGGGCGAACGCCAGCGCGAGCCCGGCCCGGTCCGGTCCGGCCGCCGCCGCAAGACGGCTCTTGGCCGCGGCGAGCGGCTTCAGCGGCACCACCAGACTCCAGACGCCGTCGCCGGCCGCCACCCCGCCACCCGCCCCTCACTCGCCATGACCCGCCCGCCGTTCCCCCGGCATTCCCCCGCCATTGTCACCTCCGCCCCGGCAGCCCGGGGCCCCGCCGCCGCGAGCGGGGCGTACGGTGTTCTCGACAGAGACCGGACCTGGGGCGACACTTGTCCGGCCGACCAGGTGCCCCACCACCGCACCGGTCCTAGAGGAAGGTGTCCGAGTGTCCCGCCGCAGAATCGGCTTCTGGTACCGCCTGGCGGCGGTCATCGCAAAACCGCCGCTGGTAGTGCTGTTCAAGCGGGACTGGCGGGGAATGGAGCACATTCCGGCCCACGGCGGATTCATCACCGCGGTCAATCACAACTCGTATCTGGACCCGCTGTCCTACGCGCACTTCCAGTACAACAGCGGCCGGGTTCCCCGCCTGCTGGCCAAGGCCGCCCTCTTCAAGGCCCCCATCGTCGGATCCATCCTCCACGGCACCGGCCAGATCCCCGTCTACCGCGAGACCACCAACGCCCTGGACGCGTTCCGGGCCGCCGTGGACGCCATCGAGCACGGGGAGTGCGTGGCCTTCTACCCCGAGGGCACTCTCACCCGGGACCCCGACCAGTGGCCCATGCAGGGCAAGACCGGCGCCGCCCGGGTCGCCCTGCTCACCAAGGCCCCCGTCATCCCGGTGGCCCAGTGGGGCGCCAACCTCGCGATGCCCCCGTACGCCAAGGAGAAGAAGTTCCGGCTGTTCCCGCGCAAGACCCTCCGGGTCCTCGCCGGACCGCCCGTGGACCTCTCCGAGTTCTACGACCGCGAGCCCACCCCGGAGGTCCTCCGGGAGGCCACCGAGGTCATCATGGCCGCCATCACGGCCCTGCTGGAGGAACTGCGCGGCGAGAAGGCCCCCGCGCAGCCGTACGACCACCGCAAGGCGCGGGCGGAACAGCGGCGCAAGGCCGCGGGGGAGGGTACGAAGTGACACCCGGCAAGCCCGTCAGGGCGGCAGTCTTCTCGGCGGGATCCTGGGGCACCGCCTTCGGCATGGTGCTCGCCGACGCCGGCTGCGAGGTGACCCTCTGGGCCCGGCGCCCGGAACTGGCCGAGGCCATCAACACCGGCCGCACCAACCCGGACTACCTCCCCGGCATCGAACTCCCGCCCAACCTGCGCGCCACCACCGACCCGGCCGAGGCCGCGCGCGGCGCCGACTTCACCGTGCTGTCGATCCCCTCCCAGACCCTGCGCGGCAACCTCGCCGAATGGGCTCCGCTGCTGGCCCCCGACACCGTCCTGGTCTCCCTGATGAAGGGCATCGAACTCGGCACCGCCAAGCGGATGAGCGAGGTCATCGAGGAGGTCGCCAAGGTGCCGGCCGAGCGGGTCGCCGTGGTCACCGGCCCCAACCTGGCCCGCGAGATCGCCGCCCGGCAGCCCGCCGCCTCGGTCGTCGCCAGCGTGGACGAAACCGTGGCCCGGCGCCTCCAGGCCGCCTGCCACACGCCGTACTTCCGCCCGTACACCAACACCGACGTGGTCGGCTGCGAGCTGGGCGGCGCCGTCAAGAACGTCATCGGCCTCGCCGTCGGCATCGCCGACGGCATGGGACTCGGCGACAACACCAAGGGCTCCCTCATCACCCGCGGCCTGGCCGAAACGACCCGGCTGGGCCTGGCGATGGGCGCCGAACCGCTCACCTTCTCCGGCCTCGCCGGCCTCGGAGACCTGGTCGCCACCTGCTCCTCGCCGCTCTCCCGTAACCACACCTTCGGCACCAACCTGGGCCGCGGGATGACCCTGGAGGAGACCATCGCGGTCACCAAGCAGACCGCGGAGGGCGTCAAGTCCTGCCAGTCGGTGGCCGATCTGGCCCGCCGCCACGGGGTCGACATGCCGATCACCGACACGGTCGTGGACATCGTCCACCACGGCAAGCCGCCGCTGGTCGCGCTGAAGGACCTGATGGGACGCACCGCCAAACCGGAACGCTCCTGACACCTCTCCGGACGCACGAGCGGGTACTCTCGTGGCGATATGAGCAGCGAGAACCTCCCCCAGAACACTGAGCAGCAGGGCCGCAGGCCCCGGGTGGCCGTCGTCTTCGGCGGTCGCAGCTCGGAACACGCCATCTCGGTCGTCACGGCGGGCGCCGTGCTGAGGTCCATCGACCGGTCCAAGTACGAGGTCCTGCCGATCGGCATCACCCCCGAGGGCCGCTGGGCGCTGACCGCCGACGCACCGAGCCGGATGGCGATCGCCGACCGGAAGCTCCCCAGCGTGGCGGAGCTCGCCGAGTCCGAGGACGGCGCGGTCGTCCTGCCGGTCGATCCGGCCAGCCGCGAGGTGCTCTACACCGAGCCGGGGGCCGTTCCCAAGGCCCTCGGTGAGGTCGACGTCGTCTTCCCCGTCCTGCACGGCCCGTACGGCGAGGACGGCACCCTCCAGGGTCTCCTGGAGCTCTCCGGTATCCCGTACGTCGGTTCCGGCGTCCTGTCCTCGGCCGTCGGCCAGGACAAGGAGTACATGAAGCTGGTCTTCACGGCGTTCGGGCTGCCGGTCGGGCCGTACCTGACCATCCGGCCCCGCGAGTGGGCCGTGGACGGGGGCGCCGCGGCCCAGGAGCGCATCCTGGAGTTCGCCGGCGAGCACGGCTGGCCGCTGTTCATCAAGCCCGCCCGGGCCGGATCCTCCATCGGCATCACCAAGGTCGACGACATCTCGGGCCTGGCCGCCGCGGTCAAGGAGGCCCAGCGCCACGACCCGAAGATCATCGTGGAGGCGCTGCTGCGGGGCCGCGAGATCGAGGTCGGCGTGCTGGAGTTCGAGGACGGGCCGCGCGCCAGCGCCCCGGCCGAGATCCCGCCGGTCTCCAGCCACGACTTCTACGACTTCGACGCCAAGTACATCGACTCCGCCTCCGGGATCGTGCCCGCCCCGCTGACCCCCGAGCAGACCGCCGAGGTCCAGCGGCTCGCCATCGAGGCCTTCGACGCGGCCTCCTGCGAGGGCCTGGTACGGGCCGACTTCTTCCTCACCGAGGACGGCACGTTCGTCATCAACGAGATCAACACCATGCCCGGGTTCACGCCGATCTCCATGTACCCGCGGATGTGGCAGGAGTCCGGCATCGCCTACCCGGAGCTGGTCGACCGCCTGATCCAGGCAGCCCTCCGCCGCTCCACCGGCCTGCGCTAGTCCTCTTACCTGTGCGGCCCTCCGGCTTTCGCCGGAGGGCCGCATCGGTGGGACATCAGCTGGGACATCAGCCAGGACGTCAGTAGGACGAGATGCCCGCGGGGACGGTCTTGGCGATGGCGTCGGAGAGACCGACCAGCATCCCCGCGTCCTTGGCGTGCTCCTTGTCCACGGTGACCTCCGTATAGGCACGCCGCAGGCCGGTGGTGAACCGGAATCCGCCGCCCGCCGTCTCGGCGAGCGGCTCCATCAGCCAGGCCACCTCGTTCACCTGGATGCCTTCCTGCCGCGGATCCGCCATCTTCGGGGGCTTGGCGATACCGCACCGCAGTACGATCGCCGAGCCACCCCAAGCGGCGGTCAGCTCGGACCGCGGATCCGTCTCGGTCCGCTCCAGGCCGGCCACCGTGTCGGGGAGCTCCTCGTGCAGTGCCGCACAGAGCTCCGCGACCTCGGCGGGCGGCGTGGGCGGCGGCTCCAGCCGGACGACGGAACCGCCCGGCGTGCAGCCCGCCAGGGCCGGCACGGCGACCAGGGCGGCCAGCGCGACCAGAGCGGACAGGACCGGCAGACGGACCGGTCGGTGGTGGGACATCACCGGCCCAGACTAGACGGGGGCTACAGATGGACCACCGGGCAGGTCAGGGTGCGGGTGATCCCCTCCACCTGCTGGACCTTGGCCACCACCATGCGGCCGAGCTCGTCCACGGTGTCCGCCTGGGCGCGCACGATCACGTCGTACGGCCCGGTCACGTCCTCGGCCTGGATCACCCCCGAGATCTGGCCGATGGCTTCGGCGACCGAAGACGCCTTGCCCACCTCGGTCTGGATGAGGATGTACGCCTGTACCACGGAACCTCCAGGGCGGCCACGAGGATCATTTCCCCTACCCTTCGGGTGGGCCCTGACCATACGGGCGGGCCCGGGGGAGAAGAGACGCCACGGTACCGCGTTGCGGAGCGCCACGGGGAGACCCGGGGACCCGGCGCCGCGCGCAGCGGGGCGTACAAAGAGCAGAAGTTGACGTATCTGTTGACGGTACCCAGAGCTGTGACGGCTCGCGACCGCAGGCGTACTGGGCCAGAAGGAGCACAGCGATGAAGGGCACAGTGGGCGAGCTGGGAGAGTTCGGGCTCATCAGGGAGCTCACCTCCCGGCTCACCACCACCCCGGCGGTACGGCTCGGGCCCGGCGACGACGCCGCCGTGGTGTCCGCGCCCGACCGCCGGGTCGTGGCCAGCACGGACATCCTGCTGGAAGGCAGGCACTTCCGCCGCGACTGGTCCACCGCGTACGACGTCGGCCGCAAGGCCGCCGCCCAGAACCTCGCCGACATCGCGGCCATGGGCGCCGTTCCCACCGCGCTGCTGCTCGGCCTCGTGGTGCCCGCCGAACTGCCGGTCACCTGGCCCACCGAACTCATGGACGGCATCCGCGACGAATGTCAGGTCGCCGGAGCCGCCGTGGTCGGCGGGGACATCGTCCGCGGCGACACCATCACCGTCGCCATCACCGCCCTCGGCGACCTGCGCAACCACGAACCGGTGACCCGCTCCGGCGCCCAGCCCGGCGACGTGGTCGCCGTCACCGGCTGGCTCGGCTGGTCCGCGGCCGGGTTCGCGGTGCTCTCCCGCGGCTTCCGGTCCCCGCGCGCCTTCGTCGAGGCCCACCGGCGCCCCGAACCGCCGTACCACGCCGGCCCCGCGGCGGCCGGGCTCGGCGCCACCGCCATGACCGACGTCAGCGACGGACTGGTCGCCGACCTCGGGCACATCGCCGAAGCCAGCAAGGTCCGCATCGACCTGCGCTCGGCCGCCATCGACATCCCCACCCAGATGTTCGACATCGGCCAGGCCGTCGGTGTGGACCCGCTCCAGTGGGTGCTCACCGGGGGAGAGGACCACGCGATCGTGGCCACCTTCCCGCCGGACGTGAAGCTGCCCGCCCGCTGGAAGGTCATCGGCGAGGTGCTCAACCCCTCCGCGCAGCCGCAGGTCACTGTGGACGGCGCGCCCTGGACCAGCACCGGAGGCTGGGACCACTTCGGTGGCGAACCTGCAGAGGAGCAAGTGCGATGACAAGTAGGCCGCTGTGCCTGACCGTCGCCGGATCGGATTCCGGCGGCGGGGCGGGCGTCCAGGCCGACCTCAAGACCATGCAGGCCCTGGGCGTGCACGGGATGAGCGTGCTGACCGCTGTGACCGCCCAGAACTCGCTGGGGGTCCACGGGGTCTGGGAGCTGCCCGCCGAGGCCGTCACGGCCCAGTACCGGGCCGTGGTGGACGACATAGGCGTCCACGCGGTGAAGACCGGCATGCTGGGTTCCGCCGCCGTGGTGGAGACCGTGGCCGGGCTGCTGGCAGGGACGGACGCCCCCGCGGTGGTCGACCCGGTGGGGGTCTCCAAGCACGGGGACGAGCTCCTCGCCGCCTCCGCCCTGGACGCCGTACGCAAGCTCCTGCTGCCCGAGGCCACCGTCGCCACGCCCAACCTGGACGAGGTCGCCCAGCTCACCGGGCTGGTGGTGGAGACCGAGGACGGCATGCGGCGGGCCGCCGAGGCGATCCTCGGCTACGGACCCGAGTGGGCGCTGATCAAGGGCGGCCACCTGGCTGCCGGAACCGAGGCGGTGGACCTGCTCACCGACGGGGTCCAGGAGCTGTGGCTGCGGGCTCCCCGGCACGACAGCCGCCACACCCACGGCACCGGCTGCACCCTCGCCAGCGCCATCGCCTCCGGGCTGGCCCAGGGCCAGGACGTGCCGCAGGCCGTCATGGAGGCCAAGGAGTACGTCACCGGGGCGATCAAGGCGGGCTTCCCGCTCGGCGGCGGCATCGGCCCGGTGGACCACTCCTGGCAGTCGCGCCGGCGCTACTAGCCGTACGCGGCAGTACGCGGCACGGCAAGGCAAAAGGCCGGTCCACCGAGGTGGACCGGCCTTCTTGGCAACCGGGAAGGGCTGCGCTACGACGGGAGCGTCAGCGCGAGACCTTGCCGGCCTTGATGCACGAGGTGCAGGCGTTGAGGCGCTTCGGCGTCCCACTGACCACGGCACGCACGCGCTGGATGTTCGGGTTCCAGCGACGGGACGTACGGCGGTGCGAGTGCGAGATGTTGTTGCCGAAGCCCGGCCCCTTGCCGCAAACGTCGCAGTTGGCAGCCACAGGTCACTCCAAAGACTTCAGATGCACTTACAGTGAATTCCGGCGCACCGGAATCAGAGATCTGAAGTGGTTTGCCGGGGGGATGGCCCGATTCTCATCGGGCAACCGGAGCAGCATACAACGACTGCTCCCGTCCGAGAAAACTACCATGACCCGGCAGACTGGTCCTCCCGCTCCCGCCCTTCGTTACTCTGCGGTGAACCCCAGCCCGCAGAAGGAGGAACGCCCGGTGCCGCACGAGCCGCAGCCCCTCAACGAGCTCGACGCCGAAGCGGTGCGCACCTGGAGCTCGCTGGCCTTGGCCTCACTGGGCCGGGCCCGCGAGGACATCGACGCGATCAACGTCTACCCGGTCGCGGACGCCGACACCGGCACCAACCTCTACCTCACCGTCGAATCCGCCGCCCGCGAGGTCGAGGAGGCCTGCGCCGCTGTGACCGAGGGAACACCCCCGGTCTCCCTCGGCACGGCCGTACGCGCCTACGCGCACGGGGCCCTGATGGGCGCCCGCGGGAACTCCGGGACCATCCTCGCCCAGCTGCTCCGCGGCATGGCGGACGTGCTCGACGCGGACGTCCTCGGCGGCGACGCCTCAGGCACCGGTACCGCCGCCGGTACCGGTACCGGTGCCCCCGGCGCGGACGCCGGCACCGGGCCGGGCGAGCAGCTCGCGCACGCGCTGACCCGGGCCGCCGCCTCCGCCTACCAGGCGGTCGCACACCCGGTCGAAGGCACCATGCTGACCGTCGCCGCCGCGGCGGCCCGCGCCGCCGAGGCCGCGGCCGGCACCCCGGTGGCCGCCGTCGCCCGGGCCGCCTACGACGGGGCCCGCGCGGCCCTGGAGAAGACCCCCGGCCAGCTGGCCGTCCTCGGCCGGGCCGGGGTGGTCGACGCCGGCGGGTTCGGGCTGGTGGCCGTGCTCGGCGCGCTCTGGCAGGCGCTGTCCGGCCAGGACCTCGCCCCCGAGCCGGTGCCCGGCCGGCCCATGCCGCAGCCGGCCGACGCCTGCGCGGCGGAGCACGGCGGACCGGCGTACGAGGTGGTCTACCTGCTGGAGGCCGCGGAACCGGCCGTCGACGGGCTGCGCGAGCGGCTCGACGGGCTCGGCGACTCCCTGGTCGTGGTCGGCGGGGACGGCCTGTGGAACGTACACGTCCATGTCGACGACCCCGGCGCCGCCGTGGAGGCGGGAGTGGACGCCGGCCGGCCGTACCGCATCCGCATCACCCACTTCGGCGACCAGCGGCGCCGGGCCCAGGACGAACGGGTCCAGCGCGCGGTGGTGGCCGTGGTCGCCGGCGAGGGACTCGCCGGCCTCTGCGGGGAGGCGGGCGCGACCACCGTGCTCGCCCGGCCCGGACAGCCCCCGGCCGCCGCCGAACTGGCCGACGCCATCCGGCGGGCACACGCCCACGAGATCGTCCTGCTGCCCAACGACGCCGACCTGCGGGCCGCCGCCACGGCCGCCGCCGAACAGGCCCGGGCCGACGGCGTCCGGGTGGCCGTGATCCCGACCCGGTCCGCGGTCCAGGGCCTCGCCGCCCTCGCCGTACACGAGCCGGACGGCAGCTTCGACGAGGACGTGGTCGCCATGACCGCGGCGGCCGGCGCCACCCGCTACGGCGAACTCGCCGTCGCCGAACGCCAGTCCTTCACCTCCGCCGGCATCTGCCAGGCCGGGGACGTCCTCGGCCTGATCGACGGGGACGTCGCCGTGATCGGCGCGGACCTGCCGGAGACCGCCGAGGCGGTCCTGCAACGGATGCTCGGCTCCGGCGGCGAACTGGTCACCCTGGTCCTCGGACCGGAACTGCCCGACACCCTCGCCGACCGGCTGGAGGCCTACGTCCGCAACGGCCACCTCGCCGTGGACACCGTCACCTACCGCGGCGGCCGGCACTGCCCACCGCTGCTGATCGGCATCGAGTAGCCCGCGGCGCGCGCCGCGCTGTCGGCGGCATGGTGTGCAATGGAACCCGTGCCCGCGCTCGAAGAACCACTGACGAAGACACTCGGCCCCGCCACCGCCAAGGTGCTGGCCGAACAGCTCGGCCTGCACACGGTCGGCGACCTGCTCCACCACTACCCCAGGCGGTACGCGGAACGCGGCGAGCTGACCTCCCTCGCCGAACTCGCCGACCAGCTCGACGAGCACGTCACCGTGGTCGCCCAGGTCGCCGACGCCCGGATCCTGACCTTCAACGGAGGCCGCGGCAGGCGCCTCGAAGTCACCATCACCGACGGCGCCGGCCGGCTCCAGCTGGTCTTCTTCGGCTCCGGAGTGCACAAACCCCACAAGGACCTGCTGCCCGGCACCCGCGCGATGTTCGCCGGCAAAGTGGGCATGTTCAACCGCAAGCTCCAGCTTTCCCACCCCGCGTACGAACTGCTCGGCGGCGAGGACTCCGACCGCGCGGCGGTCGACGCCTTCGCGGGCCGGCTCATCCCCATCTACCCGGCCTGCGCCAAGCTGGAGACCTGGAAGATCTCCAAGGCCGTGGACGCCGTCCTGCCCAGCGCCGCCGAGGCCGTCGACCCGCTGCCGCCCGCCCTCCGCGAGGGCCGCGGCATGGTCACCCTCCCCGAGGCCCTCCAGAAGATCCACCGCCCCCGCGACAAGGCCGACATCGCCCAGGCCCGCGACCGCCTGAAGTGGGACGAGGCCTTTGTCCTCCAGGTCGCCCTGGCCCGCCGCCGGCACGCCGACACCCAGCTCCCGGCCGTCGCCCGCCGCCCCGCCCCCGGCGGCCTGCTCGACGCCTTCGACGCGAAACTCCCCTTCACCCTGACCGAGGGCCAGCAACAGGTCTCCCGCGAGATCTTCGAGGACCTCGCCACCGAACACCCCATGCACCGCCTCCTCCAGGGCGAGGTCGGAAGCGGGAAGACCATGGTCGCGCTGCGCGCCATGCTCGCCGTCGTCGACTCCGGCGGACAGGCCGCCATGCTCGCCCCCACCGAGGTGCTCGCCCAGCAGCACCACCGGTCGGTCACCGAGATGATGGGCGAGCTCGCCGAGGGAGGAATGCTCGGCGGTGCCGAACAGGGCACCAAGGTGGTGCTGCTCACCGGGTCCATGGGCATGCCCGCCCGCCGCCAGGCCCTGCTCGACCTGGTCACCGGCGAGGCCGGGATCGTCATCGGCACCCATGCCCTGATCGAGGACAAGGTGCAGTTCCACGACCTGGGCCTGGTCGTGGTCGACGAACAGCACCGGTTCGGCGTGGAACAGCGCGACGCCCTGCGCTCCAAGGGGAAGCAGCCCCCGCACCTGCTGGTCATGACCGCCACCCCCATCCCGCGCACCGTGGCCATGACCGTCTTCGGCGACCTCGAGACCTCCGTCCTGGACCAGCTGCCCGCCGGCCGTTCCCCGATCGCCACCCACGTCGTGCCCGCCAAGGACAAGCCGCACTTCCTGACCCGCACCTGGGAACGGGTCCGCGAGGAAGTGGAGAACGGCCACCAGGCGTACGTGGTCTGCCCGCGGATCGGGGACGGCGAGGAGGAGCCGAAGAAGAAGACCGCCGAGGACGACAGCGAGAAGCGGCCCCCGCTGGCCGTCCTGGAGATCGCCGAACAGCTGCGCTCCGGCCCGCTGTCCGGGCTGGCCGTCGAGATCCTGCACGGCCGGATGGACCCCGCCGACAAGGACGAGGTCATGCGCCGCTTCACCGCGGGCGAGGTGAAGGTGCTGGTCGCCACCACCGTCATCGAGGTCGGTGTGAACGTGCCCAACTCCACCGTGATGGTGATCATGGACGCGGACCGGTTCGGCGTCTCCCAGCTGCACCAGCTGCGCGGCCGGGTCGGCCGCGGCTCCGCCCCCGGCCTGTGCCTGCTAGTCAGCGAAATGCCCGAGGCGAGCCCCGCCCGGGCCCGGCTCGCCGCCGTGGCCGCCACCCTCGACGGATTCGAGCTCTCCCGCATCGACCTCGAACAGCGCCGCGAAGGCGATGTGCTCGGCCAGGCCCAGTCCGGAGTCCGCTCCTCGCTGCGGATGCTCGCCGTCATCGAGGACGAGGAGGTCATCGCCCAGGCCCGGGAGGAGGCCACCCGGGTGGTCGCCGACGATCCGGAACTCGAGCGGCTGCCCGGCCTGCGGACCGCCCTGGAAGCCCTCCTCGACACCGAACGGGAGCAGTATCTGGAGAAGGGCTGACAATGGGGGTGGCCGCTCTGCCAGGGCGGCTGTGCCACCCCGCAGACCTGAAGGAACCCAGATGACCCGCGTGATCGCCGGCAGCGCCGGCGGGCGACGGCTGGCCGTGCCCCCCGGCACCGGCACCCGGCCCACCTCGGACCGGGCGCGTGAAGGCCTCTTCTCCACCTGGGAATCCCTGCACGGCGTGCCCGGGGCCAGGGTCCTAGACCTGTACGGCGGCTCCGGCGCGGTCGGCCTGGAGGCACTCTCCCGCGGCGCCGCCCACACCCTCCTCGTCGAAGCCGAGGCCAAGGCCGCCAAGGCGATCCGCGACAACATCCGCAGCCTCGGGCTGCCCGGGGCGGAGTTCCGGGCCGGAAAGGCCGAGCAGGTGGTGGCCGGCCCCGCGACCGGCGAGCCCTACGACATCGTCTTCCTGGACCCTCCGTACTCCGTCACCAGCCAGGACCTTGGCGAGATCCTGCTCACACTCCGGTCCAACGGCTGGCTCACGGACGATGCGCTCGTCACCGTGGAACGCAGCACTCGAAGCGGCGACTTCCCCTGGCCCGACGGGTTCGAGCCGCTCCGCTCCCGGCGGTACGGCGAAGGCACGTTCTGGTACGGTCGCGCCGCTCTCACCAGCGAAGACTCATGAACGAGGGAGTTCAGTTGCGCCGCGCCGTCTGTCCGGGGTCCTTCGACCCCATCACCAACGGACACCTCGACATCATCGGACGCGCCTCGAAGCTGTACGACGTCGTCCACGTCGCCGTGATGATCAACCAGTCCAAGCAGGGGCTGTTCACCGTCGAAGAGCGCATCGAACTGATCCGCGAGGCGACCGCCGACTACGGCAACGTCGAGGTGGAGTCCTTCCACGGCCTGCTCGTCGACTTCTGCAAGCAGCGCGACATCCCCGCCATCGTCAAGGGCCTGCGCGCGGTCAGCGACTTCGACTACGAACTGCAGATGGCCCAGATGAACAACGGGCTCACCGGGGTCGAGACCCTCTTCGTCCCCACCAACCCCACCTACAGCTTCCTGTCCTCCTCGCTGGTCAAGGAGGTTGCCGCCTGGGGCGGCGATGTCTCCCACCTGCTGCCGCCACACGTTCACGCAGCGTTGCTGGAACGTCTCGGCAACCGCTGACCCGGCCCCGGACCGTTCCCGGACCGTCCCCGGCGACGGCGGCGTGGCCGTACAGTCGTCCCGTCCGTCTCAGGAACCACCCGAGGCCGAGAGAGTGCGAGCCCGTATGGACGTGCAGAAGAAGCTCGACGACATCGTCGCGGCGGTCGGCGGCGCCCGGTCCATGCCGATGTCGTCCTCCTGCGTGATCAACCGCGCGGAGCTGCTCGACATGCTCGACGAGGTCCGCCAGGCCCTGCCCGGATCCCTCGCCCAGGCCCAGGAGCTGATCGGCGGCCGGGAGCAGATGGTCGAGGAGGCCCGGCGGGAGGCCGAGCGGATCATCGAGTCGGCGCACGCCCAGCGCGGTTCGCTGATCTCCGACACCGAGGTGGCCCGCCGCTCGCAGAGCGAGGCGGACCGGATCCTCGCGGAGGCCCGCCGGGAGGCCGAGGAGATCCGCGGCGAGGCGGACGACTACGTGGACAGCAAGCTCGCGAACTTCGAGGTCGTGCTGACCAAGACCATCGGCTCGGTGGACCGGGGCCGGGAGAAGCTGCTGGCCGGCGAGGCGACGGACGAGGGCCATGCGTCGGCGGACGCGTACATCGCCGCCAAGCTGGCCACCTTCGAGGCGGTGCTGGCCAAGACCCTGGAGGCGGTGGGCCGCGGCCGGCAGAAGCTGCTGGGCCGGGTGGCCACGGACGACCTGGGGGCGCACATGGCGGCCCAGGACGCGGCCGGGGTCCCGCAGTCCCGGTCGGCGGGGGACGCGGACTTCCTGGCCGCCCTGGCGGCGCCGGACCCGGAGCCGGTGGCCGCACCGCAGATCCCGGCGCAGCCGGAGCCGGTCTACGACACGTACGGCTACCAGCAGCAGCACCCGCAGCCGGATGCGTACGCGTACCAGGACCCGTACGCGGGCTATCCGCAGCAGCACCAGCACCAGCAGGCAGCCGATCCCGGCTACGACCCGTACGGCTACCAGCCGCAGCAGCACCAGCAGCAGCCCGACCCGTACGCGGCCTATCAGCAGCAGATCCCGCAGCAGGCCCAGCAGCAGGCCCCGCAGCCGGCCCTGGACGAGACCAGCTTCTTCGACACGAGCATGATCAATCTGGACCAGCTGCGCCAGTACGAGCAGGGGCGATAGCGCCGGGACGGCCCGGATTGGGCTCAGAGCGAAGCGCCGGGTATCCTGGCTCTTCGGTCGCGCGTATGCGCCGCCGTCTTGCGTGCCCGGATGCACGCGAAACAATGATCTTTCGAAAGCAGGAACGGCCCTGAATACCCGCCTCGACCACCGCAACCCCCTCGTGTTCGACACGCACGAGCTGGGTCGGCGTCCTGGTGCCATGCAGCGGCTGTCCCGCGAGATCGCGGCTCCGGCGGACTTCGGTCTGGACGGGGTCATCGGGGTGCCGGAAGGCGCGCCGATCGAGCTCGACCTCCGCCTCGAGTCGGTCATGGAAGGGGTGCTTGTCACAGGCACCGCCCGTGCATCGGCCGTGGGGGAGTGCGTAAGGTGTCTGGAGTCCGTGGAGCGTGAGCTCGACACGGACTTCCAGGAGATGTTCTCGTACCCTGACGCCGACGACCGGGGCCGGGTAAAAGCGGAACCGGCCGACGACGCCGAGGACGACGAGGACAGGCTCTACCTCGAGGACGGCCTGTTCGACCTCGAGCCCGTGCTGCGGGATGCGGTGGTGCTCGCACTGCCGCTGCAGCCGGTGTGCCGGGAGGATTGTCTCGGTCTGTGCCCCGACTGCGGGGTCAGCCTGAACGACGACCCGGACCACCACCACGATGCCGTCGACATCCGTTGGGCGGCACTGCAGGGACTCGTCGCGACCGATCAGGCCGACGAGAAGGACAACATGAGCGGCGCGGCTTCTGACGCAGACGTCCGGGGCGCCGCCGAGAAGCAGGAGAAGTAGCCGTGGCTGTTCCGAAGCGGAAGATGTCGCGCAGCAACACGCGCCACCGCCGGTCGCAGTGGAAGGCTGCGGTCCCCACCCTGGTTTCGTGCGAGCGTTGCCAGGAGCCGAAGCTGCAGCACATCGCGTGCCCCAGCTGTGGCACCTACAACAAGCGCCAGGTCCTCGAGGTCTGAGCGGCTGGTGAGAGGCGCAATGTCTGAGCTTGCCGGCGATAAGAAGCAGGCAGACAACAGCAACGCGGCCTCGTCCCACACCCTTCTGGAAGGGCGGCTCGGGTATCAGCTCGAGACCGCCCTTCTGGTGCGTGCGCTCACCCACCGCTCGTACGCGTACGAGAACGGCGGTCTGCCCACCAACGAGCGGCTGGAGTTCCTCGGGGACTCCGTGCTCGGCCTGGTGGTGACGGACACGCTGTACCGGACCCACCCCGACCTGCCGGAAGGCCAGCTGGCCAAACTGCGGGCCGCGGTGGTCAATTCGCGTGCGCTGGCGGAGGTCGGGCGCGGCCTCGAACTCGGCTCCTTCATCCGGCTCGGCCGGGGCGAAGAGGGCACGGGCGGCCGGGACAAGGCCTCCATTCTGGCCGACACCCTTGAAGCGGTGATCGGCGCGGTCTACCTCGACCAGGGTCTCGACGCGGCCTCGGAGCTGGTTCACCGGCTCTTCGACCCGCTGATCGAGAAATCCTCCAACCTCGGTGCCGGACTGGACTGGAAGACCAGCCTCCAGGAACTCACCGCGGCGGAAGGCCTTGGCGTGCCGGAATACCTGGTCTCCGAGACCGGCCCGGACCACGAGAAGACCTTCACTGCTGCCGCCCGCGTCGGTGGTGTCTCGTACGGCACCGGCACCGGCCGCAGCAAGAAGGAAGCGGAACAGCAGGCGGCGGAGTCCGCATGGCGCGCGATCCGCGCGGCTGCGGACGAGCGGATCGCGGCGGAAGCGGCGGCCCTGGCCGCGGCTTCGGCCCTGGCCGCGGAAGCGGTCGCGGACGCAGCCGAGGACGGCGGGGTGCCGACGCCCGCCGATCCGACGCCCGACGCATGAGCTGACCGGCTTCCTTCGGCTGTCCTCACCGCCCGCCCCGGCACTGCCGGGGCGGGCGGAGTCGTTTCCGGGGTGCCAGTAGGCTCGGCGGTGAACCCCTGAACCCCTTGCACCCTGAACCCCTTCCGAGGATCCCGAGGAGACGCGCCGTGCCGGAGCTGCCCGAGGTCGAAGTCGTACGGCGCGGCCTGGAGCGGTGGGTGGCCGGGCGGACCGTCGCGGCGGTCGAGGTGCTGCACCCGCGCGCGGTGCGCCGGCACCTGGCCGGCGGTGCCGACTTCGCGGCCCGGCTGACCGGGCAGACCATCGGCGCGCCGATGCGCCGCGGCAAGTACCTGTGGCTGCCGCTCGCCGGCGGGGAGATGTCCGTACTCGGCCACCTCGGCATGAGCGGCCAGCTGCTGGTGCAGCCGCAGGACGCACCCGACGAGAAGCACCTGCGCATCCGGATCCGGTTCGCCGACGCCGCCGGGACCGAACTGCGCTTCGTGGACCAGCGCACCTTCGGCGGGCTCTCCCTGCACGACAGCGTTCCCGGCAGCGCCGACGGCCTGCCGGACGTCATCGCCCACATCGCCCGGGACCCGCTCGACCCGCTCTTCGACGAGACGGCGTACCACCTGGCCCTGCGCGCCAAGCGGAGCACCGTCAAGCGGGCCCTGCTGGACCAGTCGCTGATCAGCGGGGTCGGCAACATCTACGCCGACGAGGCGCTGTGGCGGGCCCGGCTGCACTACGAGCGCCCCACCGCGCAGCTCACGCGCCCCCGGAGCGTGGAACTCCTCGGCCATGTCCGGGACGTGATGAACGCGGCTCTCGCCGTGGGCGGGACCAGCTTCGACAGCCTCTATGTGAACGTCAACGGGGAATCCGGCTACTTCGACCGCTCGCTCGATGCGTACGGCCGGGAGGACGAGCCCTGCCGCCGCTGCGGCACCGCCATGCGGCGGCGGCCCTGGATGAACCGGTCCAGCTACTTCTGCCCGCGCTGTCAGAGGCCGCCGCGCGCCTCGTCGTAACGCTCGCGGGCGTCCAGCACCTGCGGGGTGCTGCCCTCCAGGAAGCGGATCAGGCCCAGCAGGCGCTCGGCGACCTCGCGGCCCATCGGGGTGAGTTCGTAGTCCACCCGCGGGGGGTTGGTCGGCTGCGCCTCGCGGTGCACGATGCCGTCCCGCTCCAGCGCGTGCAGCGTCTGCGACAGCATCTTCTCGCTCACGCCGTCCACCCGCCGGCGCAGTTCGTTGAACCGGCGCGCCCCGTCGTGGAGCGCGGTCACGGTCAGGCTGCCCCAGCGCCCGGTGACGTGCTCCAGGGTCTCCCGGGACGGGCAGGCGCGCGCAAACACGTCGTACGCGAGGTCGGCGCAGTCGGTCTCGGCACAGGTGGCTTCGGTGCGGACAGGGGTCTCCATACAGCCAGCGTACTCCCAGGCAGCGCTAACCCAGAGCTTGCGCTTTCTAAAAGTTAGTGCTTTCCTTTTCTCAGCACACCCCACCTGCACCACTCGCTGAGGGAGACCCGTCATGACCGCGCACACCCCTGTCGTTGCCATCGCCTACCACTCCGGCTACGGCCACACCGCGGTCGTCGCCGAGGCGGTCCGCAACGGCGCCGCCGACGCCGGGGCCACCGTCCACCTGATCAAGGTGGACGAGATCGACGACGCGCAGTGGGAGCTGCTGGACGCGTCCGACGCGATCGTCTTCGGCTCCCCGACCTACATGGGCACCGCCTCCGGCGCCTTCCACGTCTTCGCCGAGGCCACCTCGAAGCGCTGGTTCGGCGACGCCTGGCAGGACAAGCTGGCCGCCGGCTTCACCAACTCCGCCGCCAAGAGCGGCGACAAGCTGCACACCCTCCAGTACTTCCAGGTCCTCGCCGCCCAGCACGGCATGCACTGGGTCAACCTGGGCCTGAAGCCGGGCTGGAACTCCTCCACGGGTTCCGAGAACGACCTGAACCGGCTGGGCTTCTTCACCGGCGCCGCTGCACAGTCCAACTCGGACCAGGGCGCCGAGGCGGTCCACAAGGCCGACATCGCCACGGCCGAACACCTCGGCCGCCGCGTCGCCGAGACGGCCCGCGTCTTCACGGCCGGCCGCGCAGCGGTCTCGGCCTGACCCGGCCGGAACCGCACGAGGGCTCCGGGCCGGGGGTCCGGGGGTCCGGTGGGGTCAGAACCCGAAGTTCTGGGTCCACCAGGGGCCGCCCGCGGCGTCGTACATGCCGACGCCCAGGGTGCGGAACTCGCAGTTCAGGATGTTGGCCTTGTGGCCGGGGCTGCTCATCCACGCCTTCATCACGGCCGTCGCATCGCCCTGGCCGCGGGCGATGTTCTCGCCGCCCAGACCCGAGAGGCCGGCTGCGGCGGCCCGGTCCCACGGGCTCTTGCCGTCGGGGTCCGTGTGGTCGAAGAAGTTCCGTACCGCCATGTCCTTGCTGAAGGCGGCGGCCATGGCCGCCAGCGGCGGGTTCGCCCGGACCGGGCCGCAGCCGGCCGCCGCGCGCTCCACGTTGACCATGTTGAGTACGGCGGCCTCCTCCGCGGAGTGGCCGGTGGCCACGGCCGGCGGGTTCGCCGGGGCGGGCTTGGGCAGGGCCTTGGTCGGCTTGGGAGGCTGGGGAACCGGCTTGGGGGCCGCCGGCGGGGCGACCTTCTGCTTCTCCGGTGCCTTGGTGAAGGGGGTGGGCTTCGGAGCCGGCGTGGGCTTCGCCTGGACCGGAGCCGAGGCCGACGGGGTGGGCTTGGCCGGCGGGGCGGGCTTGGACGACGGAGTGGGCTTGGACGACGGAGTGGGCTTGGCCGACGAGGTGGCGGAGCCGGGGGAGCGGGCCGGGGCGGAGATGGACCCGCCGTCGGCGGGGGCGGCCGGAGCGCGCCCCGGAAGGTTGGCCAGCCCGCCCTGCTGCTGGAGGTCGCTCACCGGAGCCGGCTCGGGCGTGGCCTTCGCCTCGCTGCTCCGGCCGGTGCCGCTGTCGACGCCGACGTACGGGAAGGCGCTGCCGACCGGAACCAGCCCGGTGGTCACGGCCGCCGTTCCCAGGGCAGCCGCAACGGACACGCCGATGAGACTGTTGCGTACGGCGGTGCCGCGCTTGGCGCGCGGTGGCGCGGGCAGTCGGTGACGTCCCATCCGCGGGGCCTTCCAAGATCGTCCGTTACTCACCCAAATGGGTGAGTTCATTGGTCGGCGACTGTACGCCAAAGAGCCCCCGGGGTGATGCGCGCGGACCGGGACGGCCCGGATAGCGTTCACGCATGAACGAAGACGTCCGGCTGACCGCGTGGGTACGCGGCCGTGTACAGGGAGTGGGCTTCCGCTGGTTCACCAGGGCCAATGCCCTGGAGATCGGTGGCCTGTCCGGCTTCGCCCTCAACCTCGACGACGGCCGAGTGCAGGTTGTGGCCGAAGGGCAACGTGAGAATTGCCACCGGCTGCTGGACTGGCTGCGATCTTCCGACACGCCCGGGCGGGTGGACGGGGTGACGGAGATCTGGGGAACGCCCCGCGGCGGCTATGACGGTTTTGGGATTCGATGATCATGCACTGATCAGCGTTTACGTTGCCGCGCGCGGTGAACCGTGGAAGGCTCGGAGGCGTGGACGATCTCCGGACCCGGGCGCTGGGCCGTGAGAAGGCCGGGCTGCCCGCCGATACGGGGCGTGATCGTGTTGACCGTCAAACTTTTTGGTGAGACGCTGGAAGCCCCGCGCATCTGGGCTGTTTGGCAGTGTTGGCAGTAGTAGCGCAGTGGCTGACAGGCGCTGCCGGACACCGCGGGTGCGATTCCCTCACGACCCACACCGCTTCGGTCGGTCACTCAGTGTGGAGGACCATCCATCATGGCAAAGGCGCTTCTCGGTTACGTCGGCGGTTCCGACCCGCGACTCCTCGCCGAGATGCGACGGCTTCAGCAGCGCGTCCAGGACCTCGAGTCCGAGCTTGTACGGATTCAGTCCGAGAACGACGCGCTGACCGCCGCCGCTCAGCACGGAGACTCGCTGCTGGACAGCATCGACATCGACGTACCCCAGGCGGAGCCTGCGCTCACCTGATCCGCGCTCTCGTCGCTTGACTCCAGCCCCGCTCGATCTGCATAGGGACGCTCCGGCGTCCCTTTTTTCTTCGTGCCTTCGCTCGTCGGACTCGGCTCTCGGACTCTGCCCTCGGACTCGGCCCTGCGGTGATCCACGCGAGGGGCGGATTTCTTTTAACGTCTGTTGTGCCCTGCACCTTCATGGGTGAAACCGAACGTGAAAGGTAGAGTCCGGCGGCGTGCACCTCAAGGCCCTGACCCTGCGTGGCTTCAAATCCTTCGCCTCCGCCACCACCCTGCGCTTCGAACCCGGAATCACCTGTGTGGTGGGCCCGAACGGTTCCGGCAAGTCCAATGTGGTGGATGCGCTGTCCTGGGTCATGGGAGAACAGGGCGCCAAATCGCTGCGCGGCGGGAAGATGGAGGACGTCATCTTCGCCGGCACCACCGGCCGCCCGCCGCTGGGCCGCGCCGAGGTGTCCCTGACCATCGACAATTCCGACGGCGCCCTGCCGATCGACTACGCCGAGGTCACCATCACGCGGATCATGTTCCGCGGGGGCAGCAGCGAGTACCAGATCAACGGGGACACCTGCCGGCTGCTGGACATCCAGGAACTGCTGTCGGATTCCGGTATCGGCCGCGAGATGCACGTGATCGTCGGCCAGGGCCAGCTGGACTCCGTCCTGCACGCCGATCCGATGGGGCGCCGCGCCTTCATCGAGGAGGCGGCGGGCGTCCTGAAGCACCGCAAGCGCAAGGAGAAGGCGCTGCGGAAACTGGACGCGATGCAGGCGAACCTGGCGCGGGTCCAGGACCTGACCGAGGAACTCCGGCGGCAGCTGAAGCCGCTGGGCCGGCAGGCGGCGGTGGCCCGGCGGGCCGCCGTCATCCAGGCCGATCTGCGGGACGCCCGGCTGCGGCTGCTCGCCGACGACCTGGTCACCCTGCGGGCCGCGCTGGACGCGGAAATCGCGGACGAGACGGCGCTGAAGGAACGGAAGGACGCGGCGGAGGCGGAACTGGCCCTGGCGCTGCGGCGGGAGGCCGCCCTCGAAGCCTCGGTCGGGGAGCTCGCCCCGCGGCTCCGGCAGGCGCAGGAGACCTGGTACGAGCTGTCGCAGCTGGCCGAGCGGGTCCGCGGCACGGTCTCGCTCGCGGACGCCCGGGTCAAGAGCGCGACCGCCCCGGCGGAGGAGGAGCGGCGGGGCCGCGACCCGGAGGACCTGGAGCGGGAGGCGGCCCGGATCCGCGAGCAGGAGGCCGAACTGACCGCCGCGCTGGAGGCCGCGAGCCGGGCACTGGAGGACACGGTCGCGCACCGCGCCGACCTGGAACGGACCCTCGCGGACGAGGAACGGCGGCTCCGCGATGCGGCCCGGGCCATCGCCGACCGGCGGGAAGGGCTGGCCCGGCTGACGGGCCGGCTGGGCGCGGCCCGGTCGCGGGCCGGGGCCGCACAGGCGGAGATCGAGCGGCTGGTGGCGGCCCGGGACGAGGCGGAGGCCCGGGCGGCGGCAGCGCAGGAGGAGTACGAGGCGCTGGCGGCGGAGGTCGGCGCGGCGGACGGGGACACGGACGCGGCCACCGCGCACGGGGCGGCGCGGGCGGACCTGGCGGATGCGGAGGCGGCGCTGGGCGCGGCGCGGGACGCGGTCGCGGCGGCGGAACGCTCCCGGGCGGCGGTCTCCGCCCGGCACGACGCGCTCGCGCTGGGGCTGCGCCGCAAGGACGGCACGGGCGCGCTGCTGGCAGCGCGGGAACGATTGGCCGGCCTCCTCGGCCCGGCGGCGGAACGGCTGTCGGTGGCCCCGGGGTACGAGGTCCCGGTCGCGGCGGCGCTGGGCGCGGCGGCGGACGCGCTGGCGGTCGGGTCGCCCGCCGCGGCGTCCCTGGCCTTGCGGCACCTCCGCACGACCGACGCAGGCCGAGCCACCCTCCTGATCACCCCACCCCACGTCCCCGCACCGACCCACCCCCCGGCGGTCCCACCCCAACCGACCGCCCGCACGGCCGCGGGCCAGGCGGGGGGCTTCGCCCCCGTGCCGGCTTGCGACACCGGGGCGCCGGGCGTTGCCCCGGAAGGGGCGGGCGGCTTCGCCACCGAGCGAGCTGGCGGCTGTGCCGCCGAGTCTGCCGCCGCGGGCGGCGCCGGGGCGTCGGGCGCTGGCGGCTTCGCCGCCGTGGATGCGGCGGTGCGGCAGGTCGGGGGCTTTGCCCCCGGGCCCCGCGACGGTGCCGGCGCGCCGGGCGCCGACGAGGCCGGCGGCTTCGCCCCCGAGCGGGTGGGCGGCTGTGCCCCCGGGCCCGCTTCCGGTGCCGATGAGGTTGGCGGCTGCGCCGCCGAAACTGCCGCCGCTTCCGGCGCCGAGGCGCCGGGCGCCGGCGGCTTCGTCGCCGGGCTGGCCGTGGTGGGCGGGTGGCCGTGGGCCGGGGGGCTGGTGCGGGGGGATGCGGCCGTGTGCCGGGCCGTCGGGTGGGTGTTGCGGGACTATCTCGTCGTGCCCACGCTCGAGGACGCCGAGGCCCTGGTCGCCGAGCGCCCCGAGCTCATGGCCGTGACCCACGACGGCGACGTCCTCGGCGCCCACCTCGCGCACGGCGGGTCCGCCGGCGTGCCCAGCCTCATCGAGGTGCAGGCCGCCGTCGACGAGGCGGCCCGGGAGCTGGCCGGGCTCGAGGTGCGGTGCGGCGAGCTGGCCGGCGTACGGGTGGCGGCGGAGCAGCGGCGGACCGCCGCAGCCGCCCTGGTCGAGGAACTTGCCGAGCGGCGCCGGGAAGCGGAGCGGGCCCGCGCCGGGGTCGCCCAGCAGCTCGGCCGGCTCGCCGGCCAGGCGAAGGGCGCGGCCGGTGAGGCCGAGCGCAGCGCCACCGCCGCGGCCAAGGCCCAGGACGCCCTGGACCAGGCGCTGATGGAGGTCGAGGAGTGCGCCGAGCGGCTCGCCGTCGCCGAGGAACTCCCGGTGGAGGAGGAGCCGGACACCGCCGTCCGGGACCGGCTCGCCGCCGACGGCGCCAACGCCCGGCAGACCGAGATGGAGGCACGGCTCCAGCTCAGGACCCACGAGGAGCGGGTCAAGGGCCTGGCCGGCCGGGCCGACGGCCTGGACCGGGCCGCCCGCGCCGAGCGCGAGGCCCGCGCCCGCGCCGAACGGCGCCGGGCCCGGCTGCGCCACGAGGCCGAGGTGGCCGCCGCCGTCGCCGACGGCGCCCGCCAGCTCCTCACGCACATCGAGGTGTCGCTCGGGCGCGCGGACGCCGAGCGGCAGGACGCCGAATACGCCAAGGGCCTGCGCGAGCAGGAACTCACCGCGGCCCGCACCCGTGGCCGCGAGCTCAAGGGCGAGCTCGACAAGCTGACCGACTCGGTGCACCGCGGCGAGGTGCTCGGCGCCGAGAAGCGGCTGCGCATCGAGCAACTGGAGACCCGTGCGCTCGAGGAGCTCGGCGTGGAGCCCGCCGCCCTGGTCGCCGAGTACGGCCCCGATCAGCTGGTCCCGCCCTCCCTCCCCGCCGAGGGCGAGGAGCTCCCGGAGGACCCGGAGCACCCCCGCAACCGGCCCGGCCCGTTCGTCCGGGCGCAGCAGGAGAAGCGGCTGAAGGCGGCCGAGCGGGCGTACCAGCAGCTCGGCAAGGTGAATCCGCTGGCCCTGGAGGAGTTCGCCGCGTTGGAGGAGCGGCATAAATTCCTGAGCGAACAGCTCGACGACCTCCGGAAGACCCGGGCCGACCTCCTTCAGGTCGTGAAGGAGGTCGATGAGCGCGTCGAGCAGGTGTTCACGGAGGCCTACCGGGACACCGCCCGGGAGTTCGAGGGGGTCTTCTCCCGGTTGTTCCCCGGTGGCGAGGGCCGGCTGATCCTGACCGATCCCGACAACATGCTCACCACCGGCGTGGACGTCGAGGCCCGCCCGCCGGGCAAGAAGGTCAAGCGGCTGTCGCTGCTCTCCGGCGGGGAGCGCTCGCTGACCGCCGTGGCCCTGCTGGTGTCCATCTTCAAGGCACGGCCCAGCCCGTTCTACGTGATGGACGAGGTCGAGGCGGCACTCGACGACACCAACCTCCAGCGGCTGATCCGGATCATGGAGGAGCTCCAGGAGAGCTCACAGCTGATCGTGATCACGCACCAGAAGCGGACCATGGAGGTCGCCGACGCGCTGTACGGCGTATCCATGCAGGGCGACGGGGTCTCCAAGGTCATCAGCCAGCGCCTCCGTTGAGGGGCCTTCCCCCACCTCGTTTCAAGAAGTGAATGAAGTCATCCGGGGTGAACTCCTCCCGACGGCAATCCCCGAGGTATTGACTTCAGAAACTGAACGAATAGGCTCGCTCCGCTGTCTCCCGCCTTCGGGTGGTGCAAGATCTTGAGCTGTGCGCCACTGGTAGGACGGACAAAACCCCCACGGAGCGCACCTTGACCAGCACAAACCAGGCGTCGGCCTCGGGCGGCGGATCCTCCCCGCACCCCGAACACCTCGGCCATGTCATCTTCATCACCGCGGCAGCCGCGATGGGCGGATTCCTCTTCGGCTACGACAGCTCCGTGATCAACGGCGCCGTCGAGGCCATCCGCAGCCGCTTCGACATCGGTTCCGAGGCCCTCGCCCAGGTGATCGCCGCCGCTCTCATCGGCTGTGCCATCGGCGCCGCCACGGCCGGCCGGATCGCCGACCGGATCGGCCGTATCCGCTGCATGCAGATCGCCGCCGTGCTCTTCACGGCCAGTGCGCTCGGCTCGGCCCTCCCCTTCGCCCTCTGGGACCTCGCCGTCTGGCGGGTCATCGGCGGCTTCGCCATCGGCATGGCCTCGGTCATCGGCCCGGCCTACATCGCCGAGGTCTCCCCGCCCGCCTACCGCGGCCGGCTCGCCTCCTTCCAGCAGGCCGCCATCGTCATCGGCATCGCCGTCTCCCAGCTCGTCAACTGGGGCATCCTCAACCTCGCGGGCGGAGACCAGCGCGGGGAGATCGCAGGCCTGGAGGCCTGGCAGTGGATGCTGGGCGTGATGGTGGTCCCCGCCGTCCTCTACGGCGCGCTCTCCTTCGTCATCCCCGAGTCCCCGCGCTTCCTGGTCTCCGTGGGCCGCACCGCGGACGCCAAGAAGGTGCTGGGCGAGGTCGAGGGCACGAAGGTCGACCTGGACGCACGGGTCCACGAGATCGAGCTCGCCATGCAGTCCGAGCACAAGTCCACCTTCAAGGACCTGCTCGGAGGCCGCTTCGGGCTGCTGCCCATCGTCTGGGTCGGCATCGGACTGTCGGTGTTCCAGCAGCTCGTCGGCATCAACGTGATCTTCTACTACAGCTCCTCGCTGTGGCAGTCCGTCGGCATCGACCCGACCAGCTCGTTCTTCTACTCCTTCACCACCTCGATCATCAACATCATCGGCACCGTGATCGCGATGGTCTTCGTCGACCGG
Organism: Streptomyces venezuelae; assembly: GCF_008642295.1. GTDB lineage: Bacteria > Actinomycetota > Actinomycetes > Streptomycetales > Streptomycetaceae > Streptomyces > Streptomyces venezuelae_C. The sequence continues at coordinate 2,208,985 of NZ_CP029190.1, read as the reverse complement.
ATCGGCCGCAGGCCGCTGGCCCTCATCGGCTCGGCCGGCATGGCGGTCTCCCTCGGCGTGTGCGCCTGGGCCTTCTCCTACAAGTCCGGCACCGGCAGCAACATCTCCATCCCCGACACCCAGGGCACGATCGCGCTCATCGCCGCGCACTCCTTCGTGCTCTTCTTCGCCCTCTCCTGGGGCGTGGTCGTCTGGGTGCTGCTCGGCGAGATGTTCCCGAACCGCATCCGGGCCGCGGCCCTCGGCGTGGCCGCCGCGGCCCAGTGGATCGCCAACTGGCTGATCACCGTCACCTTCCCGACGCTCTCCGACTGGAACCTGTCGGGCGCGTACGTGATCTACACGTTCTTCGCCCTGCTCTCGATCCCCTTCGTCCTCAAATGGGTGCCGGAGACCAAGGGCAAGGCGCTGGAGGAGATGGGGTAACCATCCCCGCCACCACCCCTCTCCTCGTGCGGGTCACTGCCCCGGCTCAGTCCTTGAGCCGGGGCAGTACCTGTTCGCAGAGCAGCTGAAGGCTGCGCCACCCCTCGTCGACCGGCATGCCCCCGCACAGCGGGTGCAGCACCAGGTTCCCGGCCTCGCCCGCGCCGCGCGCATAGGCCACGGCCTCCTCCGGCGACAGGATCCGGTAGACCCCCTCGGCCCGCAGCTCCGCCACCGTCCGGGCGCCGGACCGCACCGCCGAGCGGATGTCCTTGGACTGCCAGGAGGCGTACCGGCCGGCCTCGTGCAGGAACCGCTCGCCGTGCTCGGCCCAGGCCCGGTCCGGGTCCTCCGCGATGTGCAGCAGCGGGGTCTCGGCGGCCGGCATCATGCAGAAGCCCTCCGTCCCGTACTCCGCCAGCCTCGCCCGGTAGTACGCCTCCAGCTCCGGCAGGTGGGCGCTCGGGAAGAACGGCAGCCCGAGCCGGGCCGCGCGCCGGGCCGCGGCCCGGGAGCTGCCGCCGACCAGCAGCAGAGGGTGCGGCCGGGTGAACGGCCGCGGGGTGACCCGTACCGTCCGGCCGCGGAAGGTGAACGGCTCGCCGGTCCACGCCTTCAGCAGGGTCTCCAGCAGCTCGTCCTGGAGCTTGCCGCGCCGGCCCCACTCCACGCCGTGCTGCTCGTACTCCTCCGGCCGGTAGCCGATGCCGGCCACCGTCACCAGGCGCCCGCCGCTCAGCAGGTCCAGTACCGCGATGTCCTCGGCGGCCCGCAGCGGGTCGTAGAGCGGACCGATGATCGCCGAGACGGTGACCGCGATCCGGCGGGTGGCGCCGAACACCGCGCCGGCGAAGGCGAAGGGGGAGGGCAGCCAGTTGTTGTCGGTGCCGTGGTGCTCCTCGGTCTGGATGGTGTCGATCCCGCGGTCGTCGGCGTACTTCGCCATCTCCAGCGCCGCCCGGTAGCGGGCGGAGAGGGTCTCGGGGGTGCCGTTCGGGTCGACGAGGTTGAACCGGGCCACGGTGATGGGCATGGAAGCTCCCCCTCCGGAGGATGTGGTGTGGCGGCGGAGGGGGAGGCTAGCTGACGTAGCGTCAGTTGGACAGGGATCCGGATCCGGCGGTCTCGCGCCGGCCCGCCGGGACGGCCCCGGCGGCGTCCGAGGTGCCCGTGGCGTCGGCGGTGTTGGCGGTGTTCGCGGTGTTCGCGGTGCCGGCAGGCGCCGGCTCCGCCCCTCCCGAGCGCGGCAGTACGCCGTACAGCACGCCCGAGGTGAGGATGCCGACCGCCCAGCCCAGCCCGTTCTCGCCGATCCAGGTGCCGGCCAGCGGCCCGCTGAACCAGTCCACCGAGGTGAAGAGCAGCCCCACCGCCAGTGCCACCGCCCAGGCGGTCATGGCCTGCCAGGCGAACCCGCCCCGGTACCAGTACGCGCTGGTGCGGGTGGTGTCCATCAGGGCCCCGGCGTCATAGGTCCGGCGGCGCAGCATGTCCACGCCGAACACCCCGATCCAGGCGGAGAAGGCCACCGCCAGCAGGGTCAGGAAGGAGATGAAGGACCCGAAGAAGCTGGTCGCCACCACCATCAGCAGGAAGCCGAAGACCAGGCTGATGACCGCATTGACGCTGACCGCGGCGGCGCGCGGCACCTTGATGCCCAGGGTCTGCGCGGTGAACCCGGCCGAGTACATGGACATCGAGTTGATCAGCAGCATGCCGACCAGCGCGATCAGCAGGTACGGCACCGCGATCCAGGTGGGCAGCAGCTCGCCGATGAAGGACACCGGGTCCTGGGCCTTGGCCAGGTCCGGCGTACCGACCGCCATCACCGCACCCATCAGCACCATCGGGATGACGACCACGGCCGCACCGCCGACGGTCGCGCCGACCATGCCCCGCGAGGAGGCGGTGTGCGGCAGGTAGCGGGTGAAGTCCGGGCCGGACGGCACCCAGCTGATGCCGCCCGCGGCGATGGTGCCGATGCCCGCGATCATCATCGCGGTGGAGCCGGCCGGCTTGTCGAAGACCGCGGACCAGTCGGTGTCGAAGACCAGGTAGCCGAGGACCAGCACGCTGAACGCGCCGAACAGGTACGTGGACCAGGTCGAGCAGACCCGCAGCGCGTTGATGCCGAGCCCGGAGACGAGGAAGGTGCAGCCGACGAACAGCAGCAGGGTGACCACGATCAGCGGGGTGCTGCTCTCGATGCCGAAGAGCAGGTCCAGCACGGTGATCAGGGCGTAGGCGCCGCTCACCGCGTTGATCGTCTCCCAGCCCCAGCGGGCGATCCAGATCAGCGCGCCGGGGAAGAGGTTGCCGCGCTGCCCGAAGACGGCCCGGGACAGGGCCATGCCGGGGGCGCCGCCGCGCTTCCCGGCGATCGAGATCAGGCCCACGATCCCGTACGAGACCACGGGCGCGGCCACGGCGACGACCAGCACCTGCCAGAAGTTCAGCCCGTTGAAGATGACCAGGCCCGCCCCCATGGTCAGCAGCAGCACGCTGATGTTCGCGGCGACCCAGGTCGGGACGAGTTCGCGGACGCGGCCGGTGCGCTCACTGTCGGGTACGGGCTCCAGGCCGCGGGTCTCTATCGCGCCGTCGGTGGCCTCGGCAGGCATGCGTGCTCCGTGTGGGTGTGGGAGGGGATGCCCCATCATCGTAGGTTGCGCGCGGACAACACAAATAGCGGCTTAAGTCCCGGTCGGACCCTCCGGCTGCCGGGGCGGAGGGCCGCGGTGGCCGATACTGGACCCGTTATGGACATCCTCATCCTTGCTGTAGTCATCGCCCTGGTCGCGGTCGGCGTCATCAGCGGGCTCGTGGTCGGCAGCCGCAAGAAGAAGCAGCTGCCGCCCCCGGCACCGCCGAGCACGCCGACCATCACTGCCCCGCCCGCCGAACCGCAGGTGGGGGAGGACGCCGCTCCGACGGTGGAAGAGCCGCGCCGGACCATCGAGGAGGTCGTGCTCCCCGAGGCGGAGGCCGCGGCACCCGAGGCCCCCGTCGCGGCCGAGCCCGAGGCCCCGGTCGCGCCCGCCGCGCCCGAGATCGAGGTGCCGGAGCCCACCGCGGGCCGGCTGGTCCGGCTGCGCGCCCGGCTCGCGCGGTCCCAGAACACCCTCGGGAAGGGCCTGCTCACGCTGCTCTCCCGGGAGCACCTCGACGAAGACACCTGGGAGGAGATCGAGGAGATCCTCCTCACCGCCGATGTCGGCGTGACCCCCACCCAGGAGCTGGTCGACCGGCTCCGCGAGCGGGTCAAGGTGCTCGGCACCCGCACCCCCGACCAGCTGCGCGGCCTGCTGCGCGAGGAGCTCATCACCCTCATCGGCCCGGACATGGACCGTGTGGTCAAGACCGAGAGCGGCGCCGACACCCCCGGCGTGGTGATGGTCGTCGGAGTCAACGGCACCGGCAAGACCACCACCACCGGCAAGCTGGCCCGGGTGCTCGTCGCCGACGGCCGCAGCGTGGTGCTGGGCGCGGCGGACACCTTCCGCGCCGCCGCCGCCGAACAGCTGCAGACCTGGGGCGAGCGGGTCGGTGCGCGCACCGTGCGCGGCCCCGAGGGCGGCGACCCGGCGTCGATCGCCTTCGACGCGGTCAAGGAGGGCATCGCCGAGGGCGCGGACGTGGTCCTGATCGACACCGCGGGCCGGCTGCACACCAAGACCGGCCTGATGGACGAGCTCGGCAAGGTCAAGCGGGTGGTGGAGAAGCACGGCCCGCTGGACGAGGTCCTGCTCGTCCTGGACGCCACCACCGGACAGAACGGCCTCACCCAGGCCCGGGTGTTCGCCGAGGTCGTGGACATCACCGGCATCGTGCTCACCAAGCTCGACGGCACCGCCAAGGGCGGCATCGTGGTCGCGGTCCAGCGCGAGCTGGGCGTCCCGGTCAAGCTGATCGGCCTGGGCGAGGGACCGGACGACCTGGCCCCGTTCGAACCGGCCGCCTTCGTCGACGCCCTCATCGGAGACTGACCGCCGGATCCGCCGGATCTGCGGATCTGCCGGACCGGACGGGCACGGTCGTACGTTGCCCGGGGCCCCCGCGCTTCACAGGAAGCCCGGGGGCCCCGGCGTACCCGGAGCCCCGCCGGGGCTGGGCCCGGGTCAGTTCCGGAAGCGGTGGCAGATGTAGGCGAGGGTGCCCAGCAGCAGCCGGGCCTGCGGCGGCCGGCCTGCCGTGTCCAGGGTCGGCGGGCGGAGCCAGGTGACCGGGCCCAGGCCCCCGTGGTCCGAGGGCGGGGCGGTCAGGAAGGACCCCTCGCCCAGCGCACGGAGATCCAGGCCGGCGTCGTCCCAGCCCATCCGGTAGAGCAGTTGCGGCAGTTCCGCCGCCGCGCCGGGAGCCACGAAGAACTGGGCCCGGCCGTCCGGGGTGGCGGTCACCGGGCCGAGCGGGAGGCCCATCCGCTCCAGCCGGACCAGCGCCCGTCGGCCGGCCTCCGCCGCGACCTCGATCAGATCGAAGCTCCGGCCCGTCGGCAGCAGCACGGCGGCGCCGGGATAGTCCGCCCAGGCTTCGGTGGCCTCGTCCAGGGTCGCGCCCGCCGGAACCGCCCGCGCGCCCGGCAGCGGATGCGCGCCCGGAGCCCGGCAGCCGCGGTCGCCGCAGGAGCAGCCCCGGGCCGGGCCGGCGGCACGGGCGCCGGGGACCGCGTCCCAGCCCCACAGGCCGGTGTACTCCGCCACTGCAGTGCAGTCCGACATCCGGCCGCGGCGCCGGGTGCCGGTCCGGAACTCCCTGGTGCCCCGGCTGCCGCCGATCGTGAAGCCCATGCCCATGCCCATGCCCCTCCAACGGGTCCGGTCAGCCGGTGGTTACGCGCCCCACTTCGTGCCCTGCTTGCCACTGAAGCCGGTCTGTGTCCAGTGAATCGCGCCCGGCGGGTGGCGAGTTCATTCGATGGGGTGGCGAATGGTGGCGTTTCTGGAATCGACCTCGCGGCAGGGGTGATCGTAGGATTACTTTCGGTGCACGAACCCCGGTGGCGGACTCATCCGTGGGTATGCCGGAGGCAATCGGTGAAGGGCCTGTGAAGGCCCGCGAAGGTCCGCGCGGGCCCGGCCAGGGTTCGGGTGGAGAGTGCTGAACGGATGGGGGCGTTCCAGTGAGCGGCAACGGCGCAAGCGGAACGAACGCAGAGCCTGCTGCGTCCACTGCCCGCAACGAACAACTGACCTCGTGGTTCGTCCGCAGCGGCTGGTCCAAGGGCGAACTCGCCCGCCAGGTCAACCGCCGCGCCCGGCAGATGGGCGCGCACCACATCAGCACGGACACCTCCCGGGTCCGCCGCTGGCTCGACGGCGAACAACCCCGCGAGCCCGTCCCGCGCATCCTCTCCGAGCTGTTCTCCGAACGCTTCGGCACCGTCGTCGCCATCGAGCACCTCGGCCTGCGCACCGCCCACCAGACCCCGTCCGTCTCCGGCGTCGACCTGCCCTGGGCGGGCCCCCAGACCGTCGAGCTGCTCGGCGAGTTCTCCCGCAGCGACCTGATGCTCGCCCGCCGCGGCTTCCTGGGAACCTCGCTGGCCCTCTCCGCCGGCCCCGCCCTCATCGAGCCCATGCAGCGCTGGCTGGTCCCGATCCCGGCCACCGACCCCGGACCGCGACCGGCGGCGGGCCACCCGGCGCCGGGCGGCGGGCCGGCGGCCCTCGGCGGCCACCGACCGCCCCGGCTCTCCGAACCGGAACTCGACCTCCTCGAAGCCACCACCGTGATGTTCCGGCAGTGGGACGCCCAGTGCGGCGGGGGACTCCGGCGCAAAGCCGTGGTCGGCCAGCTCCACGAGGTCACCGACCTGCTCCAGGAGAACCACCCGGCACCCGTCCTGAAGCGCCTGTTCAAGGTCGCCGCCGAACTCGCCGAACTCGCCGGCTGGATGAGCTACGACATCGGGCTGCACCCCACCGCCCAGAAGTACTTCGTCCTCGCCCTGCACGCCTCCAAGGAGGCCGGTGACAAGCCGCTCGGCTCGTACATCCTCTCCAACATGAGCCGTCAGATGATCCACCTCGGCCGCCCCGAGGACGCCCTGGAACTCATCCACCTCGCCCAGTACGGCAGCCGCGACTGCGCCGGCCCGCGCACCCAGGCCATGCTGTATGCGATGGAGGCCCGCGCCTACGCCAACATGGGCCAGCCCAGCCGCTGCAAGCGGGCCGTCCGGATGGCCGAGGACACCTTCGGCGACGCCGGCCTCGACGGCGAACCCGAGCCCGACTGGATCCGCTTCTTCTCCGAGGCCGAACTCAACGGGGAGAACGCCCACTCCTACCGGGACCTGGCCTATGTGGCCGGCCGCAGCCCCACCTACGCCTCCCTCGCCGAACCCGTCATGCAACGTGCCGTGGAACTCTTCGCCAAGGACGAGGTCCACCAGCGCTCCTACGCCCTCAACCTCATCGGCATGGCCACCGTCCACCTGCTCCAGCGCGAGCCCGAACAGGCCACCGTCCTCGTCGACCAAGCCCTCGACGTGGCCGGAAAGGTGCGGTCCGAGCGGGTGAACACCCGGCTCCGCAAGACCGTAGACACCGCCGCACGCGAGTACGGAGACATCGCCGAGGTCGTCCGGCTCACCGACCACCTCGCCGCCCGCCTCCCCGAGTCCGCGGAGGCCGTCTGAACCCCGGCCGCGGCAGGCACCCCGCGAAGCCCGATCAGGCTCCCCCGGCCAGGTCATCCGGGTCCTGCCGCGGCCGGACACAGCGAGCACCCGTTCGCGATCACCCGTTCATGGGCGCGTAACACGCCCGACCTCTTCGTCACCGTCGCGAAACACCGAGCGGCACCGCCGGAAACCGGCCTGCGCGAATCTCAGGGCCAATAACCGGCCAGTCCCGCAGGCAGGCCGGCCGTACGCCGCCGCTCAGGTTTCACACGATCGCCCGCACGCGAACGTACCGACGACGAGGAGACGCCGATGGCAGCATCCGCCATCACGACCCTTGCCGCAGACGCCCCGACACTGTCTGCCGCGAACACCGGGTTCATGCTCATCTGCTCCGCCCTGGTCATGCTGATGACCCCGGGCCTGGCCTTCTTCTACGGAGGCATGGTCCGCGTCAAGAGCAGCCTCAACATGCTGATGATGAGCTTCATCAGCCTCGGGATCGTCACGATCCTCTGGGTCCTCTTCGGCTTCAGTCTCGCCTTCGGCGCCGACGTCGGATCCGTCATCGGCTGGTCCTCCGAGTACGTCGGCCTCAGCGGTCTCGGCCTCACCCAGCTCTGGGACGGCTACACCATCCCGGTGTACGTCTTCGCCGTGTTCCAGCTGATGTTCGCCATCATCACCCCGGCCCTGATCAGCGGCGCCCTCGCCGACCGCGTCAAGTTCACCGCCTGGGCCCTGTTCATCACCCTCTGGGTCACCGTCGTCTACTTCCCCGTCGCCCACTGGGTCTGGGGCTCCGGCGGCTGGCTCTTCGAGATGGGCGTCATCGACTTCGCCGGCGGTACCGCCGTCCACATCAACGCCGGTGCCGCCGCCCTCGGCGTGATCCTCGTCATCGGCAAGCGCGTCGGCTTCAAGAAGGACCCGATGCGCCCGCACAGCCTCCCGCTGGTGATGCTCGGCGCCGGCCTCCTGTGGTTCGGCTGGTTCGGCTTCAACGCCGGCTCCTGGCTCGGCAACGACGACGGCATCGGTGCCGTCATGTTCCTCAACACCCAGGTCGCCACCGCCGCCGCCATGCTCGCCTGGCTGGGCTACGAGAAGATCCGGCACGGCTCCTTCACCACCCTCGGCGCCGCGTCCGGCGCGGTCGCCGGCCTGGTCGCCATCACCCCGTCCGGCGGCTCCTGCTCGCCGCTCGGCGCCATCGCCATCGGAGCGATCGCCGGCCTGGTCTGCGCCATGGCCGTCGGCCTCAAGTACAAGTTCGGCTACGACGACTCCCTCGACGTGATCGGCGTCCACCTCGTCGGCGGTGTCCTCGGCTCCCTGCTCGTCGGATTCTTCGCCACCGGCGGAGTCCAGTCCGACGCGGCCGGCCTCTTCTACGGCGGCGGCCTCGAACAGCTCGGCAAGCAGGCGGTCGGCGTCTTCTCGGTCCTCGCCTACTCTCTCCTGGCATCCGCGCTGCTCGCCTTCCTCCTCGACAAGACGATCGGCATGCGGGTCAGCGAGGACGACGAGGTCTCCGGCATCGACCAGGTCGAACACGCCGAGACCGCCTACGACTTCAGCGGCGCGGGCGGGGGCGTCTCCTCGCGCAGCACCGCCACCACCGCCACCGCCGTCCTGGACTCGAAGAAGGTCGACGCATGAAGCTCATCACCGCGATCGTGAAGCCGCACAAGCTGGACGAGATCAAGGACGCCCTCCAGGCCTTCGGCGTCCAGGGGCTCACGGTCTCCGAGGCCAGCGGCTACGGCCGGCAGCGCGGCCACACCGAGGTCTACCGCGGTGCCGAGTACACCGTCGACCTGGTTCCCAAGATGCGCATCGAGGTCCTTGTCGAGGACGACGCGGCCGACGACGTGATGGATGTCCTGGTCTCCGCCGCCCAGACCGGCAAGATCGGTGACGGCAAGGTGTGGAGCGTCCCGGTGGACTCGGTGATCCGGGTCCGCACCGGCGAACGCGGCGCGGACGCCCTGTAGGGCGGTCGCCGCACGTCCGCCGGGGTCTCCCGGACCTGGTGGTCCGGGAGACCCCGGCGGAGGCGTTCACAGCGTTGTCCCCAGCGCCGATGCCGCTCAGCACAGCGGCACGGCACCAGCCGAACCGGGGCGTCCGGCCCCGACCAGCCGGACACCCCCAGAACCCGGGAGCCGTCGGGTGACGAGTGCCGAGAACACGACCACCGATCCCACCGACCCGACCGATGCCACCGATCCCACCGGCCCGACCGGACCCGCCGATCCCGCCGGCCCGGGGCCCGGGGGGTACGCGGCGGCCCGGGTGGGCCTTCTCCAGGAGGAGGGCCGGCCCGGGCCTTCGCGGCGTTCCGCCCTGGCCGGACTCACCGACGACTGGCTGACCGCCCTGTTCGCCGCGGCGGCCCAGGAGAGCGGCGTACGGGGCGCGGTGCTGGTCGCCGTCGGCGGCTACGGCCGCGCCGAGCTCTCCCCGCGCAGCGATCTCGACCTGCTGCTCCTCCACGACGGCAAGGCCGACCCCACCGCGCTCTCCCGGCTCGCCGACCGGCTCTGGTACCCGGTCTGGGACCTGGGCCTCGCCCTGGACCACTCCGTCCGCACCCCGGCCGAAGCCCGCAAGACCGCCGGCGAGGACCTCAAGGTCCAGCTCGGCCTGCTCGACGCCCGCCCCGTCGCCGGCGACCTCGGCCTGCTGGCCGGGCTGCGCACCTCGGTCCTGGCCGACTGGCGCAACCAGGCCCCCCGCCGGCTGCCCGAGCTGCACTCCCTGTGCCGGGACCGGGCCGAACGGTTCGGCGAGCTCCGCTTCCTCCTCGAACCCGACCTGAAGGAGGCCCGGGGCGGGCTCCGGGACCTCGCCGCGCTGCGCGCCGTCGCCGCCTCCTGGCTGGCCGACGCCCCGCGCGAGGGCCTCGCCGAGGCCCGCCGCCGGCTGCTGGACGCCCGCGACGCCCTGCACCTGGTCACCGGCCGGGCCGGCGACCGGCTCTCCCTCCAGGAGCAGGACCAGGTGGCCGCCCGGATGGGCCTGCTCGACGCCGACGCCCTGCTCCGCGAGGTGTACGAGGCCGCACGGGTGGTCGCGTACGCCGGGGACGTCACCTGGCGCGAGGTCGGCCGGGTCCTGCGGGCCCGCTCGGCCCGCCCCCGGCTGCGCGGACTGCTCGGCTCCAGGTCCGCCGGGCCCGCCGAGCGCGCCCCGCTCGCCGAAGGCGTGGTCGTACAGGACGGCGAGGTGGTGCTGGCCCTGGCCGCCCGGCCGGAACGCGACCCGGTGCTGCCGCTCCGGCTCGGCGCCGCCGCGGCCCAGGCCGGACTGCCGGTCTCGCTGCACGCCGTACGCCGGCTCGCCGCCCAGACCCGGCCGCTGCCGGTGCCCTGGCCCGCCGAGGCCCGCGAACAGCTGCTGACCCTGCTGGGGGCCGGCGAGCCCACCGTGCCCGTCTGGGAGGCCCTGGAGGCCGAGGGGATCATCTCCCGGCTCCTCCCGGACTGGGAGCGGGTCCGCTGCCGGCCGCAGCGCAACCCCGTGCACACCTGGACCGTGGACCGGCACCTCATCGAGACGGCCGTCCGGGCCTCGGCCATGACCCGCCGGGTCGGCCGGCCGGACCTGCTGCTGATGGCCGCCCTGCTGCACGACATCGGCAAGGGCTGGCCCGGCGACCACTCGGTGGCCGGCGAGACCATCGCCCGCGACGTCGCCGTACGGGTCGGCTTCGACCCGGCCGACGCGGCCGTGCTGGGCACCCTGGTACGCCACCACCTGCTGCTCATCGACACCGCCACCCGCCGTGACCTGGACGACCCGGCGACCCTCCGGTCGGTCGCCGACGCGGTCGGCTCGGCCGGCACCCTGGAGCTCCTGCACGCCCTCACCGAGGCGGATGCGCTGGCCACCGGCCCGGCGGCCTGGTCCTCCTGGCGGGGCTCCCTGGTCGCCGACCTGGTACGGCGGGTCGCGGCCGTCCTGGACGGGGCGCCGGCCGCCCCCTCGGCCCCCGCCCTGCCCGGGGCCGAACAGGAACGCCTCGCGGTGGAGGCCCTGCGGACCGGCGAGCCCGTGCTGACCCTGCACGCCCGGCAGGAGGCCGACGCGGTCGGCGTCGAGCTGGCCGTGGCCGTCCCCGACCAGCCCGGGGTGCTGCCGGCGGTGGCCGGCGTCCTGGCCCTGCACCGGCTGACCGTCCGGGCCGCCGACCTGCGCTCGGTGGAACTCCCCGACCGGCTGGGCGAGGTCCTGGTGCTGCGCTGGCGGGTGGCGGCCGAATACGGCTCGCTCCCGGAGGCGGCCCGGCTGCGCGCGGACCTGGTGCGGGCGCTGGACGGCTCGCTGGACGTCCCGGCGAAGCTGGCGGACCGCGAGGCGGCCTACCCGCGGCGGCGGGGCGTGGTCCCGCCGCCGCCCCGGGTCACGGTGGTCCCGGAGGTGTCCTCGCTGGCCACGGTCCTGGAGGTGCGGGCCCCGGACGCGGTGGGGCTGCTGCACCGGATCGGGCGGGCGCTGGAATCGGGCGGGGTCCGGGTGCGCAGCGCCCATGTCTCCACCCTCGGCGCGAACGCGGTGGACACGGTGTACGTGGTCGACGCGGACGGCAAACCCCTCCCGTCCGCAGCCGCCGCGACCCTGGCCCATACGATCCAGGGCGCCCTGACATAGCCGGCCCCGCTGGAGGCTCCGCCCCGGGGTGCCCGGGCTCCGCCCGGCCCCACAGCGCGCCCGCGGCGCGGGGCCTTTACGCCACCCCGCCCCGCCCCGAAACCGTGGCGGGGTCCGGGGCGGAGCCACGGTTTCGGGAAGGGGCGGGGTGGGGGGAATCTCACCGCAGGGTCACGCCCATCGCGCGGGCGGATACCCTGGGGGCGTCCGCACTCCAACGACCCGAGGAATCGCGACCACCGTGTTCGATACGCTTTCCGACCGCCTCAGCGCGACTTTCAAGAGCCTTCGCGGCAAGGGCCGCCTGAGCGAGGCCGACATCGACGCGGCGGCCCGGGAAATCCGTATCGCCCTCCTCGAGGCCGACGTCGCCCTCCCGGTCGTCCGTTCCTTCATCGCGAACGTCAAGGAGCGCGCCCGCGGCGCCGAGGTCTCCAAGGCGCTCAACCCGGCCCAGCAGGTCCTCAAGATCGTCAACGAGGAGCTGGTCTCGATCCTCGGCGGCGAGACCCGCCGCCTGCGGTTCGCCAAGACCGCACCCACCGTGATCATGCTCGCGGGTCTCCAGGGTGCCGGTAAGACCACCCTCGCCGGAAAGCTGGGCAACTGGCTCAAGGGCCAGGGCCACACCCCGCTGCTGGTCGCCTGCGACCTCCAGCGCCCCAACGCCGTCAACCAGCTGAACATCGTCGCCGAGCGCGCCGGCGTCGGCTTCTACGGCCCGCAGCCCGGCAACGGCGTCGGCGACCCGGTCCAGGTCGCCAAGGACTCCATCGAGTACGCCCGGACCAAGCAGCACGACATCGTCATCGTCGACACCGCCGGCCGCCTCGGCATCGACCAGGAGCTGATGCAGCAGGCCGCGGACATCCGCGACGCCGTCAGCCCCGACGAGATCCTCTTCGTCGTCGACGCCATGATCGGTCAGGATGCGGTCAACACCGCCGAGGCCTTCCGTGACGGCGTCGGCTTCGACGGCGTGGTGCTGTCCAAGCTCGACGGCGACGCCCGCGGTGGTGCTGCGCTCTCCATCGCGCACGTCACCGGCAAGCAGATCATGTTCGCCTCGAACGGCGAGAAGCTCGACGACTTCGACGCCTTCCACCCGGACCGGATGGCCGGCCGGATCCTCGACATGGGTGACATGCTCACCCTCATCGAGCAGGCCGAGAAGACCTTCAGCCAGGCCGAGGCCGAGAAGATGGCGGCCAAGCTGGCGAAGGGGCCGAAGGAGTTCACCCTCGACGACTTCCTGGCCCAGATGGAGCAGGTCCGGAAGATGGGCTCCATCTCCAAGCTGCTCGGCATGCTGCCCGGCATGGGCCAGATCAAGGACCAGATCAACAACATCGACGAGCGGGACGTGGACCGCACGGCCGCCATCATCAAGTCGATGACCCCGGCGGAGCGCCAGGACCCGCACATCATCAACGGCTCCCGCCGCGCCCGTATCGCCAAGGGTTCCGGCGTCGAGGTCAGCGCCGTCAAGAACCTCGTCGAGCGCTTCTTCGAGGCCCGCAAGATGATGTCCCGGATGGCGCAGGGCGGCGGAATGCCGGGGATGCCCGGCATCCCGGGCATGGGCGGCGGCCCCGGCCGGCAGAAGAAGCAGGTCAAGCAGGCCAAGGGCAAGCGCAAGAGCGGCAACCCGATGAAGCGCAAGGCCGATGAGGCCGCCGCGGCGGCCCGCCGCGAGCAGGGCCCGGCGATCGGCGGGGCCGACGGCAACCCGTTCGGCCTGCCGGCCGGTGCGCCCGGCGAGGACTTCGAGCTCCCCGACGAGTTCAAGAAGTTCATGAAGTAGCCGACCGGCCGGACCGGCGCGAAGTCGTTGCCGAAGGGGCGTACGGGGAAACCCGTGCGCCCCTTCGGCATGCGCGGACCCTCCCTGCGCGGACCCGCCCGCCCATCCGCCCGGGAGGGCAAAGATCCCATTTGTCGCTTAATGTCGGCCGGAGGACGGTAGCCGGAAGGACGGTAGAAGGAGGCCTCTTGCCCAGCCCCACCCCCGTACCCCCGCGCGACCGGGCGGACACCCCCTGGCGCTCCGAAGGAGCCCCGCCCGCCCCGCCGCCGAAGCGGCGGATGCCCGGCGGCTGGCGCGGCCTGGTCCTCGCCGCACTGGTCGTCTTCCTGCTCACCAACCTGGTGCTGTCCTTCTTCAACGAGGGCGACGAGCCGACCGTCTCGTACACCGAGTTCAGCAAGCAGGTCGCCAACGGCAACGTCGAGAAGATCTACTCCAAGGGCGACGCCATCCAGGGCGAGCTCAAGAACGAGCAGCCGCTCCCCGACGGCAAGGGCGACTACACCAAGTTCGTCACCCAGCGCCCGGCCTTCGCCGACGACCAGCTCTGGGCCAACCTCACCGCCAAGGGCGTCACCGTCACCGCCTCCCCGGTCGTCGTCCAGCGCAGCTTCCTGTCGAACCTGCTGCTCTCCCTGGCGCCGATGGTGCTGCTGGTCGTGCTCTGGCTGCTGATCGCCCGCCGGATGGGCGGGGCCATGGGCGGAGCCGGCCCGCTCGGCCGGAAGGCCCCGCCCAAACCGGTGGAGCTGGAAGGCGGCAAACGGACCACCTTCGACGACGTGGCCGGCATCGACGAGGTCGAGGAGGAGCTCAGCGAGGTCGTCGACTTCCTGAAGAATCCGCAGGCCTACCGGCGGATGGGCGCCCGGATGCCCGGCGGCGTGCTGCTGGCCGGCCCGCCCGGAACCGGCAAGACCCTGCTGGCCCGGGCCGTGGCCGGCGAAGCGGGCGTGCCGTTCTTCTCCGCCTCCGCCTCCGAGTTCATCGAGATGATCGTCGGCGTCGGCGCATCCCGGGTCCGCGAACTGTTCACCGAGGCCCGCAAGGTCGCCCCCGCGATCATCTTCATCGACGAGATCGACACCATCGGCCGGGCCCGCGGCGGCGGCTCGGGCCTCGGCGGCCACGACGAACGCGAACAGACGCTCAACCAGATCCTGACCGAAATGGACGGGTTCTCCGGCTCGGAGGGCGTGGTCGTCCTCGCCGCCACCAACCGCGCCAGCGTCCTCGACCCCGCACTGACCCGGCCCGGCCGCTTCGACCGCACCGTGGCCGTCTCCCCGCCCGACCGCGCCGGCCGGGAGGCCATCCTGCGCATCCACACCCGGGACATCCCGCTCGACCCGGGGGTGGACCTGGCCCAGGTGGCCCGGACCACCCCCGGCATGACCGGCGCCGAGCTCGCCAACCTGGCCAACGAGGCGGCACTGCTGGCCGTCAAACGCGGCCAGCCGGCCGTCACCGGGGCCGACCTCTCCGACGCCCTGGAGAAGGTCCAGCTCGGGGCGAAGCGGCCCCTGGTGATGCCCGAGGAGGAACGCCGGCGCACCGCCTACCACGAGAGCGGCCACGCCCTGCTGGGCATGCTCCACCCCGGCGCCGACCCCGTCCGGAAGATCACCATCGTGCCGCGCGGCCGGGCCCTCGGCGTCACCCTCTCCACCCCCGACGCCGACCGCTACGCCTACACCGAGGAGTACCTGCGCGGCCGGATCATCGGCGCGCTCGGCGGCATGGCCGCCGAACACGTGGTCTACAACCTCATCACCACCGGCGCCGAGAACGACCTCGAACAGGTGACGAACCTGGCCCGCGGCATGGTCGGCCGCTGGGGCATGAGCGAGCGCGTCGGCCGTCTCACCGCGATCCCGGCCGACGCCGAGGCGCCGTACGGCCTGACCGCCGCACCCGCCACCCTGGACGCGGTGGACCACGAGATGCGGCGGATCGTGGACGAGTGCTACGAGAACGCCTGCCGCCTGCTGCGCGAGCACCGGCAGCAGCTCGACGCCCTCGCCGAGGCCCTCCTCGCCAACGAGACCCTGGAGGAGGACGCGGCGTACGCGGCTGCGGGCATCACCCGCCCGGCCAAATGACCGGGCCCGCCCGCAGCCGCCGTCACGCCACCCGGGCGACGACGTACCGGAAGATGTTCGGCAGCCACACCGTGCCGTCGGGCCGCTCGTACGGGTGCAGTTCCTCGGCCAGCTCCTTCTCCGCCTGACCGGGATCCGACAGGTCGTACAGACCCGTCGACAGCAGCCCCCGCACCGCGCTGCCCACCTCCGCGTAGCCGAACGGGCAGAACACCCGCCCCGAGCCCTCCGGACTCAGCCCGGCCCGCTCCACCAGCCCGTCCAGGTCCGCCGCGCCTCCCGGGTCCGTCATCGCCGGCACCGTGCAGCGCTCCGGCGGACCCCAGCCCGCCAGCACCACGGCCCCGCCCCGCCGGACCCGCGGCAGGGCCGCGGCCAGCGCCCCCGGCGCCGGGGCGAAGGCGGTCAGCAGGTCGTAGGGCCGCCCCGAGGACTCCGGGGGGCCGGACAGCACCTCCAGCACCCGCTCGCGGGCCAGCGCCCGCAAGGCCGGCCGCGGCTCCACCCCGGTCACCCGGGCACCCCGGCCCGCCGCCAGCAGCAGGCTCAGCCCGGCCCCGCAGTCGAGGCCCAGCACCCGGTCCCCGGGCCCGAGCTCCAGCCGGTCGTACACCGCTTCGTACAGCGGTACCAGCATCCGTTCCTGGATCTCCGCCCAGTCCCGGGCGGTGTTCACGGCCGTCGGCGTCGGTGTCATCGAAAGAGCGCTCCTGATTCCTCTCGCCCCCTTGCCCCCGTTGCCAGGGAACTCCCGATTCGCCCCCGCGTCCAGAGGAACGCACGCCCCGATTCCGCCCCGATTCACGCTCGGCACGCCCGGCGCCGTACCATTCGCGCCATGGCAAAGGCTCCCGTTCTCACCCCCCAGGCGGAGGATTTCCCCCGCTGGTACCAGGATCTGATCAACAAGGCCGAGCTGGCCGACAACGGCCCAGTGCGCGGCACGATGGTCATCCGACCGTACGGCTACGGGCTCTGGGAGCGGATGCAGCAGGAGATGGACGCGCGCATCAAGGACGCGGGCGCCCAGAACGCGTACTTCCCGCTGTTCATCCCGCAGTCGTACCTGACGAAGGAAGCCGAGCACGTCGAGGGCTTCGCCCCCGAGCTCGCGGTCGTCACGCACGGCGGCGGCAAGGAGCTGGAAGAGCCGGTCGTGGTCCGGCCCACCTCCGAGACCATCATCAACGACTACTTCTCCAAGTGGGTCCAGAGCTACCGCGACCTGCCGCTGCTGATCAACCAGTGGGCGAACGTGGTCCGCTGGGAAATGCGCCCCCGGGTGTTCCTCCGTACGAGCGAGTTCCTGTGGCAGGAGGGCCACACGGCGCACGCCAGCTACGAGGACGCCCGCGACTACGCCGCCCGGATCCACCGGGACGTCTACGGCGACTTCATGACCAACGTCCTCGGCATCGACGTGGTCCTGGGCCGCAAGACCGCCAAGGAGCGCTTCGCAGGCGCCATCAACACCCTCACCCTCGAGGGCATGATGGGCGACGGCAAGGCCCTGCAGATGGGCACCAGCCACGAGCTGGGCACCAACTTCGCCAAGGCCTTCAACACCCAGTACCTGTCGAAGGAGGGCAAGCAGGAGCTCGTCTGGCAGACCTCCTGGGGCGTCTCCACCCGCATGGTCGGCGGTCTGATCATGTCCCACGGCGACGACAACGGCCTCCGGGTCCCGCCGCGGCTCGCCCACGTCCAGGTCGTCGTCATGGCGATCAAGGGCGACGAGGCCGTCGCCAAGGTCCGCGAGCTGGGCGACCGGCTCAAGGCCGCGGGCATCCGCGTGCAGGTCGACGACCGGGTGGACACCCCGTTCGGCCGCCGCGCCGTGGACTGGGAGCTCAAGGGCGTACCGGTGCGCATCGAGATCGGCCCCCGCGACCTGGAGGCCGGCACCGCGATGCTGGCCCGCCGGATCCCCGGCGGCAAGACCCCGGTGCAGATCGACTCGCTCGTCGACCTGCTGCCCAAGGTGCTGGACGAGGACCAGGCGCAGCTGCTGCGCGAGTCCCGGGAGCGCCGGGAGTCCCGTACCTCCGACGTGGCCACCATCGGGGAGGCCGCCGAGGCCGCGGTGGCCGGCGGCTGGGCGCGGATCCCGTGGGACGTGCTGGGCCCGGAGGGCGAGGCCAAGCTGGCCGAACAGGCCGTGTCCGTACGCTGCCTGATCGCCGAGGACGGCTCGGTGCCGGAGACGGACGACGCCCCGGGCACCCTGGCCATCGTGGCGCGCTCGTACTGATGTGACCTGATGTGATCCGAGTTGCCTCGGGTGTGCCCCGGACGTAGTCCGGGGCACACCTGTACGTACCGACTCCTCCGGAGTTCTGCGCACCCGTCCTCCTCGGGACGCATGAGACTGAACTGACTGGTACGTGCAAAAAATTTGGAATGGCCCGGAATCGGAACACCGGGGCACCTCGGCTCGTTGTCACGACGTGAGCACGACACCACCTGTTCTCGCCGCAGAGCTGGCGCAGGCGTGGGCCGATATTCAGCGGTACCACCCCGAGCTGCCCGACCTTGCCGCCCCCGAATCCCTGATCGGAGAGTCCTCGTCCGCCTGCGGCGCCGAGCTCTCCTTCGAGCGCCTGCTGCACGAGGCAGTCCACGGCATCGCTGCCGCCCGCGGCGTCCGGGACACCTCGCGGGCCGGCCGCTACCACAACCGCCGGTTCCTCGCGATCGCCGAGGAGATGGGCCTGGACCACTCCGACGAGCCGCACGCCAGCAGCGGCTTCTCGCTGGTCTCGCTCAACCCCGAGGCCAAGAAGCGCTACCGGCCGACCATGGAGCGGCTGCAGCGCGCCCTCAAGGCGCACACCGTGGCCACCGCCGCCGACACCAAGCGCAGCTTCCGGGGCCCGGCCGCCCGGCACGGTTCCTCCGGTGGCGGCGTCCGCGTGAAGGCGGTCTGCGACTGCGGGCGCAACGTCCGGGTGGTGCCGTCCGTGCTCGCTCAGGCCCCCATCGTCTGCGGCGGCTGCGGCAAGCCCTTCCGGATCCCGGAGCCGGCCGTGGCAGCCGCAGCAGCTTCAGCCGCAGCCTCCTGAGCCGGACCGCGCGCATCCGGGCGCCGCAGGCGTATGGCACAATGACTAGCTGTACTCGACAGTCGCACAGGACCCCTCTCTCCTCCGGCTGACGCGTCCATCGGGCACTCGAGTGCCGCAACCCCACGTGGCATCTCATGTGCCCAACCACGTCAAGTTCAGGAGACACCACTCCAGTGGCAGTCAAGATCAAGCTCAAGCGCCTCGGCAAGATTCGCCAGCCGCACTACCGCATCGTCGTCGCCGACGCCCGCACCCGCCGTGACGGTCGCGCGATCGAAGAGATCGGTATCTACCACCCGACGTACAACCCGTCGCGCATCGAGGTCAACGGCGAGCGCGCGCAGTACTGGCTGTCCGTCGGCGCCCAGCCGACCGAGGCCGTGCTCGCGATCCTGAAGCTCACCGGTGACTGGCAGGCGCACAAGGGCCTCCCGGCCCCCGCGCCGCTGCTGCAGCCGGCGACGAAGGAAGACAAGCGTCGTTCCTTCGACGAGTTCGCCAAGGCTCTGGAGGGTGGCGACGCCAAGGGCGAGGCCATCACCCAGAAGGCGAAGAAGGCCGACAAGAAGGCGGACGAGGCTGAGGCCGCCGCCGAGTCGACCGAGGCCTGAGCATGCTCGAGGAGGCTCTTGAGCACCTCGTAAAGGGCATTGTGGACAACCCCGACGACGTGCAGGTCGCCTCGCGCAACCTGCGTCGCGGGCAGGTGCTCGAGGTCCGGGTGCACCCCGACGACCTCGGCAAGGTGATCGGCCGCAACGGCCGCACCGCACGTGCCCTGCGGACCGTCGTGGGCGCCATCGGCGGCCGGGGGATCCGCGTCGACCTCGTCGACGTGGACCAGGTCCGCTGAGCAGTTGAATCACCGGCACGGGCCGGGGAGGGCACACGTGCCCGCCCCGGCCCGTCGTCGTCTGAACAGGAGAGGCAACAGACAGTGGAGCTGGTAGTCGCGCGGATCGGCCGCGCCCACGGCATCAAGGGTGAGGTCACCGTCGAGGTGCGCACGGACGAGCCGGAACTGCGGCTCAGCCCCGGCGCCGTGCTGCGCACCGAACCGGCTTCGGCGGGCCCGCTGACCATCGAGACGGGCCGGGTGCACAGCGGTCGGCTGATGCTGCGCTTCGCCGGCGTCAAGGACCGCACCGCCGCGGAGGCGCTCCGCAACACCCTCCTGATCGCCGACGTGGACCCGGCGGAGCTGCCCGAGGAAGAGGACGAGTACTACGACCACCAGCTGATGGACCTGGACGTGGTGCTCGAGGACGGCACCGAGATCGGCCGGATCACCGAGATCTCCCACCTGCCCTCGCAGGACCTCTTCATCGTCGAGCGCCCCGACGGCACGGAGGTGATGATCCCCTTCGTCGAGGAGATCGTCGCCGAGATCGACCTGGAGGAGCAGCGCTGCGTCATCACCCCGCCGCCCGGGCTGATCGACGACCGCGCCGAGATCGTCTCCACCCGGGACGCCGAGGCCGAGGGCGACGCCTGATGCGCCTGGACGTCGTCACGATCTTCCCCGAGTACCTGGCCCCGCTGAACGTCTCCCTGGTCGGCAAGGCCGCTGCCCGCGGCCGGCTCGACGTACACGTCCACGACCTGCGGGAATGGACGTACGACCGGCACAACACCGTCGACGACACCCCGTACGGCGGCGGACCCGGCATGGTCATGAAGACCGAGCCGTGGGGCGACTGCCTGGACGACGCCCTGGCCGCCGGGTACGAGGCCGGCGCGCACGGCCCGGTCATGGTGGTCCCCACCCCCAGCGGCCGGCCGTTCACCCAGGAACTCGCCGTCGAGCTCTCCGAGAAGCCCTGGCTGATCTTCGCCCCGGCCCGGTACGAGGGCATCGACCGCCGGGTCATGGACGAGTACGCCACCCGCATCCCGGTCTACGAGGTCTCCATCGGGGACTACGTGCTGGCAGGCGGCGAGGCCGCCGTCCTGGTGATCACCGAGGCGGTGGCCCGGCTGCTGCCCGGCGTGCTCGGCAACGCCGAATCCCACCGGGACGACTCCTTCGCCCCCGGCGAGATGGCCAACCTGCTGGAAGGCCCGGTGTACACCAAGCCGCCGGAGTGGCGTGGCCGTGGGATTCCGGAGGTGCTGCTCAGCGGGCACCACGGGAAGATCGCGCGCTGGCGCCGGGACCAGGCCTTCGCCCGTACCGCGCAGCACCGGCCCGACCTGATCGAGCGCACCGAGGCCGCCGCCTTCGACAAGAAGGACCGCGAAACCCTGAGCATCCTGGGCTGGCAGCCGACCCCGGACGGCCGATTTTGGCGCAGGCCCGAGGCCGTGGAAGAATAGGCGGCTGCTGTACGCCCGCGTGCGCCCCTGCCACAGGGGGACCGTCGCCCGCAGGGTGGTACGGCATCCGATCTCTCTACGGAAACCCGCCCGGCGACCTGTGGCGTCGTGCGAAGAAAGCAGACGAAGAACATGTCTTCTCTCCTGGATGGCGTCAACGCCGCCTCCCTGCGTTCGGACGTCCCGGCCTTCCGCCCCGGTGACACCGTCAACGTGCACGTCCGCGTGATCGAGGGCAACCGCTCCCGTATCCAGCAGTTCAAGGGCGTTGTCATCCGTCGCCAGGGCTCTGGCGTCTCCGAGACCTTCACCGTCCGCAAGGTCTCCTTCAGCGTCGGCGTGGAGCGCACCTTCCCGGTGAACTCCCCGATCTTCGAGAAGATCGAGCTCGTCACCCGCGGTGACGTGCGTCGCGCGAAGCTGTACTACCTCCGTGAGCTCCGCGGCAAGGCCGCGAAGATCAAGGAGAAGCGCGACAACTGAACTCGTCTCCGGGTCCCGGGGGCGGCCGGATAGGCTCCCTCCGATGGACACCGAAGCACGACTCACGCAACGCGGCCACTCTTCCCCCGGCGAGGGGGAGGAGGGGCCGCGTTGTGCGTTGTCCGGCCCCCCGGCCCGGCGGCTGCCCTGGTGGTCGCGGCTGCCGCGGCCGACCTGGGGGCGGGCGGTCGTGGCCGGCCTGGTGGGCGCGGTCGGGCTGCTGGTGTTCAGCAATTTCGTCCTCCAGCCCTTCCTCATCCCGAGCCGGTCGATGGAGCCCACCCTCGAGGTCGGGGACCGGGTGCTGGTCAACAAGCTGGCGTACCGTTTCGGCGATCAGCCGCAGCGCGGTGACGTCGTGGTCTTCGACGGCACCGGCTCCTTCGTACGCGAACGCCCCGAGGGCAACCCGGTCGGCGAGGCCCTGCACGGAGCAGCCGCCTCACTCGGCCTCGCCGAGCCCGCCGACACGCACTTCGTGAAGCGGGTCGTGGGCGTGGGCGGGGACGACGTGGTGTGCTGCGACGCCCAGGGACGGATCAAGGTCAACGGGGAGCCCCTGGCAGAGCCGTACCTGTACCCCGGCGACGCGCCCTCCAAGGTGCCCTTCAGAATCGTCGTCCCGCTGGGCACCCTGTGGGTCATGGGTGACCACCGCTCCCAGTCCCGTGACTCCCGGGACCACCTCGGGTCGCCGGGCGGCGGCATGGTGCCGGTGGACAAGGTGATCGGGCGGGCCGACTTCATCGGCTGGCCGCTCTCGCGCTGGGGCAGATCCGGCGGACCCGGTGATACGCATGGGTAGCCGCGGGCGGCCCCGCTCCGAGCGGGACCAGGAGCTGGCCGCCCTGGGAGGGCGGGCCGAACGGCGCCGGCTGGCGCGCAAGATCCGGCGCCGGCGGCGCACCCGCCGGGCCGGCGAGCTGCCGCTGCTGGTGGTCGTGGCGCTGTGCATCGCCCTGCTCCTCAAGACCTTCCTAGTCCAGGCCTTCTCCATCCCCTCCGGCTCCATGGAGCAGACCATCCGGATCGGCGACCGGGTGCTCGTCGACAAGCTGACCCCGTGGTTCGGCGCCAAGGCCGAGCGCGGGGACGTGGTGGTCTTCAAGGACCCCGGCGGCTGGCTGCGGGGCGAGAGCGCCCGGCCGCCCCGGGACCCGGTCGGCGTCAAACAGGTCAAGCAGGCCCTGACCTTCATCGGACTGCTGCCCTCCGCCGACGAGCAGGACCTGATCAAGCGGGTCATCGGGGTGGGCGGGGACACCGTCAAGTGCTGCGATGCCAAGGGGCGGGTCAGCGTCAACGGCTACGCGCTGGACGAGCCGTACGTGATGCGCGGCAACACACCCTCCGACATCCGGTTCGAAGTGCGGGTGCCGGAGGGCCGGCTGTTCGTGATGGGCGACCACCGCGCCAATTCGGCCGACTCCCGCTACCACCTGGACGAAGCCTTCCAGGGGACCATCGACGAGAAGGGCGTGGTGGGCCGCGCCTTCGTGATCGCCTGGCCGACCGACCACTGGAGCGCCCTGGACCGGCCCGCCGTATTCGCCTCGGTGCCCGACCCCGCGCGGCGAGGACGCCGTCGCCCCAGGCCCGTCGCATAGTGTGTCCTCCGTCTCCCGAGCCTTAGGGAACTCCCGCTCGTTAGGGGAGTGGAGGGCTTGCGTCTGTTCCGGCGCGGGCGGGTGTTTCGAGTTGAGGAGTGGATGTGGGGGACGTGGCAGTAGGCGCACGATCCGGACGCGACGAGCCCGAGGAGCGGCCGGACCGGCTCGAGCGGCCGGAGGATGCCGCCGACGGTGCCCAAAAGGGGCGACCCTCACCCACCGACGGCGCCGACGACACCGTCGAGGACGATGACGCCCCGCCCCCCCAGCGTTCCTTCTGGAAGGAACTGCCGCTGCTCATCGGCATCGCCCTGCTGCTGGCGCTGCTGATCAAGACCTTCCTCGTGCAGGCGTTCTCCATCCCGTCCGACTCGATGCAGGACACCCTGCAGCGCGGTGACCGGGTGCTGGTCGACAAGCTCACCCCGTGGTTCGGCTCCGAGCCCAAGCGCGGCGAGGTCGTGGTCTTCCACGACCCGGCGCAGTGGCTGGCGGGCGAGCCCACCCCTGATCCCAATGCCTTCCAGAAGGTCCTCAGCTGGATCGGCCTGATGCCGTCCGCGGAGGAGAAGGACCTGATCAAGCGGGTCATCGCGGTCGGCGGGGACACCGTGGAGTGCCAGAAGGGCGGCCCGGTCAAGGTCAACGGGAAGGCGCTGCAGGAGGAGAGCTACATCTACCCCGGCAACACCCCGTGCGACGACAAGCCGTTCGGCCCGCTCAAGGTTCCGGCCGACCACATCTGGGTGATGGGTGACCACCGGCAGAACTCCTACGACTCCCGGTGGCACCAGGACGACGTGACCAAGGGCTTCGTGCCCAACGACAAGGTCGTCGGGCGGGCCGTGGTGGTGGCCTGGCCGGTCACCCGTTGGTCCACGCTGCCGGTCCCGGACACCTTCGACCAGCCCGGCATCGGCAACCAGGCCGCGGCGGCGGCCGTCGGGCTCGCCCCGGCCGTGGGGGGCCTGGCCGGAGCGGTGCCGGTCGTCCTGTGGCGGCGGCGGAGGCTGACCGCCGGGCATATCGCCAGGTAGATTGCCGCCCAGGTCGACGATCTCCGGAGTGTGGGGGGCGCTGGGATGGGCGGATCAGAACGAGTGACAGGTGGCCGCGGTCGCCTCGGCAACGTGTTGTCGGGGCTGGCCGTGGCCATCGGCTTTGCGCTGTTCCTGGGCGGGTTCGTATGGGGTGCGCTGGTCTACCGGCCGTACACGATTCCCACCGATTCGATGATGCCGACGGTCCAGCCGGGGGACCGGGTGCTGGCGGAGCGAATAAGCGGCGGCGAGGTGCGCCGCGGCGACGTGGTGATTTTTACTGATTCCGTGTGGAGCAACGCGCCCATGGTGAAGCGGGTCGTCGGCATCGGCGGCGACACCGTCCGATGCTGCGCCCAGGGCGGCCGGCTGACGGTGAACGGCAAGGAGCTGGACGAGCCGTACATCGACGACATCAAGGCCGACGGCTCCGGCAAGGACTCCGGAATGGCCTCGGAGACCCCGTTCGAGGTGAAGGTCCCCGAAGGCAAGCTCTTCCTGCTGGGCGACCGGCGGGCCGCCTCGCTGGACTCCCGGGCCCACCTGCAGGAAGCCGGCCAGGGCACGGTGGACCGCAGCGCGGTCAGCGCGCGGGTGGACGCCCGGGCCTGGCCCTCGGCCGAGATGCTGGAGCGCCCGCGGGCCTACGCCGGGCTGCCCGGCGGGGTGTCCGAGCCGGGGCCGCTGCGGATCCAGCTGATGGCCGTGGTGGCGGGCGCCGTACTGGTGGTGGCCGGGGCCGCGCACGGGCCGGTCGCGCGGAGGTTCGGCCGGGCGGGGCGGGAACCGGCCCGTGTCGGCTGAGCTGCCGCCGGTGCCGCCGGTGCCGCCGGTGCCGCCGGTGCCGCCGGTGCCGCCGGGCGGGCCGCAGGCCGTCGGGACGTCGCCGGGCGGGCCGCGCAAGGTCTCGCGGGTGATCCTGCTGGACCCGGCGGACCGGATCCTGCTGCTGCACGGCTTCGAGCCGGGCGATCCGGCCGACGACTGGTGGTTCACCCCGGGCGGCGGTGTGGAGGGCACCGAGACCCGGGAGCAGGCCGCGCTGCGCGAACTCGCGGAGGAGACGGGGATCACACAGGTGGACCTGGGGCCGGTGCTCTGGCACCGGTACTGCTCGTTCCCCTTCGACGGGCGGCGCTGGGAGCAGGACGAGTGGTACTTCCTGGCCCGTACCGACCGGACGGAGATCACCCCGGCCGGCCTCACCGAGCTGGAACGACGCAGTGTCGCCGGAGCCAGATGGTGGACCTCCGAGGAACTTCTCTCGGCCCGTGAGACGGTGTACCCGACCAGACTCGCCGAGCTGTTCCGCACACTGCTCGACGACGGTCCTCCGGTTGCGCCGGTGGTCCTGGCCCCGGAAATCGTTTAGGGGCACCCAGGGCTGGCGCACAATAGGGGGACGCACGGCTGAAGGGGAACATGCCATGAGCGCCGAGGACCTCGAGAAGTACGAGACCGAGATGGAGCTGAAGCTCTATCGCGAGTACCGCGACGTCGTCGGGCTGTTCAAGTACGTGATCGAGACGGAACGCCGTTTCTACCTGACCAACGACTACGAGATGCAGGTGCACTCGGTCCAGGGCGAGGTGTTCTTCGAGGTCTCGATGGCGGACGCCTGGGTCTGGGACATGTACCGGCCGGCCCGCTTCGTGAAGCAGGTACGGGTGCTGACCTTCAAGGACGTGAACATCGAGGAGCTCAACAAGAGCGACCTCGAGCTGCCGGGCAGCTGATCTGCCGGCTGTCTGAGCCACCCGTGTGGGCTCACCCGTGTGGGTGATGGAGTTATCCACACGGGCCCGGTCATCCACCAAGATCCACAGGGTGGGCGGGGGTGCGGGACCGTCGGTGCCGGAGGTGGTACCGATGGGTTCACAACGGCACGCACAACGGCAGACGCGGCGGAGCGCAGAGCCGACCGCACGCCAGGGCATGGCCCTGGCCCTGGGAAGGTACGGCGAGGACCTGGCCGCGCGGCGGCTGGCCGAGGCCGGGATGACGGTGATCGCGCGGAACTGGCGGTCCGGCCGGAGCGGGGAGATCGACATCCTCGCCCGCGACGGGGACGCGCTGGTGGTCTGCGAGGTCAAGACCCGTCGGGCGGGTCCCTTCGAGCATCCGATGGAGGCGCTCCGGCCCCGCAAGGCGGACCGGTTGCGGAGGCTGGCCGAGTGCTGGCTCGCCGATCACGGCGGACCGCCCCCGGGCGGGGTCCGGATCGACCTGGTCGGGGTGCTGCTCCCGCGGCGCGGCGCACCCGTGGTGGAACACGCCAGGGGGGTGGCGTGATGGGGTTCGCGCGGACCTGTTCGGTGGCCCTGACCGGGGTGGAAGGCGTGCTGGTGGAGGTCCAGGCCGACCTGGAACCGGGCCTGGCGGCGTTCACCCTGGTCGGCCTGCCCGACAAGACCCTGTTCGAAAGCCGGGACCGGGTCCGGGCGGCGGTGGTGAACTCGGGCGCCGACTGGCCGCAGAAGAAGCTGACGGTGGGCCTGAGCCCGGCGTCCGTGCCCAAATCGGGAGCCGGCTTCGACCTGGCCGTGGCCACGGCGGTGCTGGCCGCGGCCGAGCGCCTGGACCCGGAGGTGATCGCCGACCTGGTGCTGATCGGCGAGCTCGGCCTGGACGGCGGGGTCCGCCCGGTCCGGGGGATCCTCCCGGCGGTGCTGGCCGCCGCGGAGGCCGGGCACGGTCAGGTGGTGGTCCCCGAGGCCTGCGCGGCAGAGGCCGCCCTGGTGCCCGACGTGGCCGTCCTCGGCATCCGCAGCCTGCGTCAGCTGATCGCGATCCTCAACGACACCGAGGTCCCGGAGGAACCCCCGGCCGCGGCGGGGGGTTCCGACCGGATGCCGCCGGGCCTGCTCCTGCCGGGGGCGGGCTCGGGGACGGGTCCGCCGCCGGGCGGCGGCCGGGCCGGCGGCGGGACGGGACCGGCCGCGGCCGACGGGTCCGACGGGTCCGGCGGGTCTGGCGGGCCCGGGCGGCCCGACCTGGCCGATGTCGGGGGACAGCGCGCCGCCCGGCGCGCCCTGGAAGTGGCCGCGGCCGGCGGCCACCACCTCTTCCTCAGCGGACCACCGGGCGCCGGCAAAACCATGCTCGCCGAGCGGCTGCCCGGAATCATGCCGCCGCTCAGCCGGAAGGACTCCCTCGAAGTCACCGCCGTCCACTCGGTCGCCGGGATCCTCCAGCCCGGCGAGCCGATGATCTCCGCCCCGCCCTACTGCGCACCGCACCACTCGGCGACCATGCAGTCCCTGGTCGGCGGCGGCAGCGGACTGCCCCGGCCCGGGGCCGTCTCGCTCGCCCACCGCGGGGTGCTCTTCCTGGACGAGGCGCCGGAATTCAGCACCAAGGCACTGGACGCCCTGCGACAGCCGCTGGAGTCCGGGCAGGTGTTCGTGGCCCGGGCGGCCGGTGTGGTGCGGCTGCCCGCCCGGTTCCTGATGGTGCTCGCAGCGAATCCCTGCCCCTGCGGCCGGCACACCCTGTACGGGGCCGGGTGCGACTGCCCGCCCTCGGTGATCCGGCGCTACCAGGCGCGGCTGTCCGGACCACTGCTCGACCGGGTCGATCTGCGGGTCGAGGTGCAGCCGGTCACCCGGGCCGATCTGCTCGGCCAGGGCGGGCGGGGCGAGTCCAGCGCGGCCGTGGCCGGACGGGTGGCCGAGGCCAGGGCCCGGGCCGCGGCCAGACTGGCGGGTACCCCCTGGACCGTCAACAGTGAAATCCCCGGACACGAGCTGCGTACCCGCTGGCAACCGGCCCCCGGAGCGCTGGCTCAGGCCGAGCGGGACCTGGAGCGGGGCCTGCTCACCGCGCGCGGGCTGGACCGGGTGCTGCGGGTCGCCTGGACCGTCGCCGACCTGGGCGGCAAGGACTCCCCGGACGCGCTGGACGTGGCCGTCGCCCTGGAGCTCCGCACCGGGATCGCCCGCGGGACGCCGATCGGCACCGGAGCCGCATCATGAGCGCCGGCCGGGAGGAGCTGCTGGCGCGGGCCGCGCTGACCCGGGTGCTGGAACCCGGCGAGGAACTCGGCGGGCGGTGGCTGCGCCGGTGGGGGGCCGTGCGGCTGATACGGATGCTCAGCGCGGAGGGGGCCGCAGGGACGGAGGCGCCGGACGGCGCCGGGGCCGAGCGCCTGGCCGGGTACCGGAAGCGGGCGGTCGCCGCCGACCCGGAGCGGGACCTGGCACAGATCGCCGAGGCCGGCGGGCGGTTCGTGGTCCCCGGCTCCCCGGAATGGCCCGGACAGCTCGACGACCTCGGGGACGCCCGGCCGGTCGGGCTGTGGCTGTGCGGCAGCCCGCACCTGCGGATATGGGCGCTGCGCTCGGTGGCCGTGGTCGGCGCCCGCGCCTGTACCCCGTACGGGGCCCATATGGCACAGACGCTGGCCGCAGGGCTCGCCGAGCGCGGCTGGGTGGTGGTCTCCGGCGCGGCGTACGGGATCGACGGCGCCGCCCACCGCGGGGCCCTGGCCGCGGGCGGAGCCACCGCCGCCGTACTGGCCTGCGGGGTCGACGTCCGGTACCCGCGGGGACACGCCGGGCTGATCGGCCGCATCGGCCGGCAGGGACTGCTCATCGGGGAGCTGCCGCCCGGCAGCCACCCCACGCCCAGCCGGTTCGTCCTGCGCAACCGGGTCATCGCGGCCCTCACCCGCGGCACGGTCGTGGTCGAGGCCGCCTACCGCAGCGGCTCGCTGGTCACCGCGCGGCGGGCCCGGGAGCTCGGCCGGTTCGTGATGGGCGTTCCCGGCCCGGCCACCAGCGGGCTCTCCGCCGGGGTGCACGAACTGCTGCGCGGCGAGGCCGAGCTGGTCACCGATGCGGCCGAGGTCGTGGAACTGGTGGGCGGCATCGGGGAGCTGGCGCCGGTGCGGCGCGGACCGGTGCTGGCCCGCGACCTGCTCGACCCGGCGGCCCGCCGGGTCCTGGAGGCGCTGCCGGCCGGCCGGACGGCAACCGCGGCCGAGCTGGCCCTCGCCGTGGGCACCGGCACCGATGAAGTCATCGGCAGACTGTACGAACTTCACTCTCTGGGGTTCGTCGAACGGCAAGGCGACGGCTGGAAGTTGACCGCACGGACGGATGGCGCGGCCACCGAAACCGGAGTCACCCGGCGAGGCGGTCGTTGACCTGGGGCGTTCCGGTGAAAGAGTGAAGCCGATGAGAGACGCGGTCTTCCGGGTGGCAGCCGCCGGGACTGTGCGCGAGGCGCCGGTCCCGGGCCGCCCGCGCGGTGCAGGGAGCCTTTGCGCCCCCGCGCGATCCCGTACTCTTCGCGCACCGCGACACTTCAGTCACGCTACGCTCG
Organism: Streptomyces venezuelae; assembly: GCF_008642295.1. Lineage (GTDB taxonomy): Bacteria > Actinomycetota > Actinomycetes > Streptomycetales > Streptomycetaceae > Streptomyces > Streptomyces venezuelae_C. The sequence continues at coordinate 2,179,530 of NZ_CP029190.1, read as the reverse complement.
CAAGGAATCCGGCCCCGACAAAGGCGAAGCATGCCCCAGCACACCTCAGGGTCTGACCGCGCCGCGGCACCCCCCGCTGCCCGCGGCAGCGTGCGGTCCACCGCGCCCTCGTCCCTGGACGCGCTGTGGCGCTCGTACAAGGACTCGGGGGACGAGAGACTGCGGGAGCAGCTGATCCTGCACTACTCGCCGCTGGTGAAGTACGTGGCCGGCCGGGTCAGCGTCGGCCTGCCGCCCAACGTCGAGCAGGCGGACTTCGTCTCCTCCGGGGTGTTCGGACTGATCGACGCCATCGAGAAGTTCGACATCGACCGCTCCATCAAGTTCGAGACCTATGCCATCACCCGCATCCGCGGCGCGATGATCGACGAACTGCGTGCCCTGGACTGGATCCCCCGGTCCGTGCGCCAGAAGGCCCGGGCCGTGGAGCGGGCCTATGCCACCCTCGAAGCCCAGCTGCGGCGCACCCCGACGGAGGCCGAGGTGGCTGCCGAGATGGGGGTCGGGGTGGAGGAACTGCACTCCGTCTTCAGCCAGTTGTGGCTGGCCAACGTGGTCGCCCTGGAAGACCTGCTGCACGTCGGGGGCGAGGGCGGCGACCGGCTCTCCCTGATGGACACCCTGGAGGACACCGCCGCCGACAACCCGGTGGAGGTGGCCGAGGACCGGGAGCTGCGCCGGCTGCTGGCCCGGGCCATCAACACCCTCCCGGAAAGGGAGAAGACCGTGGTCACCCTCTACTACTACGAGGGGCTCACCCTGGCCGAGATCGGCCATGTCCTGGGCGTCACCGAGAGCCGGGTCAGCCAGATCCACACCAAGTCGGTCCTGCAGCTGCGGGCCAAGCTGGCGGATGTCGGCCGCTGACCTTGCGCGGCCTCCGTAGAGTGGTGCTGTGCCCAGGATTCGAGCGGCCTCGGTGGCCGAGCACCGGACGATGCAGCGCGGCGCCCTGCTGGATGCCGCGCGATCCCTGCTGTCGGAAGGCGGGACCGAAGCGCTGACCTTCCCCGCCCTGGCCGAGCGGACCGGCCTCGCCAGGTCCTCCGTCTACGAGTACTTCCGCTCCCGGGCGGCGGTGGTCGAAGAGCTCTGCGCCGTGGACTTCCCGGTGTGGGCGGCGGAGATCGAGGCCGCGATGCAGGCGGCCCCCACGCCCGAGGCCAAGATCGAGGCCTATGTGCGGCAGCAGCTGTCCCTGGTCGGGGACCGGCGGCACCGCGCGGTGGTGGCGATCTCCGCCAGCGAGCTGGACGCCGGTGCCCGGGAGAAGATCCGCGCGGCGCACGGCGGACTGGTGGCGATGATCGTCGAGGCCCTGGGCGCCCTGGGCCATGCACAGCCCCGGCTCGCCGCGATGCTCCTGCAGGGCGTGGTCGACGCCGCCGTCCGCAGGATCGAGCTGGGGGCCGCCGAGGATCCCGCCGAGGTCACCGAGGCCGCCGTTGCGATGGCCCTGCGGGGCGTCCGGGGCTGACGCTCCGGACCCGCTGCCGGCGAACGGCAGCAGCCGCGGGCTCCGGCGGGGGAGCAGCCCCAGCGGATTCAGATAGGTCTCGCCGGCCAGCAGCCCCCAGTGCAGACAGGCCCTTGCCCCGGACCCGGACCCGGACCCGGACCCGCAGTGACTGCCGGCGGTCAGCACGGCCACCAACTGCCCGGCCCGCACCTGCTCGCCCGCCGTGACCAGCGGCCGGACCGGCTCGTACGTGGTGCGCAGCCCACCCGGGAGGGTGAGCGAGAGCACCCCGCGGCCCGCCACCTGTCCGGCGTAATGCACCAGCCCCGGCCCCACCGCCCGCACCCCGGCCCCCACCGGGGCCGCCAGGTCCACGCCCCGGTGCCCGGCCGCGTACGGGGTGGGCGGCGGATCCCACCAGCGCACCACGTCCAGCGGCCCGGGCAGCGGGCGCACATACGACGGCCCCGGGTCCCGCACAGCGGACGGGAGCAGGGTCAGCAGCAGGGCGAGCAGCAGTGCGGTCATGGACGGCAGGGTCCCGCGGGAACCGGCCGCCGCGCCCCGCCCTGTGGACGACGGCACCGCTGTGGACAAGGGGCGTCACCCGGCACGGCACACGGTCCCGTACACTTCTTGTGGCGATCCGGGTCACCGGGTCGACTTCGCACGCCCCAGCACCGGCCGGAAACGGCACAGGTGACAGCGTCTCTCGGTCCCCTCTCGGGGGCAGGGCGCGGCGGGGCGTCAGGATGCAACCGAGAATTCAAGGAGATACGGCCATGGCCGTCGTCACGATGCGGGAGCTGCTGGAAAGCGGCGTCCACTTCGGTCACCAGACCCGTCGCTGGAACCCGAAGATGAAGCGCTTCATCTTCACCGAGCGCAACGGCATCTACATCATCGACCTGCTCCAGTCGCTGTCGTACATCGACCGCGCCTACGAGTTCGTCAAGGAGACCGTCGCGCACGGCGGCTCCATCATGTTCGTCGGTACCAAGAAGCAGGCGCAGGAGGCGATCGCCGAGCAGGCGACCCGCGTCGGCATGCCCTACGTCAACCAGCGCTGGCTGGGCGGCATGCTCACCAACTTCTCCACCGTCTACAAGCGCCTTCAGCGTCTGAAGGAGCTCGAGGCGATCGACTTCGAGGACGTGGCCGCCTCCGGCCTCACCAAGAAGGAGCTCCTGGTCCTCTCCCGCGAGAAGGCCAAGCTGGAGAAGACCCTCGGCGGTATCCGCGAGATGTCGAAGGTTCCCAGCGCCGTCTGGATCGTCGACACCAAGAAGGAGCACATCGCCGTCGGTGAGGCGCGCAAGCTCCACATCCCGGTCGTCGCGATCCTCGACACCAACTGCGACCCCGACGAGGTCGACTACAAGATCCCGGGCAACGACGACGCGATCCGCTCCGTCACCCTGCTCACCCGCGTGATCGCCGACGCCGTCGCCGAGGGCCTCATCGCCCGCTCCGGCGCTGCGACCGGTGACTCGAAGCCGGGCGACAAGGCCGCCGCCGAGCCGCTCGCCGAGTGGGAGCGCGACCTGCTCGAGGGCGAGAAGAAGGCCGACGACGCCGAGGCTCCGGCCGAGGCTGCTGCCGAGGCCCCCGCGGCCGAGGCTCCGGCCGCCGAGGCCCCGGCCGCCGACGCCGAGCAGGCCTGACCCACTGAGAGCGCCCTGAGTTCACTCCCAGGGCACTCACAGCACGGACGATGACGACGGGGGACGGTGCGAACCAAGCACCGCCCCCCGCCGTTCACCCGTAGATCTACGACTTCGAGAGAGAATCACAGACTCATGGCGAACTACACCGCCGCTGACGTCAAGAAGCTCCGCGAGCTCACCGGCGTCGGCATGATGGACTGCAAGAAGGCGCTCGAGGAGGCCGACGGCGACGTCGAGAAGGCCCAGGAAGCGCTGCGCATCAAGGGCCAGAAGGGCGTCGCCAAGCGCGAGGGCCGTTCCGCCGAGAACGGTGCCGTCGTCTCCCTCATCGCCGACGACAACACCTCCGGTGTCCTGGTCGAGCTGAAGTGCGAGACGGACTTCGTGGCCAAGGGCCAGAAGTTCCAGGACGTCGCCGCCACGCTCGCCGAGCACGTCGCGAAGACCTCCCCGGCCGACCTCGCGGCGCTGCTCGCCTCCGAGATCGAGGCCGGCAAGACCGTCCAGGCGTTCGTCGACGAGGCCAACGCCCTCCTCGGCGAGAAGATCGTCCTGGACCGCTTCGCCCAGTACGCCGACGGTTTCGTCTCCGCGTACATGCACCGCACCATGCCCGACCTGCCCCCGCAGATCGGTGTTCTCGTCGAGTTCGACAAGGAGAACGCCGAGCTCGCCAAGGGTGTCGCGCAGCACATCGCCGCCTTCGCGCCGAAGTACCTCACCCGTGAGGACGTCCCGGCCGAGGTCATCGAGTCCGAGCGTCGCGTCGCCGAGGAGACCACCCGCGCCGAGGGCAAGCCCGAGGCCGCGCTCCCGAAGATCGTCGAGGGCCGCGTGAACGCGTTCTTCAAGGACGCCACCCTGCTGGGCCAGCCGTACGCGCTGGACCAGAAGAAGTCCGTCCAGCAGATCCTGGACGAGGCCGGTGTCACCCTGAAGCGCTTCACCCGCATCAAGGTCGGCATCTGAGTCCGTCCGTACCGCGACGGACACCGGACCCCGGTAGGGTCTGAGGCAGTCGTCCGCGCTCGCGCAGGACGACCGCAGATCTGACGAGGAGGCCATTGCCGCAGAGGGAACCGCAAGGACCCAACGGCAATGGCCTTCTTCGTATGTGCACGAGGAGATCTCCATGAATCAGGGCGTGGACCCCCACACCGCTTCCGACGACAAGAGCGACCACGACAAGAAGGGCCGCCGCTTCATGCTGAAGCTGTCGGGCGAGGCCTTCTCCGGCGGCGGGGGGCTCGGTGTCGACCCCGACGTCGTCCACGCCATCGCGCGAGAGATCGCCGCGGTGGTCCGCGACGGCGCGGAGATCGCGGTCGTCATCGGCGGCGGCAACTTCTTCCGCGGCGCCGAGCTGCAGCAGCGCGGCATGGACCGGGCCCGCTCCGACTACATGGGCATGCTCGGCACCGTCATGAACTGCCTCGCCCTCCAGGACTTCCTGGAGAAGGAAGGCATCGACTCCCGCGTCCAGACCGCCATCACCATGGGCCAGGTCGCGGAGCCGTACATCCCGCTGCGGGCCGTACGGCACCTGGAGAAGGGCCGCGTCGTGATCTTCGGCGCGGGCATGGGCATGCCCTACTTCTCCACCGACACCACCGCCGCCCAGCGCGCGCTGGAAATCGACGCCGAGGCCCTGCTCATGGGCAAGAACGGCGTGGACGGGGTCTACGACTCCGACCCGAAGACCAACCCGGACGCCGTCAAGTTCGACGCGCTCGAATACGGCGAGGTGCTCTCCCGCGACCTCAAGGTCGCCGACGCCACCGCGATCACGCTCTGCCGTGACAACAAGCTGCCGATCCTCGTCTTCGAGCTGCTGACCGAGGGCAATATCGCCCGCGCGGTCAAGGGTGAGAAGATCGGCACGCTCGTGAGCGACCAGGGCACCCGGGCCTGAGCGCTCTGCCGGCCGGCTGCCGGCCGCCCGCCTGAACCATCCATATCTGACATGCAGGAGCACGTGGTGATCGAAGAAATCCTCCTCGAGGCCGAGGAGAAGATGGAGAAGGCCGTCGTGGTCGCCAAGGAGGACTTCGCCGCGATCCGCACCGGCCGTGCGCACCCGGCGATGTTCAACAAGATCGTGGCGGACTACTACGGTGCCATCACCCCCATCAACCAGCTCGCCTCGTTCTCGGTGCCCGAGCCGCGCATGGCCATCGTGACCCCGTTCGACAAGAGCGCGCTGCGCAACATCGAGCAGGCCATCCGCGACTCCGACCTGGGCGTCAACCCCAGCAACGACGGCAACATCATCCGGGTGACCTTCCCGGAGCTGACGCAGGACCGCCGCAAGGAGTACATCAAGGTCGCGCGGACCAAGGCCGAGGACTCCAAGGTCTCCATCCGCTCCGTCCGCCGCAAGGCGAAGGACGCCCTCGACAAGCTCGTCAAGGACAAGGAGTCCGGCGAGGACGAGGTGCGCCGCGCGGAGAAGGAGCTCGACGACACCACCGCGAAGTACGTCGCACAGGTGGACGAGCTGCTCAAGCACAAGGAAGCCGAGCTCCTCGAGGTCTGATGAACGACTCTCCCTGGGAGGCGGAGCCGGTTCCGGCAGGTCCCGCATATGATCGGGGGGCCGTCCTTCCGGACGGCCCCCCGTTCCGCGCCGACATGCCGCCGCAGGAGCCCATGGCCACGCCACCCCCACAGGCCCCGCAGGAGCCCCCGCCGCCGCCCAAGAAGCGCGCCGGGCGCGACCTGCGTGCCGCCATAGGCGTCGGCGTCGGCCTCGGCGCGGTCATCTTCGCCTCGCTGCTGATCGTCAAGGCGGTCTTCGTCGGCGTGATCGCCGTCGCCGTGGTCGTCGGCCTGTGGGAGCTGACCTCCCGGCTGCAGGAACGCAAGGGCATCAAGGCACCGCTGGTCCCGCTGGCCGTCGGCGGCGCCGCCATGGTCATCGCCGGTTACGTCCGGGGCGCCGAGGGCGCCTGGGTCGCCATGGCGCTGACCTCGCTGGCGGTGCTGGTGTGGCGGATGACGGAACCGCCCGATGACTACCTCAAGGACGTCACGGCGGGCGTCTTCGCGGCGTTCTACGTGCCCTTCCTGGCCACCTTCGTCGCCATGCTCCTCGCCGCCGACGACGGGGCACAGCGGGTGATCACCTTCCTGGTGCTCACGGTGGTCAGCGATACCGGGGCCTACGCGGTCGGCTGGCGCTTCGGCAAGAACAAGCTGGCTCCGCGGATCAGCCCCGGCAAGACCCGCGAGGGGCTGTTCGGCGCGATCGGCTTCGCCATGGTGGCCGGCGCACTGTGCATGCAGTTCCTGATCGACGGCGGCAGCTGGTGGCAGGGCCTGGTCCTGGGCCTGGCGGTCGCGGTCAGCGCCACCCTGGGTGACCTGGGTGAGTCGATGATCAAGCGGGACCTGGGCATCAAGGACATGGGCACCCTGCTCCCGGGCCATGGCGGAATCATGGACCGCCTGGACTCGCTGCTGCCGACCGCCCCGGTGGTCTGGCTGCTGCTGGCGGCCTTCGTCGGCACCGGCTGACCCCCGGGCCACGGCGCCACGCGGCGGCGCCGCACATCGGGCGCTGATCCGGCGCGGGCTGCGGGGCCGCGCGGCGGGCGCGTATCCTGAAAGGCGCGCCACTTTCGAGTGGCGCGCCTTTTCCGTTCCGACCCTTCGGGGACGGAACCCGTGAGGTCTCCTGGCTCCGGTCGAGCCACCAGTCCGCTCCGCCCCCGGCGGAGACGCGCCCAGGCCTCGTCGTATCTGAGGAGAACATCTCATGGCCCCCCGTCCCGTTCCCGGTGAGCTCACCTTCGTCGCGCCCCGCGGAGCGAAGAAGCCCCCGCTGCACCTGGCCGACCTCACCCCCGCCGAGCGGCGCGAGGCGGTCGGCGCGCTCGGGGAGCTCCCGTTCCGGGCCAAGCAGCTCTCCCAGCACTACTTCGCCCGGTACGCGTACGAGCCGGCGGAGTGGACCGACATCCCGGCGGGCGCCCGCGAGAAGCTGCGCGAGAACCTGCTCCCCGAGCTGATGACCGTGATCCGGCACATCTCCTGCGACGACGACACCACCCGCAAGACCCTGTGGAAGCTCCACGACGGCACCCTGGTGGAGTCCGTCCTGATGCGCTACCCGGACCGGGTCACCATGTGCATCTCCTCGCAGGCCGGCTGCGGCATGAACTGCCCGTTCTGCGCCACCGGCCAGGCCGGCCTGGACCGCAACCTGTCCACCGCGGAGATCGTCCACCAGATCGTCGACGGCATGCGCGCCCTGCGCGACGGCGAGGTCCCCGGCGGGCCGGCCCGCCTCTCCAACATCGTGTTCATGGGCATGGGCGAGCCGCTCGCCAACTACAACCGGGTGGTCGGCGCCATCCGCCGGCTCACCGACCCCGAGCCCGACGGCCTCGGCCTCTCCCAGCGCGGTATCACCGTCTCCACCGTCGGCCTGGTCCCGGCCATGGTGCGGTTCGCCGACGAGGGCTTCAAGTGCCGGCTCGCCGTCTCGCTGCACGCTCCCGACGACGAGCTGCGCGACACCCTGGTGCCGGTGAACACCCGCTGGAAGGTCCGCGAGGTCCTCGACGCGGCCTGGGAGTACGCCGAGAAGTCCGGCCGCCGTGTCTCCATCGAGTACGCCCTGATCCGCGACATCAACGACCAGGCCTGGCGGGGCGACCTGCTGGGCCGGCTGCTCAAGGGCAAGCGGGTCCACGTCAACCTGATCCCGCTGAACCCGACCCCGGGATCCAAGTGGACCGCCTCCCGTCCCGAGGACGAGCGCGCCTTCGTCCAGGCCATCGCCAACCACGGGGTCCCGGTGACCGTTCGTGACACCCGTGGCCAGGAGATCGACGGTGCCTGCGGCCAGCTCGCCGCGAGCGAGCGGTAGGGTGGCCCCCGTACATCTGCATATTCCGACAGGGGAGCGCCACAGCGCTGAGAGTGCGGCAACCGTCAGGCCGCAGACCCTCTGAACCTCGCCCAGGTCATTCTGGGTAGGAAGTTCGGTCACCACCTCAAGCTGTTGCGCCCTGCCCCGGGCCTCCCGCTCCCTGCGAGCGCCCGGGGCGGGGCCGCGTCTTCTCCTGGTCACTCCAGGAGGAATGTTCCGTGAGCACCACCAAGAAGATCGCGGGCACCGTGCTCGCCGCCGCGCTCGGCGTCGGCACGCTGACCGCCTGTGGCAGCGACGACACCAAGGACAAGGGTGCCGCCGCGAGCGGTGAGCCGAAGTCCAAGACCGTCACCCTCGTCAGCCACGACTCCTTCAACGCCTCCGAGGCGATCCTGAAGGAGTTCGAGAAGCAGACCGGCTACACGGTCAAGGTGGTCAAGAGCGGGGACGCGGGCGCCGCCCTCAACCAGGAGATCCTCACCAAGGGCAAGCCCCGCGGCGATGTCTTCTTCGGTGTCGACAACACCCTGCTGTCCCGCGCCCTCGACAACGGGATCTTCACCCCGTACGAGGCCAAGGGCCTGGCCGGGGTCGGTGCGGCCTACCAGCTCGACAAGGAGCACCGGGTCACCCCGGTCGACACCGCCGACATCTGCATCAACTACGACAAGAAGTACTTCGCGGACAAGAAGCTCGCCCCGCCGCAGACGCTGGACGACCTGATCAAGCCCGAGTACAAGAACCTCCTGGTCGCGGAGAACGCCGCGACCTCCTCCCCGGGCCTGGGCTTCCTGCTCGCCACCGTCGGCAAGTACGGCGAGCAGGGCTGGCAGGACTACTGGAGCAAGCTCAGGGCCAACGGCGTCGAGGTCGTCGACGGCTGGGAGCAGGCCTACAACGAGCGGTTCTCCGGCTCGGCGGGAGGCAAGAAGGCCAAGGGCGACCGTCCGCTGGTCGTCTCCTACGCTTCCAGCCCGCCGGTCGAGGTGCTGTACGCCGAGCCGCAGCCGGCCGAGGCCCCGACCGGTGTCTCCACCGGCACCTGCTTCCGCCAGATCGAGTTCGCCGGCCTGCTCAAGGGCGCCAAGAACGAGGCGGGCGGCAAGGCCCTGCTGGACTTCCTGATCAGCCGGGGCTTCCAGGAGGACATGCCGCTGAACATGTTCGTGAACCCGGTGGTCCAGGACGCGAAGCTGCCGGAGATCTTCACCAAGCACGGTGTGGTCATCGAGAAGCCGGAGACGGTCGCGCCGGACACGATCGCCAAGAACCGTGAGCAGTGGGTCAAGTCGTGGACCTCGCTCGTCGTGAAGTAGACAGCGACAACCGCGTGAGCCGTGTGAGCCGTGTGGGCCAGGTGGGCCGGGTGGGTCGCTTGCAGCGGCTCCGGCGCAACGGCACGGCCGTCAGGTTCGCCCTGATGGCCGTGCCCCTCGCCTTCTTCGCGCTGTTCTTCGGCTGGCCCGTGGCCTCCATCGTGGGCCGCGGGCTCAAGACCGACAGCGGCTGGCAGTTCGGGCAGATCGCCGAGGTGCTCGGCCGGCCCGACATCGCGGGCGTGCTCTGGTTCACCGCCTGGCAGGCCCTCGCCTCCACCGCGCTCACCCTGCTGCTCGCGCTCCCCGCCGCGTACGTCTTCGCGCGCTTCGAGTTCCCCGGCAAGCAGCTGCTGCGCGCGGTGGTCACCGTGCCGTTCGTGCTGCCCACCGTGGTGGTCGGCACCGCCTTCCTGGCCCTGGTCGGGCGGAACGGGCTGGCCGACGAGCTGTGGGGGGTGCGGCTGGACACCACCGTCTGGGCGATCCTGCTGGCGCATGTCTTCTTCAACTACGCCGTGGTCGTCCGCACCGTCGGCGGACTCTGGGCCCAGCTGGACCCGCGCCAGGAGGAGGCCGCCAGGGTGCTCGGGGCCGGCCGGTTCGCGGCCTGGCGGCAGGTGACCCTGCCCGCGCTCGCCCCGGCCGTGGGGGCCGCCGCGCTGATGGTGTTCCTGTTCACCTTCAGCTCCTTCGGCGTCGTACAGATCCTCGGCGGGCCCTCGTACGCCACCCTGGAGGTGGAGGTCTACCGGCAGACCGCGCAGCTGCTGGACCTCTCGACGGCCGCCGTGCTGACCCTGGTGCAGTTCGCCGCGGTCGGCATGATCCTCGCCATCCACGCCTGGACGGTACGCCGCCGGGAGACCGCACTGCGTCTGGTCGACCCTTCCGGTACGGCGCACCGGCCGCGCGGGCTCGCCCAGCGGGCGCTGCTCGGCGGGGTGCTGCTGACGATCGCGCTGCTGATCGTGCTGCCGCTGGGCGTCCTGGTGGAACGGTCCTTCGACGAGGCCGGCGGATACGGCCTCGGCTACTACCGGGCCCTGCAGGACGCCGGCGCCACCGGCACCTTCCTGGTGCCCCCGCTGGACGCGGTCGGGAACTCGCTCCGCTACGCGCTGGCCGCCACCGCCATCGCGCTGCTGATCGGCGGACTCGCAGCCGCCGCGCTGACCCGGCGGGCCGGGCCGTTCGTCCGCGGCTTCGACGCGCTGCTGATGCTGCCGCTCGGCGTGTCCGCGGTCACCGTCGGCTTCGGCTTCCTGATCACCCTGGACGAGCCGCCGCTGGACCTGCGGACCTCGTGGATCCTGGTCCCGCTGGCCCAGGCCCTGGTCGGCGTGCCCTTCGTCGTACGGACCATGCTGCCGGTGCTGCGGGCGGTGGACGCGCGGCTGCGGGAGGCCGCGGCGGTGCTCGGCGCCTCGCCCTGGCGGGCCTGGCGGGAGGTGGACCTGCCGCTGGTGCGGCGGGCCCTGCTGATCGCCGCCGGTTTCGCCTTCGCCGTCTCGCTGGGCGAGTTCGGGGCGACCGTCTTCATCGCCCGGCCCGACCACCCGACCCTGCCGGTGGCCGTGGCCCGGCTGCTGGGCAGGGCGGGCGAACTCAACTACGGCCAGGCGATGGCGCTGAGCACCATCCTGATGCTGGTGTGCGCGGTGTCCCTGCTCCTGCTGGAGCGGCTGCGGTCCGACAAGACCTCCGGAGAATTCTGATGCGCGGAATACTGGAACTCGAGGACGTTTCGGTCCGCTTCGGCGAGCGCGCCGTGGTCGACGCCGTGCACCTCGAGGTGGCCGAGCACGAGATCGTGTGCGTGCTCGGACCGAGCGGCAGCGGCAAGTCCACCCTGCTGCGGGTGGTGGCCGGGCTCCAGGAGGTCTCCGCGGGCCGGGTCCGGCTCGCCGGGGCCGACCAGTCGGGGGTCCCGGTGCACCGGCGCGGGGTCGGCCTGATGTTCCAGGACCACCAGCTGTTCCCGCACCGGGACGTCGGCGGGAACGTCGCCTTCGGTCTGCGCATGCAGGGCACCGCGCGCAGCGCCCGCGAGGCCCGGGTCGCGGAACTCCTGGACCTGGTCGGCCTGCCGGGCGCGGAACGGCGGGCGGTGGCCTCGCTCTCCGGCGGCGAACAGCAGCGGGTCGCCCTGGCCCGGGCCCTGGCCCCGTCGCCCCGGCTGCTGATGCTGGACGAGCCGCTGGGCCAGCTGGACCGGGGGCTGCGCGAACGCCTGGTGGTCGAACTGCGCTCGCTGTTCTCCCGGCTGGGCACCACCGTGCTGGCCGTCACCCACGACCAGGGCGAGGCCTTCGCCCTGGCCGACCGGGTGGTGGTGATGCGGGACGGCCGGATCGCCCAGGCCGGCTCCCCGCTGGAGGTCTGGCAGCGGCCGGCCTCCGAGTTCGTGGCCCGCTTCCTGGGCTTCGAGAACGTGGTCCCGGCCAGGGTGTCGGACGGGTCGGCGGACACCCCGTGGGGCCGGATCCCGGTCCCGGCCGGTACGGCGGAGGGGGAGTGCCGGCTGCTGGTGCGCCCGGCGGGCGTACGGCTGGGGGAGACGGGCCTGCGCTGCACGGTGCAGGCGCGGACGTTCCGCGGGACCCATGTGGCGGTGACGCTGCGGCCGGAGTCCGGGCCGGAACTGGAAGCGGAATGCGAACTGGCGGAGGCACCGGAGGTGGGCACGACCGTCTCGGTGGCCTTGGGCCCGACGGACCTGGTCTTCCTGCCGGCACGCTAGCGCCCGGCCCCGCGGGGGCCGGGGGCCGAGGTCAGCCGACCGGGACTCGGGTTGCCGGTTCCGGGGTCGGGGTCGGGGCCGTGGGCTGGTCGGGGGTGGGCTCGTGTTGGCCGAACCAGGCAACGGCCACCGCGCCGCCCACCGCCAGGGCGAAGCCCAGGATCGCCAGCCAGGCGAAGCCGGGCCGGGAGGCGTCGCCCAGCCAGAGCACGCCGATCGCGCCCGGCAGGACCGTCTCGCCGACCACCAGCGCGGCCGTCGCCCCGTTCACCGAGCCGATCTGCAGGGCCACCGTGTGCAGGTACATGCCGCCGGAGCCGGCGATCAGGATCGCGTACAGGGCCGGGTCGGCCAGCAGCGCGCCGAGGTCGAACGGGTCGACCCCGTCGAGGATGCGGACGCCCACGCCCAGCGCGCCGAAGCCCAGCCCGGAGAGCAGACCGGCGAGGATCGCGGCCCGCCCGCCGAGGAAGCGGACGGCGACCGTCCCGCCCACGATGATCAGTACGGTGACGGCCAGCAGCCACCAGTGGGTGGACCGCGCGGTGTGCCCGCTGCCCTCATGGCCCGCCGCGGTGGCCAGCAGCACCAGCGCGGTGCAGACCACCCCGATGGAGGTCCACTCCTTGCGGGTCAGCCGGATCCCCAGCATCTTCACGCTCAGCACCGCCGTGATCACCAGGTTCGCGCTGATCACCGTCTGGGACAGGAACAGCGGCAGCAGCCGCGCCGCCAGCGCGCCCAGTCCGAAGCCCACGAAGTCCAGGATGGTTCCGACGATGAACTCCCAGGTCATCGCCGCCTTTGCGGTGGACGACAGGTTCGGTCCGCCGTGCGCGGTCACCCCCGCGCCGGCCGGGTTCTCGCGGGCGGCCCGGCGGGAGCCCACGGCTTGCAGCACGGATCCCGTGCCGTAGCAGATGGACGCCGCAATGGCGGTGAGCAGGCCTATGAGCACTGAGCGCTCCGTTCACGTCTGGCAGGTTCTGCGTGTGCAACCACGTACCACTGCCAGACGTGAGAAAGGCCCCCGAAGTTGCCTGGAACGGTCAGCTCATTGCGGCGAGCGCATCCGGAACCTCGACCACCGACTCCACCAGCGCGATCCGCGACTCCATGGCACGGCCCGCGGCGAGCGACTGCAGCAGCGGCCAGGCGGGCAGCCGCTCGGTCCAGTGAGCCCGGTTGACCAGGACCATCGGGGTCGGCTCGCCGCGTGAGGAGTAGTAGTTGGGCGTGGCGTTGTCGAAGATCTCCTGCACCGTGCCGGCCGCGCCCGGCAGGAACACCACCGTTCCTAATCAGTGAGCAGGAGTGAGTCTTGGACCCAAGCCTGTGCACTGCGGACATCCCGAACGGTTTTGGATGTCCTGGTCTCCCGCTTTCGCTCTGTGTCTGGCTGCACGGATCGTGTCCGTGGTCCGGGAATACGAGGGCGGGTTCCCTCACGCCTCGGGGTGCCTGGTCGGGCCTGGACGGTCCGATGCCCCGCACGATCACTCCGGTCGTGCGGGGGCGGTGCCGTCCGTCGCCGGATCGGGTGCCCTTGGGCGCGTCGTCCGATCGCGATGCTCGCGGCATCGTGACGGGTAGTCTTTCGGTTCTTCGAGGTGAGGGGCTTCTGCCAGTGCTGGGCGCCCCAGCGGCTGGTGTAGGCCGGGTCCACGGCGATGATCGTGATACCGGTCTGGTCGGCCATTGAGGTCAGGCGGGCGCGGAGTTTTCCGGTGGGAATGCCGGAGATGATCTGTCGGAAGCGGCGCCGGCGGCCGTGCTTCTCGCGGGTCTTCTCGGCGGTGAAGTCCAGGTCCTCGACGGCGATGGCCTTCACGCCACAGGTCTTGGCCCAGTTCAGCAGGCGCGTCAGAGCGTGGCGGAGCTGGGCGTCGCGGTGGTCGGCGTTGCCCGACAGGTCGTAGGAGAAGCGGCGTGGCTGGCCGGTCGGGTTGCCGTGGGTGTCGAGGCGCCAGGCGGCGAGGTGGTCGGCGTTGGTGTCAACACCGATCACCCCGTCGGCCAGGGCGGACTTGATCGGGATGGTCTTCGTCGGGGCGTACTGCCAGGACGCGGTGATGTACCAGCGGCCACGGTCCGCATCGAAGTGGATGCGGTACGCGACGGCCCGGTTGGCTTCGATGCGGTCGGCCCACTCAGGGCCGCGGTGCGGGAAGGAGACCTTGCACGCGAGGACGTACCGGCCGTGCCGGGCGTTGGCCAGATGAGCCAGCGGGGCGGGCAGCTTGATCGACACCTCCCCATCCGGGGTGATGCGGATCGTTTCGTTGCCGAAGCGTTTCCCACTCTCGCCATCGGCGGCCAGGAACCAGCGTTCTGCCTCCCAGCGTTCCCGCCACTGCTCGGCGGTGAGCTGGGCGGCAGCCAGGTTGTGCCTGCCCCGGGCGAGCCGCTTGCCGCCCCGCACCACGCGCACGCGGCCGCGTCCACGGTCAGCGCGTTCGCGCTCCAGCCGGTCTTCGAGCACGCGCAGGCGGCGGGTCTTGTGGAACCACTCGCCCTCGCAACGGTAGCCGCCGGGGGCCTCCTTCGTGCCCTTCGCACCGATCGGCTGCGACAGACGGTGCGCGATCGTCTTGATCCCGGCTTCGAGATTCTGGATGTGCGCGAGCTGGCCGCGACGCGAGAGCGCCCACTGATCGTGAGTGGCTTTGGTGACAGCGCCGGCCCAGCGCGCCGACGACTCCGGCGTCAGCGAGCGTTTCCGCGCAGCCCACGTATCAGTTGAGTGCTCCAGACCATCCCGGCAGCGGGCCACGAGGTCCTTCGACGCAAGCGAACCCATGTGCGTGCCGACCAAACGAAGAACGTCCTCGTCCTCGGCCGTCAGGTGCCCCAGTCGGTCCCGGACCGCCACACCGGCCGGGCCGAGGGCCACGAACGACGGCGCGATCTCGCGGAGTGCGGAGTCAGCCATGCTCGGCGGCCTCCAACGCCTTGCGGGCACGGTTCTTCGCCGACCGGCGGCCATACACGCGGGCGCAGAACGACGTCAGCACCTCCACCATGTCACGCACCAGGTCGTCTTCGACCTCGCCGTCATCCAGGACGACGAGACGGCGGCCGTGTGCGGACAGGGCAGCCTCGACGAGTTCGACGTTCATGCGGCCGAGCCGGTCCTTGTGCTCCACGACCACGCAGATCACGTCCGGATCGGCCAGCAGGCGACGGACCTTGCTGCGACTGCCGTTCATACCCGAGCCGATCTCGCACTCGACCCGGACGACTTTGCCGCCCGCCTTGGCCGCCCACGCAGACAACCGGGCCAACTGCCGCTCCAGATCGCCCTTCTGGTCGTGCGAGGAGACGCGGGCATACAGCCCCAGGCCGCCCACCGCTCCCGGAGCGGCGCTGGCCTCGACGTTCACCAGGATCGTGCGCGGCCCGACCCGCTGAGCCGGTACCGGCAACGTCCCCTCACGGAACCAGCGATACGCGGTCTGAGGATGCACGCCCTGCGTCTTCGCCCATTCCGTCAGATTCACACTCTGACAACGACACCCACTCATACATGGTTACGCTCACTTACTCGACCTCAAGGGCCAGCAGGTGAAGACCCCGTCAGCGGGTCAGGGCGGCGGCCGTCAGCTGTGCCACACCCCAGCTGAGCGGGGCACAGACGGTCAGCAGGGCGGTGGCCCGCAGACCGGCGGCGGTCCGCAGCACCCGGCCCGGGGTACCGAGGCCGAGCAGGGTCTGCCGGGTCTGTGCCCGGGCCTGCCGTGCCTCGACCGCCGCGGTGAGCAGGGTGGCCGCGACGCAGCCGGCCACCAGTGCGGTGGCCGGGCCGGTGAGCGGGCCGAGCGACAGCGGGAGGCCGCCGCGGTCGCGCAGGGCCAGCGCGGTGAATCCGGCGACGGCCACCGCGCAGAGCAGGCCGAGCGGGCCGCCGACCCGGCCGGCCTCCTCCTGCAGCCCGCGCCCGGCGAGCAGCCGCAGGGCACCGGGGCGGGCCGACTGGACCAGCGCCCCGCAGGCGTAGGTGAGCGCGGGCCCGGCCAGGGCCAGTCCGAGGGCGGTCAGCGACCAGCCGGCGAGCAGTCCCGCGGTGTCCCGGCCGGCGTACGCCTCGACGGCGAGGCCGCAGGCGGTCAGCGCGACCCCCCAGGGCAGGCTCGCCTGCACCGGCCGCGGTGCACGCGGCCTCAGCGCCACTGCGACGGCGGCCGAACCGGCCAGCGGCACCACGGCCAGCAGGGTGAGCGAGGCCGCCACCGGCAGCGGCAGGTCCGCGTGCAGCAGCTCGGCCCCGGCCCCGTCGAAGGGCAGCCCGGTGACGTCCCCGCGCAGGTGGAGGAAGACGGCGAGGGCGATGACGCTGCCCAGGGTGCAGGCCACGGCGGTGGAAATCGCCGCGACCAGACTGAGCCGTACGGGTCCCAGCCCGGCCGCGGACATCCCGTCCCGGGGCCGGGTCGCCGGGTCGGTCCGGGCCACCGCGACCGCGAGCCGCACCGTCACGGCGAGCGGCACCAGCGCCCACAGCAGCCGGGGGAACGATCCGGCGGGGTGCGCGGTGGCTTCCGCGAGGACGGACAGCAGCAGGAGGCCGGTGCCGGCCGAGGCGGCGGCGACCAGCAGTCTGCGCAGCTGGACCAGCGGGCGGGAGCCGCGGGCTAGGCGGAGAGCGAGCACTCGGCGCGGCCCTCCGGGGTGTCGGAACCGGGCGGTCCGGGAGTGTGGTCCGGGCCTGAGGGCACGGCGGCTCCGGCGGTGCGGCCGTCCAGCAGTTCGAGGGTGCGGTCGGCGGCGGCCACGGTCTCGGGGTCCTGGGTGGCGATCAGCACGGTGATGGAGTGGGACCGGGCGGCGGTGGTCAGGGTGCGGAGCAGCCGGGCGCGCTCGGCCCGGTGCAGCGGCGCGGTCGGCTCGTCGGCGAAGATCACCGAGGGTTCGTTGACCAGGGCCCGGGCCAGGGCGGTGCGCTGGGACTCGGCCCGGGTCAGGGCCCGGGGCCGCTTCCGGGCGAAGCCGCCGATGTCGAGCCGGTCCAGCCATTCGAGGGCGGTGCGCTTGGCGGTGCGGTGCGGGGTGCCGGAGATCAGCAGCGGCAGGGCGGCGTTCTCCCACACGGTCAGCTCGGGCAGCAGCAGGGGTTCCGGCCCGATCCAGCCGAACCGGTCCCGGCGCAGCCGCTCCCGGGCCAGCGGGCCCAGGGTGTGCACGGGCACGCTGTTGAACCACACCTCGCCCTGGTCCGGCAGCAACTGCCCGGACAGGCAGCGGAGCAGGGTGGTTTTCCCGCAGCCCCGCGGGCCGGTCACGGCGAGGATCTCGCCCTCGCGGACCCCGGCGGAGACGCCGATCAGGCCGGGTGAGCCACTGTGGGAATAGTGCAGGGAACGTGCCCACAGGACGTCATTATCCGGTGGGGCGTTGTCCGGTGGAGCCACCATGGCGTACACCTCCGTCCGGGGGAACGAAGCGGAGCCCGTTCGGTCACTCGCGCCGTAAAGAGATGTAAAGAGATGAAACGCTTGACTGCCGACAGCACACGGCCCGGACCCCCTCGTTCTCACTCGAACGGAGGATCCGGGCCGGGTGGGGCGCCGGGGGGCGGCGGCTGCCGCCCGTGCGCAGGCTAGAGCTTGGTCCACGCCTCGGTGAGCACCGAGCGCAGGATGCCTTCGATCTCGTCGAAGGTGCCCTGGTCGGCGATCAGCGGCGGGGCCAGCTGGATGACCGGGTCGCCACGGTCGTCGGCCCGGCAGTACAGGCCGTTGTCGAAGAGCGCCTTGGAGAGGAAGCCGTAGAGCACGCGCTCGGTCTCCTCGTCCGTGAAGGACTCCTTGGTGACCTTGTCCTTGACGAGCTCGATGCCGTAGAAGAAGCCGTTGCCGCGGACGTCGCCGACGATCGGCAGGTCGTGCAGCTTCTTCAGCGTGTTGAAGAAGTTGCCCTCCTGGTCCAGCACGTGCTGGTTCAGGCCTTCCTTGTCGAAGATGTCGAGGTTGGCGATCGCGACCGCCGAGGACACCGGGTGGCCACCGAAGGTGTAGCCGTGCAGGAAGGTGTTGTCGCCCTTGTAGAACGGCTCGGCGATGCGGTCCGAGACGATGCAGGCGCCGATCGGGGAGTAGCCCGAGGTCATGCCCTTGGCGCAGGTGATCATGTCGGGCACATAGCCGAACTTGTCACAGGCGAACATCGTGCCGAGGCGGCCGAAGGCGCAGATCGTCTCGTCCGAGACGAGCAGCACGTCGTACTGGTCGCAGATCTCGCGGACCCGCTGGAAGTACCCGGGCGGCGGCGGGAAGCAGCCGCCGGCGTTCTGCACCGGCTCCAGGAAGACGGCCGCGACGGTGTCGGGGCCCTCGAAGAGGATCTGCTGCTCGATCTGGTCGGCGGCCCAGCGGCCGAAGGCCTCCGGGTCGTCGCCGTGGATCGGGGCGCGGTAGATGTTGGTGTTCGGCACCTTGTGGGCACCGGGGACCAGCGGCTCGAAGGGGGCCTTCAGGGCCGGCAGGCCGGTGATGGACAGGGCGCCCTGCGGGGTGCCGTGGTAGGCGACCGCACGCGAGATGACCTTGTACTTCGTGTGCTTGCCCTGCAGCTTGTAGTACTGCTTGGCGAGCTTCCAGGCGGTCTCGACGGCCTCGCCGCCACCGGTGGTGAAGAAGACCTTGTTCAGGTCGCCGGGGGCGTAGTCCGCCAGGCGCTCGGCCAGCTCCACGGCCTTGGGGTGCGCGTACGACCACACGGGGAAGAACGCGAGTTCCTGGGCCTGCTTGTAGGCGACCTCGGCGAGCTCCTTGCGGCCGTGGCCGGCGTTGACCACGAACAGTCCGGCGAGACCGTCCAGGTAGCGCTTGCCCTTGTCGTCGTAGATGTAGGTGCCCTCGCCCCGCACGATGGTGGGGACGGGGGAGTTCTCGTACGAGGACATGCGGGTGAAGTGCATCCACAGGTGGTCGTACGCGGTCTTGGACAGGTCCTGGGTCACGGTTATCGGGTTCCCCACATGTAGGTCTGCTTCTTCAGCTTCAGATAAACGAAGCTTTCGGTAGATCGCACGCCGGGGAGCGTGCGGATCTTCTTGTTGATCGTTTCCAGCAGGTGGTCGTCGTCCTCGCAGACGATCTCCACCATCAGGTCGAACGAGCCGGCGGTCATCACCACGTACTCGCACTCGGCCATGGCGGTCAGCGCGTCGGCCACCGGGTCGAGGTCGCCCTCGACGTTGATGCCGACCATCGCCTGGCGCCGCAGGCCCACGGTGAGCGGGTCGGTGACGGCGACGATCTGCATGACGCCCTGGTCGAGCAGTTTCTGTACGCGCTGGCGTACGGCTGCCTCGGAGAGGCCCACGGCCTTGCCGATCGCTGCGTAGGGACGGCGTCCGTCCTCCTGCAGTTGCTCGATGATCGCCAGGGACACAGCATCGACCGAAGGGGACGGTTGTCTGTTCCTGGAATCTGCGCTTCGACTGACCACGGGCTCACTGTGCACGAGGAGTCGTCTGTTCCGCAACCCGTAATCAATGAAATCCGTTGTTCTGGGTCTCGAACTTCACGGATTTCGTAGTTGGCCTCGCCCGGCTCTGTCGAAAGCGTCACCAAAGAGGCTAGGCTGGGGTAGTTGTCTCAATCATTGGACATGGGATCAGGAGTGTGGGTGTAGTGACCACCGAACTGCGTCGTCTGCGCAACTACATCGGCGGAGAGTTCAAGGACGCCGCCGACGGGCGGACCACCGAGGTGGTCAACCCCGCCACCGGCGAGGTGTACGCGACCGCCCCGCTGTCCGGCCAGGCCGATGTCGACGCCGCCATGGCCGCCGCCGCCGCGGCCTTCCCGGGCTGGCGCGACACCACCCCCGCGGAGCGCCAGAAGGCCCTGCTGAAGATCGCGGATGCCTTCGAGGCCCGCGCGGACGAGCTCGTCGCCGCCGAGTCCGAGAACACCGGCAAGCCGCTGGGCCTCACGGCCAGCGAGGAGCTGCCGCCCATGGTCGACCAGATCCGCTTCTTCGCGGGTGCGGCGCGCATGCTCGAGGGCCGCTCGGCCGGCGAGTACATGGACGGGATGACCTCGATCATCCGCCGCGAGCCGGTCGGCGTCTGCGCCCAGGTCGCGCCGTGGAACTACCCGATGATGATGGCCGTGTGGAAGTTCGCCCCGGCCATCGCCGCGGGCAACACCGTGGTGCTCAAGCCCTCGGACACCACCCCGGCCTCCACCGTGCTGATGGCCGAGATCATCGACTCGGTCCTGCCCAAGGGCGTCTTCAACGTCATCTGCGGCGACCGCGAGACCGGCAAGGCGATGGTCGAGCACTCGGTTCCGGCGATGGCCTCCATCACCGGCTCGGTGCGGGCCGGCATGCAGGTCGCCGAGAGCGCCTCCAAGGACGTCAAGCGCGTCCACCTGGAGCTCGGCGGCAAGGCCCCGGTCGTGGTCTTCGAGGACGCCGACATCGCCAAGGCCGTCGAGGACATCGCGGTCGCGGGCTACTTCAACGCCGGCCAGGACTGCACGGCCGCCACCCGCGTGCTCGTCCACGAGTCCATTCACGACGAGTTCGTGACCGCGCTGGCCAAGGCCGCCGCCGACACCAAGACCGGTCAGCCGGACGACGAGGACGTGCTGTACGGCCCGCTGAACAACCCGAACCAGCTCAAGCAGGTCGCGGGCTTCATCGAGCGCCTCCCCGCCCACGCCAAGGTCGAGGCGGGCGGCCACCAGGTCGGCGAGAAGGGCTACTTCTACGCCCCCACCGTGGTCTCCGGCCTCAAGCAGGACGACGAGATCATCCAGAACGAGGTCTTCGGCCCGGTCATCACCGTGCAGTCCTTCACGGACGAGGCCCAGGCCCTGGAGTACGCGAACGACGTCGAGTACGCCCTCGCCTCCTCGGTGTGGACCAAGGACCACGGCCGTGCGATGCGGATGTCCAAGAACCTCGACTTCGGCTGTGTGTGGATCAACACCCACATCCCGCTGGTCGCCGAGATGCCGCACGGCGGCTACAAGAAGTCCGGCTACGGCAAGGACCTCTCCGCCTACGGCTTCGAGGACTACACGCGCATCAAGCACGTCATGACCTCGCTCGACGGCTGATCGATCATCGCCACGGTCATCACCGGGGCCTGAAGGGGCGGGCAGTAGACAGAATGTCTATTGCCCGCCCCCTCGCGTTCACGGAACCCTTGCCCCATGCCTGAACTCGCCTTCTCCCGCCGCACCGTGCTGGGCGGCCTCGGTGCCGCGGGCCTGTCGGCGGCCCTCACCGGCTGCGGCGTTCCCGCCGCGTACATCCCGGAAGACCGGCGCGGCGGCCCGGACCGCTCCGACGCGGACAAGAGCGTGGCCTTCGCCAACTGGCCGCTCTACATCGACACCGACGAAGAGGACGAGACGAAGCGGCCGACCCTGGACGCTTTCGCCGAGCGGACCGGGATCTCCGTCCGCTACTCGGAGGAGATCAACGACAACGACGAGTTCTTCGGCAAGGTCAGCCCCGCCCTGATGAACCGCCAGGAGACCGGCCACGACCTCGTGGTGGTCAGCGACTGGATGGCGGCCCGCTTCGTCCACCTGGGCTGGGCCCAGAAGATGGACCGCTCCACCCAGGCCAATGTGGCCGGGAACCTGGACCCGCAGCTGCGTTCCCCCGCCTTCGACCAGGGCCGGCTGCACACCGTCCCCTGGCAGTCCGGCATCACCGGCATCGCCTACAACCGCAAGGCGCTCGGCCGCGAGATCAAGTCGGTCAAGGACCTGTGGCACCCGGACCTGGCCGGCAAGGTCACCCTGTTCTCCGGACTGGACGAATCCTTCGCCCTGTTGATGCAGGGCAACGGGGTGGACGTCACCCGGTGGACCGAGTCGGACTTCCACCGGATGTGCGACCAGGTGGAGGCGATGGTGAAGAAGAAGCACATCCGGCGCTTCACCGGCAACGACTACACCTCCGACCTCAGCAAGGGCGATGTGCTCGCCTGCCAGGCGTATTCGGGTGACGCCATCCAGCTCCAGGCGGACAACCCCGACATCGAGTTCGTGGTCCCGGAGGAGGGCGCCGAGCTCTGGGCCGAGAGCCTGCTGATCCCCAACCTGGCCCGGCACAAGGCCAATGCGGAAGCCCTGATCGACCACTACTACGACCCGGAGGTCGCGGCCGAGCTCGCCGCCTCGGTCAACTACGTCTGCCCGGTCCCGGCAGCCCGCGAGATCCTGGCCGGCTCCGAGGACGCGGAGACCGCCGAACTGGCCGAGAACCCGCTGATCTTCCCGGACGGGGACATGCGCAAGCGGCTCGCGGTGGCCCGGGACATCTCGGCGGCCGAACGCCGGCCCTTCGCCAAGCGCTGGAACGGGATCGTCGGCCTCTGAATATTGAACGCGTTCGAGATGAGACTTGAACGTGTTCAGAATATCGGCGTAGGGTGCTGCCATGAGCGAGAGCAGCGCCCTACTCCGGCGTATCCGTGCCTGGCTGGTGCTTTTCCTGGTCTGCCTGGTCCTCAGCGGAATCACAGCGTTTCCCCTGGTCACCGAGATGCACCTGCTCAACTCCCTGGTGGACAACCACTGGGTCCAGCGGGTGACCGAAGGCCTCGACCGGGCCGATGCCGACTACCCGTTCCTGCTCTACGGCACGGACTGGCTGGCCTTCGCCCACCTGGTCATCGCGGTCTTCTTCCACGGGGTCTACCGGGACCCGGTCCGCAATATCTGGATCGTCGAAGCCGGCATGATCGCCTGCGCCGGGGTGGTCCCGCTGGCCCTGATCTGCGGGCCGATCCGCGGCATCCCCTTCTGGTGGAGCGTGATCGACATGTCCTTCGGGGTGTTCGGGGTGATCCCGCTGCTGGTGCTGCGCCGCATGATCAAGCGGCTGGAGGCGATGCAGCAGCCGCAGCCCGAACCGGCCGGAGCCCCGGCCCCGGCCTAGCGGATGTGCGGGGTGTCCGGATCAGCGGCAGGACTCCGCCCGCACCGCCGCCAGCGCGGCCACCCGGTTGGTGGTGATCGAGTCCACCCCGGCCGCGATCAGCTTCCGCATGGTCCACCGGGTGTCCGCCGTCCAGGCCGACACCAGCAGCCCCTCCCGGTGCACGGCCTCCGTCAGCCCCCGGCTGACCAGACCGAAGCGGTAGTTGAGCCAGCGCGGCGCCACCGCGTCGATCAGCACCCGGCGCGGCGGGCTCAGCGTGGTCCAGGTCAGCGCGATCTCCGCGCCCCGGTCGGCGGCCCGTACCGCGAGCATGGTCCGGGAGCCCGCGCAGTAGTACGTACGGTCCCGGGCCCCGCACTCGCGCACCTGGCCCACCACCGTGCGCACGGTCTCCTCCGTGGCCCCCGGCAGGTCGATCATGACCCGGCCGGCCCCGGTGGCCGCCAGCGCCTCCCGCAGGGTCGGCACCCGGCCGGCCGTGAGCTCGCGCAGCTGAGCTGCCGTCATCGAGCCCAGCAGCACATCCGCACGCCACAACCGCTTGAGCGACTCGTCGTGCAGCAGGACCGGCACCCCGTCGCGGGTGACCCGTACGTCGATCTCGACCGCGTCCGCTCCGCGCGCGAACGCGGAGCGGAGCGAATCGAGGGTGTTCTCGCGGATGCGGTAGGGATCGCCGCGGTGGCCGACGGCAGTCAGGGTGCGCATGGACGCATTCTCCCCGGCGGCCGGGCGATCGGTCGATGGCGCAAGGCCCCGACAGACGACCTGACAGACGATGAGTCGTCAGCGGGCGAGCCAGGCCGCCGTGTACGTGTCGATCTCCGCCGCCAGCTTCGCCTTGCCGGCCGGGTCCAGGAAGGACGCCTCGACGGCGTTCTTCGCGAGGCCGGCCAGACCGCGCTCGTCCAGCTCCAGCAGCCGGGCGGCGACCGCGTACTCGTTGTTCAGGTCGGAGCCGAACATCGGCGGGTCGTCGCTGTTGATGGTGACCAGCACGCCGGCCTGCACCATCTCCCGGACGGGGTGCAGGTCCAGGTCGGTGACGGCGCGGGTGGCGATGTTGGAGGTCGGGCAGACCTCCAGCGCGATCCGGTGGTCGGCCAGGTACTTCAGCAGGTCCGGGTCCTGGGTGGCGCTGGTGCCGTGGCCGATGCGCTCGGCACCCAGCTCGTTGACGGCGTCCCAGATGGACTGCGGGCCGGTGGTCTCGCCGGAGTGCGGGACGCTGTGCAGACCGGCCTTGCGGGCCAGGTCGAAGTACGGCTTGAACTGCGGGCGCGGCACCCCGATCTCGGGTCCGCCCAGACCGAAGGAGACCAGGCCCTCGGGGCGCAGGTCGACCGCCAGCCGGGCGGTCTCGGCGGCGGCCTCCAGACCGGCCTCGCCCGGAATGTCGAAGCACCAGCGGAGGATGACGCCCAGTTCGGCCTCGGCGGCCCGGCGGGCGTCCTCGATGGCCGCCATGAAGGCCTTCTCCTCGATCCCGCGGCGGGTGGAGGAGAAGGGGGTGATGGTCAGTTCCGCGTAGCGGATGTTCTGCCGCGCCATGTCGCGGGCGACCTCGAAGGTCAGCAGCCGGACGTCCTCCGGGGTGCGGACCAGGTCCACCACCGACAGGTACACCTCGATGAAGTGCGCGAAGTCGGTGAAGGTGAAGTAGTCGGCGAGCGCCTCGGGATCCGTGGGCACCTTGGAGTCGGGGTGCCGGGCGGCGAGTTCGGCCACGATACGGGGGGACGCGGAGCCGACGTGGTGCACGTGGAGCTCGGCCTTGGGCAGCCCTGCGATGAAGGGGTGCAGATCGGTCATGAGGGGCAGGCCTTTCGGGATCCGGGTGCGGCGGAACGGGCAAGGGTTCATCGTAGGCAGGCCCCTGGGGCTGTCGGCGGCAGCCCGTAGCATGGCCGTACGAGAGGGGGGCGCAAGATGACCGACCAGAGCGACCAGAGCCCCGAGCCTGCCGATCCGTGGGCGCCGCCGGACCGGCCGGCCGCGGACCGGGGCGGGCAGCAGAGCCCGCCCGGGATACCGGGCGCGTCGCAGGGGGGCCGCCCGCCGTCCGTGCACGACCAGCCGACGATCACGGGGCTGCCCGGCGCGATTCCGCAGCCCCAACCCCAGCCGCAGCAGCCGCAGCCGCCGCACATCCACCAGACCCCGCCGGCCACTCCGGCGTACGGGTACCCGGCACAGCCGGACCCGGCCGGACCGGCATACGCGTACGGGTACGGCCATCCGGGCGGCGCTCACCCGGGCCACCCGGGCCACTCGCCCGCCTACACCGCCTATCCGGCCGGATACCCCTCGTACCCCGTCATGCGCAACGGCTTCGGCGTGACCGCCCTGGTGCTGGGGATCGTGTCGGCGGTGATGTTCTGCACCAGCTTCATCGCCGTGGCGATCGGCATCACCGCCGTGGTCTTCGGCATCCTCGGCCGCGCCCGGGTCAGCCGGGGCGAGGCCGACAACGGCGGGGTGGCGCTGGCCGGCATCATCCTGGGCGTGGTGGGGATCGTGGTGGGCGCCCTGCTCGCGGTGGTGTTGATCATCGACATCGCCAACGACTCCGACGGCGACACCGGGAGCGGCAGTGGCGGCTCCGGGCACGAGGCGCCCTACTCGAACTCCCAGGTGCTGCACCGCGGCTGACCCGGGCCCCAGGGCCCGGGCCGGCCGTGCGCGGTGTTCCGTGCGAGCCGGATCCGTCAGCCGGCCCAGGGCCAGTCGGCGGACCGGCCGCTCTCGATCAGCGACACCATCCGGAACGCGGCGTCGGTGAGCCCGCCGAAGGTGTGCCGGTTGCCGGAGCCGGAGGGCGCGTGGCCGACCCGGTAACCGGCCAGGTTCCAGGTGTACACCGGCACCGCGTCCGGCACCTGCGCGGTCGGGTCGCCGCTGTAGCCGTATGCGCCGGCCTGCTCGTCGGTGACGATCAGTACCCGGTCGTGGTCCCGGTAGTGCTCCCGTACGGCGCGTACCGTGTCGGTGCCGCCGAGGTCCCCGAACCGCTCCAGCACCTTCAGCACGGACTCGCCCCGGTTGCAGGGGACGGGCGCGCTGGTGGTGCCGAACTGCACCAGGTCGGCCTGCTCCGCCCGCAGGGCCAGCGCCGCCCCGAACACGGCCGCCGCGTCCGCCCGGTTGAGCTCGGAGCGTTCCGACAGACGGCACCACATCGACCCGGACCGGTCCACGAGGACCAGCGTCCGGCCGGGCAGCGCCGGTACGTTGGCCAGCGCATGCCCGAGGGCCTGCTCCAGCGGGTAGGCCCAGCGCAGCGAGGGGGCGTGCCGGTAGGCGGCCAGGTAGCGGAAGGGGAGCTGCCGGGACCGGGCGACGACCTCCGGATCGGAGATCTTCGCCGCGACCTGCGCGGCGACCTCGTCCGAGACTCCGGCCTGGTCGAAGTTGCGCAGGTTGCGCAGCAGCGCCATGGCGCCCATGGACGGGATGACCGCCTCCCAGGCGGCTGCGTCCATCGGTCCCTGGAGCCAGCCGGCCAGGACCTCCCAGGTCATGCCCGCCTCCGCGAGCCGCTCGGCTCCGCCGGGCGCGGTGACCACGGCGCGCCGCTCGGAGACCGGCAGCTCCATCAGGGCCCGGTGGGCGAGGAGGGTCTGGTTGCCGGCCGGGACCTCGGCGCTCTCGGGGTGGTGCCGGCGGTCCAGGGCGTAGCGGAACAGCTCGCCCTGCCAGGGCTTGGCCGGGTCGGGGGAGGCGTGCACCAGGTTGAGGACGTCGCCGAAGCGGTAGGCCCGTCGTGCCGAGTCGGTGTCGTACTTCAGCAGCGAGCGGCCGGAGTAGAGCCGGCGCACGGCGTCGGCGATACCCCGCTTGACGGGCTTGGGGACGTTGCGCCCGTGCGTGGCCGTCCAGTAGCCGAGCAGTTCGCCGGGCTCGTCCGCGCGCTGCAGCACGGAGTCCACGACCTGCCGGTTCGACGGCCCGTCGGTGGCGCCCGCGTCGAGCCGCGCCTTGACGTATTCGGCGGCGCCGACCAGCGAGGCGGTACGCATGTTGGCGTCCCCGCGGAGCCAGCGCAGCAGGCCGGCGGTCCAGTCCGGGTCCTCGACCGCGAGCCGCCGCACGAGGGCGGCGAACCGGTCGTCGCGGTCGGCCCCGTTCTCGTAGAAGGTCCGCTGCGTCACGAAGTTGGCGACGGCGAGCAGGAACAGCTCGGAGCGCGGGTCGCGTTCGTACCCGGCGCCGCCCTGGTGGGTGCGGGCGCGGCGGCCGGTGGAGCGTACGGGCGAGGTGGGCGCGGCCGGAGCCTTGGACGTGAGCGCGCGCAGGTTGAAGCGAGCCATGGTGAATCCCCCCGAATTCAAAGGACGGCGGGGGAGGCGTGACGTGCGGGATGCCCGAGATCAGGGTCGGCGGCGGACTTTTATGCCCGGCGAGCTTCCGCGCTGCTCCACCGGCCCGTTCCCTTGCGGGTGACGGGCCGGGTGGGATTCGAACCCACGACCTCCGGGTCCCCAGAAGTAACCGCAGCCTGCGCACCGGGCATCCCGCACGCGGCCTCCCGAGATCAAGGTGGCGGCGGCCTGGGTTTCTTTGGAAGAGAAGGAGCCGCTGCCTGCGCACCGGGAGGTGCGTGACACAGGGTGTCCAGAGATCGAGGTCGGCGAAACCACGTGGTGCTCTACCAGCTGAGCTACACCGGCCTGAAGCCGGTGACGGGACTCGAACCCGCGACCGCCCCATTATGAGTGGAAGTAGGTCTCGCCTTCGCACCTGGACAAGGATCACGTTAGGCGGCGGGCCCGGGCGCCGCCACGGAATTACCGGTCAGCCCTGGCCGGCGAGCAGCCGCTCGCGGGCGTCCATCAGGGCGAAGCCCAGCAGGTTCAGGCCGCGCCAGCGGGCCGGGTCCAGGGCGCGGGCGTCGTCCGCCGGGAGGCCGATGCCCCAGATCCGGTCCAGCGGGCTGGCCTCCACCAGGACCCGCCGCCCGGTGCCCAGCAGATAGCCGAGCAGCTCGGGGGAGGAGCCGAATTTGTGGACGCTGCCCGCCACCACGATGGCGTACCGCTCGCGCTCCCACACCGCGTTGTCGAAGCCGCGCACCAGCCGGCCCGCCTTCTTCGCCTCGGCCGGGGTCGGGGCCGACACCGCGGCCCGTTCCGCTTCCGCGTCCCCGAACAGGCGCGCCTTCTCGGCCATCATCCAGTGCTCGGCGGTGGCGTACTCGACATCACTGACGGTGAAGGGTGCGGGCCACCACTGGCTCAGGCAGCTCGGTCCGAGCGAGCCGTCGGGCCGCGGCCGGTGTCCCCAGAAGGGCAGGTACTTGACCCGCTCACCCTGTTTGACCTGCTCGATCAGTTGGTCGATCTTCTCCATGCACGGCAGTCTGGCAGCCGCCACGGACACTTCGTACGGGATTTGGGGCCTGTCTCGACACATGGTCGACCGATTCCGTCGCGTAATCAAAAGGCAACAACGGAATCACTTGGCTGGAGCGAAGGCCTCTGTCAGGATCGGCACTCAATTCGAGCTGGAGCTACGGAGAGCGTCATGGGCAACCGCTTCCAGATCAAAGACCGCTTCGCAGAGGGCGCACAGTACATCGACGGGCGGCTTCGGTCCGGTACCTCCGGGCAGTCACACACCGTCGTGGACCCTGCCACCGGCGACGAGGTCCTCACCTACGAACTGGCGAGCACCGCCGACGTCGACGAGGCCGTCGCCGCCGCCAAGCGGGCGTTCCCGGGCTGGTCGGGCAGCACCCCCGGCGAGCGCTCCGACGCGCTGCACCGGCTGGCCGCGGTCCTCGCCGCCCAGGCCGAGGACTTCGCGTACGCAGAGTCCCGCCAGTGCGGCAAGCCGGTGAAGCTGACCTCGGAGTTCGACGTACCGGGCACCATCGACAACACCGCCTTCTTCGCCGGCGCCGCCCGCCACCTCCAGGGCCAGGCCGCCGCCGAGTACTCGGGCGACCACACCTCGTACGTACGCCGCGAGGCCATCGGCGTGGTCGGCTCCATCGCCCCCTGGAACTATCCGCTCCAGATGGCCGCCTGGAAGATCCTCCCGGCCATCGCCGCGGGCAACACCATCGTCCTCAAGCCCGCCGAGCTCACCCCGCTGACCTCCCTGATGTTCGCCCAGGCGGCCCAGGAGGCGGGCATCCCCGACGGCGTGATCAACATCGTCACCGGGGCGGGCCGGGTGGCCGGGGAGCATCTGGTCGGGCACCCGGACGTGGTCATGACCTCCTTCACCGGCTCCACCGCGGTCGGCAAGCGGGTCGCCGAGATCGGCACCGCCACCGTCAAGCGGCTCCACCTGGAGCTCGGCGGCAAGGCCCCCTTCGTGGTCTTCGACGACGCCGATCTCGAGGCCGCCGCGCACGGCGCCGTCGCCGGCTCCCTGATCAACACCGGCCAGGACTGCACGGCCGCCACCCGCGCCTACGTCCAGCGCCCCCTCCACGACGCCTTCGTGGCCCGGGTGGCCGAGCTGATGGAGACCGTCCGGCTGGGCGACCCCTTCGCCCCCACCACCGACCTCGGCCCGCTGGTGTCCCACGCCCAGCGCGACCGCGTCGCCGGCTTCGTCGAGCGCGCCCGGTCCTACGCCACCGTCGTCACCGGCGGCGAGATCCCGCAGGGCGAGCTCGCCGACGGGGCCTACTACCGGCCGACGCTCGTCAGCGGCGCGGCCCAGGACAGCGAGATCGTCCAGTCCGAGATCTTCGGCCCGGTCCTGGTCGTGCTGCCCTTCGACACCGACGACGAAGGCCTCGCGCTGGCCAACGACACCCCGTACGGGCTCGCCGCCTCCGCCTGGACCCGGGACGTCTACCGGGCCGGCCGGGCCACCCGCGAGATCAAGGCGGGCTGCGTCTGGGTGAACGACCACATTCCGATCATCAGCGAGATGCCCCACGGCGGCTACAAGGCCAGTGGTTTCGGCAAGGACATGTCCGCCTACTCCTTCGAGGAGTACACGCAGGTCAAGCATGTGATGTACGACAACACCGGGGTGCCGGCCAAGGACTGGCACCGCACGATCTTCGGGGACCGATAGCCGCGCTCCGCTCCGACCGGCGGACACACGACACCCGAAAGGGCATTGCGCATGGACCACCACGAGCCCGACCGCCTCTCGGCGGCGCAACTCGCCGCGTTGCGGCGCAGCCTCACCTCCGGGCGCGGCGCGCTGACCCGCCGCTCGCTGCTGCGGGCCTCCGGAGCCGGCGCGCTCACGCTGGGCGCCCTGGCCGGTCTGACCGGCTGCGGGATCCCGCCCGCCAAGCGGGAGGGCACGGCCGCGGTCCCCTCCGACGACCACTCGGACCGGGAGAAGGAGATCAACTTCTCCAACTGGACCGAGTACATGGACACCAGCGAGGACGAGAAGACCCGCCCGACCCTCGCCGAGTTCGGCAAGCGCACCGGCATCAAGGTCAAGTACACCGAGGACATCAACGACAACGTCGAGTTCTTCGGCAAGATCAGGCCGCAGCTCGCGGCCGGCCAGGACACCGGCCGTGACCTGATCGTGGTCACCGACTGGCTGGCCGCCCGCATCATCCGGCTCGGCTGGGCGCAGAAGCTCGACGCCTCCCACCTGCCGCACGCCTTCGCGAACCTGTCCCCGCAGTTCCGCAACCCCGACTGGGACCCGGGCCGTGTCCACAGCTACCCGTGGACCGGCATCTCCACCGTCATCGCCTACAACACCAAGGCCACCGGCGGCCGGAAGGTCGACTCCGTCACCCAGCTGCTCGACGACCCCTCCCTCAAGGGCCGGGTCGGCTTCCTCACCGAGATGCGCGACACCGTCGGCATGACCCTGCTCGACCAGGGCAAGGACCCGGCGAGCTTCACCACCGCCGACTACGACGCCGCCATCGGCCGCCTGCAGAAGGGCGTGGACAAGAAGCAGATCCGCCGCTTCACCGGCAACGACTACACCGCCGACCTGGACAAGGGCGACCTGGCGGCCTGCCTCGCCTGGGCCGGCGACGTGATCCAGCTGCAGGCCGACAACCCCGACATCCAGTACGCCATCCCGGCCGCCGGATACATCACCTCCAGCGACAACCTCCTGGTCCCCGCCAAGGCCCGGCACAAGGCCAACGCCGAGAAGCTCATCGACTACTACTACGAGCTCCCGGTCGCGGCCCAGCTGGCCGCCTACATCAGCTACGTCTGCCCGGTCGAAGGCGTCAAGGACGAGCTCGCCAAGATCGATCCGGCCCTCGCCGACAACACCCTGATCGTCCCGGACAAGGCGATGGCCGCCAAGTCCCACGCCTTCCGCTCCCTCACCTCGGAGGAAGAGACGGCGTACGAG
The DNA here is from genome assembly GCF_008642295.1 of Streptomyces venezuelae. Taxonomy (GTDB): domain Bacteria; phylum Actinomycetota; class Actinomycetes; order Streptomycetales; family Streptomycetaceae; genus Streptomyces; species Streptomyces venezuelae_C. Next base: position 2,148,242 of record NZ_CP029190.1, on the reverse strand, counting down.
GAGAAGTTCGCCAAGCTCATCGGCGCCTGACGGGCCTGCCGGCCGTCCTCCCCCTCCCTCCCACCACAGACAACCGGGACCGCGACCCATGACTGACAAGACCACCACCGGCGGCGATGTCCGCCTCAGCGGGATCAGCAAGCACTACGGCGCCTTCACCGCCGTGCACCCGCTCGACCTCACCATCCCCCAGGGCTCCTTCTTCGCCCTGCTCGGCGCCTCCGGCTGCGGCAAGACCACCACCCTGCGCATGATCGCCGGCCTGGAGGACCCCTCCACCGGCACGGTCAGCCTCGGCGACCGGGAGGTCACCCACCTCCCGCCGTACAAGCGTCCGGTGAACACGGTCTTCCAGAGCTATGCGCTCTTCCCGCACATGGACATCTTCGAGAACATCGCGTTCGGCCTGCGCCGCCGCGGTATCAAGTCGGTCGGGAAGCAGGTCGACGAGATGATCGATCTCGTCCAGCTCGGCGAGCACGCCCGCAAGAAGCCGCACCAGCTGTCCGGTGGCCAGCAGCAGCGCGTGGCCGTGGCCCGCGCGCTCATCAACCACCCCCAGGTACTCCTGCTCGACGAGCCGCTCGGCGCCCTCGACCTCAAGCTGCGCCGACAGATGCAGCTGGAGCTCAAGCGCATCCAGACCGAGGTCGGGATCACCTTCGTGCACGTCACCCACGACCAGGAGGAGGCCATGACCATGGCCGACTCGGTCGCGGTGATGAACGGCGGCCGGGTGGAGCAGCTGGGCGCCCCCGCCGAGCTCTACGAGAACCCGCGCACCACCTTCGTCGCCAACTTCCTCGGCACCTCCAACCTCATCCAGGCCGCCGTGGAGTCCGCCGGGGGCTCCTCCGAGGACGTGGTCGTCTCCGCGGCCGGTACGAAGCTCCGGCTGCCCGGCGCCCGCTGCGCCACCACCCCGCGCACCGGCGGTCAGCTGCTGGTCGGCGTGCGCCCGGAGAAGATATCCCTGGTCCCGGCGGACCAGGAGCACACCGTCGCCGACGGCCGCAACAAGATCGCCGGCCGGATCGTCGCCTCCTCCTTCATCGGCGTCTCCACCCAGTTCGTCATCGACAGCCCGGTCTGCGCCGAGCTGGAGGTGTACGTGCAGAACATCGAGCGCGACGCCCGGCTGGTCCCCGGTGCCGAGGTGGTCCTGCACTGGAACCCGGAGCACACCTTCGGCCTGGACGCCTCCCAGGACATCGACGCCGGAGTCGAGACCGTCGAGGAGGGCGCATGACCGCCACCGCCGAGGCGCCGCCGCAGGCGCCCGCCGCCGCGGACCCCCCGGTCCACAAGCCCTCCGTACGCAAGCGGCTGGTCCCGTACTGGCTGCTGCTGCCCGGCATCCTGTGGCTGCTGGTCTTCTTCGTGCTGCCGATGATCTACCAGGCCTCGACCTCGGTGCAGACCGGCTCCCTCGAAGAGGGCTTCCAGGTCACCTGGCACTTCCAGACCTACTGGGACGCCTTCACCGAGTACTACCCGCAGTTCCTGCGGTCCCTGCTGTACGCCGGCACCGCGACCGTGCTGTGCCTGCTGCTCGGCTACCCGCTGGCCTACCTGATCGCCTTCAAGGCGGGCCGCTGGCGCAACCTGCTGCTGATCCTGGTCATCGCGCCGTTCTTCACCAGCTTCCTGATCCGCACCCTGGCCTGGAAGACGATCCTCGCCGACGGCGGCCCGGTGGTCGGCGCCCTGAACAGCCTGCACGTCCTGGACGTCACCAGCTGGCTCGGTATGACCGAGGGCGACCGGGTGCTGGCCACCCCGCTCGCAGTGGTCTGCGGTCTGACGTACAACTTCCTGCCGTTCATGATCCTGCCGCTGTACACCTCGCTGGAGCGCATCGACACCCGGCTCCACGAGGCGGCCGGCGACCTGTACGCACGCCCCGTCACGACCTTCCGGAAGGTCACCTTCCCGCTGTCCATGCCCGGCGTGGTCTCCGGAACCCTGCTCACCTTCATCCCGGCGAGCGGCGATTACGTCAACGCCGAACTGCTCGGCTCCACCGACACCCGGATGATCGGCAACGTCATCCAGTCGCAGTACCTGCGCATCCTCGACTACCCGACAGCCGCCGCGCTGTCCTTCATCCTCATGGCCATCGTGCTGATCATGGTGACCATCTACATCCGCCGAGCGGGGACGGAGGACCTGGTCTGATGCGTACTCCACTCGCCTGGCTGCGCCGCAATCTGGTCGTGATCGCGGGCCTGTGCACGCTCGCCTACCTCATCCTGCCGAACCTCGTCGTGACGGTGTTCTCCTTCAACAACCCCACGGGGCGGTTCAACTACTCCTGGCAGGAGTTCTCGCTCGAGGCCTGGAAGGACCCCTGCGGGGTCGCCGACCTGTGCGGCTCCCTCGGGCTCTCGCTGCAGATCGCCCTCTGGTCCACCCTCGGCGCGACCGCCCTCGGCACCGCCATCGCCTTCGCCCTGGTCCGGTACCGGTTCAGGGCCCGGGGCGCAGTCAACTCGCTGATCTTCCTGCCGATGGCGATGCCGGAGATCGTGATGGCGGCCTCGCTGCTCGCGCTCTTCCTCAACATGGGCATCGAGCTGGGCTTCTGGACCATCCTGATCGCCCACGTGATGTTCTGCCTGAGCTTTGTCGTCGCCGCGGTCAAGGCGCGCGTGCTGTCGATGGACCCCCGGCTGGAGGAGGCCGCCCGCGATCTCTACGCGGGACCCGTGCAGACCTTCCTGCGGGTCACCCTGCCGATCGCGGCCCCCGGTATCGCCGCCGGTGCGCTGCTCTCCTTCGCGCTCTCCTTCGACGATTTCATCATCACCAACTTCAACTCGGGCAACACCGTCACCTTCCCCATGTTCGTGTGGGGCTCGGCCCAGCGCGGTACGCCCGTGCAGATCAACGTCATCGGCACGGCGATGTTCGTCATCGCGGTGCTGGTGGTCCTCGCCGGTCAGATGATCGGCAACCGCCGCAAAAAGGCACAAACCAAGTAATCTCGTACTTTCGTGGTTCCGTAGTTTCCCGTAGGGAGTTGGAAGCCATGGCCCCAGTCGCCATGCGAAGTGTCACACGATCCCTTTCCGATGCACTGCCGGTCTCGTACTGGCTGGACGACCCTGGCAAGCCCCCCGCTCAGCCCGCCCTCACCAGCGACGAGCACTGCGATCTGCTGGTGATCGGCGGCGGCTACAGCGGCCTGTGGACGGCGCTGCTCGCCAAGGAGCGGGACCCCGCCCGGGACGTCGTACTGATCGAGAGCAAGGAGGCGGGCTGGGCCGCCTCCGGCCGCAACGGAGGCTTCTGCGCTGCCTCCCTCACCCACGGCTTCGCCAACGGGCTGGCCCGCTGGCCGGGTGAACTCGCCAAGCTGGAGGAGCTGGGAGCCCGCAACCTGGACGCGATCGAGGCCGCGGTCGCCCGGTACGGCATCGACTGCGATTTCGAGCGCACCGGCGAGATCGACGTGGCCACCGAGCCCCACCAGGTCGAGGAGCTGCGCGAGATGCAGGAGGAGGCCGAGCGGCTCGGCTTCGGCGGCTCCGTGTTCCTCGACCGGGACGCGGTGCGCGCCGAGGTCGACTCGCCCACCTTCCTCGCCGGACTGTGGGACCGCGACGGCGTGGCCATGCTCAACCCGGCGAAGCTCGCCTGGGGCCTGAAGCAGGCCTGCCTCGGCCTGGGAGTGCGGATCTACGAGAACACCCGCGGGCTGAAGATGTCCGCCTCGGGTGCCGGGCTGGCCGTCCGTACCCCGTACGGCCGGGTCTTCGCCCGCCGGGTCGCGCTCGGCACCAACATCTTCCCGTCCCTGGTCAAGCGCATCCGCCCGTACACCGTTCCGGTGTACGACTACGCGCTGATGACCGAGCCGCTGTCGGCCGACCAGCTGAAGGCCATCGGCTGGCAGAACCGGCAGGGCCTGGGGGACAGCGCCAACCAGTTCCACTACTTCCGGATCACCCCGGACCACCGGATCCTGTGGGGCGGCTACGACGCGATCTACCCCTACAAGGGCAGGCTCGACTCGGAGTACGACCACCGGCCGGAGACCTATCTGAAGCTGGCCCAGCACTTCTTCACCTGCTTCCCGCAGTTGGACGGCCTGCGCTTCAGCCACGCCTGGGGCGGGGCCATCGACACCTGCTCGCGCTTCTCCGCCTTCTTCGGCACCGCGCACGGGGGCAAGGTCGCCTATGCGGCCGGCTACACCGGGCTCGGGGTGGGGGCGACCCGCTTCGGCGCGGACGTGATGCTGGACCTGCTGGACGGAGCCCGGACCGAGCGCACCGAGCTGGAGATGGTCCGGTCGAAGCCGATGCCGTTCCCGCCGGAGCCGATCGCCTGGACGGGCATCGCGCTCACCAAGTGGTCGCTGGCCCGCGCGGACGCCCGCGGCGGTCGCCGGAACCTGTGGCTGAAGACCATGGACCGGCTGGGCCTGGGCTTCGACAGCTAGAGCCCCTGGCAGCCCGCCCGCTCCGTCGTTCCGCTCCCGGCGCACGCCCTCGGTCACCCCGTGACCCGATTCACCACCACGGGGTGGCCGGACCCGCGTCATACCCCGGCCCGGCCCCGCTCTCTCCGGGTGGACACATCCGCCCACGGGGAAACGGAGGCCGGGCGATGCAGGGCTCGGAGATCAAGACGGCAGTGGACTGGCTGGTTTCGGCGGCGGCCGATCCCGGCACCTGCCGGTGGGACTGGGAGCGCAACCCGCTCGGGGTGACGCTGCTGCCCGCCGGCCGGCACTGGGACGTGCTCATCCTCCCCGGGGAGCTGGGCCGGGAGACCCTCGAGGTCCTGACCCGGCTCCTGGACCGGCCCGGCCCGGTGCTCTCCGACTTCGGGCACTCCCGGCTGGGCTTCTTCGTGCCCCCGGGCACGGCATCGCGCTGGCTGGGCACGGGCGTACGGGGGGCCGGGCGCGGCAGCTGGATCGTGGTCCCGTACCCCGGCCGGGCCTCCGGCGGGGTCCGCTGGCTGGTGGTCCCCGACGGGCGGGGGACGCTCACCGACCCGGCGGTGCTGGAACTGGCCATGCACGAGGCGGCGGCAACCGTCGCGACGCAGACGCAGACGTAGACGCAGACGCAGCGACAGCCGCAGATCCAGGGCGACGAGAGGTCTTGACAGGGGCATTGGTCTGGACCATGTTGTGCTGCGCCGTCAGACGCCTCCCTCCCCCCGTGCTCCGGAGGAACTCGTGCGCAGAATCCCGTCCCGCAGAGCCCTGTCCCTCCTGACGGCCGCCGCACTCGCGGCGGCCGGCTTGTTCGCCGCCGGCCCCTCGGCCACCGCGGCCGACGCCGACCTCGTCCGCAACGGCGGATTCGAGTCCGGCCTCACCGACTGGACCTGCTCGGGTGCGAGCGGAACCACCGTCAGCACCCCCGCCCACAGCGGAACCTCGGCCCTCAAGGCCACCCCGGCCGGCCAGGACCACGCCCGCTGCGCCCAGACCGTCACCGTCACACCCGACTCCGCGTACACCCTCACCGCCTGGGTGCAGGGCGCGTACGTCTACCTCGGGGCGGCCGGCACCGGTACCACCGACGTGTCCACCTGGACCCAGTCCCCGGGCGCCTGGAAGCAGCTGACCACCACCTTCCGCACCGGCCCCACGACCACCTCGGTGAGCGTCTACACCCACGGCTGGTACGGCCAGCCGGCCCACTTCACCGACGACCTCACCCTCGTCGGCCCCGACCCGGGCGGCCCCGGCCAGCCCCAGCCCCCGGCCGCCCCCACCGGCCTGACCGCATCGGGCGCCACCGCCGGCTCGGTGAACCTCTCCTGGACGGCCACCGCGGGCGCCACCGGCTACCGGGTCCACCGGGCCGGCGCCGAACCCCTGTCCGTCACCGCCCCCTCCGCCACCATCACCGGGCTCGCACCCGCCACCACGTACGCCTTCCAGGTCAGTGCCGTCAACGCGGCCGGCGAGTCCCCCCGGAGCGCGACCGTCTCCGCCACCACCACGAGCGGCCCCGGCCCCGGTCCGGACCTGCCCGCCCACGCCCTGGTCGGCTACCTGCACGCGAGCTTCGCCAACGGCTCCGGCTACCTCCGGATGGCCGACGTACCCGCCTCCTGGGACGTCATCAACCTGGCCTTCGGCGAGCCGACCTCGGTGACCTCCGGGGACATCCGCTTCTCCCTCTGCCCGGCGGCCGAATGCCCGGGCGTCGAGACCCCGGCGGAGTTCAAGGCCGCCATCAAGGCCAAGCAGGCGGCCGGCAAGAAGGTGCTGATCTCCATCGGCGGCCAGAACGGCCAGGTCCAGCTGGGCACCACCGCCGCCCGCGACACCTTCGTCTCCTCCGTCTCGAAGATCATCGACGAGTACGGCCTGGACGGCCTGGACATCGACTTCGAGGGCCACTCCCTCTCGCTGGCCGCCGGCGACACCGACTTCCGCAACCCGACCACCCCGGTGGTCGTCAACCTGATCTCCGCACTGAAGACCCTGAAGGCCAGGTACGGCCCGGACTTCGTGCTGACCATGGCCCCGGAGACGTTCTTCGTCCAGCTCGGCTACCAGTTCTACGGCTCCGGCCCCTGGGGCGGCCAGGACCCGCGGGCCGGCGCCTACCTGCCGGTCATCCACGCGCTGCGCGCGGACCTCACCCTGCTCCACGTCCAGGACTACAACTCCGGCCCGATCATGGGCCTCGACAACCAGTACCACTCCATGGGCGGCGCCGACTTCCACATCGCCATGACCGACATGCTGCTCACCGGCTTCCCGGTGGCCGGCAACCCCGATCGCGTCTTCCCCGCGCTGCGCCCCGAGCAGGTGGCCATCGGCCTGCCGGCCACGACGAACGCGGGCAACGGCCACACTCCGCCCGCGGAGGTGAACAAGGCTCTGGACTGCCTGACCAAGAAGCAGAACTGCGGCACGTACACCACCCACGGCACCTGGCCGGCCCTCCGCGGCCTGATGACCTGGTCGGTCAACTGGGACCGGTTCGGCTCCTGGGAGTTCAGCCGGAACTTCGACGGATACTTCGCGGACGCAGCCGGCTGACGGCCACGCCCCACAGCAGCGGCCCGCACAGCAGCACGCTGGCCAGCACGTCCAGCGGCCAGTGGAAGCCGCGCAGGATCAGCCCGGCGGCCGTCGCCCCCGTCAGCACCAGGGCGACGGCCGCCGGCCACGGGCGGCGGGTGAACGGGGAGAGCAGCAGGGCCGCGGAGCCGTAGGCGACCATCGCGGTGGCCGTGTGGCCCGAGGGGAAGTAGCCGGCCGCCCACGGCTCCAGCGGGCCCGGCCGGGCGGTCCACTCCTTCAGCGGGACGACCAGGGCCGGTACCAGGACCATGGCCGCGCCGGCGGCCAGCGCCGCGCGCCGCAGGCCGCGCCGGAACGCGTACGCCATCGCGAGCAGCAGCACCGGCACGGCGACGGGGATGTTCCCCAGGTCCGCCAGCGATTCGGTGACGGGATCGGGGACCGAGCGCACCAGGGCCCGGCTCAGCCGCTCGTCCGGTGCGAGCAGGGGGCCGCCGGCCAGCACCTGCCAGGTGATCAGGGCCAGCCCGAACAGCGCGAGAACGCAAGCGACGACCGGGAAGGCGGCCGATGAGACGGCCGGGAAGATGGCCGGCCGTCCCGGAACAGGGGGGATGGTTCCGAGACGGCCGCCCGGACCGGACCGGCGCGCGCCCCGGGGGGTTTGGGGCGGGCGGTCGTCCGATCGGCGAGGAGTGATGTGCGCGAACGCAGGCCCAGTACGGCGCTGGGGAAGCCCGGTACCGGGGTCGCCCGCGGTTTCCCGCGGGCGGGGTGTCTCACTCATCTGCAGAAACCGTACGGCAGCGGAAAGGGGACCGACAGCGGGAACGCGCTCCCGCCATCGGCCCCCCACACCTTCTTCACAGCGCCCGCCCGTTACCGCTGGTATCGATCGAGCACCGTGTTCGGACGTTCGCTCAGATGCCCGCGAAAGCGGACTCGATGATGTCCAGACCCTCGTTCAGCAGGTCCTCGCCGATGACGATCGGCGGCAGGAAGCGCAGCACGTTGCCGTAGGTGCCACAGGTGAGGACGAGCAGGCCCTCGGCGTGGCAGGCCCTGGCGAGTGCGCCGGCCGCCTCCGGGAACGGGGTCTTGGAGACCGGGTCCTTGACCAGCTCGATCGCGATCATGGCGCCGCGCCCGCGGATGTCGCCGATGATCTCGTACTTCTCCTGCATGGCCGCAAGGCGGGTCTTCATGACGGACTCGATCTTCTTCGCCGCGGCGTTGAGGTCGAGCTCCTTCATGGTCTCGATGGAACCCAGCGCACCGGCGCAGGCCACCGGGTTACCGCCGTAGGTGCCGCCCAGGCCGCCCGCGTGCGCGGCGTCCATGATCTCGGCGCGGCCGGTCACGGCGGCGAGCGGCAGACCGCCCGCGATGCCCTTGGCGGTGGTGATCAGGTCCGGGACGATGCCCTCGTCCTCACACGCGAACCACTGGCCGGTGCGGCAGAAGCCGGACTGGATCTCATCGGCCACGAACACGATGCCGTTGTCGTTGGCGAACTTCACGATGGCCGGCAGGAAGCCCTTGGCCGGCTCGATGAAGCCACCCTCGCCGAGCACCGGCTCGATGATGATCGCGGCGACGTTGTCGGCGCCGATCTGCTTGGTGATCTGGTCGATCGCCTGGGCGGCGGCCTCGGGGCCGCAGTTCTCGGCACCGGTGGGCCAGCGGTAGCCGTAGGCGACCGGGACGCGGTAGACCTCGGGGGCGAACGGGCCGAAGCCGTTCTTGTACGGCATGTTCTTCGAGGTCAGCGCCATCGTCAGGTTGGTACGGCCGTGGTAGCCGTGGTCGAATACGACGACGGCCTGACGCTTGGTGTACGAACGGGCGATCTTGACGGCGTTCTCGACGGCCTCGGCGCCGGAGTTGAACAGCGCGGACTTCTTGGCGTGGTCACCGGGGGTCAGCTCGGCGAGCGCCTCGCAGACCTCGACGTAGCCCTCGTACGGCGTGACCATGAAACAGGTGTGGGTGAAGTCCGCGAGCTGCGCGGAGGCGCGGCGCACGACGGCCTCGGCGGAGGCGCCGACCGAGGTCACGGCGATACCGGAACCGAAGTCGATCAGACGGTTGCCGTCGACGTCCTCGATGATGCCGCCGCCCGCGCGCGCGGTGAAGACGGGCAGTACGGAGCCCACGCCACCGGCCACCGTCTCCAGGCGGCGGGCCTGCAGTTCCTGCGACTTGGGGCCGGGGATCGCGGTGACGAGCTTGCGCTCCTGCGGGACAGCGGTCATAGGGGGCTCCTGGGGGGTGTTTTCGGACGCACTTGTGTCTTTGTCCGCAGGCTAGGCCCGGCGGCGGGGCCACGGCATGCTCCGTTCGGTAGTGGTGCCCGCGTGTCCTTGTCCGCGACGGCCATACGGAGTGTCTTGTGGACCGGGCCCGGATACGGCAGCAGGGCCGCGGGCGGGCACTAGATTGAGCGGCGCAGCACCGGAACTGGCAGGGGGCAGGGGTTCATGGACACGGACGGCACGCACGGCACGCAGGACGCGGTGGCGCGCACGAACGGGATCGGGAACGGGATTCCGCGGCCGGCGGTCCCGCCGAGGCCCGCGCACGCGCCCGGCGCCCATCCCGCACCCGGCGCCCACACCGCAGCCGGTCCGGTTCACGCACCCGGTCCGGCTCACGCACCCGGTCCGGCCCCCGTCGGCCCCCCGGCCGGCGCGCCCTCCTCCGGCGGTTCCGCGTTCGCCGACTGGCTGCGCACCCCGCGCCGCTCCGGCGGCCCGGGCGTCTGGGCGTACGGACACGTCCCGCGGGCCGACGAGGAACCCGAGACCACCCCCACCCGCCAGCTGGTCAGCGGGGCCCTGATCGCCCTGCTGGCCGGACTCCTGCTGTGGTCCCTGCTGTGGAACGGCTATCTCGGCGGGTTCTGGCTCTGGCCCCTCTACATGTTCACCCCCGACTCCTGGGCCGGCCGGCTGCCCTCGGTGGTCGCCTCGTACATCTGGTACGCCATGGTCCTCGCGGGCCTGGCCATCGGATTCGGGCGGCTCGGCCGCTGGCCCGAGCTGGTCCGGCGCATGCTGAGCGGCCCGGCCGCCCGCCGGGCCGCCGCCGGGCTCGCCGAACCGCCCCCCGGGCCCGTGCCCGGGGGGGACGAGGATCCCGCCGGGTGGCCCGAGTTGCGGGGGGCCGGGCTGGGGGAGGCGGCCGAGCGGCTGCGGGCCGAGGGCGGGGCCGGGCGGATGAACGACGTGGACGCCGCGCGGATCCGGCGGGCCTGGCAGACCGTCCTGGCGGACCCGGGCCGCCGGGCCGCCTTCGCCGATGCCGTACGGGACAAGGGCGCCGGCGCCTGCACCCACCCCTCGGGAGCCCGCGACCTGCCGGTCCGCGCCGCCCGGCACGACCTGCTCGCCCGCCAGGTCAGGATCGGCACGGTGGCGGACGGCGAACGCAACCCCTACCCGCGCCGCGGCACCGGACTCGCCCTCGACCCCGCCGTGCTCGGCACCTCCCTGCTGGCCGTGGGCCCCTCCGGCGGCGGCAAGACCGGCCGGCTGGTCCGTCCGGTCGTGGAGTCCCTCGCCCTCCAGGCGCTCGCCGGCCAGGCCGCCGTCGTCGCGGTCGGCGCCGCCGGGACCCAGCTCGGCCCCGACGCGGCGTACGACGTGGTCATCCGGATCGGCGACCCGGCCACCGCCTACGACCTCGACCTGTACGGCGGCGCCACCGACCCCGACGAGGCCGCGGGCCTGCTCGCCGAAGCCCTGGCCGGGGACGTGCCCGGGGTGGACGTACGCCGGGCCGCGACCGCCCTCGCCCAGCTGCTCGGCCCGTTCCGGACCGCCCACGGCCGCTTCCCCGGCGTCCCCGAGCTCCGCGAGCTCCTCGACCGGGTCCCGGCCGCCCTGGACGGGGTCCGCCGGGAGCTGGAGGCGGCCGGGCAGCACTCCATGCTCCGCGAGCTCGACGCCCGCGAGCGGCAGAGCGGATCCCACGGCGACCCCGGCCCCGCCCTCGCCGACCGGATCGCCCTCCTGGACCGGCCCGCCTTCGCCGGGTTCTTCGACACCACCGGACAACAGGGCCGGCCCTTCTCCCTGCGCTCCCTCGAACACCCCCTCCGGGTCCGCATCGACCTGCCCGAACGCGGGCACGCCGACGCCTCCCGGATGCTGGCCCGGCTGCTGCTGGCGCAGTTCAGCGCCGGTGCCGCCGCCCGTACCGACCGGTCCCTGTTCGCCTGCCTCGTCCTCGACGACGCCGCGCACACCCTCACGCCGCAGACCGTGCGCGGCATCCAGCGGCTGCGCTCCGCCAACGCGGGCGTACTGCTGGCCCTGCGCACCATGGACGAGGTGCCGGAGGAACTGCGCACCCCGCTGCTCGGCGCGGTCGGCTGCCGGATGGCCTTCTCCGGGGTCACGACCTGGGACGGGCAGCGGTTCGCCGAGGCCTGGGGCACCGAGTGGGTCGAGGCCCGGGACGTGACCAGCCGTACCGTCTTCGCCGACCAGCCGCTCACCCGCGCCATCCACGCCTTCCGCAAGCTGGTCACCGGCAAGGCCGTGACCACCGACGCGGTGACCGTCCGGCAGGTGGAGCGGGCCCGCTGGTCCGCCTCCGACCTGGCGCACGCCGTGCCGCCCGGGCACGCGGTGCTCTCGCTGACCTCGGTCCGCGGGGAGCGTACGACCCCGCTCCTGGTCCGGCTGGACGGCTGAGGCGGCCGGGAAGGGCTCGGGCCGAGGCCGGGGCCGGGGCCGGCTCGCGGCTGAGTGAACCCGTACGGGGTGGCAGAATCGAGCTGAGGCGTTCATACGCCGTGGCGAAAATCCCCGATGCCGCCCCGCCGGCCGCTGCCCAGCCCGGCCGGTCCCACCGGCCCCACCGGCCGCACTGCCCCCACCGCCCCCTCCGCGAAAGCCGCCAGCCGCCGATGCCGCTCACCCTCGCCTCGCTCGTCCAGCACTCGGCGCTCAAGCTCAGCGTCCGCGCGGGGGAGAGCCGCCTCGACACCCCGGTGCGCTGGGCCCATGTCAGCGAGCTCGCCGACCCCGTCCCCTATATGGAGGGCGGGGAGCTCCTCCTGATCACCGCGATGAAGCTGGACGCGGAGGACCCGGAGGAGATGCGCCGGTACGTACGGCGGCTCGCCGCGGCCGGGGTCGTCGGCATCGGCTTCGCCGTCGGCGTCAACTACGAGGCGATCCCCGAGGCCCTCGTCGAGGCCGCCCGCGCCGAGGACCTGCCGCTGCTGGAGGTCCCCCGGCGCACCCCCTTCCTCGCCATCAGCAAGGCCGTCTCCGCCGCCCTCGCCGCCGACCAGTACCGGGCCGTCACCGCCGGCTTCGAAGCCCAGCGCGAACTCACCCGGGCCGCACTCTCCGCCGACGGGCCCGCCGAACTCCTGGCCAAGCTCGCCGCGCACGTCCACGGCTGGGCGGCGCTGTACGACTCCTCCGGCGCGGTCGTCGCCGCCGCCCCGGACTGGGCCGCCCGCCGGGCCGCCCGGCTCACCGCCGACGTGGAACGGCTGCGGGAGCGCCCCGCCCCCGCCAGCGCCGTGGTCGGCGGCTCGGAGGACCGGGTCGAGCTCCAGTCCCTGGGCACCGGGCGGCGGGCCCGCGGCGCCCTGGCGGTGGGCACCGGAGCCCCGCTCGGCACCGCCGAACGGTACGCCGTGCACTCCGCGGTGGCCCTGCTCACCCTGACCACCGAACGCTCCCGCTCCCTCCACGACGCCGAGACCCGGCTGGGTTCGGCCATCCTGCGGATGCTGCTGGCCGGACAGCCCGAGCACGCGGAATCGGTGGCCGGAGACCTGTACGGCAGCCTCCTCCAGGCCCCCTTCCGCATGGTCATCGCCGAACCCGCCCTGGCCGGCACCGCCCAGCCCGAAGGACTCGCCCTGCTCGCGGACACGGTGGAGGCCGCAGCGGCCCGCACCGCGGAGGCGCTGCTGCTGGTCCCGGAGCCGGGCCGGCTGGTGATCCTCGCCGCGGACGGCGGCGCGGCGGTCCAGGCCGTGGCCGAGCACGCCGAGGCCCTCGAATCCCGGCGCGGCCGGGACGCCGCCGGGCCGGAACCCGACGAACTGGTGGTCGGCCTGTCCGCACCGGCCGGGCCTCCCGGGGCCGCCGCCGCCTTCAAACAGGCCGACCAGGCCCTCGCCGTGGCCCGCCGGCGCGGACGCCCCCTGGTCGAGCACGAAGACCTGGCGGCCGGCTCGGTCCTCCCGCTGCTCGCCGACGAGGCGGTACGGGCCTTCGCGGACGGCACCCTCCGGGCCCTCCGGGAGCACGACGCCACCGGGCGCGGCGACCTGGTGGCCTCCCTTCAGGCCTGGCTGTCCCGGCACGGCCAGTGGGACGCCGCCGCGGCCGACCTCGGCGTCCACCGGCACACCCTGCGCTACCGGATGCGGCGGGTCGAGGAGATCCTCGGCCGCTCCCTCGACGACCCGGACGTCCGGATGGAGCTCTGGCTCGCCCTCAAGGCCAGCACCACCCCGCCGGCGTAGTCCGGTCCGGCCCCGGCGACAGTGACAAAGCGGCGAAGCCACGCCGCGAGGTGCTCCACCGCGGACAAGCGCCCAAATCGGCCCGGCCCCCTACCGTGAGGGGGACGGGCAGCGCAGCACGCCCGGCAGACACCGCACACACCGCACACACCGAAGGGCCGGGATTCGCCATGACTTCCACCCACGCCTTCTGGCTCGCCGGCCGCCAGGCCACCGGCGAGGACAGCTTCGACGTCCACAACCCGTGGGACGGCCGTCTGGTCGGCACCGTCAGCGTGCCCACCGATGCCCAGGTCGAAGAGGCGGTGGCCGCGGCGTACGCCGTGACGGCCGAGTTCTCCGCGACCCCCGCCCACGTCCGGGCCGCCGCCCTGGACCACGTGTCCAAGCGGCTCACCGAGCGCACCGAGGAGATCGCCCAGCTGATCTCCGCCGAGAACGGCAAGCCCATCAAGTGGGCCCGCGGTGAGGTCGGCCGTGCGGTGTCCGTATTCCGCTTCGCCGCCGAAGAGGCCCGCCGCTTCAACGGCGGAGAGGCCCAGCGCCTCGACACCGACGCCGGCGGCGTCGGCCGGCTCGCCCTGACCCGCCGCTTCGTCAAGGGCCCGGTCCTCGGCATCGCCCCGTTCAACTTCCCGCTGAACCTGTGCGCCCACAAGGTCGCCCCGGCCATCGCCGTCGGCGCCCCCATCATCCTGAAGCCGGCCCCGGCCACCCCGCTCTCCGGTCTGATCCTGGGCGAGCTGCTGGCCGAGACCGACCTGCCGGCCGGCTCCTGGTCCGTGCTGCCCGTCGCCAACGACAAGATGCCGGCTCTGGTCAAGGACGACCGCCTGCCCGTCATCTCCTTCACCGGCTCCGACACGGTCGGCTACGCCATCCAGCAGTCGGTGCCCCACAAGCACTGCACCCTGGAGCTCGGCGGCAACGCCGCCGCCGTGGTCCTGGACGACTGGTCCTCCGAGGCCGACCTCGACTGGGCCGCCACCCGCATCGCGACCTTCTCCAACTACCAGGCCGGCCAGTCCTGCATCTCCGTGCAGCGCGTGATCGCCGACGCCTCCGTCTACGACCGCCTGGTCGAGAAGGTCGTCGCCAAGGTCCAGGCCCAGGTCACCGGCGACCCCGCGGACGACGCCACCGACGTCGGCCCGCTGGTCTCCGAGGACGCCGCCAAGCGCGTCGAGTCCTGGGTGGACGAGGCCGTGACCGCCGGCGCCAAGCTGCTCACCGGCGGCAAGCGCGAGGGCGCCTCGTACGAGCCGACCGTGCTCGCCGAGATCCCCGACGGCGTCACCCTCGCCTGCGAGGAGGTCTTCGGACCGGTCCTCACCCTGCACCGGGTGGACGGCACCGACGAGGCCTTCGCCAAGGTCAACGACTCGAAGTTCGGCCTGCAGACCGGCGTCTTCACCCGCAACGTCCAGACCGCGTTCCGCGCCCACCGCGAGCTCGAGGTCGGCGGCGTGATCATCGGTGACGCCCCGTCCTACCGTGCCGACCAGATGCCGTACGGCGGCGTCAAGCAGTCCGGTGTGGGCCGCGAGGGTGTCCGCTACGCGATGGACGACTACACGTACGAGCGGGTCCTGGTCCTGACCGGCCTCGACATCTGATCTCGTACGGCCCAAAAGCCGACGGCCGGAGCCCACTGTGCGGGGGCTCCGGCCGTCCCCTTTTTCCGGGGCGGCGGCACCGGGACCAACACCCATGACGGAGACGGCGGGGTCAACTCCTGCTTCCGTCCCGTCAGCGGACCCGGTTGCCTGTTCTGAGCCGGTACCACCCGCACGGACCGCCCCGGCTTTTCCGGGCGGGCCGGATTGGGTACGACTGACAGGTAGCACCCACCGGTAGCACCCCCTACCCAGCGGCGAGGTGAGCCCCCTCATGTCCGCAACACAGCCCGCACAGCCGATCCGGCCCACGCAGCCCAAAGTGACCGAGCGCGAGGCGCGGCAGGTCGCCGAAGCGGCCCGCGAGGCCGACTGGCGCAAACCCAGCTTTGCCAAGGAACTCTTCCTCGGCAGGTTCCGGCTCGACCTGATCCACCCCCATCCGCTCCCCGCCGACGAGGACGTCCGCCGCGGCGAGGCCTTCCTGGCCCGGCTCCGGGAGTTCTGCGAGACCGAGATCGACGGCCCGCGCATCGAACGCGAGGCCCGCATCCCCGACGAGACCGTCCGCGGCCTCAAGGAGCTCGGCGCGCTCGGCATGAAGATCGACCCCAAGTACGGGGGACTGGGCCTCACCCAGGTCTACTACAACAAGGCGCTCGCCCTGGTCGGCTCGGTCAGCCCGGCCATCGGCGCCCTGCTCTCCGCCCACCAGTCCATCGGCGTCCCCCAACCGCTGAAGATCTTCGGCACCCAGGAGCAGAAGGACGCCTTCCTGCCCCGCCTGGCCACCACCGACATCAGCGCCTTCCTGCTCACCGAACCCGATGTGGGCTCCGACCCGGCCCGCCTCGCCACCACCGCCGTCCCCGACGGCGAGGACGCGTACATCCTGGACGGGGTGAAGCTGTGGACCACCAACGGGGTGGTCGCGGACCTGCTCGTGGTGATGGCCCGGGTGCCCAAGAGCGAGGGCCACCGCGGCGGGATCACCGCCTTCGTCGTCGAGGCCGACTCGCCCGGTATCACCGTGGAGCACCGCAACGCCTTCATGGGCCTGCGCGGCCTGGAGAACGGCGTCACCCGCTTCCACCGGGTCAGGGTGCCCGCCGGCAACCGGATCGGCCCCGAGGGCGCCGGCCTCAAGATCGCCCTGACCACCCTCAACACCGGCCGGCTCTCGCTCCCCGCCATGTGCGTCGGCGCCGGCAAATGGTGCCTGAAGATCGCCCGTGAATGGTCGGGGGTGCGGGAACAGTGGGGCCGGCCGGTGGCCCGCCACGAGGCCGTCGGCTCCAAGATCGCCTTCATCGCCGCCACCACCTTCGCCCTCGAAGCCGTCGTGGACCTCGCCTCCCAGATGGCCGACGAGGACCGCAACGACATCCGCATCGAGGCCGCCCTGGCCAAGCTGTACGGCTCCGAGATGGCCTGCCTGATGGCCGACGAACTGGTCCAGATCCGCGGCGGACGCGGCTTCGAGACCGCCGAATCCCTGGCCGCCCGCGGCGAGCGGGCCGTCCCCGCCGAGCAGCTGCTGCGCGACCTCCGGATCAACCGGATCTTCGAGGGCTCCACCGAGATCATGCACCTGCTGATCGCCCGGGAGGCCGTCGACGCCCACCTGTCGGTGGCCGGCGATCTCATCGACCCGGAGAAGGACCTCGGCGACAAGGCGAGGGCGGGGGCGCGGGCCGCCGGGTTCTACGCCCGCTGGCTGCCCAAGCTGGCCGCCGGCCCCGGCCACGTTCCCGGCACCTTCCGGGAGTTCCACCCGCGCGGCCACACCGACCTCGCCGTCCACCTGCGCTATGTCGACCGCACCGCCCGCAAACTGGCCCGCTCGACGTTCTACGCCATGTCCCGCTGGCAGGGCCGGATGGAGACCAAACAGGGCTTCCTGGGCCGGATCGTCGACATCGGCGCCGAACTGTTCGCCATGAGCGCGGCCTGTGTCCGGGCCGAGCACCTGCGGGCCTCCGGGGACCACGGCCGCGAGGCCTACCAGCTGGCCGACGCCTTCTGCCGGCAGTCCCGGCTGCGCGTCGAGGAGCTGTTCGGCCGGCTGTGGTCCAACACCGACGACCTCGACCACAAGGTGGTCGCCGGGGTCCTCTCCGGCACCTACACCTGGCTGGAGGAAGGCGTCCTCGACCCCTCCGGCGACGGCCCCTGGATCGCGGACGCCACCCCCGGCCCCTCCGCACAGAAGAACGTGCACCGGCCCATCCGCTGACCCGCACCGGCCGTCGGCCCGCCCGGTGTGCGGCGCCACGGCGCTGCCCTGGCGCCGCACACCTGACCCGGTCACGGCACGGAGGGGGGACTCCGTGCCGGAGCGCGGCCGGGTTCCGGCAACAATGGGGGGCATGAGCGACAGCCCAGCCCCCCTTGCCGATCCGCACCTCCTCTTCGACGCCGCGGCCGGCCGCCGGGACATCGTCATCCTCGGGTCCACCGGGTCCATCGGAACCCAGGCCATCGACCTCGTCCTGCGCAACCCCGGTCTCTTCCGGGTGACCGCGCTGTCCGCCGCCGGCGGCCGGGTCGGGCTCCTGGCCGAGCAGGCCCGGCAACTGCGGGTCGAGAAGGTCGCGGTGGCCCGCGAGGACGCCGTACCGGCCCTGAGAGAGGCGCTGAGCGCCGAGTACGGAACCGAGCCGCAGCCGGAGATCCTCGCCGGGCCCGACGCGGCCACCGAGCTCGCCGCCTCCCCGTGCCACACCGTGCTCAACGGCATCACCGGCTCCATCGGCCTGGCGCCCACGCTGGCGGCCCTGGAGGCCGGCCGCACGCTGGCCCTCGCCAACAAGGAGTCGCTGATCGTCGGCGGCCCGCTGGTGAAGGGCCTCGCGAAGCCCGGCCAGATCATCCCGGTGGACTCCGAGCACGCGGCCCTGTTCCAGGCCCTGGCCGCCGGTACCCGGGCCGATGTGCGCAAGCTCGTGGTCACCGCCTCCGGCGGGCCCTTCCGCGGCCGGACCCGCGAGGAGCTGGCCCGGGTCACGGTCGAGGACGCGCTGGCCCACCCGACCTGGGCCATGGGCCCGGTGATCACGGTGAACAGCGCCACCCTGGTCAACAAGGGGCTGGAGGTCATCGAGGCGCACCTGCTCTACGACATCCCCTTCGACCGCATCGAGGTCGTCGTCCACCCCCAGTCGTACGTCCACTCGATGGTGGAATTCAGCGACGGCTCCACCCTCGCCCAGGCCACCCCGCCGGACATGCGGGGACCCATCGCGATCGGCCTCGGCTGGCCCCACCGGGTCCCGGACGCGGCCCCCGCTTTCGACTGGACCAAGGCTTCCACCTGGGAGTTCTTCCCGCTGGACACCGAAGCCTTCCCGGCCGTGGGACTGGCCCGGCACGTCGGCACCCTGGGCGGTACCGCCCCCGCCGTGTTCAATGCGGCCAACGAGGAGTGCGTCGAGGCATTCCTGTCCGGCCGGCTGCCGTTCACGGCAATCACGGATACGGTCGCAGCCGTGGTCGATGAGCACGGGACGCCGGCCCAGGGAACTTCCCTGCGGGTCGCGGACGTCCTCGAAGCGGAGACCTGGGCCAGGGCCCGGGCACGGGAGATGGCGGCGAAGGCCGCCGTGGAGGCGCGCGCATGACAGCTTTCATGACGGTGGTCGGCATAGTCGTCTTCGTCGTCGGCCTGCTCGTCTCGATCGCCTGGCACGAGTTGGGGCACCTCTCCACGGCCAAGCTGTTCGGCATCCGGGTGCCGCAGTACATGGTCGGCTTCGGGCCGACCCTCTGGTCGCGGCGGAAGGGCGAGACCGAATACGGGATCAAGGCCATCCCGATGGGCGGCTACATCCGCATGATCGGGATGTTCCCGCCCGGCGAGGACGGCAAGGTCACCGCCCGGTCCACCTCCCCCTTCCGGTCGATGATCGAGGACGCGCGCTCGGCGGCGTACGAGGAGCTGCAGCCCGGGGACGAGAGCCGGCTCTTCTACACGCGCAGGCCGTGGAAGCGCGTGATCGTGATGTTCGCCGGTCCGTTCATGAACCTGGTCCTGGCCGTGGCGATCTTCCTCACCACGCTGATGGCCTTCGGCGTGAACACCCAGACCACCGTGGTGGGCTCCGTCTCCGACTGCGTCATCCAGCAGAGCGAGAAGCGGGACAAGTGCGCCGCGGGCGACCCGGCGGCCCCCGCCAAGGCGGCCGGCCTGGCGCAGGGCGACAAGATCGTCGCCTTCAACGGCAAGAAGACCGAGGACTGGGGCACCCTCCAGAAGAACATCAGGGCCACCGTCGGCCCCGCCACCCTCACGGTGGAGCGGGCCGGCAAGCTGGTGGAGCTGAAGGCGAATCTGATCGAGAACAAGGTCGCCAAGACCGACGGCGACGGCCGCTACGTGGAGGGCCAGTACGTCACCGCCGGTTTCCTCGGCTTCGCCCCGGCCAACGGCTACGTCGAGCAGTCCTTCGGCCAGTCCGTCGCCCGGATGGGCGACATGATGGAGGCCGGCGTGCAGTCGCTGATCGACCTGCCGTCGCGCATCCCGGCCCTGTGGGACGCGGCCTTCAACGGCGCCGAGCGCGAACAGGACGGCCCGATGGGCATCGTCGGCGCGGCCCGGGTCAGCGGTGAGATCGTCAGCCTGGACGTGCCGGCCCAGCACCGGCTGGTGTTCTTCCTCAATCTGCTGGCCGGTTTCAACCTGTCGCTGTTCCTGTTCAACATGCTGCCGCTGCTGCCGCTGGACGGCGGGCACATCGCGGGCGCCCTGTGGGAGTCGGTCCGGCGGAACGTCGCCCGGCTGTTCCGGCGGCCCGACCCGGGCCCGTTCGACGTGGCCAAGCTGATGCCCGTCGCCTATGTGGTGGCCGGGGTGTTCGTCTGCTTCACCGTGCTGGTGATGATCGCGGACGTGGTGAACCCGATCAAGATCACCTGATCCGGGAGCAGCCGGGGAGTCGTCGGGGAGTCGGGTACGTTTACGTGCCCGGCTCCCCGCGTTCGGGTGGCGGACCCCCCTCGGATGCACGACCGGCCCGCTGCTTGGCGTAATCTCGAAGGCTGGAGCCCGCCGATCTCGGGACCTTGATCCACACCTTGGGGTTGCACAGCAGATGACTGCCATCTCTCTCGGAATGCCGTCCGTGCCGACGAAGCTCGCCGACCGACGGGTCAGCCGCAAGATCCAGGTCGGTTCCGTGGCCGTCGGCGGCGACGCACCCGTCTCGGTGCAGTCGATGACCACGACCCGCACCTCCGACATCGGCGCCACGCTGCAGCAGATCGCCGAGCTGACCGCCTCCGGCTGCCAGATCGTCCGGGTGGCCTGCCCGACCCAGGACGACGCCGACGCGCTCTCGGTCATCGCCAAGAAGTCGCAGATCCCGGTGATCGCCGACATCCACTTCCAGCCCAAGTACGTGTTCGCCGCCATCGACGCGGGCTGCGCCGCCGTCCGGGTCAACCCCGGCAACATCAAGCAGTTCGACGACAAGGTCAAGGAGATCGCGCGGGCCGCCAAGGACGCGGGCACCCCGATCCGGATCGGCGTCAACGCGGGCTCCCTCGACGCCCGGCTGCTGAAGAAGTACGGCAAGGCCACCCCCGAGGCGCTGGTCGAGTCCGCGCTCTGGGAAGCCTCCCTCTTCGAGGAGCACGACTTCCGCGACATCAAGATCTCGGTCAAGCACAACGACCCGGTCGTGATGGTCGAGGCCTACCGCCAGCTCGCCGCCCAGTGCGACTACCCGCTGCACCTCGGCGTCACCGAGGCCGGCCCGGCCTTCCAGGGCACCATCAAGTCCGCCGTGGCCTTCGGCGCCCTGCTCTCCCAGGGCATCGGCGACACCATCCGGGTCTCGCTCTCCGCCCCGCCGGCCGAGGAGATCAAGGTCGGCATCCAGATCCTGGAATCGCTGAACCTGCGCCAGCGCCGCCTGGAGATCGTCTCCTGCCCGTCCTGCGGACGCGCCCAGGTGGACGTCTACAAGCTCGCCGAAGAGGTCACCGCCGGCCTGGAGGGCATGGAGGTCCCGCTGCGCGTCGCGGTCATGGGCTGCGTCGTCAACGGCCCCGGCGAGGCCCGCGAGGC
Source organism: Streptomyces venezuelae (assembly GCF_008642295.1). Taxonomy (GTDB): domain Bacteria; phylum Actinomycetota; class Actinomycetes; order Streptomycetales; family Streptomycetaceae; genus Streptomyces; species Streptomyces venezuelae_C. Next base: position 2,127,051 of record NZ_CP029190.1, on the reverse strand, counting down.
CGACCTGGGCGTGGCCTCCGGCAACGGCAAGGGCCAGATCTTCGTCAAGGGCGAGGTCATCAAGACCGTCCCCGAGTCGAAGATCGTCGAGACCCTGATCGAAGAGGCGATGAAGATCGCCGAGCAGATGGAGAAGGACGGCATCGCCTCGGGCGAGCCCACCGTCGCCATCGGCGTCTGACACCCCCGGCCGGTCCCACCTCACCGGCCGCCCCCTGGATCGGTCCCTCCCCGGCCCCGTTACCGCAGCTCGCGGGCGGGGCCGGGGCCTTTTCGTGACCGCGGGGACAGGGCATCGGCAGGCTCCGCCGGGTACAGTGCGGAGATCAGCAGACTTGCATGGTGAGGCCCCCCACGTGTTGACGCAGACCACCACCCGGGTCCTCGAGCCCAGCGATCTCGCGCTCGCGCTCGAGGTACTCGACCGCGATCCGGTCGCGAACGCCTTCGTCACCTCCCGGGTCCAGGTCGCCGGACTCGACCCCTGGCGCCTGGGCGGCGAGATGTGGGGCTTCTACACCGACGGCGAGCTCCGCTCCCTCTGCTACGCCGGCGCCAACCTGGTGCCCGTCTGCGCCACCCCGGAAGCCGTCCGCGCCTTCGCCGACCGGGCCCGCCGTACCGGCCGCCGCTGCTCCTCCATCGTCGGCCCCGCCGAGCCCACCGGGCAGCTGTGGGGGCTGCTGGAGCCGCACTGGGGCCCCGCCCGCGACGTCCGCGCCCACCAGCCGCTGATGGTCACCGAAGGCCCCTCGCCGGAGATCGCTCCGGACCCGCTGGTCCGCCGGATCCGCAAGGACGAGATGGACCTGATCATGCCCGCCTGCGTGGCCATGTTCACCGAGGAGGTCGGGGTTTCCCCGCTCGCCGGGGACGGCGGACTGCTCTACCAGGCACGGGTCGCCGAACTGGTCACCACCGGCCGGTCCTTCGCCCGGATCGAGAACGGCCAGGTGGTCTTCAAGGCCGAGATCGGCGCGGCCACCGCCCGGGCGTGCCAGATCCAGGGCGTGTGGGTGGCCCCCGAGTACCGGGGCCGCGGCCACTCCGAGACGGGCATGGCCGCGGTGGTCGACTACGCACTGCGCGACGTCGCCCCCGTGGTCAGCCTCTACGTCAACGACTTCAACACCGCCGCGAGGGCCGCATACCGCCGGGTGGGCTTCCGGGAAGTCGGCGCCTTCATGAGCGTCCTGTTCTGACCCGGGGCGGTACCCGGCGGGGGTGCGCGGCCCTCGTGGCGGGGCACCGCTCCGAGCCCCGGCCGGCACCGGCAAGGCGTCGGCCCGCGGGAGTCAGGAACCGGATCCGGTGGACTCCCGGTGCTGCTGTGCCTATCCGGTACCGCGAAGTAAGGTCACCGCATGGTGCCTTCCCCCGCCGGTCTCGAGATCGGCCCCCTGGACCTCGCGGCCCGCGTCGACGAGGCGCTGCGGGTCCAGGCCGTGGCCTTCGGCCTCAGCGAGGAGGAGATCGGCATCCGGCGCTACATCGTGCAGCGCCACATGACCTGCCGGGGCGCCCGTGCGCTCGGCGCGTTCACCGAGGACGGCGCGATCGCCGGATTCGTCTACGGGATGCCCAACGACCGCACCCACTGGTGGTCCACCGTCGTCGAGCCCTATCTGCGGGCCGGCGGCCACGAGCACTGGCTCGACGAGTCCTTCGCCATCACCGAACTCCACGTCCACCCCGGGTTCCAGGGCCACGGGGTCGGCCGCGAGCTGATCACCCGGCTCACCGACTCCGCCGCCGAACCCCGGTCCATCCTCTCGGCCATCGACACCGAGACCCCGGCCCGCGCCCTCTACCGCTCCCTGGGTTACACCGACCTCGCCCGCCAGGTCCATTTCCCCAGCGCCGGCCGCCCCTACGCGGTAATGGGTGCGACACTCCCGCTGCGCCGGGGCTAGCCTCCCCCCATGGCGACGACCCAGCGCACCCAGCACACCCCGGCCCCTCCCCACCTCCTGCGGATGTCCCGGCTGATGGCCAGGACGCTGCGCGAGGACCCGGCCGATGCCGAGACCCTCAGCCACCGGCTCCTGGTCCGCGCGGGATACGTACGGCGGGCCTCCGCCGGGGTCTGGAGCTGGCTGCCGCTCGGCAAGAAGGTCCTCGACAACGTCTCCCGCATCGTCCGGGAGGAGATGGACGCCATCGGAGCGCAGGAGGTGCTGCTGCCCGCCCTGCTGCCGCGCGAGCCCTACGAGGTGTCCGGACGCTGGTCGGAGTACGGCGACCTGCTCTTCCGCCTCCGGGACCGCAAGGGCGCCGACCATCTGCTCGGCCCCACCCACGAGGAGATCTTCACCCAGCTGGTGAAGGACCAGTGCACGTCCTACAAGGACCTGCCGGTGATGCTCTACCAGATCCAGACCAAGTACCGCGACGAGGCCCGGCCGCGCTCCGGAGTGCTGCGCGGACGCGAGTTCCAGATGAAGGACTCGTACTCCTTCGACGTCTCCGACGAGGGGCTGGCCGAGTCGTACCGGCTCCACCGCGAGGCCTACGTACGGATCTTCACCCGGCTCGGACTGGACCACCGGATCGTCTCGGCGGTCTCCGGCGCGATGGGCGGATCGGCCTCGGAGGAGTTCCTGGCTCCGGCGGAGGCCGGCGAGGACACCTTCGCGCAGTGCCCGGCCTGCGGGTACGCGGCGAACACGGAGGCGGTCACCTTCCCGCTCGCCCAGGCCGGCGCGGATACCGGTGCCGGTGCCGGACATCCGGCCCTGGAGGAGCTCGACACCCCGGACACGCCGACCATCGAGACCCTGGCCGGGCTGCTCGGCGTACCGGCCTCGGCGACGCTGAAGAACCTGCTGGTCAAGGTCGACGGCGAGATCGTCGCCGTCGGGGTGCCGGGGGACCGCGAGGTGGACCTGGGCAAGCTCGCCGAGCATCTCGCGCCGGCCGTGGTCGAACTGGTCACCGCGGAGGACTTCACCGGCCGGCCCGACCTGGTACGCGGCTACGTCGGCCCGCAGGGCCTGGGCAAGGTCCGCTATCTGGCCGACCCGCGGGTGGCGCCGGGCACCGCCTGGGTGACCGGGGCCAACCGGGCCGACACGCATGCGCGCCATGTGGTCTGCGGCCGGGACTTCGAGGTGGACGAGTACCTCGACGTGGTCGTGGTCCGGGACGGCGACCCCTGTCCGTCCTGCGGGGCGGGGCTGCGCCTGGACCGGGCGATCGAGGTCGGGCACATCTTCCGGCTGGGCCGGAAGTACGCCGACGCGTTCGGCCTGGACGTACTGGGCCGGGAGGGCAAGCCGGTCCGGGTCACCATGGGCTCGTACGGCATCGGGGTCTCCCGGGTGGTCGCGGCGCTCGCCGAACAGACGGCCGACGCGAAGGGCTTGTGCTGGCCGGCCGCGGTCGCGCCGGCGGACGTGCACGTGGTGGCGGCGGGCAAGGCGGTCCAGCTGGAGCTGGCCGAGCGGGCGGCGGAGGAACTCGCCGCGGCCGGCCTGCGGGTCCTGCTGGACGACCGGCCGGGGCTGTCGCCGGGGGTGAAGCTCACCGACGCGGAGCTGATCGGCGTCCCGTGGATCGTGGTGGCCGGCCGCAAGGCACCGGACGGCATCGTGGAACTCCAGCACCGCCCGACCTCCACCCGCGAAGACCACCCCTGGCCGGCCGCCCTGTCCCGCTTGACGGCGTAGCCGCCTCCACGCGGGCTCGGGGCGGAGCCCCTGAGCGGGCCCCGGGCCCAAACGGGCCCGGCACGGTTGTGCCGGGCGGAGCCCTACGCGGGCTCGGGGCGGAGCCCCTGAGCGGGTCCGGGCGCAGGCGCGCCCGGCACCGGGGTCCGGGGCGGAGCCCCGGTTCCGGGAAGGGGTGGGGTGGGGGAGGCCCCGCGCAGCGGCAGCCCCGCCCCGCCCAGCTACACGGCCGGGCTCGCCGGGTCTTCCGGCTTCGCCGGGACCGCGGGCGGCGGGAGTTCCTCCCGCGAGTCGCCGGCGTCGGCCTCCGCGGTCGTGGCGGCGCCACCCCGCCCCGCCTCCGCCGCCGCCGGCTGCTGTGCCGCCCGCTCCAGGAACCTCAGCAGCTCCACCGGGAACGGCAGGACCAGCGTCGAGTTCTTCTCCGCGGCCACCGCCACCACCGTCTGCAACAGCCTCAGCTGCAGGGCCGCCGGCTGCTCCGCCATCACCCCGGCCGCCTCGGCCAGCTTCTTCGAAGCCTGGAGCTCCGCATCCGCGTTGATCACCCGCGCCCGCCGCTCCCGGTCCGCCTCCGCCTGCCGTGCCATCGACCGCTTCATCGTCTCCGGCAGGGACACGTCCTTGATCTCCACCCGGTCGATCTGCACGCCCCACCCGATCGCCGGGCTGTCGATCATCAGCTCCAGCCCCTGGTTGAGCTTCTCCCGGTTGGACAGCAGATCGTCCAGGTCCGACTTGCCGATGATCGACCGCAGTGAGGTCTGCGCCATCTGGGAGACCGCGAAGCGGTAGTCCTCCACCTCGATGAGCGCGCTGGCCGCGTCGACCACCTTGAAGTACACCACCGCGTCCACCCGCACCGTGACGTTGTCCCGGGTGATGCCCTCCTGAGCCGGCACCGGCAGGGTCACGATCTGCATGTTCACCTTGTGCAGCCGGTCCACCACCGGCACCACCGTCGTGAACCCCGGCCCGCGGACACCCTGCCGCAGCCGGCCGAAGCGGAACACCACGCCTCGCTCGTACTGCTTCACCACCCGGGCCGCCGCGGCGAAGTAGACCACGGCACCGGTAGCGGCGGCGACTCCCGCCGCCAGCAGTTCTTCGACCATGACGGCCCCCTGCACACCCTGCCGGGCACACGTTCCGCACACGCCCGTATAGAACCTCGTACGGAACCTCGTACCCAAGGTATGCCCTACAGCCAGGCCGCGAACTCCAGCAGCAGCTCCGAGTCCCGGCGGCGCCCCGCCGCCAGTGCCCGGAGCCCGGACTCCACCGCGCGGAACAGCGTCCAGCCGCGCAGCCGGTCCCGGTCCACGTCCAGGGAGTCCGCCAGCCGGTTCACCCGGCGCCGGGCGCCCGCCGGGCCCGCCGAGGAGGCGACCTGGTCCTCCAGCCGGTCCCGGACCAGCCGCGCCAGGTCATAGGCGCGCTCGCCCACCAGCGGCTCCGGGCCGACCGTCAGCCACGGCGCCCGCTCGCCCGCCAGCACCTTGCCCTGCCGGAAGTTCCCGTGCAGCAGCAGTTCCTCCGGGGCCGCCGCCGCCAGCTCGTCCCGCAGCTCCAGCGCCGTGCCGGCCAGCGCCAGCAGCTCCGCCGGCGCGGCCTTCAGCCCCGCGGACTGGCGTTCCGTACGCTCCGCCACCGACTCGAACCCGTGTCCGGCCGGCGGGGCCACCCACAGCCGCCGGATCGTGCCGGATGCCTCCAGCAGCGCCTTCGCCTCCGGCAGGGAGCGCAGCGACACCTCCGGCTGGAGGCGCTCCAGCAGCAGGGCCCCGTCCTCGTGGCGGGTGTCGAGCAGGCGTACGGCACCGAAGCCGCCCCAGTGCGCCAGCGCGGCCAGCTCCCGGTCGGGGCGGGCGCCGGGCGGGGCCAGCTTCAGTGCGGCCGGGGTGCCGTCGGGGAACCGGACCAGGATCACCAGGCTGCTGCGCCCGCCCGGGGCCTGCACCCGCTGGGCCTGTACCCCGCGCCGGGCCAGTGCCTCCTCGGCGAGGCCGGGGAGCCGGGCCAGCCAGTCCTCGTGCTGTGCTGTGTCCGGCTGCTCGCCGAGCGCCCGTACAAGCCGCTCCGGCGGTTCAAAAACCATGCGTGCGTGGTCCCTTTCAGCTGTGCTGGGCCGGTAGCGCCTGTCCCGCTCGTTCCGTCAGCCCAGGGAAGGCTACGCCGCCGCCGCGCCAGCGCGCTGCGCGGACCGCCGCCGCGGTCAGGGCGTCGGCCGCCTCCCGGCGCAGCGGGCCCTGCGCCGCACGCACCAGATCGGAGTACGCGCCCGCCACCCGGTCCTCGATCTCGGCGGCCAGCCGCACGGCATCGGCGGGGGTGCGCACGGCAAAGGGCAGCCGGTACGCGGCCTCGGCAGGCTGCGGGGCACCGCCCAGCGTGCGGACCGTCCGGGTGAGCGCATCGCGCCGGGCGAGGTGCCTGCCGTACGCCTCCTTGGCCTCGGCGCCGCGGGCGGCGGCCACCCGGGCGCCGATCACCCCGTACCCGTACGCGGCGGCATGCTCGGCGGCGAGGGCGGCCTGGGTGGCGGCCAGCACCCCCTCGGCGCCGGGTCCGTGGCCGGTGCCGGCGCTCGGGGCACTCGGGGAGGGGCTGGGGGTGCGCGCGGGCGTCATGCGGTGGCTCCGGGGGTGGTCAGCAGGTGGTGGTGGACGGCTCCGCAGGCCGCCACCGAGGCGAGCAGCCGGGCCAGCTCGCCGGGGGCCTCGGCCAGGGCGACGGTGCGGTTCTCGGCGAGGCTCCGCTCCGCATCGGCCAGGGCGGAGACGGCGTCGGCGGGCTTCGGGGGGACCACCGCCCGGGGGGCACCGGCGGCACCGGGGGCACCGGAGGGCGCGGGGCGGGCCGAGCCCGCCGGCCCGCCGGAGGACTCCCCGGCCTCGGGCGCCCCGGCTTTGGGAGCCCCGGCCCCGGACGCCTCGGAGGCGCCTGCCGCCCCGGGTGCCCCGGCGGCCTCCGGCGCCAGCGCCGCCGCGTGCGCGGCGACGGCCGCACGGAGCGGCGCCAGCCGTCCGCCCAGCGAGGGATGGGCCGCGAGCGTGGCGTCGTAACGTTCCAGCAGGGCCCGGCTGTCCCGGACGGCCGCTTCGCGGATCCGCCGTTCGAGCGAAGCTTCGGCGCTCGGGCCGGTTCGCGCCTCCGGTTCCGGCTCCGAACACCCGGAGAGCAGTGCAACGCCCACCGCCCCGGCAGTGCCGGTGAGCAGGCTTCTTCGCGAGGGCAGGGTCCAGGGCACGGCGGATCCTCGGGAGCAGGGCGGCAGGAACAGGCTGTGATCACGGTACCCGGGGCACCGCCCAAGGGGCGGACGGCAACACCCCCTGCGACCGGATACCCTTTGACCTGACACGCGATCCACGCGACGGAAACCACAACAGCACACGCGGCCGAGGAGTCACCCGGATGAGCACCCCCCAGAGCGACAGGCTGCGCGGACTGCTGGAGCCGCTGGTCGCCGCGAAGGACCTGGACCTGGAAGACATCGAGGTGTCCCGGGCGGGCAAGCGGCGGATGCTCCGGATCATCGTGGATTCCGATTCGGGCGTGGAGCTGGACACCTGTGCCGAGCTGAGCCGTGAGATCTCCGACGCCCTGGACGAGAACGACGCGATGGGCGAGGACGAGTACGTCCTCGAAGTCAGCTCCCCCGGCGCCGACCGCCCGCTCACCGAGCACCGGCACTACGTCCGGGCCACCGGCCGCCTCGTGAAGTTCCAGCTGTCCCCCGAAGCCGAGCAGGGTGCCGGCGAGCTCGTCGCCCGGATCCTCGGCGTCGACGAGGACGGGCTGGACCTGGAGGTCCCGGGCGTGAAGGGCCGCAAGGCGACCGCCCGCCGCATCGCTTTCACCGACATCGCCAAGGCGCGGGTCGAAATCGAGTTCAACCGCAAAGACAAGAACATTCAGGAAGAAGAGGAGGCGTAGCCGTGGACATCGACATGAGTGCCCTGCGGGGTCTGGTCCGGGAGAAGGAGATCTCCTTCGACCTGCTCGTCGAGGCGATCGAGTCGGCCCTCCTCATTGCGTACCACCGCACCGAGGGCAGCTACCGGCGGGCCCGCGTGGTGCTGGACCGCACCAACGGTCACGTGGTCGTGTGGGCGACGGAAGACCCGAGGGATCTCGAGGAGGGCCAGGAGCCCAAGGAGTTCGACGACACCCCGTCGGACTTCGGCCGGATCGCGGCGACGACCGCCAAGCAGGTGATCCTGCAGCGTCTGCGCGACGCGGAGGACGACCTGACCTTCGGCGAGTTCGCCGGCCGTGAGGGCGATGTCATCACCGGCGTCGTCCAGCAGGGCAAGGACCCCAAGAACGTCCTGGTCGACATCGGCAAGCTGGAGGCCATCCTGCCCGTGCAGGAACAGGTCCCCGGCGAGGAGTACACCCACGGCCTGCGGCTGCGCACGTACGTCGTCCGGGTGGCGAAAGGCGTCCGCGGTCCGTCCGTGACCCTGTCGCGCACCCACCCGAACCTGGTGAAGAAGCTCTTCGCGCTGGAGGTCCCGGAGATCGCCGACGGCAGCGTCGAGATCGCCGCGATCGCCCGCGAGGCCGGCCACCGCACCAAGATCGCCGTGCGGTCCACCCGCTCCGGCCTGAACCCGAAGGGCGCCTGCATCGGCCCGATGGGCGGCCGGGTGCGCAACGTCATGGCCGAACTGCACGGCGAGAAGATCGACATCGTCGACTGGTCGGACGACCCGGCGGAGATGGTGGCGAACGCCCTGTCGCCCGCCCGGGTGAGCAAGGTGGAGATCGTCGACATGGCCGCGCGGTCCGCCCGGGTGACCGTGCCCGACTACCAGCTGTCGCTGGCCATCGGCAAGGAGGGCCAGAACGCCCGGCTCGCCGCCCGGCTCACCGGCTGGCGCATCGACATCCGCCCCGACACCGAGCCCGCGGCCGGCGGCCCGGCGGAATAATCCGGTACCGGTCCGGGTTCCGGGCCGGTAGACAGGGTGAGCCGTCCCGTATGCGGGAACGGCCACGATGGAGACAACGTCCGTTCGATTTTTCGCCTGAAGGGGTGAGGTCGGTACGGGGAGGTAGACTGAGCGTGTCTGGCCGGACGCATGCCCGCGCATGCCCTGAGCGCACCTGCGTGGGGTGCCGGGAGCGAGCGGCCAAGAGCGATCTGCTGCGGATCGTGGCGGTCGGAGACGAATGCGTCCCCGACCACCGCGGTACGCTGCCCGGCCGGGGTGCGTACCTGCACCCTGCCGTGGTCTGCCTCGACCAGGCGGTGCGCCGCCGGGCGTTCCCCCGGGCCCTCAGGGTCCAGGGGGCACTCGAAACCGCCGCTCTGCGGACGGTCATCGAGGCGACACCGTAAGAAAAGAAGTACGGCACGGAACCCCGTGCGGTCAGGTACCTCGCGAGTTGGAAGTAGGTCGAGATTGCGATGAGCACTCGATGAGTACGCGATGAGTACGCCCATGAAGTAGCGACGGTCCGGCGTAACCCGGACCTAAAAGGAGCGAAGTGGCTAAGGTCCGGGTATACGAACTCGCCAAGGAGTTCGGGGTGGAGAGCAAGGTCGTCATGGCCAAGCTCCAAGAACTCGGTGAATTCGTCCGTTCGGCGTCCTCGACGATCGAGGCGCCCGTTGTACGCAAGCTGACCGACGCATTGCAGGGACCCGGCGGAGGCGCCGGCAAGACCGCTGCAAAGCCCGGCGCGCCCCGCAAGGCTGCGCCCGCCAAGCCCGCTGCGCCGTCCCCGGCTGCCGCGGCACGTCCTGCTGCCCCGAAGCCCGGCGCCCCGGCCCCCAAGCCGGCCGCCGCAGAGGCTCCGGCTGTCAGCGCCCCGGTGACCCCGGCCGCTCCCGGCCCGCGTCCCGGTCCCAAGGCTCCGGCCCCGAAGCCCGCTCCGGCGGCTCCGGCCCCGGTCGCGGCCGAGTTCCAGGCCCCGCCGTCGGCTCCGGCCGCCCCGGCGGCCCGTCCCGCCGCGACCCCGGGCCCGCGCCCGGCGGCGCAGCGTCCGGCGGCCCCCGGCCAGCCCGGTGCCCGTCCCGGCGGCGCCCGTCCCGCGGGTGCGACCCCCGGTGGCCAGGCTCCCCGTCAGGGTGGCGCCCAGGCTCCGCGTCCGGGCGGTGCCCGTCCGGCCGGCCCGCGTCCCGGCAACAACCCCTTCACCTCCGGTGGCTCCACCGGCATGGCGCGCCCGCAGGCCCCCCGGCCGCAGGGTGCCCCGCGTCCCGGTGCCCCCGGCGCCGGCCAGGGTGGCCCGCGTCCGCAGGGCGCCGGCCAGGGTGGTCCCCGTCCGCAGGGTCCCGGCCAGGGCGGCCCCCGGCCTTCGCCGGCCGGTATGCCCCGTCCGCAGGGCGGCGCCCCGCGTCCGGGCGGTGCTCCCGGTGGTAACCGTCCGAACCCGGGCATGATGCCGCAGCGTCCCGCTGCCGGCCCGCGTCCGGGCCCCGGCGGCGGCGGCGGTCGCGGTCCCGGCGGCCCCGGCGGTCGTCCCGGTGGCGGCGGCGGTGCCGGTCGTCCCGGCGGCGGCGGCTTCGCCGGCCGTCCGGCCGGTCCGGGCTCGCGTCCGGCCGGTGGCGGCGGCTTCGGCGGCCCGCGTCCCGGTGGTGGCGGCGGCTTCGGCGGCGGCCCCGGCGGCGGTGGCGGCGGCGGTCGTCCCGGCTTCGGCGGTCGTCCCGGCGGCCCCGGTGGCCGTGGTGGCACGCAGGGTGCCTTCGGCCGCCCCGGCGGTCCGGCCCGTCGTGGCCGCAAGTCGAAGCGGCAGCGGCGCCAGGAGTACGAGGCCATGCAGGCCCCGTCCGTGGGCGGCGTGATGCTGCCTCGCGGCAACGGCGAAGCCATTCGCCTGTCGCGCGGTGCGTCCCTCACCGACTTCGCGGAGAAGATCAACGCCAACCCGGCGTCGCTCGTCGCGGTCATGATGAACCTCGGCGAGATGGTCACGGCCACGCAGTCCGTCTCCGACGAGACGCTGCAGCTCCTCGGCGACGAGATGAACTACCAGGTTCAGATCGTCAGCCCCGAGGAGGAGGACCGTGAGCTGCTCGAGTCCTTCGACATCGAGTTCGGCGAGGACGAGGGCGGCGAGGAGTTCCTCGTGGCGCGTCCGCCGGTCGTGACCGTCATGGGTCACGTCGACCACGGAAAGACCCGACTCCTCGACGCGATCCGCAAGACCAATGTGGTCGCGGGCGAGGCCGGCGGCATCACCCAGCACATCGGTGCCTACCAGGTCTCCACCCAGGTCAACGACGAAGACCGCAAGATCACCTTCATCGACACCCCGGGTCACGAGGCGTTCACCGCCATGCGTGCCCGTGGTGCCAAGTCCACCGACATCGCGATCCTGGTGGTCGCGGCCAACGACGGCGTCATGCCGCAGACGATCGAGGCGCTCAACCACGCCAAGGCTGCGGATGTCCCGATCGTCGTCGCGGTCAACAAGATCGACGTCGAGGGCGCGGACCCGGTCAAGGTGCGCGGTCAGCTGACCGAGTACGGCCTGGTGGCCGAGGAGTACGGCGGCGACACCATGTTCGTCGACATCTCCGCCAAGCAGGGTCTGCACATCGACTCCCTGCTGGAGGCCGTGGTTCTCACCGCCGACGCCTCGCTCGACCTGCGGGCCAACCCGGAGCAGGACGCGCAGGGTATCGCCATCGAGTCGCACCTCGACCGCGGTCGCGGTGCCGTCTCCACCGTCCTGGTCCAGCGCGGTACCCTCCGCATCGGTGACACGATGGTGGTCGGCGACGCGTACGGCCGAGTCCGCGCGATGCTCGACGACAAGGGCAACAACGTCGAGGAAGCGGGTCCGTCGACCCCCGTCCTGGTCCTGGGTCTCACCAACGTCCCCGGCGCCGGCGACAACTTCCTGGTCGTCGACGAGGACCGGACGGCCCGCCAGATCGCCGAGAAGCGGGCGGCGCGCGAGCGCAACGCCAACTTCGCCAAGCGCGTCCGCCGGGTGTCCCTCGAGGACCTCGACAAGGTGCTCAAGGCCGGTCAGATCCAGGAACTCAACCTCATCATCAAGGGCGACGCGTCCGGTGCGGTCGAGGCTCTCGAGTCCTCGCTGCTCCAGCTCGACGTCGGTGAAGAGGTCGACATCCGGGTCCTGCACCGCGGTGTGGGTGCGGTCACCGAGTCCGACATCGACCTGGCGATGGGCTCCGACGCCATCGTCATCGGCTACAACGTCCGTGCGGCCGGCCGTGCCGCGCAGATGGCGGAGCGCGAGGGCGTCGACGTCCGGTACTACTCGGTGATCTACCAGGCCATCGAGGAGATCGAGGCGGCTCTGAAGGGCCTCCTCAAGCCGGAGTACGAAGAGGTCGAGCTCGGCACGGCGGAGATCCGCGAGGTCTTCCGCTCGTCCAAGCTGGGCAACATCGCCGGTGTCCTGGTCCGGTCGGGCGAGGTCAAGCGCAACACCAAGGCGCGCCTGCTCCGCGACGGCAAGGTCGTCGCAGAGAACCTCACCATCTCCGGTCTGCGCCGCTTCAAGGACGACGTCACCGAGATCCGCGAAGGCTTCGAGGGCGGTATCAACCTCGGAAACTTCAACGACATCAAGATCGACGACGTCATCGCGACCTACGAGATGCGCGAGAAGCCGCGCGCCTAGCGGTTGCCCGTGCACCTGGCGACCGGGGCCGGTCGGCGGAGAAATTTCCGTCGATCGGCCCCGGCCGTTGCGTGTACGGTTCTGGTGTCCCTGCCACCCGACTGGCTGGCAGGTCACCGAACCCGAACCGGCGGGACATCCGGAACTGCATGTACGTGGGGACTCTGTCCTTCGACCTGCTCCTCGGCGACGTTCATTCGCTGAAGGAGAAACGCTCCGTCGTCCGGCCCATCGTCGCCGAGCTCCAGCGCAAGTTCTCTGTGAGCGCGGCCGAGGTGGGCGACCAGGACCTCCACCGCAGGGCCCGTCTGGGGGTCGCGCTGGTGTCCGGGGACCCGGGGTTCGTATCGGACGTACTCGACCGCTGTGAGCGGCTGGTCGCGGCACGTCCGGAGGTGGAACTGCTGTCGGTGCGACGGCGGCTCCACGGTGATGAAGACTGATTGCAAGACGAAGAAGGAGACGGACCAGTGGCCGACAACGCGCGGGCGAAGAAGCTGGCGGACCTCATCCGGGAGGTGGTCGCCCAGAAGCTGCAGCGCGGTATCAAGGACCCGCGCCTCGGAACGCACGTGACGATCACCGACACCCGGGTCACCGGTGACCTGCGGGAGGCCACGGTCTTCTACACGGTGTACGGCGACGACGAGGAGCGGGAGGCCGCGGCCAAGGGCCTGGAAAGCGCCAAGGGCATTCTGCGCTCGGCGGTGGGCCAGGCCGCGGGCATCAAGTTCACGCCCACCCTCACCTTCGTGGCGGACGCCCTGCCGGAGACCGCGAAGACCATCGAGGACCTCCTCGACCAGGCGCGCGCCTCCGACGCCCAGGTGCGGCAGGCCTCCTCGGGTGCCGCGTACGCCGGCGAAGCCGACCCGTACAAGAAGCCCGGCGAGGACGACGCAGCCGAATGAGCAAGCACGCAACCCCGACGCCGGACGGCCTTGTCATCGTCGACAAGCCGTCCGGCTTCACTTCGCACGACGTGGTCGCCAAGATGCGCGGGATCGCCAAGACCCGCCGGGTCGGCCACGCCGGCACCCTCGACCCGATGGCCACGGGCGTACTCGTTCTCGGCGTCGAGAAGGCGACCAAGCTGCTCGGCCACCTCGCGCTGACCGAGAAGGAGTACCTCGGCACGATCCGGCTCGGCCAGAACACGCTGACCGACGACGCCGAGGGCGAGATCAGCTCCGCCACGGACGCCTCCGGGGTCACCCGTGACGCGGTGGACGCGGGCATCCGCAAGCTGACCGGCGAGATCATGCAGGTCCCGTCCAAGGTCAGCGCCATCAAGATCAACGGTGTCCGGTCCTACAAGCGCGCCCGCGAGGGCGAGGAGTTCGAGATCCCGGCCCGCCCGGTCACCATCTCGTCCTTCCAGGTGTACGACATGCGCGAGGCGACCGCCGAGGACGGCACCCCGGTGATCGACCTGGTCGTCTCGGTGGTCTGCTCCAGCGGTACCTACATCCGGGCGCTGGCCCGCGACCTCGGCGCCGACCTGGGCGTCGGCGGCCACCTGACCGCGCTGCGGCGCACCCGGGTGGGCCCGTACAAGCTCGACCGGGCCCGCACCCTGGACCAGCTCCAGGAAGAGCTGACGGTGATGCCGATCGCCGAGGCGGCAGCCGCCGCGTTCCCCCGCTGGGACCTGGACGCGCGCCGTGCCTCGCTGCTGGGCAACGGGGTGCGGCTGGAGATGCCGGACGAGTACGAGGCGGGGAAGCCGGTCGCCGTGTTCGGCCCCGAAGGCCGGCTGCTGGGCCTGGTGGAGCCCAAGGGCGGCAAGTCGAAGTCCCTGGCGGTCTTCGTCTAGCTCCGAGCCCTTCTTCTGCTGCTGCGGCCGGCCCGGCACTACCGGGCCGGCCGCAGCCGCGCTTCAGCGGCAGAGCTCGTCGAGGTCCTCCTCGAAGGAGGGGAACTCGGCGCGCGCCGTCAGCACGATCTCCCGCGCGGCCCGGCGCGGAGTGACCGCATGCCGGGCGGCGATCTCGGCGAGGACCGGATCGGGAAGCGGCTCGCGGTCCGGATGGAGGGCCGCCTCCCGCGGCCCGAAGCCATCGGCCAGCACCCACAGCAGGTCGGACAGGTTCGCGGCCACCAGGCCCGACTCGCCCTCCGACCCCATGAACACCACCGGCTGCTCGGCGAGCGGCCGGCCCGGCCGGGCCATCCACAGGGCGGCGAGCCCGCCGGAGCCGTCCTGGCCGGCGCCGCCGTCCAGCTCGTGGTTCGCGGTCCACGCACGCACCCACTGCGTGGTCTCCTCGGCGGGTTCGAACTCGGCGTACGGCATGAAGTCCACGCCCTCGCCCTCAACCTCGGCGCTGTCCCCGTACACGAACTCCACGGTGGCCACCTCGGCCAGGGCGGGTGGGAAGCGGCGGTCCTCGCCGGTCGTCTCGATCATGAGTGCAGGCTAGGCGGTGGCACTGACAGTGCCTGTGTTGACGTGGAGCGGTGAGCGCATCGGGCCCGACGCCGTCGGACTGCTGCTCACCGCTCCACGACCCCCCTCGGGTAGGTCTCTATCCATCCGGACCCTGTTATTCACCCGTCCGAGCAGGCGCTCGGAGTGAATGGAGGGAGCCTAAGGGGGCGCGTTCCGCTCACCTGCTTTTCCGGCTGATCTTCGTCGACCTACGGTCGTGTCATGGAGGTCACGGGGGAGCTCGTCAGGATCTGCGATTTCGCCGGGCGTCCGCGGGGCAGCGGCTTCGTGGCCGACGACCGGGGGACGGTGATCACCAGCCATGAGGCGGTGGCCGGCCTGGGCCCGGTGGTGCTGCACGGCGCGGGGGAGCGCAGCTGCCCGGCCGACGCGGCGGCGGTGACACTGCTGGCCTCGGCGGGGCTGGCGCTGGTCCGGACGGAGGGGCTCGGGGTGCGCCCGCTGCCGGTGGCGGCGGTGGAGCGGGTGCCGGCCGGGGCGTACGTACGGCTCAGCGCGCGGGGCTGGCGGCAGGCCAGGGTGCTGGGCGAGGCGGAGGTGACCTATACGGCGACCGACCGCTCGCACCGGATCGGCGGTGCGCTGGAGCTGGCCATCGGGACGGACGGGATGGACGCCCTGCGACTGGGCGGGGAGACCTGCGGGGGGCCGGTGCTGGACGCGGCCACCGGCGCGGTGCTCGCCGTCCTGGGCACCGCTCTGCACACGGAGCACCGCTCCGGAGGGTTTGCAGTGCCCTTGCGCGCGGCAGCCGCGGCCGACCCGGGCGGCCCGCTCGCCGCCCTGCTGGCCCGGAACGCGGCGACCGTGCCGGGCTACGGCGCGGACCTGAACCTGGCGGGAGCCCTCCAGCTGACCGGCACCACCCTGGGCACCGCCCTCGCGGAGGCGGCCGGGGCGGTCGAGCGCCGGGAGGCGGCCGAGGTGCTGGCCGCGTTCACCGAGAGCCCCGCACTCGTGCTCGCCCTGATCGGCGACCCCGGCACCGGCCGCACCACCGAACTCGCCGCCCTCGCCGCCCGCCGCGCCCTCGGCCCGCTCCCGTCGCCCACGATCTGGCTCCGCGGCGCCGACCTCGCGGCCACCGACACCTCCCTCGCGGACGCCCTCACCCGCGCCCTGACCGCCGCCACCCGCATCACCGCTGCCGCGGCCCCGGCTCCGATCCCGGCCCCGGCTCCGGCACCGGTCCCGGCCGCGACCCCGCGCCCCGACCCGGACCCGGTCGCCGCCGGGCCCGAGGAGGTCGCCGGGCTGGCGGCCGGGGCCGGGAGACCGCTGCTCGTGCTGCTCGACGCGCCCGAGGAGATGCCCGTCCGGCTCGCGCAGCGACTGGCCGAGTGGACCGCCGGCACCGCCCGCTGGCTGCGCGAGAACGCCGTCCGGATGGTCGTCGCGGGCCGCCCCGAGTACTGGGAGCGGGCCGGGGAGTTCTACCCGGACGGCGCGCTGTACGTCCCCGGCCGCCCGGCTCCGCGCCTCCCCGCGGCCTACCGGCTCGGCGAGTTCACCCCGGCCGAGGCCGAGGAGGCCCGGGCCCGCTACGGCATCCCCGCCGACGGAGTGCGCGAACCCGACGGCCGGCACCCGCTGACCCTGAGTCTGCTCGCCGGCATCCGCGCCGCCGAGGTCACCGACGGCCGCCCCGGCCGCAACGAGGTCTTCGACGCCCACCTCGACCTGATGTGCCTGCGCACGGCGGTCCGCATCGCCGCCGGCGGCGCGGACGGACCCGAGGTGCACGGGCCCGGCGTACGGCGGCTCGCCGCGCGCGTGGCCGGCCGGGTCCACGAGGCCGCACGGCGCTGCCTCGGCCCCGGCCAGGGCGAGCTGGACCGGGCCTCCTTCGAGGAGCTGTTCCCCTGGCGCACCGGCTGGGCCCCCGCCGTGCTCACCGAAGGCCTGCTGGTCCCGGCCGGAGCCGGCTACCGGTTTGCCCACGAGGAGTTCGCCGACTGGCTTCAGGCCGCCCACCTGGACGTCCCCACCGCCCTCGACACCTTGGTCCACCGCACCGCCCCGGCGGCCGGTCCGCCCGTACCCCGGCACCGGATCGGCCCGGTCCTGGAAGCCCTGCTCCTGCTGCCCCCGCCCGCCCTGACCCGCTGCCTCGGCACCCTGGTGGCCGCCCTGGACCGGCCGCCCGCCGAAGCACCCGACGACCGCGCCTGGTGGGCCGCCCGCCTGCTGCGCGAGGCACTGCTGCGCTCGCCCGACGCGCAGCCCTTCCGCCCGGTGCTCGACGCCCTCGCCGCCGCCCGCGGCGGCACCGCCGAGTTCGGCGGCTGGTTCTGGAACCGGCTCCGGCTGCCCGAACCCGACCGGCTGGAGCTGCTCCGCCGGATGCTGCCCGCCGACCACCGCTGCCTCGACGCCGTCGCCCGCCGCCTCCGGCACGATCCGCAGCGGGTCGTCCCGCTGCTCTGCGACTGGTTCCGCGACGAGCGCCGGCTGCACGGCCGGCCCGGCGCCACCGTGGCCACCGCCACCCAGGCCCTGCTCCACACCCACCGCCGGCTGGCCCCCGACGACCTCGTCGAGGCACTGGTCGGCGCCGCGCACCCACGTGCCGACGAACTGCTGACCGTCCTCGCCGAAGAGGAACCCCCGGCGCTCTGCCGGGCCGTGGACCGCTGGGCCCGGGACGAGCGGCCCGAACGCCGGGTCGCCGCCGCCGCGTACGGCCCGGTCGCCGCCGCACACCTGACCGGCACCGCACCGGGCCGGGCCCTGCTCCGGCACGCCGCGCTCGCCCTGCTGGACCGGCCCGGGGACCAGAGCCTGCACGGGGCCGCCCTCGGCATCCTGCTCCGGGACCCGGAGGCCCGTGAGGAGTACCTGCCGGCCGCCCTGGCCTGCCCGCAGGTGCCCGCCTCCGCGCTGATCGCCGCCGCCGAGGCACTGCCCGGCCGGACCGGCGAGATCTTCGACGCCCTCCGCGACCGCGCCGACGGCGAGGTGCTCCGCGCCCTGGCCGCACTGACCGCCCCCGGCCCGGCCGTCCGCGCCGCCCGCTTCGTACGGGAACACCTGGCCCGGCACCCCCAGGACGCCCCGCACGCCGCCGCCTTCGTCGACCGGCGCCTCGACCACGGCCCGGCCGCCGGGCCCCTGCTGCGCCCGCTCGCCGCCGAGCTGCTCCACGGGCCGCCGCCGGCCCGGGCCGCACTCGCCGCCGTGCTCGGCACCTTCGGAGCCGAGGCCTCCCGCCCGCTGCGCGGCGAACTGCTCGACGCACTCCTCGACACCGGAACCGAGTCCGAGCCCGCCGTGCTGTCCGCCCTGCTCGGCGCGGTGGCCGGGGACACCGTCGCCCGCGGGGAACAGCGCACCCGGGAGCTGGTGCGGCGCACCGGACGGCGGCTGCTCGGGGTGCCCGGGGGAGCGGCCGTGTTCGAGCGGCGGACCGTCGAGCTGGCCCGCGAGCACCCGCCCTTCGGCCGGCTGATCGAGCACTGGCTGCACGAGGAGCCGCGGGAGGCCGCCGCGCTGCTCGGCCCGAGCGCGCGGCGAATGGTCGAGACCCTGGCCGGAACCCGTCGGTCCACCACCATCCCCCGGCAGCGATGACATGGCCCCCGCCCTGGCCCCCGCCCTGGCTCCGATGCCGATGCGGGGCCCCGAGCGGCGGCATGGCAGTCTTAGACCTGCAATCTCAACTAACGCACTACACGGGTTCGGGCGAGGAGCGGTCACAGTGCAGCGCTGGCGTGGCTTGGAGGACATCCCCGAGGACTGGGGACGCAGCGTCGTCACCATCGGCTCCTACGACGGGGTGCACCGGGGCCATCAGCTGATCATCGGGCGGGCCGTGGCCTGGGCCCGGGAACTCGGCGTGCCGGCCGTCGTGGTCACCTTCGACCCCCACCCCAGCGAGGTGGTCCGCCCCGGCAGCCACCCCGCGATGCTGGCCCCGCACCACCGGCGGGCCGAGCTGATGGCCGAGCTGGGCGTCGACGCCCTGCTGATCCTGCCGTTCACGGCGGAGTTCTCCCAGCTGTCCCCGGCCGACTTCATCGTGAAGGTGCTCGTCGACAAGCTGCACGCGCGGGGCGTCATCGAGGGCCCCAACTTCCGGTTCGGCCACCGGGCCGCCGGCAACGTCGCGTTCCTGGCCGAACTGGGCGCCACGTACGACTACGAGGTCGAGGTCGTCGATCTGGTGGTGCGCGGTGAGGCCGGCGGCGGCGAGCCGTTCTCCTCCACCCTGGCGCGCCGGCTGGTCGCCGAGGGCGATGTGGAGGGCGCGGCCGAGATTCTTGGCCGGCCGCACCGGGTCGAGGGAGTGGTGGTGCGCGGCGCGCAGCGCGGGCGCGAGCTCGGCTACCCGACGGCGAACGTCGAAACGCTTCCGCACACCGCGATCCCGGCCGACGGCGTGTACGCGGGCTGGCTCACCGCGGACGGCGAGCGGATGCCGGCGGCGATCTCGGTGGGGACCAACCTCCAGTTCGACGCGACCGAGCGGACGGTGGAGGCGTACGCCATCGACCGGGTGGGCCTGGACCTGTACGGGATGCACGTGACCGTGGACTTCCTCGCCTATGTGCGGGGAATGGCCAGGTTCGAGTCCCTGGAGGGGCTGTTGGAGGCCATCGGCGACGATGTGAAGCGGGCGCGGGCGCTCACCGAGGCCTACGACGCCGCACGCTGAGCGCTGAGCGCGCAGAACGGGCGAGGGCCCGTACCGTCCTGGGGACGGTACGGGCCCTCGGCGTTCACTGACCGCCCTGCCGTGGGTCCTGCGGCGGCTGCTGCGGCCAGCCCTGACCGGGCTGCGGAGGCTGCGGCGGGCCGTACGGGGACTGCGGCGGCTGGGCCCCGGGGTGGCCCGGCTGGGGTCCGTAGGGCTGCTGCGGCTGCTGCGGGTAGGGCTGCTGGTACTGCGGAGGCGGGCCCTGCGGCTGCGGCTGCTGCGGGTACGGCTGCTGGCCGTGCGGCGGCGGGCCCTGCGGCTGCGGCTGCTGCGGGTACGGCTGCTGGCCCTGCGGGGCCGGGGCTCCCCAGTGGCCGCGCGACTGCTGCGCCCGTACGAAATCCTCGGCGACCAGCGCCGAGAGGTTGAAGTACGCCTCCCGGGTCTTCGGCCGCATCATGTCGAGGTCGACCTCGGCGCCGGCTGCGAGGTGCTCGTCGAAGGGCACCACGACCACACCGCGGCAACGGGTCTCGAAGTGCTGGACGATGTCCTCGACCTTGATGGTCTTGCCGGTCTCGCGGACCCCCGAGATCACGGTGAGGGAGCGGGAGACCAGGTCGGCATAGCCGTGCGCGGACAGCCAGTCGAGCGTGGTGCTCGCGCTGGACGCGCCGTCCACCGACGGGGTCGAGATGATGATCAGCTGATCGGCCAGGTCCAGGACCCCGCGCATGGCGGAGTAGAGGAGTCCGGTGCCGGAGTCGGTCAGGATGATCGGGTACTGGCGGCCGAGCGTCTCGATCGCACGCCGGTAGTCCTCGTCGTTGAACGTCGTGGACACTGCCGGGTCCACGTCATTGGCGATGATCTCCAGCCCGGACGGGGCCTGGGAGGTGAACCGCCGGATGTCCATGTACGAGTTCAGGTACGGGATGGCCTGGACGAGGTCGCGGATGGTGGCACCGGTCTCGCGGCGCACCCGGCGGCCGAGGGTGCCGGCGTCCGGGTTCGCGTCGATGGCGAGGATCTTGTCCTGGCGTTCGGTGGCGAGGGTGGCGCCGAGGGCGGTGGTCGTCGTGGTCTTTCCGACGCCGCCCTTCAGGCTGATGACGGCGATGCGGTAGCAGGACATCACCGGCGTGCGGATCAGATCCAGCTTGCGCTGCCGCTCCGCCTCGGCCGCCTTGCCGCCGAACTTGAAGAGGGAGGAGTTGCCGCCGCGGTTGCTCTTGGGCTTCTGCTTGTTGCGCAGCAGGCGGTCCGAGGAGAGCTCCACCGCGGCCGTGTAGCCGAGCGGGGCGCCGCCGGCGGGCGCGGCCTGGTAGCGCGGGTCCTGCGGGCCCGGGCCGCCGGGGCCGCCGGGTCCTGCGGGCGCGCCGGGGCCGCCCGGGCCGGCCGACTGCGGCCACTGGTTGCCCAGCCGGGGATCGCCCTGCGGCTGCCCCTGGACGGGCGTCTGCGGCTGGGGCTGCGGCTGCGCCCCCCAGGGGGCACCGGCCTGCGGAGCCGGCTGCGGAGGCTGCGGCGGGTTCGGTGCGTGCGGCGGGTTCGGCGCCACGGGCGGGAAGCCGTACCCGGCGTCCGGCTGCGGGGCCTGCGGGGCCTGCGGGGCCTGCGGCGCGGGCGGGAAGCCGTACCCCGCCTGGGGCTGCGGGACCGGCGGGACCGGCGGGAAGCCGTACCCGTCCGGGACGGCCGGAGGCGTGGGTCCGGCCGGGGCCTCCTCGGCCGCGGAGGGGGTGAACGCGGGCGGCAGCGGCGGGAGTTCCGCCTGCGGGGCGGGCGCGCCCCACGGCTGCGCGGGCTCGTCCGGAACGGCGTCCCGGGGCTCGGCGTCGGCGGTACCGGCCTCCGCGCCCGCCTCGGCGGCCCCGCTCCCCGGAAGGGATGACTTCGCAAGGGCCGACGCCCCGTCACCCTGCTCAGCCACCGGGGCGGCCGGAACCGCCGTGCCGCTCGGCGGGGTGGCCGAGTACCCCGGCACATCGGCGGGCTCGGCCGGCGCCACCGGGTACGGCGTACCCCCGGCCGGCGCCTCGGGCGCCGCGAGGTACGGCGCACTGTCAACCGGGCTCCCGGGTGCGGGCGTCACCGGGTACGGCGTACCGCCCACCGGCGCCTCGGGCACCGGCACCGGCAGCGGCGGGACGGCGTCGGCCGGAGCCGGCGGGACAGCCGGAGCCGGCACATCGGCCGGCGGGGTGGCCGGGGGAAGGGGCATCGCCGGGGCGGGCACCGCCGACGCCACGGGCGTCACCGGCGCCGCCGGGGCAACGGGCGCGGCCGGGGCAAGTGGCGCCGCCGGGGCAACCGGCGTCGCCGGGCGGGCCGGCGGGGCGAGCCGGGTGGTCGAAGGCGAGTCCACGTCGTCCACGCGGTGCGGCTCGAAGCCGCTGCCCGCCGGCAGGTCCGGTACCGCCGGCGTCGGCGCGTTCTGCGTGTACCAGGCCGGCGGCGTGTAGTCGATGGTGAACTCGCCCGTGAGCTCGGGCTCCGCGTCGGACTGATCGTCCGTCGGGACGTCCCACGTCCCGTCGCGGCTCTCGTTCCGATCGCCGTTCACTTCTTCCTCCTGGTCTGGTCGAGCACAGGTGCCCGGCGTCGCGTCGGCGCCGCGCCCACGGTCAGCCTAATGGGCGTCGGGCGTCAGCCGACGGCCTCAGTCGATCCGCCGGGCCGGGCCCAGCAGTCCGGCCTCGGCCTCGGTGCCCTGGGTCATCACGAACTGCCGGTCCCGGGCCGTGCACCACAGGGTGACCCCGTCCCCCAGCGTGGGCAGTGAATCCACCGCCGGCCGGGGCAGGTTCATCAGCCGGCCGATCTGCTCCGCCTCGTCGGGGGAGACCCGCTGTACACCCACCAGCGAAGCGTTCTGGAGCAGCCGCGGGGCCGTCGGGCTGAGGTACGGCAGCAGGGTGAGCACCGACTGCCAGGGGCCCGCCACCACGCGCCCGCGCGGTGGCCGCATCCCGCAGTCCCGGATCACCAGCACCGGGCTGCCGGCCGACGCACCCTGCGGGGGCACCCGGCCCACCTCGTGCAGGGTCACGCACTGCTGCCCGCCGCCGGCCGCCTGGGCCAGCGCCGACCACACCTGGGCCCGACCGGTCTCCACGGCCACCCGCGCCCCGGTCGCCGCCGCCCGCAGCCCCAGCACCTGCGCCGTCCACAGGCCCCCGATCAGGGTGACCTCGTACGGCATCGGGCGGTTGATCCCGAGCACCGCCGGGCGGCCTTCGGAGTCGACCCCGATCACCACCCCGTCGTCCCCGACCGGCAGGGACAGCCCGTCCAGTTCCGCGGCCGGAACCGCATGGCGCTCCCGCCGCGGCCCGACCAGTCCGTACCCCACGCGTCCCGCGCTCATCGTGCACCTCCCAGCGGCAGCGAAGCCAGCACACCCGGAACCTGCTCCCGGTCCAGCCGGACCAGGCCGGTCCGGATTCCGCGGGCGGTCCGCTCCAGTTCCCTGCGCGCCGTCACCAGTTCCTCGTCACTGCGCCCGGTGACCCGGACGTGCCCGGTGACCGTGACCCCGTGCCGGTCGGCCGGCGCCAGTGTCAGGCTGAAGTTGGTGGCCAGCGCGGGCAGTGAGGTCAGCAGCGCCACGAACTGGGTCAGCGGGGCCGCGGCTCCGCCGAGCTGCGGCCAGCGGCCTATCCAGTAGGTGGTGTGCCGCCGGTCGTCGCACCGCCAGGTCCGCGAGGTCTCCTCGGTCCGCCGCCCATTGCTCGCGGACCGGCCGGCCTGGGTGATGGCCATCGGGTTCGCACAGGAGGACGTCGCCAGGGCCGAGGTCAGTTCCTGCTCGGTCAGCACCGTCGCCCGGAAGCCGGCGCCGGCCAGCCGGCTCGCCAGCTGGTCCGCCACCCGCACCACACAGCGCTGCGCGCCGGTCATCCCGCCGCCGCGCGCCGCCACGGCCTCCGGGCACAGCTCCGGGTCCAGCTTCAGGGCGATCCAGGTCAGCCGTACCGCCGGAGTTCCGGTCTGGGCCTGCAGGGGAGCGTAGTTGCGGGCGGCCATGGCCTGGGCCGGCAGATGCGGGGCGGGGGCCGGCTGGGTGTGCAGCACGAGCTGCGCCGACTCCAGCCGGATGCCGTCCACCTCGAGGACGTCACGGACCAGGCCGAGCGGCAGCGGCCGGGCGGCCCGGTCCGGGCGCAGCGCGGTGGCGTCCGTGTCGACCTGGACCACCACGGTCAGGAAGGTGCCGTCGCCGATCAGTCCGACCGGGCGCCGGTCGCGGTCGCTGAAGGTGTACGTCCGGAGGGCCGGTTCGGCCTCCACCACCGGGGCCAGCCCCGGTTCGGTACCGGCCGGCACGGAGAAGGCGGCGGCCCGGCGGCGCCGGGCGCGCAGCGCGAGCGCGGTCCCGATCCACTCGGGCAGCGAGCGCTGGTGCCGGCGGACCACGGCGAGGACCAGCAGGACGGCCGCCAGCGCACCGGCGGGCACCAGCAGCATCGGTTCGATCACCCAGGCCACCAGCAGCAGGGCTGCCGCCGCCTGGAGGAGAACCAGCTGTTGCAAACGGAACGGTCCGAACCGCCCCGGGCTCGACTTCGGATGCGGCGTCACTCCGCCGCGCGCCGGCGCGGCAGCGGCGGCCCGCTGTTCCGTCGCGATGGCCATCTCCCGGACACCTCCCCTTCCACGGTCCAGACCCGTGTCCACCGGTGCGGTGCGGCCGGTGCCGGCACCTCCACGGAATCTCCCCAATTCCTCCCCGACGGGCCCCGACTGCCCCGATGGGGAAGGCCTGGAGCCCCGGCGGGCGGCGGCCTCACCCTACCCGCCCCCTGCGGACCCTCCGTCAACAGGCATAGTAGGTGGCCGGTCAGACAATTCGAGGCCCGGGGACCGTACCCACCGACCGGGCCGGGCGGGGAGAAGCAGACGGTCATGGCATCACGACGTGATGAGCTCAACGCGTACACCTTTGCGAAGCGGCGTACGGTGGCCGCCTTCCTCCAGCCGTCCGCCACGGGCACGGAAGAGGGCGCTCCGCGACCGCTGCGCGCGGTGGTGCCCGGACTGGTCGTCGGCGCCCTGATCCTCGCGGGTTTCGGCGCCTGGGGGCTGCTCGACCCCAAGGCCCCCAAGGGCTGGGACGCTCCCGGCACCAAGGTGATCGTCGGCAAGGACTCGACGACCCGTTACGTCGTGCTGAAGACCGGCGACCAGGTCCGGCTGCACCCGGTGCTCAATCTGGCATCCGCCCGGCTGCTCCTGGACCCGGGCAAGTTCGCCGTGATCCAGGTCGACGACAAGACCCTGGACGGCGGCACCCCGCCGCGCGGCCCGATCATCGGCATCCCCTACGCGCCGGACCGGCTGCCCTCCGCCAAGGACGCGGGCGCGGCCAAGCGGTGGGCCGTCTGCCAGCAGCCGGGCGGCAACGGCAAGGGCGTGCAGACCGCCGCCTTCGTCCTCGCCGACCGGGAGGCGGGCCTGATGGACGACAAGCGCCGGCTCACCGACGGCCAGGTGCTGTACGTCCAGGTCAAGGCGCCCAACCCGGACGGCACCGAGACCACCAGCCGCTATCTGGTCGATGCGACCGGGACCAAGTACAAGTTCCCGGAGAAGACCTCCGACGCGGCCACCCTCACCACCGCCCTGGTCGGCAGCGGCAGCCCGCAGCAGGTCACCCAGCAGTGGCTGGACACCCTCAACACCGGTGAGGACCTGGCCTTCCCGAAGCTGGACAGCGGCAAGGCCGGCGACGACGCCCAGGTGCCCGGGCTGGCCACGGAGGACAACAAGGTCGGCATGGTGCTGCTGGCCCAGACCGGCTCCGGCCCCCAGCACTACGTGGTCCAGGCCGGCAAGGTCTCCCGGGTCTCCGCCTTCACCGCCTGGCTGCTCATCAACGCACCCGACACCGAGCGGCTCAACATGAACGGCCAGCCGAAGGAGGTCGACCTCCAGTCGCTCCGGCCGGACGGCAGCCAGTTCTACGAGAAGAAGCGCTGGCCCAAGTCCCGGGCCGGCCAGGTCAACGGCAACACCGGGGCGGCGGCGAGCACCGGGCAGGGCGGCAGCACCCGCAACACCGTCTGCAACGTGCTGCGTTCGGTGGACGGCCAGGGCCGGACCACCATGAGCACCTGGGCCGGCAGCGGCTTCCCGGTGGACATCACCGCCAGCGGCACGAGCTCCTACGTCACGCCCGGCTCGGGCCTGCTCTACACCCAGTTCCAGGGCAAGCAGGCCAAGGGCGGGGGTGCCCTGTTCCTGGTGACCGACACCGGCCTGCGGTACGCCGTCCAGGCCAACGGGGACAGCGACGCGGAGCAGTCGGAGATCGGGGCCTCCCCGCAGCCCGGCGCCGCGGGGGAGGGGAAGCAGGACGGCCCGCCGGAGGCCAGTCAGGCCCAGGCCCGGCTCGGCTACAAGGACGTACAGCCGACGCTGGTGCCCATCGTATGGTCGGAGTTCCTGTCGAAGGGGCCCCGGCTGGACACCAATGCCGCCCGCCAGCCGCAGGGTTCGTGAGATGCCGATGACGTACCCGTCCCGCCGGGCGCCGCTGCCGGCCGTCGCCCTGGCACTGGCCGCCACCCTCGGCACCACCGCCGCCACCGCAGCGGCGGCCCCGGCCCCTGCTCCCAGCCCTGTACCCGTATCCCGGTTCGGGCTCGACGGCGCCGGCGAGTGCTCCTTCCCGATGAAGAAGCAGATCGCCGGCCGCCCCTGGGCCCTGCAACGGCTGCTCCTCGACGAACTGTGGGCCGGCGGCAAGGGCAAGGGCGTCCGGGTCGCGGTCGTCGACACCGGTGTGGACCGGGCCAATCCGCAGCTCAGCGGTGCCCTCGACACCGGCGCGGGCAAGGACTTCATCGACCCCAAGGGCGACGGGACCACCGACACCGTGGGCCACGGCACCAAGGTCGCCGGGCTCATCGCGGCCCGCCCGCAGGACGGCACCGGCTTTGTGGGCCTTGCCCCGGAGGCCACCGTGATACCGATCCGGCAGAACGACGGACAGGGCAAGGGCAACGCCGAGAGCCTGGCCAAGGCCATCGAGCACGCGGTGTCCAAGGGTGCCCACATCATCAACATCTCCCAGGACACCGATGCCCCGCTGACCGAGTCCTCCCTGCTGGGACAGGCGGTCAAGAAGGCGGTCGACGCCAAGGTGCTGATCGTGGCCTCGGCCGGCAACGACGGCCTCAACGGCCGCAAGCGCAAGACCTATCCGGCCGCCTTCCCCGACGTGCTCGCGGTCGCGTCCTCCGACCGCAACAACGAACGGGCCGCGTTCTCCCAGCCGGGCAGTTTCATCGCGGTCGCCGCGCCCGGCGTCGACATGGTGTCCACGGTCCCGGGGTTCGGCCAGTGCGTGGACAACGGCACCAGTTTCTCCGCCCCTTACGTGGCCGGGGTGGCGGCCCTGCTGAAGGCCGAGCACCCGGACTGGACCCCGCGGGAAATCATCTGGCAGATCCAGCAGACCGCGGAACGGTCCGTCAAGGGCCGTGACGACTACGTGGGTTGGGGAGTGGTCGATCCGGTCCGCGCGGTCACCCAGGACCACGACCGGCCCAAGGAGCCGGTCCCGGATCCGGGTCCGCCGCCCGCCGCGGCACCCGAGGCGGCAGTGATGCCGATGACGGAGACCCCGCAGCAGCGCCAGGAGCGGCTCGGCACCTACGCCCTCGGCATCGCCGGCGTGCTGATCGCCGTAATCGCCGGAACTGCGACGGTCATCCGGGATGCCCGGAACCGGCGACGCCGTTTGCAGTGAAGCGTCACAGTTCACCCACAGTCCGGTGCCGTCGGTGTTGGGCCGGGTGGATGAACTGACTAGAGTGACAACAGCCTTCACGACTGTGATCGGGGGACTGACGTAACCAGCTACGCCGGTCGGGTCAGTGAATTAAGAAGTGAGGAGCTTCGGATGAGTAACCCTGCAGGCGGTTTCGGACTCGCAGACGATCCGATCGTCCAGGCGAAGAACAAGATCAACCAGACCGCCAACGCCGTGACGAACCAGTCGCGCGAACTGGCCGACATCCTGGCGACCGTGAGCGCGGGCTGGACCGGTTCCGGTGCCTCCGGCTTCGTCCAGGCCCAGACGATGGTGAACGAGGACCACGACGCGATCCGCCGGCTGCTCGGCGTGCTGCACAACGCCGTGGCCGAGACCAAGAACCTGAGCAACGCCCAGGACGACGACGTCCGTGCGGCCTTCAACGCCGTCAAGTCGAACGCCAACTCGTCGGGTCTGAACGGGATCTGACGCGTCACCGCGTCCACACCACGTCCGCCCAGCGATTGAGGAGAAGAACATGTCTGGTGCCGATGGCCAGATGAAGGTCCGGTACGAGAGCGTCCAGGAGATGGCGAACCGCCTCCGCGTCGTTTCCAAGAAGATCGTTGACGACCTCGCCGAGATGGACTCGGCGCTGAAGGTCGTCACCGACACCTGGGACGGCGAGGCGCACGCCCAGTACATCCAGCTCCAGGCCAAGTACAAGGGCCGCGCCGAGCACATGCGCGACACCCTGGAGCAGGTCGCCAAGATCATCGAGCAGGGCAAGGGCGACTACCGCGCGACGGACGTCAAGGCCTCGCGCATGTTCACCGAGGCCTTCTGAGCCCGGTAGCGATGCATGAACGAAGGGGCGCGCCCACCGGGCGCGCCCCTTCGCTTTGCTGTCTGTCTGTCCGTCAGTCGTCGGCCGGCGGCGGCCGGTCGATGTCGAACTCCCCGTCCCGGGCGCCGAGTACGAAGGCCTCCCACTCGGCCGCCGTGTAGCGCAGCACGGTCTCCCGGTCCAGCGAGGACCGCATGGCCACCCCGCCGCCCGGCAGCTTCGCGATCTCCACGCGCTCCTCGTCGGGGCTGGTCCCGGGCGGGCCCTCCCACTCGACCCGGCTGATGTCGAGTGCGTAGAGCTCGTCCTTCTCCGCTTGCGTGCCCATGGGCGGCCTTTCCCTCGGTGGTGCGGCGCTCGCGCGCTGTGTGGGGCCGATTATTCCGTCTCCCGGGCGGCTGTCAGGCGCAGTTCAGGGTCTTCACCGTCTCCGCCATGTAGGTGCGCATGAATGCGTCGATGGCGGGCCGCAGATCGGACTTCATCGGATCGGCACGCTTGGCGAAGACCCTGAGGGTGAAGTGGTCACCGGCCGGCGTCTTGCACGCCGTGGTGGCGATCGCACCCTCGTTGCCCAGTACGGAATCCTGGAACCCCATGTCGACGCGCTTCGGGTCGGTCAGCCGGTAGATCGTGGCGCTCTCCGTGGCGGTGCGGAGCAGGTCCCCCGCAGAACCCTTGTGCCAGGCGAAGCGGAAGTCCAGGGCTCGCTCCCTGGCCACGTAGACATCGCACGGCGCCGTCTGAGGCTTGGCCCGCTCCACTCTGTTGACCTCGGTGACCTTCCCGAGAGGTTCGAGGAGCGGCCGGGACAGCCCGGAATCGACCGGGGTGCCGCACAGCGCTTCCGGGACCGCCCCGTCGGCCTCCGAGCCGCAGCCGCTGAGCAGGAGGACCGCGACGGCACTCGTGACGGCCAGCCTCAGGGACTTACTCATACGCTCAGCCACCTACGCTCTTGGCCCGGTTGGCTCCAGCCAGGGCGGCCTCGTCCATCTGATCCTGGTAGTTGAATAGGCTGGCGTCCTTGTCGTGGAGCTTCATCCACTCTTCGGTCAGTGCCATCAGCTGTCCGTTCCGATTCTTGTACGACTCGTAGGACTTGTCCGAGTGCTCCTGGTCGAGCTTCTTCTGCTCGTCCACCATCCACTTCTCGACCACGTAGTCGAAACCGGACTGCACCTCTCCGCTCACCACCGGGATATAGCCGATGGCCGTGTCGAACATCCACTTCTGATCGAAGGCGGCGGTTTCGGCGGGACCCACCGCCGCAGTGCGCGCCTCCTCCAGGAAGCCGACCGTGCGGCCGGCCCGGAGCAGGGAGTCCGACGGGTGCTCCTGGCCGGCTGCGTGGATGTCCGAGACCATCGCCTGGTTGATGCCGTAGTTCAGCGCCCCGTAGGAGTCCTGGTCCTTGGAGACCTGCTTGATGACCTCGTACAGGTCGTTCTGCTCGACCGGCAGGGACCTCATGTCCACGCTGCTCGTCACCTGGTGCACCGTGTCGCCGTGGTTGACCAGGATGTTGGCCATCGGCTCCCGCAGGGATTTGGGGAATTCGTCCCCCGCCTCCCCGAACCGGCCGATGATGTTGTTGAAGACCGCCACGTTGTCGGGCGAGTGCTTGACGAACTTCGGGTTCTCGGACGAGGGGTCGATACCGGTCGCACCCGCCTGGAGCGCCGCCGCGAAGCCCTTGCGCTCATCCCCGTCGAGCGAGGCGGAGTAGTGGGTGGAGTTGCCGTGCTCGTGCGCCTCCAGCACCACCTCCCAGTTGCGGTCCAGGAGGTGCTTCATCCGGTCCTCGTCCTTGAGGTAGGACGCGGACGCCTCCGGGTCGCGGCTCATCACACCGAGCAGCCCGTCCATCGGGTCATTGGCGAACCAGCCGGTGTCCTTGCCGCTGTAGGCGTCCCCCTTCATGACCCAGATGTCCTCCCGGCCCTTCTCCGCCTTCATGATGTCGTCGCCCATGTCGTGCAGGAACTGCTTCGAGTAGTCCCCGCCGCCCTGGCTCATCAGCGTGACCAGCGACTGGTAGCCGTAGGCCTTCTCCAGCCGCAGGTCCGTGAAGGAGGTGTTGCGGCGCTCCAGGCCCTCCTTCTGCATCTCGGCCCGGAACTTTTTGTACGTCTCCGACTTCGGGTCCTGTGTCGCCGAGGCGAGCGTGGCTCCCAGGCCCTTCTGCAGGTCCGTGAAATCGGATTTGTTCGCCGGGTTCTTGACGTGGATCTGGTCGTTGAGCCGGTTCGTCAGCTCGATCGTGCCCTTCGCACCCAGCCCGTTGATGAACACCTGGCTGAACTCGGGCTTGCCCGAGTTGTCGCGGAAGGACCGCTGGAGCTCCGCCATCTCGGCCGCCGGGATCTTCTCGCCGCCCGCCAGGCGGGTCGCGATGTCCTCCGCGTTCCGCGCCTCGTACACCTCGACGTCGCCCTGCGCCTCGCCGTTGAAGCCGGTGCCGAGGGTGACGTCGTTCTTCTGGCCGTAGCCGTCCGCGCAGGCCGCCTCCAGCGCGATCTTCACGCCCTGGTCGGCGTCGTCGATGGCCTTGACCGCGCTGTCTATGTGCTGCGACCAGGAATTCTCGACATTCTTCAGGTCCGGGTCGTGCCGGGCGGCATTGGCCGTGCCCGCATCCGCCTTGGAGAAGTCGAAGGTGCACCGGCCCTGCTCGGACACCCTCATGCCCGCCTTCACCGCGTCGTCGCGGGCGGACTCGACCTTCTTCTTCAGGTCGGTGAACTGCTCGTGGGCGTCCCGCAGCAGGCCGGCGATCGCCTTCGCCTGGACCTGCGCGGCGGAGTACTCGTACCGGGTGCCGGCGAAGTTGGTGTGGGCCGCGCCCGCGCTCACACCCGTCCAGGTCTGGCCGCCCATGGTGATCTTCTGGACGGTGTCCCGGTAGCGCTCCTCGACCTTCTTGAACTCTCCGGCCATGGATTCCCATTTGGCCGCGGCGGCGGTCAGCTGCCCGAAATCGGTCGTCATGACCTCGTGGTACGTCAACATGGTTCCGCCCGCCGCCTAGATCCCGTTCAGTTTCGAGCCGGGGGACGGCTTCAGGATGCCGAAGTTGTCACCCGTGGAGATGTCGTTGCGCAGGAACAGGTTCGAGGTCCCGCGCAGCGCGGTCTTCTCCGAGGCCAGCCGGCCCATCAGCCCGGTCACCTGCCGGTCCCAGGTCTCCTGCACCTTCTTCAGCCCGGCGGCCGTGCTCCAGCCGTCCAGGGCCTTGACCGCGGAGTTCGACGACTCGTCGGCGTGGTCCCCGGCCTTCTTGGTGTTCGGCTCCAGCTCGGTCTCGATGGTGTTCGCCGCGGCCTTCTTCTCCGCGGGGGTCGAGGCGAGGTCCTGGTTTCCGCCGGGGACCAACGGGCCCGGTGGCGGCCCCGAGTTCAACCGCATCGCCGCCTGGTCTGCCGCGGTGGACCGCGCCTGACTCCAGTCCTGCTCGAACCCCATCTCGTACCTCTCCCCGTTGACCGTCTGCGTCAGCCGTCCGGCCGCGTCCCCTGTCCGGATCACGGCGGCCGAAACGTCTCTTCGACGCTACCAGGGCCGGGAGCGCCACCCGACGCCCCCGGCCCGCGGCCTACGCGCCGGGCAGCCGCCCCAGTTGGACCAGCGAGGTGCCCCGCTTGCGCGAGGCGAAGTAGCCCCGGCCCGGCGGCATCGGGCGCGGCCGGACACTGCCGATCAGGTCGCCCTCCGACGGGTCTCCGGACAGCACCACGCCCTGCGCACCCAGCTCCTTGACCCGCTGCATGAACGGCTCGTAGAGGGACCGCGAGGCACCCGCCGAGTTCCGCGCGATGATGAACCGGACGCCGGTGTCCCGGGCGAACGGCAGGTACTCCACCAGCGGGGCCAGCGGATTGCCCTGGCTGGTGGCCACCAGGTCGAAGTCGTCGACGATGATGAACACGTCCGGGCCGGTCCACCAGCTCCGGTCGCGCAGCTGCTGCGGGGTGACGTCGTCCGGCGGCTGCCGGCGTGCGAAGACCCCGGCCAGCGCCTCCATGTGCATCTGCATCGAGCTCGCCATCGGCGCGTACTCCAGCAGGTGCTCCTCCGGCAGTGCGCCCAGCAGGGTCCGCCGGTAGTCGCCGACCACCAGCCGCGCCTGGTCCGGGGTGTACCGCTCGGCGATCTGCTGCGCGATCAGCCGCAGCAGGTTCGTCTTGCCGGACTCGCTCTCGCCGAACACCAGGAAGAACGGGTCCGTCTCGAAGTCCACGAACACCGGTTCCAGATCGGTCTCGTCGATACCGATCGCGATCCCGCGGCCCGGGTACTCGCCGCCCTTGGGCAGCTGGTCGGCGTGCAGCAGCCGCGGCAGCAGCCGGACTCCGGGCGCGGCGGCCCCCGTCCAGTTCCCCTTCACCGCCGCCACGAACGCGGCCGTGCCCTCCGAGAGGTCGCCCGCCTCGTGCGAGCCGTCGATCCGCGGCAGCGCGCCCAGGAAGTGCAGCTTCTCCGCGACCTGGCCACGGCCGGGCATGCCCGGCGGCACGTTCGCGGCGACCTTGCGGTCGAACTCCGAGTCCATGACGTCGCCGAGCCGCAGTTCCAGCCGGTTGAGCATCTGGTCCTTGAGGGCGGCCCGTACCTCCATGTACCGGGCGGCCGTGATCACCACATGGATGCCGTAGCCGAGACCGCGGGCCGCGATGTCCGTGACCACCGACTCCAGGCCCTCGTACTCGCCCCGGAACCCGCCCCAGCCGTCCACCAGCAGGAACACATCGCCCCACGGCTCGCCGGGCAGCTCACCCGCCGCCCGCCGGCGCCGGTAGGTGGTGATGGAGTCGATGTTGTGCGCGCGGAAGAACTCCTCCCGGCGGTTCAGGATGCCCGCCACCTCCGCGACCGTACGCCGCACCCGCTCCGGGTCCAGCCGCGAGGCGATCCCGCCCACGTGCGGCAGGTCCTGCACCGCCGACAGACCGCCGCCGCCGAAGTCCAGACCGTAGAACTGCACCTCGCGCGGGGTGTGGGTGAGCGCGAACGACGCGATCAGGGTCCGCATCAGCGTCGACTTGCCCGACTGCGGGCCGCCCACCACCATCATGTGGCCGGCCGCCCCGGAGAAGTCCCGGTACAGCACCTCGCGCCGCTGCTCGAACGGCTTGTCGATCAGACCGAGCGGGACCACCAGCCCGCCGGGCCGGGTGTACCCCTCCGCGTGCAGACCACGCGCCTCGCTCGGCGCCAGCGCCGGCAGCAGCTGGTCCAGCGGCGGAGCCTGGTCCAGCGGCGGCAGCCACACCTGGTGCGCGGGCACCCCCTGCCCCTCCAGCCGGCCCACGATCACATCGAGCACCGTGTCCGCCAGCGCGTCGTCCTCCCGGGACGCCGCCGCAGCCGCCAGGTACGCCGGGTCCGGAGCCGCGTACACCACCGGCACCGGGGCCGCCGTGAACAGCACCGGCCGCCGCTCCACCGGGAACTGCCCGACCGACAGGTCCGGCCCGCCCGAGCGGTACACGCCCGAGACGTACGCCGCCTTGAACCGGGTCATCTCGTCCGTGCCGAACTTCAGATAGCCCGAACCCGGCACCGAGGGCAGGTGGTACGCGTCCGGCACGCCGATCGCGGTCCGCGACTCCGCCGCCGAGAACGTCCGCAGACCGATCCGGTACGACAGGTAGGTGTCCAGACCGCGCAGCTTGCCCTCCTCCAGGCGCTGCGAGGCCAGCAGCAGGTGCACGCCCAGCGACCGGCCGATCCGGCCGATCTGGATGAACATGTCGATGAAATCGGGCTTCGCCGTCAGCAGTTCGCTGAACTCGTCGATGACCAGCACCAGAGAGGCCAGCGGCTCCAGCGGGGCACCCGCCGCCCGCGCCTTCTCGTAGTCGTGGATGTTGGCGTAGTTGCCCGCCGAGCGCAGCAGCTCCTGCCGGCGCTGGAGCTCGCCCCGGATCGAGTCGCCCATCCGGTCGACCAGCGTCAGGTCGTCCGCCAGGTTGGTGATGACCGCCGCCACATGCGGCATCTGCCCCATGCCGGTGAAGGTCGCACCGCCCTTGAAGTCGGCGAGCACGAAGTTCAGCGTCTCCGAGGTGTGCGTGACCGCCAGGCCCAGCACCAGCGTCCGCAGCAGCTCCGACTTGCCCGAACCGGTCGCGCCCACGCACAGCCCGTGCGGGCCCATGCCCTCCTGCGCGGCCTCCTTCAGGTCCAGCATCACCGGACCGCCGTCCTCGCCCACCCCGATCGGCACCCGCAGCCGCTCGCCCGCCGACCGGGGCCGCCAGGTGCGAGCCACGTCGATCGAGGCCGCGTCGCCCAGGTTCAGCAGATCCGTGAAGTCCAGGTTGGCCAGCAGCGGTTCGTCCTCGTCGCCGCCGCCGGTACGCAGCGGCGCCAGCTGCCGGGCGAGCGCCTCGGCCGCCGGCAGCGACAGCACGTCCGGCGTGCCCTCGTACGCGATGCCCGCGCCCGACTCCAGCCGCAGCCGGCCCGGCCGCACCACGACCGACAGCCCGCCGCGCGGCTCGTCCAGCTCGCCCGCCACCACCTCGACGATGGTGACGCCCTGGAGGCCCTCGGCCGCCGCGAACGCCGACTCCGGCGGCACCAGGCCACCGCGCGAGTTCGCGTCCAGCACCAGCACGATATGCGGCTGGTCCAGCACCGGCGAAACGTCACGGCTGAACCGCGGACGTCCGTCCAGCCGGGACGCGAGCAGCCCCTCGACCTCCGCCAGATCATCGCCGAACAGCCGCTTCGTACCGGCCCCGTCGATGCCGTTGGCCTGCCCCGGCGCCTGCGCGTGCGGCAGCCACTTCACCCAGTCCCAGGCCGGCACCGCCCCCGGCGCCGCCACCACGGCCACCATCAGGTCCTCGGGGGAGTGCAGCGTCGCCAGCTGGGCCACCAGCGCCCGCGCCGTCCCGCGCGCCGACTCCGGCTCCCCGGACACCGTCACGTGGTAGAACGCCCGCATCGAGACCGCCACCGGCAGCCCGTCCAACGAGGAATGGATCTTCAGGAAGCGCTGCATCGCGCCCGCCGTCAACGGCTCCAGCTCATCCACCGGCGCCGTGTCCGGCGCCACCAGCGGCGTCGCCAGCCGCTGCGCACCCAGCCCCAGCCGGGCCTGCCCGAAGTCCGGATCGCCGACCCGCCGCTCCCACAGCCGCGAACCCTCCGCCACCACCGACCACAACTGCTCGGGGGCCGGGTGCAGATACAACTGCGCATCACGCTGCGCCCGCGCCGTCCGCCGCACCTGACGCCGGGTCTGCGCAAGGTACTTGAGGTAGTCCCGGCGGACGTCCGCCATTTGCCCCTGCGTACCCCGCCGGTACCGCACCACCTGGGCGATGACCATCGCCACCGTCGACACCAGCATCAGCACGCCCATGATCTTCATGAACGGCATTCCGGTGGGCATGAAGAAGAACACCACCGACGAACCCATGCCGAGCATCGGCAGGAGCTGCATCGCGATGCCCTCGTCCTGCCCCCGCGGCAGCTCCGGCGGAGCCTCCAGCCTCAGCTCGTCCGAAGGGACTTCGGGCGGCAGCGACCGGGGCGGGCGTTTGACGACGATCTGGCTCACCGGAGCATCAATCCCTCGAAAGCGGACGGGACGTCGATACCGGCGCCCCCAAGTCCCGGACCACGGAGGGGGTCTCCTCCGCGCGAGACGGTGATCCTACTTGCCGACAGTCACGCATACTCCCGGTAGGGTGTCGCGGGCACCGCCCGCGCACCATGCGCATCCGCGAATCAGTCCGCGATCAAGTCTGCCAACCACGGGGGTCACACAGGTGAGTACGGCCGCAACGACGGGTTTCTGCAGGGTCACCGTCGTGGCCCCGGACAGCCGCATAGACGTGGCGCTGCCCGAGGACATCGCCGTGGCCGACGTCTACCCCGAACTCCTGCGCCTCACCGGCCAGACCCAGCCCGTCGGCGCCCCCACCGGCTACCACCTGGTCCGCCGCGACGGCTCCGTCCTCGACGGCGCCCGCACCCTCGCCGCCCAGCAGGTCCTCGACGGCGAAGTCCTCAGCCTGCGCCCGTTCGCCGAATCCCTGCCGCCCGCCGTCTTCGACGACGTCTCCGACGCCGTCGCCTCCGCCGTGGTCCGCGACCGGCACCGCTGGAGCGACGACATGCTGCGCGGCGCCGGCCTCACCGCCGCCGTGGTCCTCTTCGTCCTGATGGGCTTCGTCCTCTGGTACGCCGACCCCGTCCGGCACGACATGCACGGCCTGGCCGGCATCATCGCCGGCGCGGCCGGCCTGCTCCTCACCGCCGCCGCCGGCGTCCGCGCCCGGGTCTACCGCGACCGCGGCTCCGCCGTCGCCCTGGGCCTCGGCGCCCTCCCGCTGCTCCTCATCGCCGGCTCCGGGATCGTCGCCCCCGACACCGGCGAGGGCCCCGGCCGGCTCCAGTTCCTGCTCGGCTGCGTCTGCGTCCTGGTCGCCGCCGTCGCCCTGGTCGCCCTCACCCCCAGCGGAGACGCCGTCTTCGTCGCGGCCACCTTCCTGGCCGTCACCGGCACCCTCGCCACCTTCCTGGCCATCGTCACCGAGGCCTCCGCCGCCGGCACCGCGGCCGTCTGCGCCCCCGTCGCCATCGGCCTGGTCGCCTTCCTGCCCGGCCTCTCCGCCCGCTTCGCCCGGCTGCCCATCGGCTACGCCGCCCCGCAGAGCTCCGTGGACAACCACGAGCACCCGGACCCGTACGAGACCGACGCCTACGCCGACCCGTCCGCCGACGGCGCCGAGCCCGCCACCCCCCTGGACGCCGAGCTGATCGCCGCCCAGGCCCGCCGCGGCCACGAGATGCTGCTCGGCCTGGTCGGCGGCTGCGCCGCCGTCGCCGTCGGCTCCGCCGCCGTCCTCGGCTTCTCCGACAACACCTGGGGCAAACTGCTCGCCCTGGCCACCGGCCTCGCCATGCTGCTGCGCGCCCGCCTGTTCCGCTACACCTCCCAGGTGGTCTGCGCGCTGACCGCCGGACTGGTCGCCATCGCCCTGCTGGTCCTGGGCCTGGCCCTGAACCCGCCGATGAACCTGGTGACCGAGCTCGCCAAGTACGGCGAGAGCGGCGATCTGGACCTCCGCACCATCTGGCTGTCCGCCGCCGTGGCCGCCGGCGCCGCCCTGCTCGCCGGAATTGGACTGGTCATCCCCCGCAAGGGTCTGTCACCCTTCTGGGGGCGCCTCCTCGACCTCACCGAGGCCGCGGTCCTGCTCAGCCTCATTCCGCTGTGCCTGGCCGTCCTCGACGTCTACTCCCGGGCCCGGTCTCTCACCAGCTGAGACACGCCGACCGGGCAGCCTGGTACGCTGTGTGACGGTCGTCTGTGCATGCGCCTCGAAGGCTGCCGCCAGACCCACCCGCCTCCCGAGTCACCGAAGCTCCCCAGAGAAGCAGACCTGGGGCACTCGGAGGCAACGTACGTACACGAGGAGTAACAGTGTCGCTCGACACCGCCACGAAGAAGCAGATCATCGCCGAGTTCGGCACCAAGGAGGGCGACACCGGCTCCCCCGAGGTCCAGGTCGCCATGCTCTCCCGCCGGATCTCGGACCTGACCGAGCACCTCAAGGCCCACAAGCACGACCACCACTCCCGCCGTGGTCTGCTGATCCTGGTCGGCCAGCGCCGCCGCCTGCTGCAGTACCTGGCCAAGAAGGACATCCAGCGCTTCCGTACGCTGGTCGAGCGCCTCGGCATCCGCCGCGGTGCCGCGGGCGCCAAGTAAGACGCTGTGAAGGGAGCGGTTCCCAACGCCAGGGGGCCGCTCCCTTTGCTGTACGTGCGGGACGTACCGGACGCTTTGTAGTCTGGACACAGCGCGCACAACCGAAGCACAACCGAAGCACAACTGAAGAGGGGGAGCGCCCTCCCTACGCACGCCGGTCCTCGGTAGTGGCACCCGGAGAGCCCGTACGGGCCCCGTCCCGGGTGCTTCGATCGAAGACCGGCCCGCACGCAAGGCGCGCTTCTCCTGACCGTCCTCCACCACACGGGTGGCGGACGGAGACGACGAAAATGGAGAAAACGCTAGTGGAGAACGAGACCCACTACGCCGAGGCCGTCATCGACAACGGCTCCTTCGGCACCCGCACCATCCGCTTCGAGACGGGCCGTCTGGCCCGCCAGGCCGCCGGCTCCGCCGTTGCCTACCTGGACGACGACACGATGGTCATGTCCGCGACCACCGCGTCCAAGAAGCCCAAGGACCAGCTCGACTTCTTCCCCCTGACGGTGGACGTCGAGGAGCGGATGTACGCCGCCGGCAAGATCCCCGGCTCCTTCTTCCGCCGCGAGGGCCGCCCCTCCGAGGACGCCATCCTCACCTGCCGCCTGATCGACCGCCCGCTGCGCCCCTCCTTCAAGAAGGGCCTGCGCAACGAGATCCAGGTCGTCGCCACGGTCATGGCGCTCAACCCCGACCACCTGTACGACGTCATCGCGATCAACGCCGCGTCCGCGTCCACCCAGCTGGCCGGTCTGCCCTTCTCCGGCCCGGTCGGCGGCGTCCGCGTCGCGCTGATCCGCGGCCAGTGGGTCGCCTTCCCGACGCACACCGAGCTCGAGGACGCCGTCTTCGACATGGTCGTCGCGGGCCGCACCCTCGAGGACGGCGACGTCGCGATCATGATGGTCGAGGCCGAGGCCACCGACCGCACGATCCAGCTGGTCAAGGGTGGCGCCGAGGCGCCCACCGAGGAGATCGTCGCGGCCGGCCTCGACGCCGCCAAGCCGTTCATCAAGGTCCTGTGCAAGGCGCAGGCCGACCTCGCCGCCAAGGCCGCCAAGCCCACCGCCGAGTTCCCGATCTTCCTGGACTACCAGGACGACGTGTTCGCGGCCCTCTCCGACGCCGTCCGCGGCGAGCTCGCCCAGGCGCTCACCATCGCCGGCAAGCAGGAGCGGGAGAGCGAGCTCGACCGCATCAAGGAGATCGCCGCCGAGAAGCTCCTCCCGGCCTTCGAGGGCCGCGAGAAGGAGATCTCCGCCGCCTACCGCAGCCTGACCAAGGCCCTGGTGCGCGAGCGCGTCATCAAGGACAAGGTCCGCATCGACGGCCGCGGCGTCACGGACATCCGTACGCTGGCCGCCGAGGTCGAGGCGATCCCGCGGGTCCACGGCTCCGCCCTGTTCGAGCGCGGCGAGACCCAGATCCTGGGCATCACCACCCTCAACATGCTCCGCATGGAGCAGCAGCTGGACACCCTCTCCCCGGTGACCCGCAAGCGCTACATGCACAACTACATCTTCCCGCCGTACTCCGTCGGCGAGACCGGCCGCGTCGGCGCCCCCAAGCGCCGCGAGATCGGCCACGGCGCCCTGGCCGAGCGCGCGATCGTCCCGGTCCTGCCGACCCGCGAGGAGTTCCCCTACGCGATCCGCCAGGTGTCCGAGGCCCTCGGCTCCAACGGTTCGACCTCCATGGGCTCCGTCTGCGCCTCCACCATGTCGCTGCTGAACGCCGGTGTGCCCCTCAAGGCCCCGGTCGCCGGCATCGCCATGGGCCTGATCTCCCAGGAGATCGACGGCGAGACCCACTACGTCACCCTCACCGACATCCTCGGTGCGGAGGACGCCTTCGGCGACATGGACTTCAAGGTCGCCGGCACCAAGGAGTTCGTCACCGCCCTCCAGCTCGACACCA
This sequence comes from Streptomyces venezuelae, assembly GCF_008642295.1. Classification (GTDB taxonomy): domain Bacteria; phylum Actinomycetota; class Actinomycetes; order Streptomycetales; family Streptomycetaceae; genus Streptomyces; species Streptomyces venezuelae_C. The sequence goes on along the minus strand of NZ_CP029190.1, from coordinate 2,087,423 downwards.
AGCTGGACGGCATCCCGGCCTCCGTCCTGGGTGCGGCCCTCAAGCAGGCCCGCGACGCCCGCCTCCACATCCTCGACGTGATGATGGAAGCGATCGACACCCCGGACGAGATGTCCCCCAACGCCCCGCGGATCATCACCGTCAAGATCCCGGTGGACAAGATCGGTGAGGTCATCGGCCCCAAGGGCAAGATGATCAACCAGATCCAGGAGGACACCGGCGCCGAGATCACGATCGAGGACGACGGCACCATCTACATCGGTGCCGCCGACGGCCCGGCCGCCGAGGCCGCCCGCGCCACGATCAACGGCATCGCCAACCCGACCATGCCGGAGGTCGGCGAGCGCTACCTGGGCACGGTCGTCAAGACCACCACCTTCGGTGCCTTCGTCTCCCTGCTCCCGGGCAAGGACGGCCTGCTGCACATCTCGCAGATCCGCAAGCTCGCCGGTGGCAAGCGCGTGGAGAACGTCGAGGACGTGCTCGCGGTCGGCACCAAGGTCCAGGTCGAGATCGCCGAGATCGACCAGCGCGGCAAGCTCTCCCTGATCCCCGTGATCGAGGGCGAGGCAGCCGCCGACGAGGCTGACAAGGACGACTCCGACAAGTGATGTCGCGTAGTTCCCGTGTGACGGCCCGCCCCTCTTCGGAGGGGCGGGCCGTCGCCCGTACCCAAACCCTCCTCAAGGGCGAGAACGGCATCGGCACCGTCCGGCGCACCGTCCTCCCCGGCGGACTGCGCGTCGTCACCGAGACGCTGCCCTCCGTCCGCTCCGCCACCTTCGGGATCTGGGTGAACGTCGGCTCGCGCGACGAAACCCCGACCCTCAACGGCGCCACGCACTACCTGGAGCACCTCCTCTTCAAGGGCACCGGGAAGCGGTCCGCCCTCGACATCTCCGCCGCCGTCGACGCGGTCGGCGGAGAGATGAACGCCTTCACGGCGAAGGAGTACACCTGCTACTACGCGCGGGTGCTCGACACCGACCTGCCGCTGGCCATCGACGTGGTCTGCGACATGCTCACCGGCTCCCTCATCCTGGAGTCCGACGTCGACGCCGAGCGCGGGGTCATCCTCGAAGAGATCGCGATGACCGAGGACGACCCGGGCGACATGGTCCACGACCTGTTCGCCCAGACCATGTTCGGCAACAGCCCGCTGGGCCGGCCGGTCCTCGGCACCGTGGAAACGATCAACGCGCTCACGGCCGACCAGATCCGCCGCTTCTACAAGAAGCACTACGACCCCACCCACCTGGTGGTCGCAGCCGCGGGCAACGTCGACCACGCCAAGGTGGTCCGCCAGGTCCGCGCTGCGTTCGAGAAGGCCGGCGCGCTCGGCCGCACCGACGCCGTGCCCACCGCCCCGCGCGGCGGCACCAAGCGGCTGCGCACCGTCGGCCGGGTCGACCTGGTCAACCGGAAGACCGAGCAGGCCCACGTGGTCCTCGGCATGCCCGGCCTGGCCCGCACCGACGAGCGCCGCTGGGCGCTGGGCGTACTGAACACCGCTCTCGGCGGCGGCATGTCCTCCCGCCTCTTCCAGGAGGTCCGGGAGAAGCGGGGCCTGGCCTACAGCGTGTACTCGTATACCTCCGGCTTCGCCGACACCGGCCTGTTCGGCGTGTACGCGGGCTGCCGCCCCAGCCAGGTTCACGACGTACTGAAGATCTGCCGCGACGAACTCGACAAGGTCGCCTCCGAGGGACTCACCGACGAGGAGATCAAGCGGGCCGTCGGCCAGCTCTCCGGCTCCACCGTCCTCGGCCTGGAGGACACCGGCGCGCTGATGAACCGCATTGGCAAGAGCGAGCTGTGCTGGGGCGACCAGATGTCGGTCACCGACATGCTGGACGCGATCGCCTCGGTCACCCCGGAGGACATCCGTGCCGTCGCACAGGATGTACTGGCCCAGCGACCCTCGCTGTCGGTGATCGGCCCGCTCAAGGAGAAGCAGGCCGCCCGCCTCGACGACGTGGTCGCGTAGTCCCGTACGGAGTGAAGGAAGCGAAGACATGAGCAAGCTGCGCGTGGCGGTCCTCGGAGCCCGGGGCCGGATCGGCGCCGAGGCGGTCAAGGCCGTCGAGGCCGCCGAGGACATGGAACTGGTCGCCGCCCTGTCCCGCGGGGACCGGCTGGAGACCCTGACCGAGACCGGTGCCCAGGTCGCCGTCGAGCTGACCACCCCGGCCTCGGTCATGGACAACCTCGAGTTCTGCGTGGGCCACGGCATCCACGCGGTGGTCGGCACCACCGGATGGACCGAGGACCGCCTCGCACAGCTGAACACCTGGCTCTCCGCCTCCCCGGAGACCGGTGTGCTCATCGCTCCCAACTTCTCCATCGGCGCCGTGCTCACCATGAAGTTCGCGGTCCAGGCCGCGCGCTACTTCGAGTCCGTCGAGGTCGTCGAGCTGCACCACCCCAACAAGGTCGACGCCCCCTCCGGCACCGCCACCCGCACCGCCCAGCTCATCGCCGAGGCCCGGTCGAAGGCAGGCTGCGCCCCGCAGCCCGACGCCACGGCCACCGCCCTCGACGGTGCGCGCGGTGCGGACGTGGACGGCGTCCCGGTGCACGCGGTCCGCCTGCGCGGCCTGCTGGCCCACCAGGAGGTGCTGCTCGGCAGCGAGGGCGAGACCCTGACCATCCGACACGACTCCCTGCACCACAGCAGCTTTATGCCGGGCATCCTGCTCGGCGCGCGCCGTGTGCCGCAGACCCCGGGCCTCACCTTCGGCCTGGAACACTTCCTCGACCTGGGCTGAGCCATGCGCGCGAAGATCACGTACCTCATCACGGCCGCCGTGCTGGCCGTCTACTTCGTGCTGGCCGGAGGCCGCGGTCTGGCCCTCATCCGGATCGGCACCCCACTGACCGTCACCTTCGGCGTGATGGTGCTGATCCTCCCGGTCATCGGCATCTGGTTCCTCTGGAAGAACACCCAGTTCGTCAAGAAGGCCCACCAGCTGTCCACCGAGCTGGAGGCCGAGGGCGGGCTGCCCGTCGACGAGCTGGAGCGGGACGGGTACGGGCGGATCCTGCGGGACTCCGCCGACGAGGTCTTCGCGCGCCGCAAGGCCGAGACGGAGGACGCGCCGGGGGACTGGCGCACCTGGTTCCGGCTGGCCGTGGCCTACCACGACGCCCGCGACACCCCGCGGGCCCGCAAGGCCATGCAGCGCGCCATCGCCCTGCACGACAAAAAGCCCGTACGGGTCTGAACGCCCCGTACGGGCTTCGTCCGGCGGACGGCTCGGTGCCGGTTCTGCCGGTTCAGCCGGGTCCGGTTCGGCCGGGTCCGGCTCAGCGGGCGGCCGGGACCGTCCGGTACTCGTCGGCCCAGGCCTCCACGGTGTCCGCCGCCCGCTCGAAGGCCTCCCCGCGGGCCAGGAAGTCCGCACTGTGGTCGGTGAGCAGAGCCGGCAGCGGGGACGCGCCCTTGGCCGCCACGGTCAGCGCCTGGCCCTGCACCGTCCTGGGCAGTCCGAGCCAGCGCACCGGCTGCTGGACGGTCCGGATCGCCTCGACCTGGCTCCAGGAGACCGTACGGGTCCCGAAGAAGGACACCCGGCGCAGCCCCGTACGGCTCACCCAGACCCCGGCCCGCAGCATCCGGGCGGTGCCGCCGACCACGGCGAGCGCGGCGGCCAGGCAGACGGCCGCGCCGGTCCACGCGCCGGCGAAGGCGATGATCATCGTGGCCAGCAGCATGAACGAGGCCACCAGGAGCAGCACCGCCCCGATGGCCACGCGCCAGGGGCCGGGCCGGTAGGGCCGCCGCCAGCGGTCGTGGTCGTCGTGGGGCAGCGCGACATCGTCCAGGTCGGCCGTCAGGAAGGACAGGGGCACGGCTGATCCTCACTCATTTGCACATCGGCGGCCGGCCGTCAGCGCTCCTGGGACGCCTCGGACTGCTGGGCCTTCTCGGGCGCCTTGTGAGGCTGCAGTGCGGGCATGCCGAAGAGGAGCGAGCCGACGAGCCCCGCCACCACGGTCAGTCCGACCAGGGTACGGGCGGCGAGCTGGGTCGTGCTCAGGCGCTCCCTCGGCGGCGGAGTGACGTTACTGCGGAAACGGTCGGCCTCGGCGACGAAGGCGAACGGGACGGGCTCGCGCCGGTGGAACATGTCGGGCCTCACTCCTCACGATGTCACGGTCTGCTGTTACCCGGTAGGACGAACGAAGGGCCCGATCGGTGCCCTAATCCGGCATATTGCCGAAAACATCTGGCTGTCCGTCAGGAAGGGCGGCGGCCGGCACACGCTTGGGGCGCGCGTAAAGTGGGCGCGGCACGGCCGATGTGACCTGGTGTGACCTGGAAGGACCTCGTGAGCGAGACCCCCGAGCTGAAGATCGACTTCCGAAGCGACGTGACCGTCGACTTGGTGAAGCACTCCGCCGCAGACTCCGACGTGCTGTGGGCCGCCCGTGTCTCCACGGCCGGTGAGCAGTCCCTCGACGAGCTGCAGAAGGACCCCGAGCGCTCCAAGGGCCTGATCAACTACCTGATGCGGGACCGGCACGGCAGCCCGTTCGAGCACAACTCGATGACGTTCTTCATCAGCGCCCCGATCTTCGTGTTCCGCGAGTTCATGCGGCACCGGGTCGGCTGGTCCTACAACGAGGAATCCGGCCGCTACCGGGAGCTCCAGCCGGTCTTCTACGTACCGGACGCGGCCCGCAAGCTGGTCCAGGAGGGCCGCCCGGGCAAGTACGTGTTCGTCGAGGGCACCCAGGCCCAGCAGGAGCTGACCGGCCGGGTCATGGAGGACTCGTACCGCCAGGCGTACGAGGCGTACCGGGAGATGCTGGCGGCGGGCGTGGCCCGGGAGGTTGCCCGTTCGGTCCTGCCGGTCGGACTTTTCTCCTCGATGTACGCCACCTGCAACGCGCGCTCGCTGATGCACTTCCTCGGGCTGCGCACCCAGCACGAGCTCGCGGCGGTGCCCTCCTTCCCGCAGCGGGAGATCGAGATGGTCGGCGAGCAGATGGAGGAGCACTGGGCCCGGCTGATGCCGCTGACCTACGCGGCCTTCAATGCGAACGGCCGAGTGGCCCCGTAACCGGGCTCCCGGACGGATGTACGAAGTCAAGACCGAAGTGTCCGTATTGCGACGTTTCGTGAAGTTCATCTAGGCTGATCAAACGGACCCGGCACTGCTTGAACCCCCGAGCAGGCAGTGCCGGGCTCCACACCCTGTTGACGTCCCCCGAGGGGACACCGCGAGCATGGCAGCGAGTAGCGTGTTACCCATGGCTCCGATCTCGACTCCGCAGACCCCCTTCGGGCGGGTCCTCACCGCCATGATCACGCCGTTCACGGCGGATGGCGCACTCGACCTCGACGGCGCGCAGCAGCTCGCCGTCCACCTGGTGGACGCAGGCAACGACGGCCTGATCATCAACGGGACCACCGGTGAGTCCCCGACCACCACCGACGCGGAGAAAAACGACCTCGTACGAGCCGTGCTCGAGGCGGTCGGCGACCGCGCCCACGTCGTCGCCGGCATCGGCACCAACGACACCCACCACACCCTCGAGCTCGCCCGCCAGGCCGAGCGCACCGGCGCACACGGCCTGCTCGCCGTCACCCCGTACTACAACAAGCCCCCTCAGGAGGGTTTGTACCGGCACTTCTCGGCCATCGCCGACGCCACCGAGCTCCCGGTCATGCTGTACGACATCCCCGGCCGCAGCGGCGTCCCGATCAACACCGAGACCCTGGTCCGGCTGGCCGAGCACCCGCGCATCGTCGCCAACAAGGACGCCAAGGGCGACCTCGGCCGCGCCAGCTGGGCCATCGCCCAGAGCGGCCTGGCCTGGTACTCCGGCGACGACATGCTGAACCTCCCGCTCCTCTCGGTCGGCGCAGTCGGTTTCGTCTCGGTCGTCGGCCACGTGGTCACCCCGGAACTGCGCTCCCTGCTGGAGGCCCACCTCGGCGGCGACGTGCAGAAGGCCACCGAGATCCACCAGAAGCTGCTCCCCGTCTTCACCGGAATGTTCCGCACCCAGGGCGTCATGACCACCAAGGCCGCCCTGGCCCTGCAGGGCCTCCCGGCCGGCCCGCTGCGCCTTCCGATGATCGGACTGACCGACGAGGAGACCGCGCAGCTCAAGATCGATCTTGCCGCCGGCGGGGTACAGCTCTGACATCAGACTTCACAACTGAACAAGCAGTCCACACACACAACAGCAAGTGCACGAATGTCATGCGCGCCACGTGCCTTAAGGGGTACGTGGCGCGTGTGGTGAGGAGAGACTTTTGAGCCATCCGCATCCGGAACTCGGCCCGCCGCCGAAGCTGCCCAAGGGCGGCCTTCGCGTCACCCCTCTGGGTGGCCTGGGCGAAATCGGCCGGAACATGACCGTCTTCGAGTTCGACGGCCGACTGCTGATCGTCGACTGCGGCGTCCTCTTCCCCGAGGAGGAGCAGCCGGGCATCGACCTGATCCTGCCGGACTTCTCGTCCATCAGGGACCGCCTCGACCAGATCGACGGCATCGTCCTCACCCACGGCCACGAGGACCACATCGGCGCCGTCCCCTACCTCCTCCGGGAGAAGCCGGACATCCCGCTGATCGGCTCCAAGCTGACGCTCGCCCTGATCGAGGCGAAGCTCCAGGAGCACCGCATCCGCCCCTACACCCTCGAGGTGAAGGAAGGGGACCGGGAGCGCCTCGGCAACTTCGACTGCGAGTTCATCGCGGTCAACCACTCCATCCCGGACGCCCTGGCCGTCGCCATCCGGACCCCCGCGGGTCTGGTCGTCGCCACCGGCGACTTCAAGATGGACCAGCTCCCGATGGACAACCGCCTCACGGACCTGCACGCCTTCGCGCGGCTGAGCGAGGAGGGCATCGACCTCCTTCTCTCGGACTCGACGAACGCCGAGGTCCCGGGCTTCGTCCCGCCCGAGCGCGACATCTCCAACGTGATCCGCGGCGTCTTCGCCGGCGCCCAGAAGCGGATCATCGTCGCCTCCTTCGCCAGCCATGTGCACCGCATCCAGCAGATCCTGGACGCGGCCCACGAGTACGGACGACGGGTGGCCTTCGTCGGCCGCTCGATGGTCCGGAACATGGGCATCGCCCGCGACCTGGGCTACCTCCGGGTCCCGGCCGGCCTCGTCGTGGACGTGCGCTCGCTGGACGACCTGCCGGACGACGAGGTCGTGCTGGTCTGTACGGGTTCCCAGGGCGAGCCGATGGCCGCCCTGTCCCGGATGGCCAACCGCGACCACCAGATCCGGATCGTCCCGGGCGACACGGTGATCCTGGCGTCCTCGCTGATCCCCGGCAACGAGAACGCGGTCTACCGCGTGATCAACGGCCTGACCCGCTGGGGCGCCAACGTCGTCCACAAGGGCAACGCCAAGGTCCACGTCTCGGGCCACGCCTCGGCCGGCGAGCTGCTGTAC